>JBJKPR010000001.1:0-13605 GCA_046706185.1 Candidatus Sysuiplasmataceae archaeon
GTCCGGGACAAGCCTGACCATCAATGTCTGGAGCATCACTCTATGGAAGGTAATAATCTGTATAAAGGATTCTGCGCTCCTCCACCGTTTGAAAACGGTGGTATCCGCGCCGGGGTGGAATCATGAATTTCTGTACGTCGGCGCAACTCTTACCTGTATCGCGGTGAGATTTCGCCTTCGAAGACTGAGAGTGCCCGCTCAATCATTTGGTCCATATTGAAGTATCTGTATTCTGCAAGTCTACCTACAAAAACCGTTCCATCTTCCATACTCTTCATCTCCTCCCTGTATTTACCCAACAGGTCTTCAGCTACTCTTGTAGGTACAGGGTAGTATGGTTCGTTCAACCCCCTCACATGCTCTCTGGGATATTCAATCGCGACTGTTGTCCCTCTTATGTCCTGTGAGGTTATGTGCTTGAACTCTGTGATTCTTGTATACCTGTGGCCATTTGGGAAATTGACCTGGGCAACTGGCTGGACCCTGTCTTCGCTGTGATGGACTAAATCGAAATCGAGGCTCCTGTATGGCAGATCACCATGCCTGTAGTTGAAGAATGCATCTATCGGACCTGTGTATATCGTCGGCAGCGATTTCAGTCTATTGCTCACATCTGAGTATTCAGTATTCAGGCTCACGGAGATGTTGGTATGTCTAAGCATGCGTTCAAACATCGCAGCATAGCCGAGTTTTGGTATGGCCTGGTACTTGTCCTGGAAATACCTGTCATCATGGCTCAGCCTGACGGGTACCCTTTGGGTGACCGATGCACCAAGCTCATCGGGCACGTGCCCCCACTGCTTCAGCGTATATCCCAGGAAAATCACTCTGTAGATGTAGTCTGCCAGTGACCTGATTTCAGGCACTTCGCTCTGTCGGAGAACCATGATTGGTATGTTGTCTCCGAAGGAGTAGTGCTCAAAGAGCTTCTCCTCAAGTGAAGTTGCTTTCTGTTCACCAAACAGTATACGAAGCGAAGTAAGATTGAAGGGAACAGGGACCAGTTTGTCATCCACTTCAGCCAGCACCCTGTGCTCGTACGGTATCCACTCTGTGAACTGAGAGATGTAATCCCACACCATTCTGGAATTTGTGTGGAAAATGTGAGGGCCATACTTGTGAACAAGGATGCCGTGGCTGTCGCGGAAGTCAAACGCGTTTCCACCGATATGGTTTCGCCTGTCTATTACAAGGACCTTCCTTCCGAGCTGGGTCGCTATCCGCTCTGCAATGACCGAACCGGCAAAGCCGCTTCCTACTATCAGGAAGTCGAACTGCAATCTTCCTTTCTCCCCCTGGTCAGGCAGCACTGTTGAAAATCTCCGCCTGCCTTCTTATATGGATTGTCTAGAGAATTGATGCAAATAGGTATTTTCAGGCATGCTGCAACTCACTGCGTTGAAACAATGGCTGCCGTTTGCACTTCGCTGCAGCTGAGCATCGTCCTGCTGAATTCTGGGATACGCGGAGAATGCTGGTTTCAGCGGTCAACGCTTCAGGTATGCAATTGGCAGCGAGCCTCCGGTATGGTAAATAAAACCGACTTTCCTGCGGTTCAGCGCCGCCACTTCGAGCAGCGCCGCATTCCAGGCGGCATCGTCTGAAATGATCAATCCGTTCGGGCTCAAATGCTTCCAGCATTGGGTAAATTCAAACATCATTGTCTCGTAAGTGTGTTCGCTGTCGTGGACGAACAGTCCAATACTCTTCTCCCTTGCCAGGACTGGAGGCAGGACTTCGAACGTGTTGCCCTGCCTGAATTCCCACCTGTTTCGAACCGCTTCGGGAACAAGGAACCCGGGAGGCACCGAGCTCGGGAGCGTCCAGCCCGGATCTGCATTCGGAAGGTCGATGGATATCAGTCTCCCGCGGTCATTGAGTGCAAGAGCCACCAGTATGTGGGCTGTGGAAAGGCCGATGCCGACGCCTGTCTCAACAACGACATCCGGCTTCAGGAGCCTGACCACTGCGAAGAGTTCATCCGGTGCCCTGAAGGCACCTGCCCATGGAAGGCCATCCCTGGCCGACTTTATGGAGTTCAGCATTTCCGAACCTTGTGCCTCCTTCAGCGCGTTTTCCACCCGGCGTTCGGTGCAATTGCAGGCGGCAGACAACGATCTCACCCTCCGTTTCAGATGGAATTCCTTCTCCTTTGGGGATTGGGGGCTGAAGAAGAACCGTAGCGCCGAATAGCTAGGCAGTCTGATGGACCATCTAAGTCTTGAGAAGCCGGACAGCCAACTCCCCCCTTGCAGGACAGGTTGGAGAAGCTACGGGAAAGGTCCCTTTTCTTCTTTGCGTGGGTAGCGTAAGTGCTTTGGCCCGTTTCTCCAAGCGACGGCAAACTGGATATCCGGTCGATTCCTTAGGAGAACGGCGGCCCCTTTTCAGTGCCGCAGGCTGCATTGTCTGCAGCTGTGCCTGGAGTATGCAGTTGAACGGCAGTTCACCTCATTTCCGGGCCATGGTGATTGAACGGGAGGAAACCAGTGCTTCATGTTCATTCGTTTTCTGGATAAGAATAGTCGGGCAGGCTTTCAAGGTCAAGGTCTGGATGCATCTGTTTCCACTCCTCGAGAGTGTACTTCCCCTTCGGCGAAATCGGGTCAAATTCAGTCGCTCCGCAGTCCGGGCATTTGAAGGCAAGCTCGTTGAAGATGTGCGGCCTCAGGAGGTCTCTTGCCCTGAATATGTGCTCAAACTCCTTGTGGCATTTCCTGCAGAGGCTGTGTAAAAAGTGAGTGCCTGAGATGACCACTGGCACTTACATCTCATGGTTACCCGGCAAGGTGACTTCTGTGTTGATTCAGCAGCTGGTAACTGCTTTCACCAGTTTCCTTGTTCCAACAATGTTCAATACCCTTCTCAGGTTGTACGCAAGCATTGACAATCCAATCTCTCCCCTCACCTTCCTGAATCCTTTGAGAAGGAGATACGATTGGTTGAATGCCCTCTTTATTGTGCCGAACGGATGCTCGCACATTCCTTTCCTCACAGCCATCATGTAGGGATTCTCACTCAGCCTGTTACGCATTTCATCGATGAGGTTCTGGTGTTCCCATCGGTACAACCTCCTTCCCTTGTCGGATGTTGTGCACTCTGTCTTCAGGTATCTGCATGACAGGCATGCCTTTGTCGTGTAGACGAAGTACCTCATGCCTGGAGATCTCGTTTCAGATACAGTCCAGAACTTGAGCCTCCTGTTTGCTGGACAGACATAAGTGTCTGTCCTCCTGTCATAGGTGAACCTGTCCTCATAGAAGGCCGGTGTGGGTATTCCTTTGCTCTTCGATGGGCCGCTGCCTGTTCTGTCCGGTGCCGGGACGTATGGAGTAATGCCAGCATCTACACACTTCTTCACTTCCTTTGCTGAGAAGTATCCCCTGTCGGCAACAACGTCGATGCTGTCAGCATCAAGCATCTGCCTGGCAGCAGATGCCACATCGAACAGTGAATCTGCATCCGCCGTCTTGTTTGTAACATCATATTCAGCTATCAGGTGGTTCTTTCCATCCACCGCTGCATGTGCATTGTAGCCAGCGAAGAATGATCCATTGCACCTGACTGCCCTGCAGTCAGGGTCTGTCAGTGATATTTCATGCTCCCCTGTGCTGACCATTTCATCGAGCATCTTTGAGTACTGTTCCTTCTTCTCCTCCAGCTGCTTAATCTTATCCAGGAGATTCCCTCCGCCCTTGCCTTTCCTCTTTCTCTGCTCACTGGACTGCTTCTCCTCCAGTTCATCCTGTCTCTCCATCTCCATGATGTACTTCTCAATCCGCCCGTCTATCTCCCTTATCTTTTTCTCTGCGACAGCCTTTGTGATGCTCTTCTCGAAGGCGTTGACAGCCCTGAGCTTCGTGCTGTCAACGCCTATGAGTTCGCCGCCGAACAGGTCCAGTTCCCTGCAGATGAACACAAACTGCCTGAACACTTCCCTGAGTGCACCGGCATTGTCCTTCCTGAAGTCTGCAATAGTCTTGTGGTCCGGTTTGAGCTTCTTCATCAGCCAGATGACTTCCATGTTCCTGAATGTTTCCTGTTCGAGCTTCCTGCTCGAACGTATACCGTTGAGGTATCCGTACACATACAGCTTGAGTATGTCACCCGGATTGTATGGTGGCCTGCCTGTTCCGGCAGGCACAGAGTGCTTCAAGCCCAGAGATACCATATCCAGGCTGTCGACAAAGGCATCTATGAACCTTGCAGGATTGTTCTCGTCAACGTATTCATCGAGTGTGTCCGGAAGCAGGATTCTCTGCTTCCTGTCGGTGCCATTCACAAATGGATCTGACATTGTAAAGATATATGATGTTTGCTAGATAAAAGTATGTACACGTCGCATCCAAACATGCTCACGAGAGGGAGTTTTTACACAGTCTCTGCATGATATGCGCCACACATGAACCATCTTTTCCATGATGGCAGTGCATTGCACACAGATTGAAAAATGTACTGCAGTGAATGCGGCACACAGGCAGGCAGCCGTCTATCGGTCCCTGATTTATTCACATCCTCAGGGCCAATTGCCCGCGATGGAGCGGCTGCCTCTGTTCCGCGTGCAATCCGGTGGGTTGCGCAATTGACTCCGCTGCCGATTCCGACCCCCTTCAGCAAGGCTGAATTATCTCCATCTGAACAGGTCGGAGAGTGTATTGGCAAAGCTCATGCAATACGAATCTCAATGTTGGTGCTCGTGCAAATCCTCAGGTGCACCTCTGCCTGGGCATCCCTTTAAACAGGAATTATCGCTTAGGGAACCGGAGATGGTTACGGGAGTACTCTATCAATCCTGATGCCAGCGGAATGACGGAGGCACTCTGCACAGTCCAGCATGGGTGCAGCAGTTTCTCTGGGATTTCGCTGGGAGAGGCAGCCGGCCCGGTGTCGGACGGGAGCCAAGAACCAACCCACTCGGCGCATCCGGTTCCAGTCAGTTTGTTCCCGGCCCTCAGGTGTTAGCAGCGGCATGAAGAGGGAGTCAGTTTCAGTCTCAGCAGAAAGCGTCAGGCGTCTGGCAATCGCGAAGCAGCACCTTGCTGGCAAACTGCCAGCAAGGGCAACATCAGGGGATATTCTCTCCACCGTCAGGGACACGTGCTATGTCCAGTGGGACCCCATCGCTGCCATAGCGCCCTCACATCTAATAGCGCTGTATGCCAGGGTCGGCCGGTTCAGGGTCCATGAGGTGGAAAAACTTCTGTGGAAGGAGAAAAGAATGTTCTACCACTGGACGCCGGTGGCCATGCTGGTGCTCATGGAGGACTACCCCCTTTACTATTCTCTTATGAGGAGATATCCTGCCTCGCTCACCAAGTCATGGGGACAGCACGCTGTCAGGGCGCGGAAATTCCTTTCCGAGCACAGAGAATTGCGAAAGAGAATGCTCGATGAGCTGAAGAGCGGCCCGCTTCTTCTGACACAGTTCAAGGATTATGTAAGGACGAAGAGAAGCGATGACGGATGGTCTTCCGGGAGCGACGTCTCAGCGATGCTTTCTCATCTCCACATGAGTGGCGAGGTCATGGTTGTCGGCCACGATGGAATACAGAATTTATGGGGGCTGTCTGAGGATTTTCTTCCAGACTGGGTCGAGAAAAGGGAGCTGCCACACGAGGAAGTGGACCGTGAAGCCGCTCTCCGGACAATAGGCGCATTGGGAACAGCCAGCCCAAGCGAGATGTACCGTTACTTCATCCGCGGCCGGTTCAAGAACCTGAAGGGAGCGCTTGAGACACTCGCTGACGAATCCAGGATAACCAGCGTGGAGATAGAGGGGCAACGGAGCAGGGATGGTTTCTACATGCTTTCAAGCGACTTGAAACTCCTCGAGAGCATAGAGGCAGGGGACTGGTATCCGCGAATGTCCCTGCTTGCACATTTCGACAATATGGTTGCCGTCAGGGATTGGCTGAAACGAGTCTTTGGTTTCGAGTACATCCATGAACAGTTCCTCCCCAAGAACAAGAGGAAGTACGGGACCTTTGTTCTGCCCATCCTGTGGGGCGACAGGATAATAGGAAGGTTGGAACCGAGAATGGACAGGGAGAACGAGAGGCTCATAGTCAGTTCAGTGCATGCTGAGCCAGGTGCGCCTGCAACAAGGAGTGTATCGTCGTTGCTTGCCAGCACTGTGGAGCAGTTTTCAGAGTTCCTCGGGGCAAAGGAGGTCGTCTACACCTCAAGTGTTCCTTCCGCATGGAAAAGTTACCTCCACTGATGCAGTGAAGCAGGTCCGTAGGCGCAATGCGAACCGCACTTCTGGCTTCACAAGCGGAGGCAGGACAGTCGGCCCTGTGCGTTATGCACGAAACAGTAGCACTGGGCAGTCCTTCAGGTTGTCATGTGCTTCCCATCCGCAGCAAATTCAGTCACCTGCGTTTCACCTTCAAATAGAACTTCCATGTCCCTAATGCATTATGACAGAGGCGCACGATAAATCGAGCGGCCACTTTACGCTTGAAGTGCCAGGCGGTCATTTGGCCTATGATTCCTCGGGAACCGGAACACCTGTGATTTTCATACATGCCGCTATCGCTGACAGGAGGATGTGGCAGCACGAGATGGATATCTTTGCACGCGACCATCAGGTAGTCAGTTTTGACATGAGAGGATATGGCGATTCTGCCCCAGCCTCAGGCGCTTTTTCATGTGTGAGTGACATCAGGGCACTCGTCTCGCACCTGGACCTCAAGAAGCCGTTCCTTGTCGGATGCAGCATGGGTGGAGGTTTTGCTGTCAGCTACGCAATTGCTTATCCTGACGATGTCAGGGGCCTCCTGCTGGCAGCCCCCGGGGTGTCAGGGACTCCGTTCGAGGCCTTCAGCAAGGAGGAGCTCCCTGCATTCGAATATGATGAGGAGAAGTCAAAGGAGATAGCCAATGCGTGGGCCGAGGGCAAGGCTGCTGAAGCTGGAGCGCTACTTCGCAAGCTATGGTGCTCCGCTCTCACAGGCAAGAACCTTGAACTGTTCAGGAAGATGGTGGAGCAGAACCAGGCAGAGGTGTTCACTGAAAGGAGTATGCAGCACCTCGAAGGAGGAACGCCTGCATACGGGCTTCTGGGCACCATCCGTGTGCCCACGACCGTCCTTGTCGGTGACAGGGATAACCCTTCCTCAATCCCGTTCGCAAAGCTCGTCTCCAGAAGCATACCAGGGGCCCGTCTCGTCACCGTGCCAGGCGCAGACCATCTGATCAATCTGTCCAGACAGGATGTCTTCGAGGCAGAGCTCAGAGCCGCCTTGAGCAATGTGGAATAGTCATTGATGCAGGTCAGGAGCTTGGGGCCTGTTCCGGCTGCTCGAAAGAGAACAATATGAAACAGCAGCCGTCACAGCGCCACGCAGGATACATCGGGGAGCCCAACCGGTGATGACCTGGTTCGACTGTTTCCAGCCGTTCGCCTGTAAGCCAGTCGCGTATCCCTCCTCCCTTCGGCTGAATGCTGGCAGGCAGCCATGCGATCTTCGCCCCGATAGACATATCCGACCTAGCCCATCCAAAAACGTGCCCCTGCGCCATGTTGCCACCGCACTTCGGACACTTAACGTCTGTTTCCTGCGTATTCTCCGTACCTTCACCGACCGGAAGGACAGAACCTTGTGCTAATATATTTGCCATTGTCTGATGCAGCGGCTGTCGCATTTAATTATGACAATCGGGTTGCCCTTGTACCAGCAGAACAGAGCAGGCGATTCAAATGATGATACCAAAAAGGCTCCGGAAGGGCGACACGATCGGTGTTGTGTCACCTTCCGCAGCAGTCACAACCGAGCTGCTGCCCCAGTTGAAAGAGGGCATTTCGTTCCTCCGCAGTTCAGGTTTCAGAGTCAAACTTGGCAAGAACCACCTGAAGAAACAGTATAACTCAGCTGGAACGCCTGAGCAGAGGGCCGAGGACATTAACACGATGTTTGAGGACAGCAACATAGATGCTGTAATATGCTCGCAGGGTGGAGATACGTCCAACACATGCCTTCCACACATAGATTTCAACTCCATAAGGAAAAACCCGAAGATCTTCATGGGAATAAGCGACATCACTGTGCTTCTGAACGCATTCTGGTCCAAAACCGGCCTTGTTACCTTCCATGGAAATGACGTCATGTGGGGCTTCGGAAGGAGACCGACAAGGTATGACATCGGTGAATTCACCTCGCGGCTGATTGATGGAGAAACAGGCAGGGTGAGGAAGAATTCAAAATGGACATCGGTCCGGTCCGGCACGGGTGAGGGCCGCTTGATAGGCGGAAACCTCAGGTGCCTCCTGAAACTTGCAGGCACTGATTATCAGCCTGATTTCAAGAACACTATACTCTTCCTTGAGGCATTTGAAATTGATCCAGATGCGTGCAGCTACATGTTCGGCCAGCTTGAGCAGATTGGTGCCTTCGACAAAATAAGGGGAGTGCTCATAGGTTACATATGGGCCCTACAGTCGAGCAAAAAGAGAAGGCAGATTACCCAAATGGAGGAAGTTCTCAGGCGGTCTGCAAGGGATTACTCCTTCCCTATCGTGAAATGTGACGATTTCGGACACAACTGCCCCAACACAACACTGCCCGTCGGAGCAAAGGTGCGCCTCGATGGAGACGGAGCCGAACCCTGCCTCGAAATACTGGAGCGGTGTGTGGCCTGAGCTGTTGCCATTGCCTCTCCGTAGATGCTGCACTATAGAGAGATCGGATTGTCTTGTATTTGCCATTCTTTGCCATCACATGCAATGGAAATTCTGGCCGCGCGGGAATGCAGGGACAAAGCATGTTAAGCCAGACCGCTTATGGAGCAACGAACAGGGGCGTTCCAAAAACGGGGGTGTTTCCTTCTGGCTGTTCGTAGATTTCAGGTAATGGCTCTGCTCCAGGCAGCAAGGGCGTTTGTCCTTGGCCTTCCGCTTGAGTCAGCTTATTCGTGGGGATTGAACAGGGCGATTTTCATCGCTGCAGCCAAGAAGGGGTTCAGTGGAGGCGGCGGTGCGGGGGGCGAAGGGAAGGAGGCAGGCACCTCCAAGGGAGAAGAGACCTACTTCCTGGGCGATGACATGGCATACAAGTCTGAAACAGGCAGTGTCATTCTCTTCACGATTGGAGGGGAGGTGCAGACGAAGGAGGCATTCGAACGGCAGGTCGTTTCCAGGTTTGGCAAGACCTTTCGGGCAGCCTGGAAGGAGTCGCTTGCCTATGTCAAGCAATTTGACAGGGGAACGCTGCTTTCCACCTCTGACTTCTTCAACGACGTATACAGGCCGCGAAGGGATGAGCTCGCGCTCAAGTGGACAGAGGCGAGCAAGAAACAGGATTAGCAGTACAGCGCTTGCAGACCTGCATCCTTGCCATGCTTTCCTCATGGCACCAGAGGCGTGACCGTCTCCTTCATTCTTTCCTCGCCGGAGGGTGATGAATCTAGCGGCTGTTGCACCAAGACATCAATTCTCGAGTGAAGCATGTGAAAGGCAAATTCATCCTGCCCTGAAAATGCGGCAATGGAATCCACTCTCCTGGTTTGTGGGCGAAAGCCCTTCAACGTCCGGCGTGCTCCAGCTTCGCCTTTCCCGCAATTCTCCCCTTGACAAACGCATACATTGCGTCATAGAACGGGAATTGCAGCTTCATGTTCTCATGGTCATCCCTGGCGATGTCCCTGAACCCGAGAGCTGCAGCCTCCAGCCCGGGTGATTCAGGTGGCATGTCCGGGATATTTGCATCTGCCCCTCTCACTATGTGGGCAAGCTCCAGCAGCGCCGGGTCTGTGAGCTTGTACTTCCTTATGATTGCGTCAAAGCTGACATACTGCTTGCCGTTCTCTTCATAGTGGAACAGTTCCGCTCCGGGAGTATCGAACGGAATGGCCCCCTCCGACCCTGCAACTTCGAGCACTTTCTCTTTCGGAACAAACAGAAATTCAGGCGTCTTATCAACAAATCTGGAGATTAGCCAGGGGCACGCAATTCTGTCCACCTTTGCCTTCTCTCTTGTAACCCACTTCATCTGTGCCGAAAGTGTGTCTTGACTCTTATATATTCACGTTCACAGCGATCGAAGCTGTTGTCTCGCGGTTCCCGTAATTCCGCAAGATAGCCCCTTACTGATACCTGACTGATTTATCCTCCCTGGCAAGCAGATCATATGTCGGATTCTTCGGCTTTGCAGTATATCCCGAACGCATGCTCAGAAGGGGTGAACATCAAGCGTTATGTCTACTGCGACCGAAGTTTTATCACTCGAAAGCAGTATCACGCCCGCATGAAAGCAGCTCATGCAGCCATTGACGTGCTGTCGAAGAACGGTGTTAAGCATGTATTCGGTCTTCCAGGCACCGCGGTCATGGATATGCTCGACGGACTATACGGCCGCGATGACCTGAGGTTCGTGACAGTCAGACACGAGCAGGTGGCTGTCAGCATGGCCGACGGTTATGCCAGAACAACCGGCCTTCCTGGAATCTGCATGACAACGGGCGGACCTGGCGCTGCCAACAGCATCATTGGTATGACCACCGCCTACAAGGACTCCTCTCCGGTCGTTCTTCTCACAGGAAACATCCCGCCTAACCTGTGGGGAAGGAACACGCACAACGAATGGGACCAGCTGACCATGTTGAGACCTGTGACCAAGTGGCAGAACCAGGCGAAAACCCCCGAGGATATCCCCAGGCTGGTGGGACAGGGACTCGCTGCTGCTGTCTCAGGGAGACCTGGTCCGGTCCACCTAGACATCCCTCTGAACCTGCAGGGGGCCGAGGTAGATTACAAGGGGCAGACTCCGGTAGAGCGAAGAAGGAACAGGCTTCCACCCTCTCCCGAAGAAGTCTCCAGCGCGTACAAGTTAATTCTTGAGTCAGAACGTCCGATAATCTTTGCAGGAGGCGGAGTGGTTGCTTCCGATGCCTCCGTACACCTAAAGGAGTTCGCTGAGACGCTCGGCATCCCTGTCATCACCACTCTCACCTCCAGAGGCTGCATTCCCGACGATCACCCGCTCTGCTTCGGGCTTGCACACGGTCAGTCGCTGAAGAGCTGCAACAGGGCAATAAACGACTCGGACCTCGTCATCGGCCTCGGGACCAGGTTCAATGACCTTGCCACTTCAAGTTGGAGCGTCATCTCTTCGGGCGCGAAGATAATACAGGTGGACATCGACCCAACAGAGATCGGCAGAAACTATCCGGTCTCGCTGGGCATCAACGCAGACGTGGGTGCCTTCCTGACAGCAATGATGCGGGCTCACTCCGCAGCTCCTCAGGCAAACTCGAAATGGAGAGAAAGGGCGGAAAAAGCGAAGAAGGAGATTGACGAGGAGAGGGAGAAGTTCTTCTCAGAGAGGTTCGATGAAAAGCACGTAGAACCGCAGCGCCTCGTGAAGATAATCATGAATGCCATCAAGAGGAACTCGATTGTTGCCGTCGGCTCCGGACGGCACTCTCACTACGCTTCAAACATAATGAGGTATGAGCCGGGGACTTTCCTGAAGTCAGTTTCATTCGGCGCCATGGGCTTCACCCTTCCGGCAGCCATGGGGGCAAAGGTAGCACATCCAGACAGGCAGGTTCTAGCTCTCTGTGGCGACTCTGACTTCATGATGGTAGTCCAGGACATGGAGACAGCGGTCCGCGAAGGTATAGGAGTGGTTGCTGTGGTCTTCAACGACTGCAGCTATTCGGCACAGAAGACACTTCAGCAGCGGAAGTACGGGAAGAGGTACATAGGAACGGATGTTTCCAATCCTGACTTCG
This sequence comes from Candidatus Sysuiplasmataceae archaeon, assembly GCA_046706185.1. Taxonomy (GTDB): domain Archaea; phylum Thermoplasmatota; class Thermoplasmata; order Sysuiplasmatales; family Sysuiplasmataceae; genus JAJZXY01. The sequence goes on from JBJKPR010000001.1 coordinate 11,734, forward strand.
TGAAACTTGCTGAGTCCTTTGGCGCAGTGGGCGCGCGCGTGCAGGTCGTGAAGGTCCTGGCGCCGATTTGAGCTCTCGCCGACGCCATAGAGGTATTCTCATTTCGAGTCAACCACTGCAAGCGAACTTTCTCGGGCAATAGCCTAATTGCCGCCGCCAGAATAAGCCGCTGAATCAACCTGCAGCGCGCAATGAACCCCGCTCAGAATGTTGAGGATCCATGCCCCATGCAGTGGGCAGGAATTCCATGTTCCTGGTTTTTCACAGGCAGTGCACGAGATTCGCTTCCGGCCCTGATTGTGGCACAGGCTGCTTTGATATACCCGCCATCGTTCTATCTTTCCTCCATGTTTCATGAACCATCAATCAACATCCTCACCCATGACGTGCCCAGGCTGATGGCATTCTACGAAGGCCTCGGCTTTCACGAGACATTCAGGACTCCCAAAGAGGGCACACCGACCCACGTCGAGGTGACACTGGAGCAGTTCACGATCGGCATATCCTCCGTACAGGCAGCAATTACCGAGCACGGCTTGAGCCCTGAGCTTGGCGGACACCCTGTAGCGATCATATTGTGGACAGACAGTACGGACCGCGAATATGAGCGCCTGACTGCAGCGGGAGCACCCTCGCTCAGGCCACCTCACGACTTTCGGGCTGAACTCCGAACTGCATGGATTGCAGACCCGGATGGAAACCCGATCAATATCGTCCAGCGGCGCAAGACTCCACCTGTGTAATCCTTCCGAGTGCTGCTTGGCGCAGGCCCTCTCCTTGTCGTAATCCCTTATATCGTTGCAGCAGGAACCATCACAGATGCCTTGAGAAAATTTATATCGGTAGGAACCGCTTCTGCGGCCTATGCCCCGCAGCACGAAAGGAGGCGGACTAGTCCTTGACCCAGTCCACAGTGTGCTTATTGTAGTTGACGTGGAAAATGAGTTTGTCAAACCCGGCGGGAAGATGTATCCCGATACGAGAAAGGGTCAGGAAAGGACGAAGAAGTTCATAAGCAGGATAGAGAAGTTCATCCAGAAGTGCCGCGAGAACAAGCTACGGATCATTTTCATTGATTCAATAAGGTCGCCGGATGCACCGCAGTTCAGGGTCTTCGGCCGTTACCAGCGTCTCCTGGAGGGAACCTGGCATTCCGAGATCATCGAGGAAATCAGGCCGTTGCCGACTGAGAAAGTGGTGACCAAGAGGTCGCACGACTGTTTTGCCGCCCCTATGATGGAGCGGACGCTGGAGGAGATGGGAGTGCAGCCCCTTGTCGACAATGTAATTGTCACCGGAGGGGCTAACGGCGGATGCGCCTATGACGCGATTATCGGCTTTGCACAGAGGTACTACCGGGTAGTGGTGCCCGTTGACTGCACATACGGGAGTGAGGAAGGCGAGCGGTTCCTCAGGCTGCAGATGGCAAACCAGGCGTACAGCTACATTGTCACACTTACTGACTCCGACACTGTCACCTTTGAGCCAAAACCATTACGGGCAGAAGCACAGGGGGTAAGGTAGATGCCCTCAAGAACTGGGGAAGTCGTGATTACCCCTGGTCGCTCCGCACTTCTCGTAACAGGGATTGAGAATGACTTTGTCAGCCCCAGGGGAAAGCTTTACAGCGGCCCTTCGACCAGGACCAGGGTGGCCAGCATGGTGAAACTGCTCGCCAGGGCAAGAAAGGCAAGGATGAAGATCTTCTTCGTCCATTCCGTGAGGTCAGCGGACTCTCCCGAATACTCTGTCTTCGGGCTCCCGCCGTACCTGGTTGAGGGAACATGGGGCGCGGAGATTGCGGAAGAGCTCAAACCAGTCTTCGACGAGGAGGTGGTGGAGGCTAGAACATTCGACTGCTTTGTGAAGACG
>JBJKPR010000002.1:0-97388 GCA_046706185.1 Candidatus Sysuiplasmataceae archaeon
CGCCTATTCAAACGTGTCGATAAAAACACTGCCGGCATACACGATACAGGGCTACGCATATGACATAAACGGGCAGCCCCTCGACGACCAGGAGCTTCTACTGTCGACATCAGATTACAACTACTACATCTTCACAAATGCCACCGGTTACTACAGGTTCTTTGCCCAGCCCGGGGTGAATTACCTCCTTACAGCACCAGCATACGAGTCAATCGGTGGAATACAGATAGACCCGACTTCAACGGATGTCGGTGGCGGTAACTATAACCTGCACCTTGCGGACCTGACCGTTTCAGAGAGCGGCCTGTCCGCCAGCAGTGGTCCGTGACACTTTCAGGCCTGATGACACCGGCCGGCACTGTGCAGTCCTACAAGACCTCAACGTATGGAACAAGCATGCAGATCACGGTTGAGGCCGATGAACAGTACAGCTATTCGATTGGAGTCCCTGCAGGGTATACCGCGAACAGGACAAGCGGAATTGTCTATGTCGGGTCCGGTGGCGGCACTGTTCCCATCGCATTCCACAAGACGCCCACTTACACGGTCACTTTCATGGAGTCGGGATTGCCGTCAGGCACACTGTGGAGTGCCACACTGAACGGGAGCAAGCAGAGCAGCCAGTTCACCACGGTGTCATTCAACAGCATTTACAACGGTTCGTATTCATGGACCATCCCCACCGTATACTACTCACTGACTTTGTGGTACGAGGCAGACCCGAACCACGGAACGGTCACAGTCAGCGGTTCGTCCGTTACGGTCGATGTAAACTTCATTGGCGTTGAGCAGAACCCGAATTCGTGCGTGTACGCATATGCACCTGTCCTGCTTTCCAACTATACCACTCAGTATGCACAGAACATTTCGATAGGTGACAGTGTAATGACGTACAACTTCACAACACAGTCCTTCCAGCCAGGAACAGTTGATGCTGTGTTCGTCACGCAGCATTCGAGCATGTACGTCATCAACGGCTACCTCAAGGTCGCGGGCGACCAGGACATCTGGACAAATCATGGCTACATACAGGCGCAGAACCTGACAGGCAACGACAGCATCTTCAACGTGTTCACCCACCAGTTCGAGAAGGTCAGATCTGTTTCTGTTGAGCATGGGAGTTTCACCATGTACGACTTCTATGTCAACGTGAACCAGAACTATATCGTGTGGTGGAACCTGATGCAGGACCGTCTGCCTTAGATTCGTTCATCGCCATTAGTGCCGAGGACAAAACACATATTCTTCGGCACTTCCTCCGCACACTGAGCAGTGGTGATATTCACCCGCAAGGACTCTCCTGCCCGTGCCTCCCGAACCGCTGCCTGAGGCGTGCAAAAGCATGCACAAACATATCCCATGCAGAGCATTCAATAATATTATACCTGCAAGTCAATTTTATATCTTCTGTAGCTGAAGTGTAAAGCGCAGATTCGAACGCTGATGCGTATATCCCGGCAGCCGCACATAGTTCTGTCCATGGTTCAATGGAATAGGCATCCCTGCTGCCTCTATGCTGTGTTGACAAGGGCTCATAATATCCGTGGAACTGGCTCAAAACCGTTCCGTTCCAGACGGCTTCAAGCTGCTGCCCTCAGTATGAATTTACCACTGCCTTGTGTTTTCATCCCTTCTGTTTTTAAGCTATAGAGTGAAAAAACAAGGTCTTGAAGAATCTTACAGAGATGTCATAGGGGAAGACTGGAGAACGGTTACATATGCAATGAACGAGTCAGGAGTACAGGCTATAACAGATGGGGGGCAAATGGAAAGAACGAGGTATTCCTTTTGAATCAATCTGATATTGCAGAGGCTGAGAAAAGGCAGGCTAGAGCTCTTGGCAATATTTATAAAGACGAATTAGGATTAAAAAGAGGGCTTAAGATACTCCAGTTCATCGAGTCTCATCCCGGAACCCATCTGAGGGGTATCATGCGTAGTTTGGACCTGCCGATGGGGGCGCTCCAGTATCATCTGTACCGCCTGGAAGAGGGCAGGGTTATAATCTCCAGACGCAGATACATGCACAAACGCTACTATCGCACGCTGCACTTCAGCGAAAAGGAGCTGGCGGTTCTGGACGTTCTTTCTCAGGAGTCTGAGGGGGATATTCTTCTTTTCCTGACATCCAGCCAGAATCAGAACATGGCTGATATTGCAAGGCACTTTCGGCTCGCGAACAGCACCGTGCTATGGCACCTGAAAAGGCTGGTGGCGTCGGGCCTGGTAGTCGCCATTCGCCAGGGGTCGAAAGTAGTGTATTCGGTGGAAGTAGATAAGGAGGAGGTATTCAGATTGGCAAGGAGCTATCATCCGACTCTCTGGGAACGGTTATCTGACAGGCTTGCTGATGCGGTTCTGGGTGGCAGCGGCACTGCAGGAGAGGGAGAAACAGAGGACCAGCTGGTTGACAGCTCCCCTTCTGACGGAGGAGATAATCAATGATGTACTCTGCCGTGTTACTGGCGGAGTCGCCGGTACGCCTCACGATCAACGCTGCGGCGGTCATCTTTGCGCTGGCACTCTTCCTCCTCTCCCTTTTCAGCTGGTCGCGCCGCAGACATCTAACACTTCTGCTGTTCGCCGGTGCGTTCTTCGCGTTTCTTGTGGAAGAGTTGCTGGAAGTCGCTGTCTCCAGCGGCACTGTACTTTCAGATTATGTCGCTCCTGCGCTAACTCTGGCTGCTCTCGTCCTGTTCTTTGTCGGGCTGCTTTTCGGCTCTGGGATGAGCTGGCAGAAGAAGTCAAAACCGAAATCATAGTACTTCACGGCTGCCTGTGTCCGAAAGGCAATCCGGCATCGGGGAACACCCCTCTAGATAACGGTTGTGGTACAGCTATCGAAACTGCCGGGCCCGGGTTCGAGGAGTGTACCACTCGCCTGAAATAACACGGCCGACTCCCGGGGGTTATGTTAAGGCAAATCCAAGCGGCTGACTTCAGGGAACCATACGGTTCCAGCAGCCGAATGAAGTGGTCCTGGGCATGCAGGAAGGTCGACCAGAGTTCCTTCCACATAGCACCAGAAGCAGGAAAGAGTAGACCAGAGGTCGGGGACCTTGCACTGTTGCGTGTTAGCAAGATTGGTTACCACAGCACAATCATACTGGCAGATAACCGCAAGGTTCGCCTCTATCCCGATGATCTTATCGTGGGGGTATTCGGGAACCGCTATGCAACGGACGCATACGAAGCTGAAGTCAGAGGAGCAGATGATCTGTCCCTGCTCACTGCCGGCGGCATGGTTGGGACTGTTCTGTCAAAGAACGCGGAAATGCAGGGACCAACGAAGCTCGAATTCGTCAGCTATCTTGAGGATACCGGGGGGAGGAGAGCTAACCTGAAGGAACTCATGTTAAGGGAAGGGGCGGGAACACCTGAAGGTAACAACCTTGTAGTGGTGGTCGGGACTGGCATGAACACCGGGAAAACAACAGTTGCCAGGAAGCTGATCAAAGGGCTCTCGGCGTCAGGATTGAGTGTGGCTGCGTTCAAACTAACAGGTAGTGTGTCTGCAAGAGACCAGGACGAAATGAGATCTGCGGCTGCGAAGACAGTAGCAGACTTCAGCGACTACGGGTTCCCTTCCACTTACCTCGCCTCAAAACATGAATTGATGACCCTTTTCAATGTGATGCTGACTGAAGCGACAGCCGTGGAAAGCGATGTGGTTGTGATGGAGATAGCAGACGGCATCCTCGAGAGGGAGACAGCAATCATACTCACGGACCCTGTTTTCAGGAGCAGAGTAAAGGCCCTGGTCCTCTCGGCGGAGAGTTCGCTTTCCGGGATCTACGGAGCGAAGCTGCTTGAGGAAATGGGTTACAAGGTCTGCCTCGTGTCTGGCCGGATGACTTCCGCTCCCCTGTATGTCAGGGAGTTCCAGAGCAGGTCTGACATCCCAGTCGTCAGTTCAGCGGTGAGCGGTGATCAGCTTGCGCATGTTGTAAGCTCAGAGCTGTTTCTGAACAATTCCACTGACGAAGTGAGCGCAAGCTGCAGAGTCGAGGGGATGGTATACCCCGACGGATCGGAATGAGCCGGCACTATCGGCGCTTGAAGCCTGCTTCGACAGAAGCCAGCTCACAAAAAGGATGTGGAGGTCTGAGAGAAGGAGGCCACCAATCGCCGCTAATGTTCGCCCTTAGGCGAGTCCTGGCGCGAAAGGCGGAACTTGTCTTTGCGTTCGCTTGGGCGATCGCCTTCGTCGTCATTCCAATGCAGGTCCCTGTTCTTACCGGTACACTTGTCAATGGCGCACTGGGAAAGAGCGCTAATCTTTACTGGGTGGTGAAGGCACAGGGACAGGCGCTGATGCAGATGTCGATCATCTCGCTCGTAATAGTTTCTGCAGCCTACGGAATAAGCGGTTTCTTCAGGACGACATCAACCGCCCGCCTCAGCAGACACTTTCTATCTGACCTGCGCAACGACATGATGAGGAAGCTCGAGTACCTTTCCCTGGACCAGCATTCGAAGATAGGCTCAGGAGAACTGCTTAACAGGGTCATCGTCGATACTCAGTCGGCCAGGCCCTTCGTTGACCAGGTGCTCGTTGGGATGACCACAAGCATCCTGCGGATAATCTATCCTGCAGCCCTCATCTTTCTGATAAGCCCTCAGATTGGTGCTATCGCGGGGGCGGTTCTGGCTTTGCAGCTCATGCTCAACTGGCATCTGCAGAAGAAGCTCCGCAGGGCAACAAGAATAGTTCGGACCACACAGGGCAAGCTCACATCAAAAGCAAAAGAAAATCTGGATGGGATTGAGACCATACAGACATCGAACGCCGAACACCCAACAATCAGTCAATTCATGGTAGAGTCGAACAGGCTCGCGAAAGAACAGCTCAACGCCCAGAAGTACGCGGGCCTTGTTACAGCTGCAGCGATGGGGCTTACTACTGTCGGTCTTGCCTTCACCTGGTGGTGGGGCAGTATCGAAATGATGGCAGGCCAGATGACCATGGGCACGCTAGTGACGTTGACAGGTTTCACCGTCCTTCTATACACTCCTTCTCGCAACTTCACAAGGCTGGCGAACCGTTATCACAAGGGGATGGTTGCGTTCGAGAGGATTCAGGAAGTTATGGAAGCCACGACCTCGGTCATGGAAACTCCCGGGGCATCAGATCTGGTTGTCAAGGAAGGTGCCATCGAGTTCAGAAGGGTGTCCTTCAATTACGGGGAACGAGACCAGCGTGCTCTCACAGAAATCGATCTTGCCATCCATCCCCTCAAATTGACAGCGGTTACAGGCAGGAATGGATCTGGAAAGAGCACGCTCCTCAAGATGATGCTGAGGCTGTATGATCCTTCAGCAGGTGACGTCCTGATCGACGGCCAGAACCTTCGTGGTGTTTCGCTCCGATCCCTCCGCTCCCAGATAGCAGTCGTGCCCCAGAACACGGTGTTATTCAGCGGGACGGTCTCCGAAAATGTGAGGTTCGGGAAACAGGATGCCTCGGATCGTGAAGTGGAGGAAGTCTGCAGGCTATCGAACGCACTTGACTTCATCCGAGACCTGGACGGAGGCTTCAACACAATGCTGGGACAGCGTGGCGGGATCACATTATCCCCTGGACAGTCCCAGAGGATTGCCATAGCCAGGGCACTGCTGCGCAGGCCGAAGATACTCCTCATGGATGAACCTCTGGCAGCACTGGATGTCGAGTCAGAAGATGCCATAAATGCAGCAATGACGAGGCTAAAGGAAACTATGACGATTGTCGTGGTGACGCATGACTCTACGACGAGCCGGGCAGCAGACAGGGTGTTGGTAATGAAATCAGGCAGGCTGCTCAAGAGCATGGAGAGAGGTTCGCATGATTTCCATGAGAAAATACCCGCCGCCGATCCGGGCACGTCGCTTTCCGGTTTCCTTGGTCCTGCTTCACAGCCGCCTGATTTGGCAAATAGGAGGGAATCGGGAGCTTGAGTTCCATGCTTTCCAATGACTTGAGCCAGGCATCAGGCATCATAGGATTCTCCGGGCAGGGGAAACCGCTCGTGGTTAAGCACCTCGGACGGCATGACTCGCAGCTAAAGGTTTTCATCATTGCAGGGCAGCATGGGGACGAGAGCGGTAGCAGGGAAGCAGCAGGAAGACTGCTCAAGTCCCCAGGCTCGGAGAAGGGGCATGCCATACCCCCGCTTCATATCTCCATACTGGAGGACGCCAATCCTGACGGCTCCTCCGAAAACAGAAGGAGGAACGAATCAGGAATTGACTTGAACAGGGATCACCTGAGGCTCGAGTCGAAGGAGACGCAAGCCATCCATGCATATGTCGGGCACTTGCGCCCTCATTTGGTTATTGACGTCCACAACTACCCGCCGAGGAGAAGGCGCCTGCTAGCCGAGGACAGGGTAATCGATGCAGACGTCTTCCTGGACATACCCACCGTGCCTGACCAGGTGCTCTCCGGGCCAGCCGGTGAGCTCGGCCTCGCTCTGATAGACGCTGTGAAGTCGGATATCACCGGGCTCGGTTTCAGCTGTGAGAGATATCTTCTTTTCAAACCGTCCGGAAAGGTGAGGACAAGCAGTCTTGGCCTTCTGGATGCACGGAATTCCCTGGCCGTGAGATACGGTGTGCTCAGTGTGCTTGTGGAAGCGCGCACTCCAACGAAGGAGGATGGTCCGGAGGAAAGAGAGCGACTGGTGACCGCCCAGCACGAGGCACTCCGCTCGATATTGGAGTGGGCTTGGAAGAACAGGGATTCGCTCACTGCGGGTCCGCCGTTGAGGCGCTCTCCGTTGGTTCCGGTTCGCTGGAAGTACGAGAGGTCTGACAAGAGGTTCGAAGTCCCATTCCGTAGCGCCCGGACAGGGGGCAGAGATGTAGTCACATTCACGCGCTGCCATGCAGATGTAAGGACAACTCTGCAAACGCCGCTGCCTTTCGGCTATGCCGTCCCTGATGAGATGACAGGTGTGAAGGACATTCTCCGCAGGCACGGGTTCGAGGGTGAGAGAATGGATCTCTCGCTCCTGCCTCATCTTCAGCCTCTCCTGCACAGTGAAGGTGCTGTAACCTGCACAGTAAGGGGAAACGACCTTGGCGCCAGCGGAACAGAGGAGCAACGCCTGTCGAACACCGAGCGGCTTGATGGATACACCTTCTATTCCGCAACAGGAGACGGAGGAACATTCCTGACGCTTATACTGGAGGGCAAATCCAGGTACGGATTATGGCGCCACGGAACAGCCGACACATCCCTCGAGGAGGCACGGCAGTTACCGGTCCTCAGAGTGGTGCTTGAACGGGATCGAGAGCAGTCCGAATGATCGCCGGACGATCATCTGTGAGGAAACAGGACCAGCTGTTCGACACGGGAAGTTGTCTGGTCACATTCTCGAACCGATGCAGTTGCAAGGCTTCCCTCCACCGGGGAGATCGTTGAAACAGATGGAAACATGCGTACGCACACAGACTCGATGACAGCCAATTTCGGCATCCGGAAACCATTGCGCCAAACGGTACATATATCTGATGGAAGGACACGTTTCATAATGCCATAAGATTGCACTTTGACTTGCTTCATTGTCATATCCTCATGGCTGAATGAAGGGAGCGGCACGTTGCAGACCGCGGCCATTATTCAATTGGGTGCCTTCTCCGGCTTCATTGTTTCCTCAAGCCAAAGGCAGCGAGTGCTACGCAGCGCTTACCTTACAGCACCATAATGCAGGAAGAGTTCTCCACACTCGAGGCTCTTCACAGACAGGAGCTTGAGCGTCTCCTGCTGCATCATCGCTCCCCAGTAGCTCTTTCCTCTGCCAAGAATTACAGGAAAAACAAGCATCCGGTAATCGTCTGCAAGCCCGCTCTGAATGCACTCCCTGACCACGGAAGGTCCTCCATCGACAATGATGTCCTTGCCTGGTTCCTGCTTCAGCTGGTAGAAAATGTCCGCGAGGTTGCCTCGCATGATCCTTGAATTCTGCCACGCGGTCTCTGTCATGACGTGAGACAGAACGATTTTCTGACATCTGTCCAGCCATCGAGAGTATTCGAACAGGAATTCGGGGTCGTCGTGCTTTCTTGCCGCCTCCGAGTGGAAGCTCAAATGGCCCTCGAAGGCTCTCCTGCCGAAAACAACGGTGTCGACTGAATCGTACCTTCTGACCCACATTTCAGCAAAGGCCTCGTCAGGTTCATCCTGCTGAATGTCCGATCCAGGATACTTCGGAAATTCAGCAAAACCATCGACAGTCATGTACATGTTTACAGTAATTTTGCGTGTCATTGCCCCCAGCAGAGGATTGCATCTTATTTGAACCCGTAAGGGAGCCAAAATATACTGCTAGAAGGAGCAAGTTAAGAGCAAATGGTGCACCTGAGGGGCAGGCATTTCGGGATTAATGCGTGAATACAGCCCGCTCCCGCCGAACTGGCCAGGGCATGGCGACACAGACCCACATAGTGATAATCTGGCATTCGGCCTTTTTATACACCAATACCGACTGGTAAAGAGATCTGGTACAGCCCCAGGCCAGAGAGGATTGCAAATCATTGGAGGAATGCCGAAACGACCCCTATCCCCAGCTATCCTTCCGCGGAAGAAGTGCTCCTGTTCGCCACATACCTGATACTCATAGGCTCCATACTGGCATTTGCAATCTATGAATTCGTTTCAGGAGTGGCATTTCAGGTCCTGCTGCTCATCATGGGCGGACTTGGCTTTGCCTTCCTCCTTGCTCACGGTTTCTTCGTTCTTCCATCCGCATTCACCTCATTTCTGAATTACTTCTCGATCCCGCTTATAACAGACCTCGTCCTGGTATTGATTTATGTGGGAACAGGGCTGAAGCTTGGCCTGGATGCCAAGCAGCTGAGAGGTTCCGGGCTGAGGATCGCCGCCGGGGGACTGGCGATGGCAGTCGCAGACATTGTAGGCTCAGCTGCAATCTTCTCTTACGTCTGCGGAATCCTTCTGAACTGGCCGTGGGTGCTTGGTGCACTGTTCGGCGCACTTATCGGGGACACCTCTGCCGCAATGATAGTTCCATATCTCAGCCACATAGCAAATCTCTCCGCTGAAAGGACGGGCAAATCGGAGCACCTGACGAAGCTGACAAGTGTCATAAAACTCGAATCCACAATGAACAGTGTCGTCCTTCTTCTCTTTGTAACCATATTCTACAACCAGCTATACATTGGTAATTCAAGTCCCACGATGTCGGTCTTCTTCGGCACCACCTTCAATTCGCTCACAGCCGTACTGGCAAACCACTCAGTGGTGCTTCTGTTTGCACTTGCCGGCATTCCGCTTATTGCGTATTTCAGCTCCAAGTCGATAGTGCTGATTGTGAAGAGGAGGCTGGCGCAAAAGAACGGAACTGGCCTGGAGCCGTATGCAGTCCTGTATCTCAAGAACCCTCACCCGACATCCACAGACGATGTCATGATACACAGATCCTCGGACGTCACTGAATTCAGCGAGAAGCAGATGAGGATGGGCATGATGCTCTACGGAATCGTTCTTGGTATCGCACTGCTTGTCTTCGAGGAAGTCCTGCAGCTTACCTCTTTTGCTGGCTTTGCCAATGTGCTCTTTGCACTTATCGCACTCATCTATCTTGGTTTCTTTGTGGGATACCTGTTTCCCGGTGGCGGAAAGACTTCCTACGAGAGTGACGGTTCAGCCCAGGGAAAAAGGACGTTCGTGGGCATGATGCTTTTCCACGATGAGATAGAGCTTCTGGTGAGAATAGTATTCTACTTCAGCCTCGGCATTGAGCTTGGTACAATGCTGTTCTCACCTCCGGCAGGACTGCAGCCCATTCCAGCAGACCAGACGACGGGCGCCATTGAGCTCATACTGCTCATGATACCCATTTTCATGGGACTTCGTTACTTCAGCGGACTTTTCGGCCTGCCCATAGCTTTCTACAGCAGGCGTTCCGGTGAACGCTTCGCAAGGGACTTCAAGCTTGTGGGCGCAACAATGCCCAAGGGCGTGACGGTTGCGGCACTCTCGGTTCTGCTCCTGCAGGCGGGCGTGAACTCCGGCGGAACAATCTACATTCTTGCCCTCACAACGGTAATAGTGTCCACCCTGGCTTTCACATTTGCATCGAGGGCGGGTTCTGCGGTTGTAAAACCTGCGCCGTCCAAGGGAAACGCGACCGCGCTGATATCAGTAAGCGCCCTCCAGATAACCAAGGAGATAAGCACGCAGAACACGAACGAAGGTGTGGAAAAAGGGCATGCTGCCTGGAAACCAGACAACAAGGCGCCAACCGTTCAAACAGCCTCCGCTGTCACTGCCGGAGCGAAGAGCCCTGAGGAAGTGCATTCGGCCGTACAGAACCAGACCATGACTGCAGGGGAGGTAAGCCCCCCTCCAGCCGGTGAACCGGAGCCACCTGTGAATGATGAAAGCAATCATAAAGACGTGGAACCGCGTCCTATTCCTGAAAGAGAGGAAAGGCTGAGACACCTGGAGGACAAGCTCGCAGGCCTGGAGAACAGACTGGCTGAAATGAGAAGAGCGGAAAGAGGCACTTCGGAAGAAAACGGGGGAAATACTGCTGAAAAACTGGCTGAGGACGCTGTCCGCCCCGCCATGGCTGAAATAGCGCTTGAAATATCGGGCCTGAATTCAAGGCTGGAACTAATATCAGCAAGGATAGAATCAATAGCTGTCGAGGCAAGCCTGAGGAACAGGTTGAAATCGGATATTGAAGATTTGAAGAGTGAGATGAACCTCCACATATCTGGAGCAAGGGAGGAGGTCAGACGGCTGACTGAGAAACTTGCTCTCGACAAGAGGGTGGAGAAGAGGCTCGAAACGCTGTCCAGGCAGCTAAGCAGGGTCATCTCCGGCGGTGCTGATGAGTTTGAAGACAGCGGCTCCATCACGCAAGAAAACCAGTCAGCAACAAGAGCCGCGGTTCTCGCCGTTCCAGGGCAAGCTGGTTCTGCTGGAGATGTTGTCCGCTTGAGGCGCATACAGGCAAGCGGCCTCGGCCAATCCATGCATTACCCGGCATCAGGGAGTTCTCTGGACGGGATGGCAGGGCGCAGAACTTCAGGGCGTGGTTCAACGGCTGCCGCAGTTTTTTCAATGACGATTGGAGCTACGCTCTTCGGAAGTGCGTTCATGCCATTTGTTCATGCAGGTACGGCAGGGCTCTACATCCTGCTTGTTGCAGGATCGATGCTTTTTGCAACAGGCTTTGCGCTTATGCCCAGAAAGCACTAACCTTCCACGATGAGAAATATCTGAGGTTTGCGTAAAGCAATGCAGAAACACCAAACCATATCAATAAGTCCCATCCGGCAGCAGTGAAGCCGAAATAGTATTGAGGACGGTTGCCAAGCAGCGGGTAGAATACAGTCAGATACTCAAACGGAAATCCATAGTTCACGAACCCGACCTGGAACCCTTCATACTGGCCGAGCATCGAGACATCCGTGTTCAGCAGTGTAAGGACGGTTATCGCCGCAGCAGCTCCAAGGAGGTAGACGGTATGCCTGACAGGTCGGTTGAGGACTCCGAACAGCAGTGTCTCTCCCACAATAAACCATATGCCGATGTCAAGCAGAAAGCCCTGAATGGAGTAAGTGAAATAAGTGGCTGTTTGCCCTTGCATAAGTGGGCCCGGAAAGTGTTGAATAACAAATGCTGCCGGATAACCTCTGTAAACGGAATAGGAGGAGAATATGACAGGACTGTATGACCGATGCAGCAGGCTGAGAAGGGTAACGGCGAGGGAGCATCCGGTCACAAACCTGGAGAGCCTTACGTACTTATGCATGTCAATGACGGTGTACAGGCGTGACCGACGATCGTGTCTCTGTAGCTCTTCTGCTCTCTCCATGGCCAATCATGCAGCGTTGTTCCATTCTATGATGTTGAGCACTTCTATTGTTCCTGTTATAACAAATTCGTTGCTTCCACTGAAAGTAAGGGTGTAGCTGCCAGGCTCGAGCGGTGTGGTAAGAGGACCCGAATCGGTCACGCCTGCACTCGAATTCATGTCACCGAAGGAGAACCCGCAGCTTAGCCCTTCGACATTGCTGGTCCCGGGCGCGGTGATTGAGACAGAGAATGAGAATGGGCCACTGGTCAGGAAGCTGCCTACGATGGTCCCCGGCTCTGATAGCGAGAAGGAAAAGGAAACTGAGCTGTCATTTGTTTGAATGACTGCTCCCTCAGGTATTCTCAGGGATGATATGCTGTGAGGCGTCTGGTAGCTGATGCCGATGGTGCTGCGGACAAAGATTATGTCACCTGCATACCCGCCGTATATCAGGCTGTATTGTCCCGCAGGCAGTGTCTGGTTCAACGAGCCGCTGTGCTCATATGGCATTGGAAGCTCCATCCAGACCCAGTTCAGTCCAGTGACATAGACCACGCTCTCCCCAGTGGAATCCCAGCTGCCTGTCAGCGTCCCCGTTCTTGAAAGCGTAAAGGGTATTGCCTCTCCAAGATACTTCATTGGTCTGGACGTGCCACCGGTCAGCTGCCTGTCAAGACCTGTTATGTGTATCGACTTTCCGGCATGTATAGGAATATGCACCTGAGCCGGGAAGATCGGTGCGGAAGATGCAAGTGCATAGAAGCCCGTGGATGCGCCGACAATCACGATCAGAGCCGAAAACATGACCTCCCATTTTCTTGCCTTTCTCCGCGTAATATAACGCCATGCTTTCCTGAAACGTTCACCTGCCATTCCTATCACGCCTGAAACCTGCCTTGCCGCCCTTTGCCCACACGAGCAGCACACATGCGAGGATAAGCGGCAGGACAAATGAGAGCACTGACGCCAGCACAGGAGATGAAAATGAACCCGACCCGGCAGCTGCTCCCTCGAATAACTGCTGTTTGGTGGACGAGTACTGACCGCTGGAAACTTGTCCAGACATGCTCAGGACTTCAAAGGCCATGGTAATGCCTGCAATGATCAGAACAGCATTGATCAGGACGGCGGCGGCAAATTCCCGGTTTGACCTGTGCTTGGTCTGTCTCCTCATTTCACCTACCCAGCTACATACTATATTCTGCTGAAACAGTGTATAGAAGTGACGTGAAACAGGTTTCAGCAGGGTTCATCTTACCCTCTTTTCCCTCAGAACGATCATGTTCGTCGTGCCATGTCTCAACCTTTCCACAAGTTCGGCCCTTTCCAGGTGGTCAATCGCCCGCGTCACCTTCGCCTTCGAGTATTTCTTCAGCCCAACAAGGTCCTTCTGGAGCATCGAACCGCCTCTTTCAACAATAAGCCGGTAGATCTCATTCTCCGCATCATCCAGGTGGCTCAAAGCAGAAGGAGAATCCACGGTGCCTGTATCCCCGCCGCCCTCATGCGGCACTCCGCTGGAAGAAGGAAGTGTGGCAGTTTCCGCCAGACTTCGCCTCAACCAGAAACCTGACAGAAACGCCAGTACCAGGGAGACGGTGAGACCTGATACGCTCATTGCGATCACAGGATAGTAGATGCTGCCAAGAGCCTTCTGAGCGCTGGCGGATGAAAACAGGAAAAGAAGTACGGCTGAAGTGAGAGTGAACACAAGTGAGGCAACAAACGTCATTGAAAATACAACTATGCTCCTGACAGGCGTATCCGAGCGTGCTCCTTTCGCTCCCGAAGGCACTACGGTACAAACCACCAGTATTGCAGACGACCTGACGGCATCATTTTCGAACTTGTATTTCAAACGAGGAGACTCCCGGCAGCTCAAACTTTCTCAGTACTAGGTGATCAGACGCTTATTTCTGTTTCTGGGTTCAAAAGCGTGATGAAGATTAGATACCGGGGAGGAGAGCCTTGTTCCGCTAAACGATAACCAGTTGCTGATGATCAGCAAATAAAAGGTGCGCAATAGGTGCGGGAAGGTTGGTTGCATGCCGGCGGAGTTCGTTGACGTCTACGACGACACACTTCAGGTGATAGGTTCCATGGAAAGAGCGCTTGCACACAGGGTAGGCGCGCTTCACAAGACAATGCAGTGCTGGTTCGTCGATGCGATGCATGCCTACTTTCAGATCAGAGGGAAAGATGTTGGTTTTCCCGGCCTTCTGGACGTTACAGTCGGCGGTCATGTGTCCAGCGACGAGAGCGAGGGCGCTGCCATTGCGAGAGAGGCAAGGGAAGAGGTGGGAGTAAATGTGGAGCGCATGTGCCTTTCACACGTAGGTAGAAACAGCTTCACCTACAGACATGGTGAAGCAAACGTCAGAGAGTTCTCTGAGGTATTCATGGTGATGGCGGAGGATGGTTTTGACACGTTCTCTCCCGACCCGACGGAACTCTCAGGAATTGCTGCTGTCCCATTCATTGAAGGACGAAGACTGCTGGAGGGAGTCATTCCATATCTGAATGTCATGGCACTGACTGCGAACAGTGCGGGCTCTGAGATGAGAAACTTCCGCATCACTTGCGGGTCGTTTATTCCTGGCATGCAGCGTTATTTCGTCAATGTTCTCCGCCTGAGCGAATCATTTTCGAAAGGGGAACGCAGTATTGGGCTCTGAACCTGCGGGCGACTGACGAGGATTTCTGCTTGACGGAAAGCGTCAAGTGTTGGCGTATCTGTGGTATGGGCCCTTACCTCGTTCGCTGGTTCATGCCCCCTGCAGCATCAACAATCTCCTGCAGCATTGATTCGAAGTCGGCGCTTGAGGCAACCTTGGGGCCGGAGGAGATGTGGGAGCCGATTTCTCTGGCCGTCTCAGCGCCTATTGCCCATATGCTGCATCTGCCGAGAGCAGACGACATCTTCTCCCCTTCTCCCATGCCTTCTGCGATTTTGAAGAAATTCCTTGCCATCATGCTGCTTGAGAAGGGGAGAATGTATCTTTCACCGCCTAGTATATCCCCGAGGACTGCTTCCAGCAGGGAAGTGTCTTCCGGCATCCTGATGCGGTAAAGAGCAAATTCAATCACGACAAGACCGGTTGCTTCCAGTCCCCTCTTGAGTGTCTCGGTACCGCTGTCACTCCTGAATACGACAACCGGGCCGCCTGCCCTCCGGAGAGATGCTACATACCTGACAAGCCCTTCCGATGAATGCACATCCGGCATGGTGGAAACAACTGAATGCAGGGAAAGCCGATTGGCGGTGGCACTGCCGACAGCCACAATGCTGAGCCCTTCGCGCGTCAGTAAGTCTGGTTCATTCAGGCTCGAGAAGAACCTGTCAACAGCGGTGGAACTCATGAATATGCATGTATCGGCCTTTTCCAGCCAGCTGAGAACAGCCTGCCTGTCTATCTCCGTATCACTGATCTCTATCGCCGGAGCGACAACAGGCTCCATGCCGTTTTTCCTGCAGTAGTCGAGCGAAGCTTCGGCCCTGCCCTCAGGCCTCATCAGCGCTATCTTGATAGATGCATCACCATCCTTCCAGAGCAGCCTGGCCTTTGCCCGATGAGCAAATTGCATGTCTCACTGTATACCGCCGCCCGAGATTATGATCTTCGAAGCTTCATCCCCGAAAACCTGAAGCTTGGGCGCCACATCTGCGGGATGTTCTATAAGTGCGCTTACCCTCCGCTCAAAGCTGCCGTCC
The DNA here is from genome assembly GCA_046706185.1 of Candidatus Sysuiplasmataceae archaeon. Taxonomy (GTDB): domain Archaea; phylum Thermoplasmatota; class Thermoplasmata; order Sysuiplasmatales; family Sysuiplasmataceae; genus JAJZXY01. Next base: position 15,526 of record JBJKPR010000002.1, read on the forward strand.
TGCGAAAGCAGCTGCGCCCTGAGGTGCAATCCCCGCCCGAGAGCCTGTGCACTCACGCCAAGAGGGGAATTGCAGCCTGCGTTGAGCAAGGCAAGCACTGACCGTTCGAGCTCCACTTCAGACCTGGTTCCCGGGTGGTCAGCCTTCCTTATTACATCCCCGGGCAGCCTGTCCGTCCTCGTGACCAGGGCGAGAGCTCCCTGCCCTGCGGCAGGAACAAACTGCTCCACAGGCAGAGGGAATATACGAAGCCCTCCGCCACCGGTGTAACCAAGCCTCTCCAGGCCGCAGAGTGCGACAACGGCGGCCCTCAGCTGCTTCCCCTCGACCTTCGAAATGCGCGTGGTGATGTTTCCCCTCAGAGCTTCAGTTTTCAGGTCTGCCCTTGCCCTTGTGATCTGCGCTATTCTCCTTGCACTGGAAGTGCCTACGGTTGAGCCTTCGGGGAGTTTGGTGTAATACTCGGAGGAAATGAGGCAGTCCGCCCTTCTCATTCTATGAGGTATTACAGCAATGCACAGTCCCTCCGGCAGTCTCACCGGGACATCCTTCATGCTGTGTATGCCTCCATCAAGCCTGCCCTCAAGCACAAGCCTGTTGATCTCGTCTACAAACGAGCCCTCCCTGGGTCTCATACCCGCATGGCCCGAGTCTCCTGCCGTTTTCACTATCACCTTTTCGATGTCCTCCGTGAGACCGGATTTGCGCAGGAGGTCAGTGATCTCACCCGACTGCGCTAGTGCAAGCTTGCTCCCTCTTGTTCCAAGCCTGAATGACATTTGCACCACCTCACGGTGTAATCCATTCTGCAAGCTCGGGAGCGTGGTAGGTGATTAGAATATCCGCGCCCGCCCTGAATATGGATGTAGTCGCCTCCACCACGGAGGATTTGTAGTCAAACATCCCTGAAATGGATGCCGCCCTCAACATCCCGTACTCGCCGCTTACGCTGTATGCTGCTACCGGAACATCGAACCTTTTCCTGGCCATGTGTATTATGTCAAGGTTGAGGAGAGCGGGCTTGACCATCAGTATGTCTGCGCCCTCGTCCAGGTCCAGCTGGATCTCATGCATGGACTCGCGCGCATTCGCGTAATTAAGCTGATACCCTCTCCTGTCTCCGGAAGATGGGGCGCTTTGAGCAGCCTCCCTGAACGGGCCATAGAAGGATGAGGCGCTCTTGGAGGCATATGCCATTATGAGCCTGCCCTGGTAGCCGCTGCTGTCCAGCGAGTTCCTTATGGCAGAAACCTGGCCATCCATCATTCCGCTCGGAGCAATGATGTCTGCCCCTGCTTCCGCCTGGGAAGATGCTATTTTAGCGTACAGTTCAAGCGTGCTGTCATTGTCCACATCCTGTCCGCGGACAATGCCGCAATGGCCGCTGGAAGTGTACTCACAGAGGCAGAGATCGGAGGCCACGAGCAGTGAACTGCTCTCCTTAATTTTCCTGATTGCCCTCTGAACCACTCCCTTGTCTGAATATGCTTCAGAGCCCCTCGCATCCTTCTTTCCAGGGATGCCGAAGAGGAGAAGCGAGCGGATGCCTTTGTCCTCCAGCATAGATGCCACGCTGCCGATCTCGGAGAGGGGGTACGTGAACTGTCCTGGCATAAGGGCCATTTCGCGCCTCCGCTTCAACCGCTCGTCGACAAAGACAGGATAAATCAGGCGTGACGTGCTAACCCTTGTTTCAGTGAGCATCTCCCGTATGTTTTCGTTCGCCCTCAGCCTTCTCATCCTGGTTGCAGGAAAAACCATTGGACCGACCTTCGACTAGTTCTGCTTAATGCTATGCTATTGACGATGCATTATTAATGCTTGGTAATGGCTGGAAGGCTCAAATAGCACTGATGCCGCCTCAGGTTGCAAGTTGTATATACTCAGTCAATGTAGCCTGCTCACAGTAAGTGTGTGCGATGCCCGAGATTACAGTCGTTGGCGGGGGCGTTACGGGGCTTGCCGCCGCCTACTTCCTTCAAAAGTCTGCTCCGGACATACACGTATCCCTTGTCGAGGCATCGCTGCGGTTCGGAGGAAAGGTGCTTACCAACAGCATCGGAGGGGCTGCGGCAGAAGGTGGGCCGGACAGCCTGGTTGCCAGAAACAGCATCATCACTGACCTTTGCAGGGAACTCGGGCTTGAGCAGGATATCATAGCTCCCAAGAGCAGCAGGTCGTACCTGTGGGCAAGAAAGAAGCTTCGCCCAATTCCGGAGGGTGTGTTCAGCGGCTATCCGTCCAGGGGTCTGCTGCCTCTTTGGCGTTCCCGCGTCTTGACCCTTAAGGGGTTCTTGCGTGTTGCAATGGACATCCTGCTCCCCAGGACGGCTGTCGGAGAAGATGTGGCTATCGGGTACCTTACAATGAGCAGGTTCGGGAAAGAGTTCAAGGAAACTCTGGTGGACCCGCTAATAGGTGGCCTCATGTCTTGCAGCTCCGACTACCTGAGCGCCAGGGAGCTGATGCCTGGCCTGTTCTCGATCGCGAAGAACAGAAGAAGCGTTATTCTGGCTGCACCGAGACAGGAGCGGAAGGGCCAGTCAGCACCGTTCTTCTCGTTCAAGAAGGGGATCGGAGAACTTACCGAAAAGCTTGACGATGCGACCGAAAACGTCGACAAGCACATGGGAGAGGAGGCAGTTGAAATTGCCAGGAGAAGAGACCGGTGGCTGACAAGATGCAGGAATGCGGATATTGAATCCGATGCGGTAATATCTGCGCTTCCGGCGTATGCGGCAGCTCCTGTGCTGAAAGGGATTCCTGAGCTGTCGGCCCTGCTTTCAAAAATAAGCCACACGTCTGTTGCAAACGTTGTTCTCGCGTACAGGGCGGAAGACTTCAATCCGCATCTCGAGGGAAGCGGCTTTCTCGTCCCTGAAAAGGAGGGGCTCATGATGACAGGGTGCAGCTGGCTGTCGTCAAAGTGGTCAAACGCGGAGGCGGATGGTCTTTACCTGGTGAGATGCTTCGTGGGCACCCCGGACAATCTGCGATGGAAAGGCCTGAGCGATCAGGAGCTCGCGTCGGAGATGCACGCTGAACTCAGCCAGATTGTGGACATTTCTGGCAGACCGGTAGAGTCTATTGTCACCAGATGGGAGAATGCGCTCCCCCGCTACGGCGTAGGGCATATGGAACTTGTGTCCAGGGCCATGTCTCTATGCCCGCCAGGCCTCTTCCTTGCCGGGTCATCTTATGCAGGCGTCGGCATCTCTTCCTGTGTGGCAGATGCAAGGAAGGCGGCCGAATCCGCGGCGTCGTACTCTGCCGGAGTGAGCTGACTTGTCAGCGCATCTCGCGTGCGCTTGAAAGGCAGACGTCGGCCAGAGCGCGTATGAAGAGTTCGTTGTCGTTGGGGAGGTCTGTCCTCCTGACAGACACACCTGCACGTGAGGCGCGCTCCACAGCCTCGATGTCGATGTCATACAGTACCTCAAGGTGCGCGGAGACAAAACCCACCGGGACTATGAGCGCACTCGAAACGCCTTCTCTTCCAAGCTGGTCGATGCGGCCAGCAAGGTCCGGTCCTATCCACTCCTCGCCCGACCTGCCCGCGCTCTGGAATGCAAGCTCGTGATCGCCAATGCCCATGTCTGCAGACAAAAGCGCTGCAAGTTCAGAAATCTGATCCCTGTACGGCTCGCCCGCCTCCACGTATTTTCTCGGAATGCTGTGAGCAGTGAAAATCACCCGTTCCCCGACCTTGAGCTCTGCACTGATGAGATGTTTCCAGCATTCGACAAAATGACTGTTGACATGCCATGGACCGGGAACGTAAATGCCGGGAGAAGAAGCCAGGGATGCGGCCGCCTTCTTTGCGATACCGAGATAGCTTTCAATGCCTACCGATGAATTGAATGGAGTAAGCGGAAGGACCAGCATGTCAGTGATCCCTTCACTGCTCATCGCACTGACGGTGTCCTCTATGAACGGGGGTGAATACTTCATCCCGACCTTCACCACAAGGTCACTCCCGAGCGAGCTGAGCATCTGCTGAAGCGCCTCTGCCTGCCTGAACGTGATGTCTGTCAGAGGTGAAATGCCGCCAATGGCCGCATATCTTGCTTTGAGATCCTCGAGAAGAGGAGCTGGAGGCTTTCGGCCCCCGAGTATTTTCGTGTAGTATCTTTCAACGTCCGAGGGGCCAGCCGGTGAACCGTATGCGGTGAGAATAACAGCCCTCACACCGCTGCCTCCCAACCGTGAACAAATTCGACAAGCGCCTTGACGTTCTCCTCAGGAGTCTCCTTCAGCATGCCATGTCCCAGGTTGAAAATGTGTCCTTTCCTGCCTGAAGTCCTCTTCAGTATGTCGTCAGCCCTTGCTGTCATGTAGTCGATGTCCGCGAGCATGACTGCAGGATCCAGATTGCCCTGCATCGCCACATCATCGCCCGCGAGACGCCATGCATCGTCTATTTCAATCCTCCAGTCGGCGGAGACAACGCTCACCCCTTTGCATTTCATGAGCGGTATGATGGCGCTGTTGCCGGTGGAAAAGGTTATGACGTGGATGTTTGAGGCAGCAAGCTTCTCTGTTATAGATGACATGTAGGGAAGGACATATGACCTGTAGTCTCCGGGGGAAAGCGTCCCGGCCCAGCTGTCGAACAGCTGGACGACCCTGCAGCCCGCTCCAGCCTGTCCTATGAGGTAGTCAGATACCATCCGCGAAAGCTTCTCCATCAGAGCCTTCCATGCGTCATGCCTTGTGTACATCATTCTTTTCACATTCAGGTAGCTCCTGGAGCTCCTTCCCTCGACGAGGTAGCTTGCAAGTGTAAACGGAGCGCCTGAGAAGCCGATTACAGGCACCCTGTCCCCAAGAAACTCCCTTGTCCTCTTCACCGATTCAAGCACGTAGGACACGGATGATATGTCCAGGCCCGCGAGCCCCTTGATATCCTCCAAGGTGCGCAACGGGCGGGCGACTACTGGCCCGACATCGTCGACTATGCTCAGACGGACGCCCATTTCAATCAGGGGTACCATGATGTCGGAGAAAAGTATCGCTGCATCGACACCGAACTTCTCCACAGGCATTGCTGCGACCTGTGCCGAGAGTTCGGGGGACCTGCATATATCGAGCATTTCATGCTTCTTCCTTACCGCCATGTAGTCCTTCATGTACCTTCCTGCCTGCCTCATGAACCAGACCGGGCGAGCGTCCGTCTCTTCCAGAAGGCATGCCTTAAGGAGCCTGTTGTTCGTTTTGACCACCGTACAGCCTGACGATTTCAGAATGTTCCTTCCTGACGCCTGTATAAACTGGCGTATCGTTCTTGGTGTAGCGCCTGCTCTCGCTCTCCCTCAGCGCCATAACACAGTCAATGTAGTACTTCAGGTCATCCATCTCGTAGGCTACGATGAACTCCTGATCGTCAGCACCGAAAGAATAGACAAGTGTCTGAGCAACATCTGGAAAGCGTTTACCGACAGCTATATGGTCGGACATTATCTTCCTCCGCGTCTCATAGTTCAGAAGGTACCATTCGTTTGTCTTGGTGAAAGGGTAGAATGACAGATACCTTTTCCTGTTCTCTTCGGACGCCAGAGACTCGAATTCATTCTCTGCCCTCGTGTATGTCGATGGTTTTGTTATTCCTGTGTAGACGGCAGCAGCGCGGAGATGTGCCCCGAAGCCAGTGCTCTTCAGAGCAAGATAGCTGTCCTGCAGAGCTTCGATGGTGCTTCCTATTCTCCAGAGGAGAAGGTCGGCGGATGCTTTCAGTCCTGTGAGCAGATAAATGTGAGTGCGCACATCGTCTCCGGCGAGTCTGCCAATGAATGCATCCAGCCCCTTCCTTTTCTCCTTCCCGTCAAGCTCCTGCCATGACGTGCCGACACTGAAAACAGCAAACTGGACATACGAACCGCCGTTTGAATCTCCGGCCATTGACTTCACCCTCTTGCGGGACGATCTGGCTCTAATTGCTTCACTTATTCAAATATATCTTTTCCTTTCGCGTCACTACTGATGGCGTACAGGCCTCAGGCATGACGATGTCATCTTGGTCCCTGCGGAAGCGGTCACGGCTGCTGCCCCTCCTTTGTGATTCCTTTTATTCATGGAGCGTCTTGCCAAAGTAGATGGCAGAAAGGAAGGCAGGAAGCAGGAGCCTTTCGGGAAGGGCGGCTGGGATTTTTCCTGGAGGTGTAAACAGCCCTGTAAGGTATTATCCGCCATATCCTGTGTACATTTCCAGCGGGAAAGGAAGGCTCATAAGGGATGCGGACGGCAATTCATACACGGACTATGTCCTGGGTTACGGCCCGCTGATACTTGGTCACTCCCACCCTGCAGTCAGCGCAGCTGTCGCGAGAACGGCATCTGAAGGGATGTTATTCGGTGCACCTACAGAGAGCGAAGTCACCCTTGGAGCAATGATAAAGAGGGCCTCGCCATCAATGGAGATGCTTCGTTTTGTCCCCAGCGGCTCGGAGGCAACTATGCACGCACTTCGTCTTTCGATGTTCCACACCGGGAGAAAGAATGTGCTCAAGGTAAGGGGCGGATACCATGGCACAAACACGCTCGCACAGAAGTCGTCGCATGTCAGGGAGGTAGAATTCAACTCAGTGGCGGACGCGGAAAGAGAACTCGGAAAGAGGAAATACGCTGCATTCATCCTTGAACCTGTCCTCGGGAACTGCGGCCTGGTGCCACCGGCAGATGACTATCTCGCGCGTGTCCGGGACATGACTGAAAGGACGGGCACGCTCCTTGTATGTGACGAGGTGATTACGGGCTTCAGGACCCGCTTCGGAACATACTCCGAATCTGCCGGCGTCAGACCAGACATGATTACACTTGGAAAGATCGTGGGGGGAGGAATGCCGCTTGCCGCTTACGGCGGCGCTGAGGAAATCATGAAGCATGTCCGGCCCTCGGGCGACTTTCAGCAGGCCGGCACCTATGCATCTCATCCTGTAAGCGTCGCAGCCGGCATTGAGACACTCAGGCTGCTGGGCAAATCTGATTATTCCGTTCTGAAGGAGATGTCGGAGGAGGCGGCTGTTCGTCTGAGGGGAACGGGCCTGACAGTCAACTCGCTTACTGGCATGATTTCGTTGTTTTTCACAAAGAAAAACGTAGGGAACGGAACAGTTGCAGGCAGGGTTGACGGCGCTCCGTTCTTCAGACTGTTCAGAACATGCCTGGAAAATGGCATCTACCTCCCGCCTTCCCAGCAGGAGCTGATCTTCATGAGCTTCGCGCACAGGAAAACAGAAGTGATAAAACAGTTTGACTTCATAGCTGAAAGGGCGCTTGAAATTTACGGGCAGGCGGAATTCTGACAATGGCACGTGCGATGCCATCGCAGAGAAGATGATTTCAGACTAAAACTATAAATGGGCATCGCCAAAATGTGGTCAGTAGGTGGCAGTCTGAACAGATCCGATGTTTTCCTGCTGACGGTCAACTTCTCCGACATAGGGGATGAATTCTTCAGCTCTGTCGGGGAAGTCAGCGCCAATGCCACTTATGATTACCTCAAATCTGCCGGCGATGTCAAGGAAGCAGTCGTGCTGCAGACGTGCAACAGGTTCGAGGTATACTTCTATCCTGGCACCTTCAAGATAATAGCCGGCCTGGATGATTTCCTTCGCGGGAAGATATCACACTACCGTATTCTCCACGGGAATGAGACAATCAGGCATCTCTTCGAGGTTTCATCTGGCCTCGGCGCAATGGTTACGGGAGAGGACGAAATACTCGGACAGGTAAGGGATGCCTGGTCGAAGTCAAAGAAAGCCGGAATGGATGGACCGGCGGTTGGCGAGATTTTCAGCAAGGCAATAGAAGTTGGCCGCCTTATACGCTCGTCCACATCAATCGGCAAAGTGAGAAGGAGCATCTCCAGGGAGGCGGTTGACACTTTCGAGGAGGCGGGCGGTTCAGACCCGGTGCTGGTGGTGGGAGCAGGAAGCATGGGTGCGAGGCTCGCAAGAATACTCGTCGAACGGGGCCATTCCGTCTCGGTGACAAACAGGACAGCGGTGAGGAGCGAAAGGCTCTCAAAGGATGTGGGTGCTTCACCGGTGCCGTTCAATGTAGGAGACTGGTCTGCATTCCAGTCCATATTTATTGCGGTCAAGAAGGATGGGCTGCTCATACGCGAAGAAGACATGACCTTGCTTTCTGCAAAGACAATAGTCGATGTCTCTGTTCCGCGCGTTGTTCAGAATGGCGACGGCAGAAGGAGGGTCATAACCATGGAGGACATTTCGGAAAGGCTGGACAGGCTGAACATGAAGAGAAACGACCTTGCGGAAACAGCGCGTTCTATCGTAAACGACGAATTCAGCAAATACATTGCCTGGAGAAATGATTCCAGAAGAGAGGAATTCCTCAGGAAACTATATTCCTATACAGACGGTGTCGTCCAGGAACAGCTGGCGGAGATACTCAGGCGGACAAAACTCGATGAAGGGCAGAGGGATATTGTGGAGAAGGGGCTACTCTCGCAGAGAAGCAGGATACTTGCCCTTATTGTCCAGTCGCTGAAGGAGAACGACGATATCTGGGAGTCAGGCTTCATGAGGGAGATTGAGCGCATGCTCGATGAATCGGCACACGCAAGGCAGCTTTGAGCCGTAGTGCCTCCGCCCCAGACAGCAACTTCATGCCACCCTGTACGTCTGCTAAAATACAAGTTGCGTCTTCATCCAAACGGCGAGCGAATGCTTACTGTGGGCCTGTATTACGACGTTGTTGACGGAAGGGAGAAAGACTTTGAGAAATTCTTCGAGGTCGTGGTCGAAGAGATAAAGAAAATGGAAGGTTTTGTCTCTGCTCTGCTCTACAGAAGGGTGGACAAGCCTGGCAGCTATCTGATTTACTCCGAGTGGAGGGACAGGGAGTCCTTTGAGTCGTTTATCAAGTCAAGGGAGTTCAGCGGCGCCAAGTCCGGCGGGTCGCATATGCTGACGGGCAGGCCGTATCACCGCATTTACAACATATGAGTGATGCAGGACAGCTTCATAACAGACTGGAACCGGGCTGATCTGCCTGGGGTTCCGACGTCAGAGAGGTACGCTCTTCCCTTCCCTGTCGGCCGTTACTGCTGCATTGACTATCCTTACCACTATTTCACCGTCTGCGCCAGTTGCAATCTTGCTCTTCTGGCCCCTGACATATGCTGAAAATGCCTTTATTTCCTCTTCATACAGGTTTATACCGCCGAATTCTGCGATCGGTTCCGCCCCCAGCAGCAGCCTTGAGTTCACGTCCGTCGAAAACATTCCGCGCACCTTGATTGTTCCTGCTGTTCCGCAAACGATCAGGCTGTTTTCAGCATTCTTGATTCGCCTTGATGAAATGGCATTCGCAATCACGGAGGGGTATCGGAGTGTCAGATGCTCCGTCGTATCAAGCACTGCCCCAGGGGGCAGTCTCACTGCACCTACACTCTTCGGCCACTCGCCAGTGATGTAGTTTATCGTGTCTATGACATGGACACCAGTCCCCATCACAGAGCCGCCCCCTGCCTTGTCATCTTCGGTCCACCATCTCGTGTCCGGTGTATCGTATGACCTGGATGAGAGGTTGGCCCACATGCCTGAGATATAGGTCAGGTCGCCCACGAGCCCGTCCCTTATCATTTCTTTCACCTTCTCGACAGCGGGATGGAAGCGCATGTGGAACCCGATGGCAAGAGCCAGTTCTTTTTCAGCTGCGAACTTTACCAGCTCGGCGGCATGCTCATTGCGGAGCGTCATCTGCTTCTCAAGCAGGACATGTTTGCCCCGCGCAAGTGACTCCTTCGCCTGCTCAAAATGAAGGAAATTCGGGGAGGCAATGTAGACTGCATCTATCCCTGACTTCATGAAGGAGTCGATGTGGTCGTAGGCCGTGGAGGAATATTTCGAACCTTCCTCCCTTGCCTTCTCGATATTCCTGCTGTAAATCGCACTAATCTCGTGTCCTGCTTTCACAATTGCAGGCATTACTCTGTTTCTCGCATGATTGCCAAGCCCGAGTATACCGAATTTCATTGCACCGAATTATCGCCAGCATCAATAAAACTTTATCCTTTCAGTCCCGCCCGGATCGAAGGGCTGATGCTATCTCTCCCTGGGCGCTTCCGAATGCACCCTCATCCAAATCATGTGCAGGTACGTATTTGATCTCGGAGAACCATGGTGAGAGCGGAGGTATTTCTTCTGTCTCCACATGATAGATGAAACAGTAATCCCAGTGATGCTGCCCCGGATATCTCCGGCTCGGCTCATAGAAGTTGAGAAGAGTGGAATCGCTGATCGAGTACTTTTCGATTCCAAGCTGATCTCTGAGCAGCCTGCGAAGGGTCGAATCAGGATGCTCGCCTTCGATTATGTATGAACTTGGAAAGCGCCACTTCTGCAGTTCGTTACCTATCCCTTCCTCCGAGTATATTCGCCAGTTAGGTGCCCACTCCTCTTTCCATCTCCGATGGCTGGCTGGTCTGACAAGCAGATACTTCTCATGACTTCTTACGATTGCAAACACTGAGATGCAGAATCCTCCATGGATCATGCAGTGTTTGTCAGAGGGACCAAACAGGGTGAACTCGCTCATCAAAACTGAAACGGGTTCAGCTGATTTATAATCTGCCCGGCTTGATGATGGACATTCCCGGTCATGAGCTGCACAGCAGGCTGGGTACACCAGTAAAATCTATGCTGACGATATACACGCGACGCTTATGTATCGGGGTGAGGACTGATAATTGATCGACTGGTGACTACTGATGCAGTCGGCCTACGACACACAGTATATGGGCTGGTTTGAAAGAAGCGCCAGAACCGCCGTATTCAAGGATGAAATGAAACTCTCTGAAAGACTTGGCGAACTGGCCGGAATAACTGTCACATTTCTTTTTGCTTTGTTTTTCGTTGCGCATCAGCTATGGGGCACCGGCTTCTTCACGGAGAATTTCGGGAGCTTCGAAACCGCGCTCTTCTATGCCGCAATTGCATTTGGAATAGTCACAGGAGCGTCCAGAGCTGTACTCGGCAGAAGGAATGAGATCAGGCCCCTTGATATTGCGGGGTATGTGCTCGGTGCCGTATCCTGCTTCTGGTTTTTCACTGTGTTTCCGTTTGACTTTACACACTTTGGCGATGTTATCCCGTTCTCGCTTGGGTTCCTCATTTCATGGATACCTGCATTGCTGGTGAAGGTGTTTCTGGTGATAGGCTGTGTCGGCGCCACTGCAGGCGCAGTCTATGTCAGTCTGCTGTACCTGAGGGTGAGAATGCTTCTAGCAAGCTACAACCGCTCAGAAACCTGGAAGCAGATGCGCACGCCGTTCCATCACTGAAAGTGGGCGTCAGGAAGCCGTTGTCACATTCGATTCTACAGTGTAAGCGCTGCAAATCATGTTGAAGCCCGGATGTCTCCAAAAACCGCTTGCCCTGGCCCTTCCGCAGGGAGTGAGCAGCGTAGGTCTCGCTGACTGACCAAGTGTATATATTCCTGAAAAAAGGTAAGTGTCGAAGAGTGCAGAACAGAAATGGAACCGTTCCCTGAAGCAAATGAGGCAGAAGGTACCTTTGCTCCTGCCGAAAGAGATTCATCGGTCATGCAGGTCATAGGAGAGGAGGATCTGCTTGGGTTCACATTTGAAGGGCTGAAAAGAAGGCTCGGCACACATCCGGAAACACTGTCGCGCATACTTGCAAGGCTGGAAGAGCAGGGCATGCTGAGCAAGACGGATGACGGCTACACTGTGACTGAGAGGGGGAGGAACCTGTCCGGAGCGGGACGGTTGCGCCATCAAAGGCAGGGGGTGGTCCTGCTTCGCACCCTTCTCCCTGATTACCAGAGCGGCCGTGTGATTTCCGGGCTGATGGGAAGATGGTTCGGCCCGCTAAGGTGGCTCGGTTATTCGAGGGAAGGGGATGCAACGATCCTGAAATGGACAACAGAAGGGGGAAATGTTCAGGTGGATGCAGTCTTCCAGGGGACAGAGCTGGTGGTTGAAGGCAGGTCAAGGGCCGGAAAGGATCTTTCAGGAGCCATAGCCGCATCACTACAGCTTGTGGGATACATTTCAAGGTTCTATGCGCAGCCCCACCAGAAATTGGCGTACTACAAGCATGGCGAGCAGGGTCTTCTGGAAAACTGACGTGATTGTCCTCGACAAATCTCCGTCAACAAGTATTCCCGTCCGTTATTGCCGTCCGGTGAGAGAAATTGGGCAGTGCGTCATCCATTACTCTGCAAACGTTTTCGGACGAGATTGAGAAAGTGACAGAAGAGGCTGGCGCTTCTGTCGTATCGGTGAGAGGGGACTGCAGCGCAGGAACAGGGATAGCATGGGACGAAGGGCATGTTGTAACTGCGCATCATGTTGTTGAGGACCAGGAAGAAGTCGACATCTCCATCAGCGGACATGTGTTTTCCGGAGCTGTAAAGGGGCATGATGCTTCTTCAGACATAGCACTGATAGATGTGGGAGAAAAGCTCACTCCGATACGGAGGGGCGATTCAGACAGGCTCAAGGTGGGGCAGTTTGTACTTGCGCTCGCAAATCCATACGGCGGGGGCGTTGGAGCGACCTCAGGCATAATCACAGGAGTCAGGAAGAGAGTCGGCGGCTGGTGGAATTTCTCGTTGGAAGAGGCAATTGTGTCTGATGCGAGAGTGGGCCCCGGATACTCAGGCGGCCCGCTTCTGAACGCTTCCGGCCAGCTGGTGGGAATGAACGTCGCACTGGCCCCCTCGAGGGGAATAGCAGTTCCGGTAAACAGCCTGGCACGAAGAATAGACGGCATACTTTCAGGGAGAGTGCAGGGCAAACCATATCTTGGAATTGGCCTGAGTTATGTCAGGCTGCCAGACAGGATCACTCATGCAAGGAACGGACTTCTGGTGATGTCGGTCGCCAGAGAGAGCCCCGCTGAATCGGCCGGCCTGCTGCCTGGGGACATACTGCTGAAGGTTGATGGAAGGGATGCCACGAGAGAATTCGGGCGATCTGGCCTTCTAGGTGATGACACAATCGGAAAGGAAGTGACACTCGGTCTCCTCAGGGGCGGGGAATATATCGAAATAAGAGCAGTCCCCGGCGAGCAGCAGATGGAGGAGTGATTGTTTGAACAGCGCTCCATCTCCCGGACCGGGTGACTTTCTTCCTTCGACGCCCTCTCCTGAACCGCTGTCGCCCAGGCCGCTCGTGCCTTACCCGCAGCCGTACAGGAGACTTCAGGCCGTCTCAGGAGAAAACCAATGGCCGATCCCCATGCACGCATGTTTATGCCTGCCGGAATGGGAAATTGATTTATCCGTTCTGCCCTAGTCTGTTATCAAATGAAATGGGCGGTTTCCGTAACGCATAGCCTGGAAGAGAGCAGTTATGCAGATACACGTGCAGGCGTCGGAAGGTACGCTTTCGCGTTCTGCCGGTGCATGGTGTGAACGTGCCAGGCGAAGGAAAGATCTCGGTACTCCTGCGCGTCTTTGGTCCAGCCTGGCTGGTTATGATTGCAGATGTCGATGTTGCTTCCATCATAACGGGCCTGCAGTCAGGGGCCGCATGGGGATACAGAATGGTTTTTGTGATGGCCGTTCTGACAGTCCCGCTCTTCCTTATCCAGGATGCAGCTGGCAGGCTCGGCGCAGCGGGGGGCATGGGACTTGGAACCGCGATATTGAAAAGACAGGGGAAGAAGGTGGCGGCGTTGGCCTCATTCCCTATGGCAGTCTCGGATTTCCTTGAATATGTTGCAGAATTCGCAGGCATAGCAATTGGCTTGACGCTGCTTCACCTGCCGGTTCTCCCGGGACTGCTTGCAGTTTACGTCATTCACACCCTGGTCGTCGTTGGAAGGCAGTACAGGGAGGCGGAAGTCGTGCTTATTCCGGTCAGCTTCGTCCTGCTGGGGGCCATAATTGCGTCTGCCGTCGTGTTCCCGGTCGACGCCCACAGGCTGATTGTGACTGGCCTGAACCCGATCCAGCCATATGCGAACAGCAGTTTTGCATACCTTATGGCGGCAAGCATCGGCGCAGTCATCATGCCTTGGATGCTTTATTTTCAGTCTGGAGCAACCTCGAGGAAGAATGTGGGCATTCAGCATATAGGCAGCATCAGGCTTGAGACGCTGGCAGGCGCGCTTGTTTCCGAGCTGATGATGTGTATAATTGTGATAGACGGGACAAGGATCGCATCCTCGGGCAGGTTCATTTCAGTCGAGGGAATATCACAGGCACTTGCTGCCCTTGGAGCGGCTGCACCACTGCTGATGGGCATTGGCTTCGTAGCGGCGGGTTTCCTGGCACTTGTGGTCGTGTCTCTGGGTTCGGCATGGGGCGTGCTGGAGGGGCTGGGACTGAGGTCTCAGTCGTCCTTCGTTGCCGTGTACCTCACAGAAAGCGCCCCCGCGCTGATCGTTGTCTTTCTTGTTTCCAGCTACATACAGCTGCTGCTGAATCTAATGGTGATATACACTGTGGTTGTCATTCCCTCACTCTACTTCCTGGGCAGAGCTGTTTCCGACAGAAAGCTGATGGACAGGACGGCCTACTCGCGCAAACAGATGGCGGTGTTCTGGACTGCAGCGTGCCTTATTGTTGCAGGTGGGCTGCTTGGGCTTATGTCTCTCTTCGAGGGGCTGTTCTGAGCGAAACAAACCATTGTGCGCGATCGTCGGCAAAGCTTAACTAACGCAGCCGCCTTATTTTGCAGGATGGCCGAAAAGGGCTTGGCAGGCATCGAAGAAGGCTCGCTGCTCTGGAGTCCCGACGATCGTTTTGCCAGGGAATCGAACATGAAGGCTTTCATGAGATGGCTCTCAGAAAACAGGCAGCTCAGTTTCGGTGACTATGGCTCCATGTGGGAATGGTCTGTATCCAATCTTGAGGATTTCTGGCTTGCAATATGGGACTACACGAAAGTGATACACTCAGGAAAAACAGACTGGGTGCTCAAGTCCAGGAAGATGCCGTCCAGGGGTTGGTTCAGCGGCGTGGAGCTGAACTACGCCGAAAACCTGTTTCGCGGAGGCAGCGGCGGCTCAACTGCAGTGATTGCAGAATCAGAGACGTACGGGCATCGGGAGATGACATGGGCTGAATTACGGGACAGGGTGGCTGCTCTGTCACACTACATGAAATCCAAGGGCATTGGCAGGGGAGACAGGGTGGTGGGCTACCTGCCCAACATTCCTGAAGCAGTCATCTCCTTTCTTGCAGCCGCAAGCATTGGTGCTGTCTGGTCCGGATGCTCCCCTGACTTGGGCAGCAAGAGCGTCATAGACAGATTTGAGCAGATAAAGCCGAAAATGCTGATTGCAGTCGACGGATACAGCTATGGTGGAAAGAATTTCAACAGAAAGGAAGTCGTCATTGAGGTCGTTTCATCGATAAAGAGCATCGAACATGTCATACTGGTGCCCTACCTGGACAGCAGGAGCACGGTTCAGTCTGCAGCAACATGGGAACAGTGTACCGGTGGAAAGTTCGCACTCGACTTTGAGCGTGTGCCATTCGAGCACCCGCTCTGGATTCTGTATTCCTCAGGCACGACCGGTCTCCCGAAGCCAATTGTCCACGGGCATGGCGGCATTCTCCTCGAGCACCTGAAGATGATGATCCTGCACACGGACCTGAAGAAGGGTGACAGGTTCTTCTGGTTCACAAGCACAAGCTGGATGATGTGGAATGTACTCGTGAGCGCTCTGCTTGCAGGGGCAACAAGCATAATGTACGACGGAAGCGCGGCTCACCCCGACATAAGTGTGCTCTGGAAGCTCGCAGAGAGGACACGGATGACTGTTTTTGGAACCAGCGCCTCCTACATCAATGCCTGCATGAAGGAAGGGATCGTGCCAGCCAAGCAGTTCAACCTCACTGCACTGAAGTCTGTGTCATACACTGGCAGCCCGCTATCACCTTCCGGCTTCAAATGGATTTATGATAATGTCGGTGCTGGGATATGGGTCACAGGTGTGAGCGGCGGAACAGACGTGTGTACAGCCTTCCTTCTCGGCTGCCCACTGCTCCCAGTCAGGGCTGGAGAACTGCAGTGCAGAGGGCTCGGAGCGAAGGTGGAGGCATATTCGGAAGACGGACGCAGCATCCTCAATGAGGTCGGAGAACTTGTGATCACTGAACCGATGCCCTCGATGCCGGTATGCTTCTGGAATGACCCGGGTGATACGCGGTACGTCGAAAGCTACTTCGGCATGTTTTCGGGTGTATGGAGGCACGGTGACTGGGTAAAGCTTACTCCCTCCGGTGGAGCCGTCATATACGGAAGGTCCGACTCGACTTTGAAGAGGCACGGAATACGAATCGGCACGAGCGAGATTTACAGTAGTGTCGAGGCGATGCCTGAAGTCAAGGACAGCCTTGTGATAGGAATAGAAAGAAAAGGCGGAGGATACTACCTTCCGCTCTTCGTGGTGCTGAGGAACGAATTGAGGCTGGACGACAACCTGAGGCGGAAGATCAGGGAAAGAATCAGGCATGATCTTTCACCCAGGCACGTTCCGGATGAGATAATGCAGATCGCTGAGGTGCCCAGGACGCTTAACGGGAAGAAACTTGAGGTGCCTGTCAAAAGAATACTTTCTGGAATCCCTGTCACTAAGGTCGTCAACATAGGGTCTGTCTCAAATCCAGGTTCACTCAAGTTCTTTGAGATGCTGGCAGGCAGAATCGGAAAAGACTGATTTTTTTCAGGCGGCATGATGTGCTGCCGGCAACCGGTGTGGATGCAGAGATGAGCGGGACGAAGGGATATGCTGATTACCTGCATCTCTCTTGTGAGATTGTTGACAAAGGTCAAGGTGTGCGAACTCTGCGGTTCGGAGTTTATTTGCAGAGGGCTTATGCATGCGGGAATATGCTGGTGCGCCGGCATCCGTGTATCCGGCGACTCCCTGAGGCGCCTCTCTGAGATGGCGGATGACTGTGTCTGTCCCGACTGCCTCCGGCGAATAAGCAGGGGTGCGGAAGAGAGCGGACAGGCTAAAAGCAAGGGTTAATGCGAAGACTGAATATTCCTCCCTGCCTGCGATGAGCCGGCATCCGGCAACACGCAGGACGAACGGAGGCTGACCAGAGTGAAGAAGGTGACTGTTCATGCTGGCTTGAAGGACTTTGCATCCGTTATAGAGGCATGCTCAGGGTTCGAATATCCGGCATTCAAGGATGAGGCTGCAAGGACGCTGACGATATACGTCCCGGACACGGGTCTTGAGAATTTTATTGATGTGATAAAGAAGTCTATGAATTCGTACGACAGGGAGAACCTCATAGAAGTTAACAGCCCTGACTTTGTGATTTCCAGGGCCCTTGAAAAGCAGGAGGAGAAGGAGGCCGGGAAGGAGATCGAGCCAGTTGAGAAGCTGATGCAGGACACAAGGAGATATGCTGTGCTTGAATGGAGCAAGGTTTCGCTCACCACAATCGCAGCCTTGATCGCACTTTCCGGGCTGTTCCTCAACAATGTGGAAATTGTCGTCGGTGCAATGCTTCTCTCGCCGCTTCTCGGGCCAATCTACGGTTTTGCCATAAGCCTTGGAGTCGGAAAGGTGAGGAACGCATTCAGGAGCATTGTCGTCCTGGTTGTTCTCCTGACCTTCTCAATCATCATGGTGTCAGCGCTCACACTCATCACTGCAGAGCTTGTGCCCCTTCCCCTCACTGCACAGATCACGTCAAGAACAGTGCTCAGTCCTCTCTACATACCTATGGCGGTGCTGCTTGGTTTTGCCTCGATGCTTGCGATGACAAGGGGCATTCCTGAAATTGCAGCTGGCGTCGCGATCTCGGTGGCTCTCGTGCCTCCTGCGGCTGTGACAGGGATAATGCTTGTGCTCCAGCCGGGTGAGAGTATATACCCCGCAATAATAGTCGCACAGAACGTTCTCGGGCTCATGGCCGGGTCACTCATGTCGGTCATGGTTCTGAACATAGGCCCCAGGCGGTACTACGAGAAGATCGTGGCCAGGAGACTTCTTGCAAGGACAGGCATTGCCGTCGCCTTCCTGATACTTCTGACACTTGTGCCGTTCTTTGTGCAGTGAGCGCCGTGTTGCCGACCATCAGCGATACTGTGGCGCCATGGTTTGCAGCATCTAACGAATTTCGTAATTCGAGTATCGAAATAGCAATTGATATATATTCGTGCTCTTTACACGACCCGATACAATGTTGGCTGGAACCTACACGGCGCTCATAACACCCTTCCGGCATGACGGCGGCCTGGATACTGTGGGCATGGAAAGGCTGGTGGGATATCAAATTGAAAACGGCATCGACGGACTCCTTGTCGCTGGAACAACAGGGGAGACGCCTGCGCTCAGCCACGGGGAGTATGAGAAGCTGATCACCAGCTTCGCTGCGCAGTGCAACGGGAATGTCAGGACAATGGCAAGCTGCGGCAAGAACAACTTCGAGGATGCGGTCACATACAGCAAACTTGCATCGGAGCTGGGATACAATTCAATCCTTCTTGTTGAACCATATTACAACGGTCCAAGTTCTCTGGAGATAAGGAAAGAGTACATCGAGCCTATAGCCGAAGAAGTGCATGGCATCACCATCGTGCCTTATGTCATACCAGGGAGGACGGGGACCCAGCTGCTTCCTCAGGATCTTGCGATACTGCACGCCGACCATGAACATGTGGACACAGTAAAGGAGGCAACCGGCAACATAGAGAACATGAAGCTAACAAGGCAACTTTGCGGACAGGACTACTCCATAATGTCCGGCGACGACTCGCTCACCCACAGAATGATGACAGATGCTGAAATAGCCGCAAACGGGGTTATCTCGGTTATGTCCAACGTCTTTCCAAAGCAAGTGTCCGCAATGGTCAGGGCACTCAGAACTGGCGAGAGGAACAGGGCAGACGGGCTTGCATCTGTTCTGGCGCCGTGGTTTGACCTTGTCACCATCAAGGTGTCGCAACTTGGAAGGTACGGTGAAACGGTTCAGAGGTTCCGCAACCCGCTTCCAGTCAAGACGATAATGAGCCTCTTCGGCATGCCGTCTGGCGGATGCAGGAGGCCGCTTGGAAAGGTGACCCGCTCAGGGCTGATGAAAATCGTTGAGACGACAAGAGCAACCATGGAGCACAGCCCGGAGCTGCTTTCACCCATCGAGGAGACGTTCGGTGTGGATATGGAAAAGAGGCTCGAAGACAGTGAACTTCTGAGAGGACTCTGCTATGCAGAGAATTGAGATAGTGATCGTCGGTCTGTCGGGGAGGCTAGGCTCAACGGTCGCGAGGAACCTTCCTGAAAACATGGAGGTCGTGGCTGGAGTTGTCTCGACTGATTTTCCCTCGGACAGTTTTGACCTGTCGGGAAGGGATGTCCGGCTCATTCACACGGATGAAGCAGGTTCACTCCTCCCCGGCAGAGTCGTGGTTGACTGTTCCGCGCCTGCGGCCACGGAGGCCGTGATAGGAAAGGCAGCTGCAGCCGGTTCGCCTGCAGTAATCGCAACAACTGGCCACAGTGAAGCGCAATTGGAGAAAATAGCAGAGGCAGCCAGAAGCATTCCAATTGTGATGGAAAGCAATTTCTCAGTCGGGATGGCAGTGCTCAGGAGGATCGTGAAATGCGCTTTTCCACTGCCGGGGCTCTTCGAACTCTCGATCATGGAGAGACACAATTCATCCAAGAAGGATTCGCCTAGCGGGACTGCCAAGGATCTGGCTTCAAGAATCTCTGATCGCTACGGAGGTCTCAATGTCAAGCTCATTCCAGGGGCAAGGAAGGAGAGAGACCTGGAGATTGTAGCTGTCAGGGCAGGAAGGGGAGGCGGATCGGAGCACAGGATACTCGCGGAAGCGCCAAACGAAGAAATAGAACTGAGACATACGACAACGGGCAGCCTTGCCTTCGTAGATGGAATAGTGCGATCCGTTGAATGGGTCGCCGACCATGCGAGGCAGAACGGACTGTATTCGCTGTCGGACGTGCTTGTCGACTGAAATATCGGCCTGGTGTTGCGCACATGATTGAGAGATTGGACTACGTAGAGAACAGAAACGGGGAAATGTACATAGACGGTGTTTCGGCCCTGGAAATAGCTTCAAGGTTCGGCACACCTGTCTACGTCTATTCGGAGAAAAGGATAAGGGCAAACTACAGAAGAATCCGCGATGCATTCAGAAGCAAGAGAAGCAAATTCAAGGCAAACTTCGCGGTGAAATCGAACAACAACCTGACAACGCTCAACATAATCAGGAGCGAGGGCGCAGGTGCGGACTGCTCCTGTCCGGCCGAGATAATGCTTGCCAGAATGGCTGGCTTCGAGAGCAGCCAGATTCTGTATTCAGGCAACTACAACACCGACGAGGAACTGAGATACGGGCTTGATTCGGGGGCGATTATAAACCTCGACGACGGGCCTTTGCTCGAAAGGCTTCTAAAATACGGAAGGCCCGAAATACTCTCTTTCAGGATAAACCCCGGTCAGGGAAAAGGAAAGTACAAAGGGCTTGTCTTCGCAGGACCGGACGCCAAGTTTGGAATGATGGAGGAGGACGCCCTTCGTGCCTACAGGACAGCCAGGGATGCCGGCATAAAACGGTTCGGCCTGCATATGATGTCGGGATCCAACGTACTGGATCCGGATTACTTTCCTGCGATTACGGAGAGGCTGATGGATATCGCGGGCAGGATATCCGCGGAGCTGAAAATTGAATTTGATTTCATAGACATAGGCGGCGGCTTCGGGGTGCCTTACCAGGAAGATGAAAACGAGCTGCCGATAAGTGAAGTTGCCGAGATGGTTGTTGCCAAGTTCGAGGAAAAGATTGCACTTTCAAAGACAATGGGTGATCCGACTCTGTTCATAGAGCCAGGCAGGTTCATCGTATGCGACGCAGGCATACTTCTTGCAACTGTCACGCACGTGAAGAAGGCGGGCAAGAATTTTGTCGGCTGCGACGCGGGCATGAATACACTGCTCAGGCCGGCGCTCTACGGCGCATATCATGCAATACTGCCCGCAAGCAGGCTGGGGGACTCCGGGACAATGACGGCCAACGTGACAGGACAGATATGTGAGAATTCAGACATAATGGGGAAGGACAGGGTCCTTCCGGAGCTTGTTCAGGGTGACCTGCTTGCCTTCCTGAACTGCGGTGCGTACGGCTATTCCATGGCAAGCAACTACAACACAAGAACGATGCCAGCAGAGTCGTTTGTTCTTGACGGAAAGGCGTACCTGACGAGGGAGAGGGAAACAATGACAGATTTCGTGAGAAGACAGATCGTTCCTCCGGCAATCATGAGGGATGTGCAATGAAAACAGCGAGCAGGGTTGAAACACTTCCGCCGTACATATTTGCCGACCTTGAAAAACTTGAGGAGCAGAAGAAGAAGGAGGGGATCGACGTCATATCGCTCGGCATAGGTGACCCTGACATAAGGCCCCCGTCATTCGTCATTTACGCTCTTGTCAAGGCGCTTGAAGGAGAGAGGGCACACCAGTATTCATCGAGCCACGGAGAACGCCATTTCAGGGAGGCGGTTGCAGACTGGTATGACAAGAGGTTCGGGGTGAAGCTAGACCCCGACAGGGAGGTATGCTCACTCATCGGTTCAAAAGAAGGACTTGCCAACTTCGCAAGGGCCTTTGTGGACCCGGGCGATCTGGTGGGTGTGCCGGATCCCGGCTATCCTGTTTATGCACAGGGGGCGGCACTGCTGTCCGATGGGAGACCGGTAACGCTCGAAATGAACGACAGCTTCCTTCCCGTCCTTCCGTTCGCAGGAGGAATGAAGATCATCTACCTGAATTATCCGAACAACCCTACTGCGGCCTTTGCCAGCCTGGACGATGTCAACAACTTTGTCGATGCAGCTCACGGGGCAGGGTCGATCCTTTGCTACGACAACGCCTATTCGGAACAGTATTTTGGAACAGACATTCCCCCCTCGATCCTTCAGACGAAGCATTCCAGGGAAGGGATCGTGGAATTCCATTCCCTCAGCAAAACGTTCAACATGACAGGCTTCAGGATCGGCTTTGCAGCAGGGGATGAAAACCTGATATCCGGCCTCAGGAAAGTGAAATCCCAGATAGACTCCGGCATACCGAAGTTCATACAGGCTGCTGGAACGGCAGCGCTCGGAAAATACACGGGAAGGGAGAGACCGCCAGAGCTCAGCAGGAACGCCGAAGAGCTTGAAAGAAGGATGAGATGCCTTGTCGACGGTTTGAACGGCATGGGCTTCGACGCAAAGATGCCTGCTGGAACGTTCTATCTCTGGCTGCCCGTCAACGGAAGCGGCTCGGAAATGGTGAGGGCGATGATAGAGGCAGGCATAGTGGCCACCCCCGGGATTGCGTTCGGAAAGCGTGGCGAGAGGTTTGTGAGGTTCGCTGTCACGGAGCCTATTGAGAGAGTCCAGGAGGCGGTCAGAAGACTGGCCGGGACCGATGCAGTAGCGAAGTTTGCAGTCAGGTGAGTGCAGGGGTTTTCTCAGAGCAGTCTTTCCAGCTCTGTCCATCCATAGCTGACCTCCTCAAGGTCGGACAATCCTATTGTAATCGCCCTTTCCCCTGTCAGCCTGCCACCGAGCTTTTCGTAGAACTTCCTTGCAGGATTATCTGCGAGGACCCATGTCATTGTGGAATTGAAACCGTCTGCAAGAAGCTGGCGCGCAGACAACCTGAGAAGCTCCCTCCCTATCCCCCTCTGCTGGCAGTTCTTCAGTATGTAAAGGGCATAGATTTCTGAAGTAAACCGGGGATCCATGTCTCTTGCAGGCCCTGACCTGCAGAAACCTACAATCCGGCGGCCGGACTCGGCAACAATAATACTGGTCTTCTTTTCTGCTATCCATTCCTTCCACCGCTCTGCCCTTGTATCGTACGAAAAGCTTGCAAGCACTTCCGGATCAACCATGCCTGCGTATGTAGCCCGCCAGCTGTCAATATGAACAACCGCAATCTGCAGGGCATCCCCCGCTGAAGCATGACGGCAGCGCAGACATTCCATGGGGGTCTGGATTGCATCATCCCGATAAAAGAAGTGTGAAGTGCAGCAGCGGCCCTACTTTATATACCAGGTAAAAAATCAAGACCAGATAAAGTGATTTGAGTTGAACGCGCAAACCGAGATCGACCAGAGCACCGTCAGGGAATGTGCATTTGCGTCCAGCTTTTTCAACCAGCTGAGCAAGAAGTGGACAATGCCGGTGATACACGCCATAGGGCTTCGTCCGAGTGCCAGGTTCAACGAGCTCAAGCGAATGATCGAGGGAATAAGTGCCGCATGCCTTTCGGACAGGCTGGCCGAGCTTGAGAAGGCAGGGGTGATTGTCAGAAGGGTATATCCGGAGACACCACCGAGGGTCGAATACAGCCTCACGGACAAGGGACTGGAGCTCAGGGCACTGCTTTCCGGTCTTGTGGACTGGGTGAGGAAAAACAGTTCGACGAACGGCGACGGGATGAAGAAGAGGGAGAATCCTCTGTTCCACCCTCAGGGACCACGCTGACATTCACTTCAGCTGTGGCGGATAGATCCCATCGTGGAACTCCTTTGCCTTCTGCGACTTGGATTTTGGCAATATGTATCCGACATGGGCGCCAGCTCCTCTGTGGGATACGTGTTCCTGCCTTTCCACGAACTCACTCTTGAGGGGTGGATAGGCACTGCCGTATGTGCCGGAACCTTTCGAGGCACGTCCGAACTCGACCTCTGAATGTTCCCTCATGGCAAAGGAAGAGTGCCTGCCAAGTGCATTGTAGTTTGCCTTCATCGAATGAAGCATGAAGAGGACATAGACCGCTATCGGGACAAGCGCCGCGGGTATGTATATGCTGGAAATCGCGACAACAGCGACAGATGTAATCATAAGGCCTGAAACGAGCCTTATCACGAGGTTAAGGATTTCGGGAATTCCCTTGCTGTTCGGCACACCTATGTTTGCGTAATTGATCAGGCTTATCGACGCGTTGAGATCCTTCTTCAGGACAAGAACAGCCATGTATGCGGACACGAGCGCCGCTCCCATTGGTATCGCCTTGTAAGGGAATGACACGAAAACGGAGGCTGCGCACGAGACGATGAATGACCACAAGGGCAGCGTCGACCTCCTGGCGTTTCCGTATATGTTGAGCGCCTGGGGCATGACAAGCTTTGAGAAAGTCCTCGATATGAGGAGTGCACTAAAACGAACGTAGCGCGGGACGAACCTGGAGAGCTTCAAGACAAGCTTCGAGGAATTCTTGAGCACAGGCAGCGCTATAAGGTCCATGATAAGTGAGAAAGGGCCGGCTATTGCATAGAGCTGCTCTGCATATGATACGCCCAGAGAGCTTCCTCCCACGCTTGCAAACAGCATCGATTCTGCCCCCCTGAAGGCTGAAGTGCTCCCCACGAAGAAGGCATGCCTGGAGGGGAAACCGATGAGCATTGCGACGCTTGTTGTTATTATGAGGTCTGAAACAAGCATCAGCGGGACGGCTGCCGCAACCATTGGCAGGACCATGACGATCACGGCAGGGTTGATCATCATGCCGAAGTACACGAAGAAGATGGCAACAAACGCATCCCTCATCGACATGAGTTTTGTCTTAAGTCGCTCTGTCATCTTCGTTTCGGCAAAAACCATGCCTATGAAGAATGCGCCTATGAGGGACTGGACGTACAGTGCGTCTGCAAGGGCGGCGGACACAAACACTATTCCGAGCGCGAAAAGGATGAACATCTCGTCACTCTTTATGACATCGAGATGCCTGACAACTCTTGGAATCACAAAGATTGCAAGCAGAATGAAGAACATGTAGAATATGCCTATGCCGGAGACAAGCTCCCAGATGTTTGCAGGTGCGCTCCCGGCAGTCATTGTCAGGCCGCCGGCGACTGTCAGAAGAAGCATCGCGATGAAATCTTCAACAACGCTCATTCCTATGATGAAATCTGTCTCAGGGGCAGTGAGCTTTCCTATCTCCATGAGTGTCTTCGCTGCAACTGCCGATGACCCTGTCCCTATTATGGCAGCGAGGAAAAACGAGTCCTCAAGGGGCCACCTCATCAGTACTCCGAGGAGGATGCCCAGGAACATATCTATGCCGAAGTTGAAAATCGCAAGTATTGTGGCTGCTGTTCTTGTCTTCTTGAGCTTGCTTACAGAAAACTCGAGCCCGACGAAGAAAAGCAGCAGGATCAATCCCATCCTCGCGAAGTAGCTGACTATTTCCGTGTTCTGTATCAGGCCGTTGTAAGTGTGGCCCATGAGCGTTATGCTGATGTACGGACCAATGAGGGCGCCTACCGCGATGTAACCGAGTATGACTGACTGCCCGAGCCTGGCCGCCAGACCGGCCCCTATGAATGCAAGAAGCATCATTATACCGAACTGGAAGAACAGGGTTGAGTCCGTTATCAAGGGCAGCCGCCCCGGCAGTTGTTGGCGGACATGATGCGGCCGTCCGGTAGAGAATGTGACATACAGCGCAAGTGCATCCCATTTTCACTAATGCGGCAATCCTTACTTAAGTCTTATGTGGGTAGCTGACATTTGTCTGACATTGCTGTTGCACACACCAAGTAGCGCGGAACGGAGGGGAAGACTGGAACGTGTGAATGATTAAATGTTTTCCTGCGCTTCTAGCATGATGGTGCTCCATTGAAAAGGCCAGACATCACGGTCAACTGCGCCGCTTCGATTGACGGAAAAATCTCCACAGCCCGAAGGAAGATGATCGGCATTTCGGACGAGGCAGACTTGAGAAGGGTGATGAAGCTAAGGGGGGAGCATAGTGCAATTGCGGTGGGCATCGGGACTATACTTGCTGACGATCCTTCTCTCACGCTCAGGGGAGAGGAAAGTGGAGGGCAGCAGCCAGCAAAAGTAGTGTTTGACTCAGACGGCAGAACACCGGCCACAGCGAGGGTGCTCAAAGGCGGTGCGACATACATAGTTACATCATCGTCGTGCAGGAAGCGCGTCGGGAGAGCCGTGATGCTCAGATGCGGAGCGAAAAAGGTGGACATCCCCCGTGCTCTGGAGATGCTCTACGACAGAGGGATAAGGTCAATGCTCGTAGAGGGGGGAGGAGAGATCATTTTCGAGCTTGCAAGGTTGCATATGATAGACAGGCTGTCGGTATATATTTCGCCCGTCATAATAGGTGGCAGAAGCGCTCCGACCATTGCAGACGGCAGGGGATTTGAGAGCGAGGCGGACTTTGCGAGGTTCAGGCTGCTTTCTGCGGGCGTGTTCGGTGATGGTGTTCTTGCCGAATATGAGAGGGCGGACTGAAAAGAGGGTGGCTTGCCAGTGACGACGGGCACGGAGGCTGAACAGGACAGGATCAGGTTCATTGCGGACAATATGCTCGGCAGGCTCGCAAGATGGCTCAGGATAATGGGATACGACACGGTCTATGTCAGGTCTGGAGAGGACAGCGAGATAATACGCATCTCGGAATCTGAGAACAGGGTAATACTCACCAGGGACAGGCAGATGATGATGAGAAGGGGCGTCAATGCATTCTTCATCGAGGAGATACAGACTGAGAAACAGCTGGATAGTGTTACAGCACGGTTCAACCTCCCTTTCAGGGAGGACGCCATGAGATGCAGCTTCTGCAACGGGCAGCTGCACCGGAGGGGAAAGGAGGAATTGAAGGATATTGTCCCTGAGGGGGTGTTTGAAAGAAATGAACTCTTCTATCAGTGCACTTCGTGCATGAAGGTATACTGGCGCGGGTCACACTGGAAAAGGATAGAGCAGGTTATTGAGAGAGCCACGAGTCACTGAAGCAAACGGCACCCAGGCCAAGAAAGGAGTGGTGAACAGTTTATGTGGTCAGGCCGTATGGGCTGACTGTCACTAGCTGACGGGGCAGAGACTGAAGATGAGACGTGAAGCACTGAGGTACTTCGCCGTTGCCATGATGATCGCAGCGGCGGCGTTCATCGCTTTCGGTGTTGCAGACGGACGGCTTCACATCGGTTTCCTCCTGATCATACCAATCATATACGGAAGCGGTGCCGAAGCAGTCGCTCCAGCGCTTCTTGTCTTTCTTGCCTTTGTGCTCTTTGCCATTTCTTCAACAGGAGGCCAGGAGGGGGAAGCAGGGACGGGCTACAACCGGCAGCAGGACACGGTCCGGGAGACAGCAAAGACGAGGAGGGCTTTTGGAGGGGTCATCTTCATTGGGCCGGTGCCCATCGTGTTCGGGAGCGACAGGAGAATAACAGGCTACATGATTGTGGCAGCCGTCGTGATACTGATCCTGCTGCTGATCGCGTTCTTTGCCGGACTATTCTGAAATCAGCTCGCTGGCCGCTTCCTCGAGGGAGATGGACTTCTCCCTTGCCCTTTCCCTTATGGCACTCATTGCCTCGACATAGTCCGAAAAAGCAAGGTGCTTGCGCCGGACCGCCTTGCCGAAAGTCCTTTCGAATGTTTCATCATATCTCCTGTTCTTCAGTGCCATTTGAACGGCATCTGCTACTTCCTTCTTGATTTCCACTCGGCCACCTTCCGCAGGAAATTCCGGAAGATTTCAACACCGTGTTCTGTCTCATCGACTTCTGGATGAAACTGGAGGCTGAATATCGGTCTTGTTTCCGACATCATCGCCTCCACGGGGCAGTCTTCTGTGCCAGCAAGCACCTTGAAACCAGGCGGGGCTTTCTTCACCTCGTCCCTGTGTGATTCCCATACCCTGAACCTGCCTGGCAGACCAGCAAGTACGCCCTCGCCGTGAAAGACCGTCAGGTTCGCCTTCCCGAATTCGGAGCTGCTGCCCCGGCCAGTAAGTCCGCCAAAGTGATGTGCTATGAAGTGATGGCCAACGCAAATACCAAGCACAGGCTTGTCCATACTGTCAAGGTACTGCGAGGAGAGCCCCATCTTTTCTGGTTCCAGTCCCACACTTGGAGAGCCGCCGCTGAGCACCAGGCCGTCCGCATCTGCTATATCTGCAACTGGAACGGTGTTCGGAACGATGCTGACGTGCGCACCAAGATCCCTTATTACGCGGTACTCCCTGTGAGTCCACTGCCCCCCATTGTCAATCACATAAATCTGAAGGCCCGAAAAATCATCTTCGACCATGTATGCCTTCGCATCCGCCACTGTGTTAATTAAGCTTCTCCCACCGGGAATGCAAGGGGGACTGCCCCAGCAGTCAGCGTAACCGGCAGGGGGAAGACTGAAGTATAAAGTATGTAGTGAGACAATTTACTCCGGTAGTGGTAATTTGCCCGAAGACATTATTTCCAAGCTCACCAGAGAATCAGGCAGGCTCATCGACACCGAGGGGCTGTTCATACAGGCAATGCAGGACATAGTGAAGGACGAGATCAAGAAGAAGGTCTACTCGAGAATAGACAGGGACCCCAAGATCAAGGAGCAGATCAGGATTGCAGTAGAGGATCTTGTGGAAGCAAGGATAAAGGAGACATACGCACTCATGAGGCTTGGAAAGATAGCCGCAAGGGTCGGGCTGGAGCTCATTCCGGGGGACCTGAAGGAAGACGTTGCAAAGGAGTTCACTTCAATACTCGAAAGGGAAATAACCGAGATATTCCAGAAGATATCCTGAGCCGGATGAAGAACTGATTTCATTCACAGGCAACACCCTCTCCCGTACTAGTGACTTCAGACATTATTTTATTGCCCGTCCACCATTGAAGAACCCTGAAGGACGAAAGGGATGTGACGGTGCTGTAATGAACAAGGAACTGGCTGAAAAAGGAAAGAGAAGGATTGAATGGGCCAAGGCGCACATGAAGGTACTCGCCATCGCGGCCGAAGAACTCAGGAAAAAAGGAGACCTGAAGGGGCTGAAGATAGGGATGGCGTTGCATGTCGAGGCGAAGACTGCCTGCCTTGCGCTGGCCCTCAGGGATGCAGGAGCTGAAGTCAGGCTGGCGAGTTGCAACCCCCTGTCAACGGATGATTCTGTGAGCGAAGCACTCAATTCTCTCTACGGCCTCCCCACCTTTGCAAGGAGAGGGGAGACGGGCGAGGAATACTACAGGAACCTTGGAAGTGTGCTCGAGATCAGACCGGACATAGTGATAGATGACGGAGCAGACCTCATAACTCTTCTGCACCTCGAGAGAAAGGACCTGATTTCAGGAGTGATAGGAGGGAATGAGGAGACAACGACAGGTGTTGTGAGGCTCAGGGCGATGGAGGCGGACGGCAAGCTTGAGTTTCCTGTAATCGCGGTCAACGATGCATACATGAAATACCTGTTCGACAACAGATACGGAACAGGGCAGTCAACGCTTGACGGAATCATGTCTGCCACCAACCTTCTTCTTGCGGGCAAAAAGATTGTTGTTGCCGGATACGGCTGGTGCGGCAGGGGGATAGCCAACAAGGCACGTGGAATGGGCGGCGTTGTGACGGTGACAGAAGTCGACCCGGTCAAAGCCATAGAGGCTGTGATGGACGGCTTCACTGTCGGAAGGATGGATGATGTGATAGCGGATGCCGATTTTGTGATAACGGCCACCGGTGACAGGGACATAGTGACATATGAAAAAGCTCTGAAGGCCAAGGACGGATGTGTGATGGCCAATTCAGGTCATTTCAATCTTGAGATAGATGTCGAGACAATAAGAGCAAAGTCCAAAGTCACCAACGCCAGGGAATATGTAGAGGAGTTCAGGCTCGACAACGGGAAGAAAATCTACATACTCGCTGACGGAAGGCTCGTGAACCTGGCAGCAGGTCAGGGGCACCCTGCAGAGATAATGGATATGAGCTTCACGATGCAGGCACTTGCAGCCGATTTCCTTGCCACAGAGGGAAAGAAGCTGAAACCAGGCGTCCACATTCTGCCGAGGAAGCTGGATACGGACATTGCGATGATGAAGCTAAGGACACTTGGCGTGAGAATAGATGAACTCACTGAAACGCAGAAGAAGTATCTTGCATCGTGGAATGAAGGCACATGACAGAAGGCTGGAAACGGCTGACAGCAAGGCACAGGACCAGCAACTTCCTTACTGTGCTCGGCCACATAAATGTGGATGTAGTGTACGAGCTCAGCAGGTTCCCAGTCAAGGGGCAGTCCATAAACACCGGAACCGTCAGTGAGCACTTCGGTGGAACTGCGGGAAACATAGCGCTCCATGCATCTGCACTCGGGTTGAAAACGGCAATTGGATGCTATGTCGGAGAAGATTTCAGTCCCGAGTTCAGGAAACTGCTATTAAGCTCCGGTGTTGACTGCTATGACGTTATAGTTGTGGAAAGGGAAAGAACGCCCAGGTGCCATGTTTTCAATACGCCCGAAGGGGAGCAGACATACATCATTGAACAGGGAGCAATGGCAAGCAACAAGGAGCTGCCTCTCTGGGAAAAATCTGTAGACAGCTGCATAGTCGCGCATGTTGCTACCGGTGATCCTGACAGGTATCTCAGGGCCGTCCGGGGAAGGCGGTATTCCTTCGACCCGGGACAGGAGATAAACTACAGGTACACGCCAAGAAAGTTCAGAATGCTCCTCGAAGATGCTGAAACATTCTTCACCAATGCGGTTGAAATGAGGATGGCGCTTAAGCTCACGGGTGCAAAGAATGAAAAGGAAATTGTGAAGCACTGCGGCATGGTAATAAAGACGGAGGGAGAAAAGGGAACAGTTGTAATACAACGGGATGGCAGAACAACGGTCCCGCCATGCAAGGTGAGGAAGTATGTTGACACCATCGGTGCGGGAGATGCGTTCAGGGCCGGTTACTACGCTTCCCTGGAGAAGGGGCATGGCTTGATTGAGTGTGTTGAATTCGGAAACGCTATGGCATCGATCGCAATAGAGGGCGCGGGCGGCACGGGTGCCAGAGCAACCTACAGGCAACTTGAAGAAAGGTGGAAGGAAAACTACCGCTGACACGTAACTAACAGTTTCTCATCCGCTCATTTCAAAAAACATCCAGCTGCCGCAGACACCGGTCTTCGTGATTGATTTGAAGCCGGTCCGCGACGGATGCCGGGTCAGAGAGAAAACTCCCGCCGGACGATGCAGCGGCCACCTGTTGTGTCGCTCACAGTTGCGGTGGCAACGCACCTGCCCTTGAGTCCTGTCTTCAGCAATGCTGTTCCAGAGTGCATTTCAGCAAAGTCCGCCGCTGCCTTTTTTCTGGTTAGGCCGGGGAATTCCAGCTCTATGCGGGCAAGCATGAGAATGCCGCTGCCTGAAGAGTAAGCCCGCAGTGTCACTGTGGAGCAGCAGTTTGAAGAGGAGGCGTCCAGTGAGGCGACGGGCGGAAGAAGGAGCCTGAGGCACTTACCGGAGTGCCCGAAATCGTCAAATGGGGAGGACACGATTTCGGCAGGTATGTGATATGTGCATCCGTTGAACTTCAGGGTGTAGGCGGCTTTGCACGTGCCCTTACTCTGTCCAACGCCCGTGGGTACATCCGCTTTGTAAATACCTTCAAGTAAACTGCGACCGTCATTGCAGCTCTCCATCCCTGGCGATTCCGCGAGACCGAGCGCGGCGGAAGGGGTCGTGCGTGGTGCATTGCGCTCAGGCGAACCAATGCGACTGCCGGCTATGCATGCGGTGAGCAGCCTCGGTTCCACAAAATCCCTCGGGCACCTTTCCTTCTTCAAACGTTTCAAAGTTGTGTTTATTGCGACCTCATTGCTGTCCGCGGCAACCCATTTCCTTCCGAGAGACGATGCAACCACCGCGGTTGTTCCGCTGCCGCAGAAGAAATCAGCAACAGTATCACCGTCTGAGGAGGAGGCTTTTATTATTGTCTCAAGCAGCCTGACAGGTTTCTGGGTTGGATATCCAACTCTCTCCTTCGCCTGGCTGTTGATGATCGGTATATCCCAGACATCTTCCCTGACCTTTCCAAGAGAATGCAGCTTCGTCCGTCTGCCAAACGACACTATCCCCCTTTCGCCCTGGCTGATTGTCCCTCTGCTGTATTCCATCCTCACGGCATCAACGTTGAACTTGTGTTTTCCTGTACTCTTTGCGTACAGGAGTATTGTGTCGTGCTTTTTCTTGAACCTGTCCCTTACTGTGCCGCCAGGGTCCCTGTAATGCCAAATGACTTCATTCAGGAAGTTGCCGTAGCCGAATATGCTGTCAGCCAGTACCTTGACGTAGTGTGATGCATGCCAGTCAATATGAATGTAAATGCTGCCGCTGTCTTTCAGAAGCCGCCTCATCTCCATGAGCCTCGGCCTCAGCCAGGCAATGTAACCGTCCAGTCCGTCATACCATACATCGCTGAAAACAGGTTTTCCATCCTCCCTGTAAAGATGATTGAATTCCCTGTTTGTGAAGAAGGGCGGATCTGCGTAGATTAGCTGAATGCAGCTGCCGGGAAGGGCCCGCATTGCGGCCAGGTTTTCGCCCCATATGAGCATGTTCGCGTCTCCAACCCCGCCACCAAACCTCTGTCCGTTTTCAAGCAGTGGTACGGAAGCAAAGGGCGAAACGTCCAGAGTATCCAGCGCGTTTCTTTCAGGAGCAGGGGCGGTTTTACGTGGCTTCACACTATAGCTTCCGCCCGACTGTTTCATCTGCAGCACCTTCTTTTCAATGCACGGCACCCCGTAATCAATTCACTCCTCGCTACACACAACTGGCTCCGCTTATTTTCGTCTTTTGCGGGTTGGACCCCATCTCATATGTTGCGTGAATTGAATAACAACGATATAATTAAGAACAGTACAACAGTTACACATCACGAGGCGAAGTTGATGGCTGTCGGGTTCGTCCTTATAAGCACAGCGCCAGCGAAAGAACATGAAGTCTACAACGAATTGCTCAAAGTCAAGGAAATCGTTGAACTTCACCCTCTCTTCGGCGAATATGACCTAATAGCGAAGATTGAGGCAGAGGACTTCAACCTGCTCGGCCAGGTGGTTGTTGACAAGGTAAGGGCAGTCCCAGGTGTCATTGATACCAAGACGTTGACCGGGATAAAGTTTTAAGTATCAATCTAATTTCAGGGGTTGGAAAGTAAATGATGCTAGAAGGGATTTTTTTTCTTGCGCAGACAAATGCGATTCCGACTGAGAACGCGGGCAATTTCATAACAATACTGCTGCTTACGTTCAGCATCTTCATGATACTTGCAGGCGCGTTTACTTCTTACTTCGGGACAGGCAAGAGCAGGGCGGTGGGTGCAGTGCTGCTTGTCGTCGGCATCATAGTGGCAGTTGCGTGGCTGTTTGTGGCCAACTATTACAGTTACACTACGCCGGGGCTGGCCGATGTCATATGGGGAGCCTTCCTCAGTATAGTCGCAGCCATAATAGGCGCAGTGATAGCGGTGCTCGTCTTCCTTCTTGCCATAATGAAGACATGAGGTACTTGTTGGAACCACCGACAGTTATTAGTCAGCCTACCTCTTCGAGTCTGCTGCCAGTGGTAGGAAATGGACGCCCAGAAGTTCGTTGAAGGACAGAAAGGTGACATAGCCTCGAAGGTGAGGGGAAGGGCGATAGTTGCTCTTTCCGGAGGTGTTGACAGCACTGTAGCAGCCGTCATAGTCAATGAGGCGATAGGTGAAAGACTCCTGGCAGTCTATGTCGATACGGGCTTCATGCGGAAGGGGGAAACCGAGAGCCTCTCCTCCATGTTTGAGAAACTGGGGCTGAACTTCAGGATCGTCCATGCGTCAGACCTTTTTTTTGCCGCGCTGGAAGGCATTGAGGACGCTGAAAGAAAGAGGGAGATCATAGGGAGGAAATTCATCGAGGTATTTGAAAAGGAAGCCCAGGACTTCGGGGCTGAATATCTCGTTCAGGGGACAATTGCTCCCGACTGGATTGAAAGTGGCGGATCGCTCAGGGACAGGATAAAGTCGCACCATAACGTTGCAGGTCTTCCACCTGAAATGAAGCTTGAGCTCGTTGAGCCATTGAGGGATCTTTACAAGGATGAAGTCAGAGCCGTGGCGAGATACCTCGGAGTCGCAGTGGCTGAGAGACAGCCATTTCCCGGACCAGGGCTGGCTGTCAGGGTCCTCGGCAAGCTGACAAGAGAAGACGTGGAGATAGAGCGTGAAGCTTGCGCGATCGTCGAGGAAGAGATAGAGAGGTACCATGCGGAAGGTAAAATCGGAGCGCTTCCCTGGCAGTACTTTGCTGTCCTGGCACCGGTCAGGAGCGTGGGAGTCCAGGGGGACGTGAGGGCGTTCGGACGGACTATCGTGGTAAGGGCGGTAATGTCAAAGGATGCGATGACTGCAAGGTTCTCCGACCTCCCGCATGAGCTGCTGGAAAACATATCCACCAGGATCACCAACAGACTAGGCTCTTCAGTAACAAGGGTAGTCTACGACGTGACAAACAAGCCTCCTGCAACGATCGAATGGGAATAATCAGACATACCTTGTAATTTCTGAAAGGACCTTGTCGCATACAGCATTTGACGAACCCTGGTCATAGTCGTGCTCCGGCATGAATACGTTAGCAAAGCCGAGGCGGTTCAATATATCCATCTCTCGGGGGATGCCTGTAAGGACGAGTGTTTCGGGCGCAGCCACTTCAAGGTTGCTGAGGGAATATCTGAAGGGACGTGCGTGCGGCCTGACCATTCCATTTTCGGATGAAAATTGAGCATCGTCGATGTAGCCGCCCATACCTGACCTTTCAGTCACAACCCTGATGTGTTGAGGCGGTATTCCAACGGGTGCGTTGCACACCATTCCAACTTTAATTCCGGCTTCCTTGAAATTCTTCATCAGTTCGGAACATGAATGGACTGGCGAGAACTGAGCCATTCTGCTGACGGCCACAATCTCAACCATCGCGGAAATGAGCGTAGGTGCCTCGATTTCAAGCTCCTCGAGCACTTCAGCCACAACTGCGTCAAGGGTGGTTTCGACCCTTGTCCTGGCTATACGCTCAGCCCTTTTGTCCATGTGAGCATTGAAGAGATAGGATAACCTGGCGGTGCCCACATCGTGGCCCTCTGCCTCGAGCAACCTCGTGAGCGAGGAAATGTCAGCGGGCGGAATGGAGGAGTCTGTATGCGGCCCCCTGAACATGATTTCGTAACCGACGATCAGCCCTTTCACGCGCCCAAATGTATCTGGTTACTATTTCTCCTTTGTTCAGGTCGATGCTGATTGAGCAGGTGTCCTGCTTCGCACCCGGTTCGATTGGATGGTCCTTGGCATGTCAGTCTGAGCTCGGGTGCTTAACGCAGCTGCCCGGCACCCTTCGGCAATGCCAGCCTGCACCGCAACAGTGGCTGACCATGCGATACCGCTCGTCGCTCGCTCACCGCCAATGTCAAAGGACCGGCGGGCATTGCCCGCAGGTCCAGTTTGAGTTCCAGGTCGGATAACGAAGGGTCAAAAATGTGAAAGAATCTTCCAGTGAATCACTGCGGCACACCCAGTGGCGAAGCAAGGGAATTTCGCCGATACTGGCGGAATAAAATCACAAGCTCGCAATTGAACGGGAATTTATATAAGAGAAAGTAAGGAAATGCACGCTGATGAGTACCGACCGCAGAAGGACGCCTGGTTCCAGTGAAATTGATATCGCTGCGGGCATGGATCGGATAAGGGCAGCGGAGAATACATCCGCAATTGAGTCCGTGCTGAACGGGTTGAGGGAGACGTTCTCGTGCAGGTCGGCGACCATACACGTCGCTGCCGGTGCGGGTCTCATTAGCCTGCTGTCTGTTCCCGATGCATCTTCCTCCGGGGAGACCATCCCCTTTGAATCGGAACATCCGGTTGCTGCCTGCGCCAGAGTAAGGGATATTGTGTTCGTGCAGGGCTCACCTGAAAGCGGACCGTGGAGCGATATGTTCGCGCTGCCGCTTGTCAGTTCCGAAGCAACGATCGGTGTCCTGTCTCTCGAACGGCCATTGAGGGGCAGAGAGCAACTGGCCAGCCTTTCAAGAATCATTGCAATGGCCCTTACTCCGCTTCTGCGCGACGAAGGCGCACGAGCTGCCAGGAGGTTCAACACGCCCGACGTGATCATGAAAACGGTCAGAAACAGTTCGCCGTACGAGTCCACCACGGAGAGGTTGAGAACGCTTACAACGACGCTCATGAACTCGTTTGCGCTCACTTCTGTAAGGCTGTATTCCGAAAGTGACGGCAGCCCTGAACTTCTCCTGTCTGCAGGCGATGACATTGCGGTTGAGGCGTATGTTGACATTGAGGGGCCTCTGAAAAAAGGGATCCATGCGGCAAGTTTGAGGCATGATCCTGACAGAAGATGCACCATGTCCAGGAACATTGTTCCGATTGATTCTCCTGACGAAGGAAGAATTGTAGTTGTCTATGAGATGGACGCCGCGAGGCGAGATACGGATGGTGTCAGGGAGAATGTGTCTTGTGCCTATCTTGCCCTTCTTGCACTCGCAGGAACGGAGAACACAGTATCGCTCAACTGGGTAAGAGCAATAGAAACGATGGAGAAGGTTGCGGACGATGTGTCAAGGAGTGGTGATGATTACCAGGGACTCGTTCTCGAAAGGTTTCTGGACAGGCTCAGTGAGATGGGTTTCATAGCCGGCTATGATATCCTGCCCGGAAGTGAAATCGCGGGAACCTCCACCCGTGGAGACAGTGACGGCAATGGCCATCAGATCAACAGTGAACTTGCCATGCTGATGTCCGAGAGCAGTGAAACAAAGCAGCCATTGTTCGACAAGCATGCGAGCACAGTAGTCTTTCCGGTCAAGGATGATGCGAATGATACATGGGAAATTGCGCTCAGACTGACCGGAAGGCAGCTCCTGAGATCTGAAAGAAGGTTGTGGGAACGCCTTGGTTCTGCCTTCGGGCTTCTGGTGAGGGGGTTCATGCTTGAAGCGAAGAGCAGGAGACAGGCAGAAGAGACGAGAAAACTGAGGTCTTCTCTGTCTGCATTCCAGGGAGCGTCTGCTTCCATGGAGACTGCCGATACAGCTGGAAAAGTGGTAACGAGGCTCGCCGAAAGCCTGTCGACAATCACACTGGGGGAGGCGTTTGGCCTTGTGAAAGACGGGGATGCGTTCACACCTGTCTTGCCGGCAGACGACACTATCAGAATTGAAAGCGCGGTTGTAGAATCGATGCTCTCTTCATCCATTGAGGTTGCAGGACATGTATACGACGTCCATCCTGATGCACTGCGCGGGAGGCTCCCGGAACTTGTAGGCAGTGAGGTATACCATGGTCTTTATGCAGTCACCATAAGCTCGAGAGAGGGTGAGGCAAGGGGCCTTGTCCTCTGTCCTGGACAGAAAAGCAGGTTTCTGCCAGTCACGCGGGAGGGTGAGCTTTCGGGCCTCGCTTCGCTCGCTGACGTCAGGATGAGCTGCATTTCACTTGCCGAAGAGGCTTCACTCGAAAGAAAGAAGCTCAGGAAGTTCGAAGAGCTGATATCGAAGATATCTCTGTCGGAGGCCGACAGCCACATAATGGCCTCAATTGTGGAGGCTGCATCAGTAATCACGAATTCAGAGATGTCTGCGCTTGCGATACTGGATGTCGAAAAAGGGAGACTTGTCTCTGCAAATTCAAACGGCTTCGACTTGACGGATGAGGTAAGGAAGAGATGGTCGAGCGGCGG
Source organism: Candidatus Sysuiplasmataceae archaeon (assembly GCA_046706185.1). Classification (GTDB taxonomy): domain Archaea; phylum Thermoplasmatota; class Thermoplasmata; order Sysuiplasmatales; family Sysuiplasmataceae; genus JAJZXY01. The sequence goes on from JBJKPR010000002.1 coordinate 53,022, forward strand.
AGTGACTGGAAGGATCCTGAGAACTCTTGAAGCTGAAATAATCAACGACTACGCCTTCGATCCTGACAGGGATAGCTATTCGATTGACAGTCTCAAAGTCAGGCAGCTTGCAGGAGTGCCGATAAGAATAGATGTCAAGCACAAGGGCTTCCTTGTTGTCATGAATACTGCAGACGGTATGTACAGCGTGGCGCACCTCCGGACGCTGGAGTTGCTCTCAAACATAGCGTCTTCGGCCATAAGAGCAGCAAATGCAAGGGATGAGAGGAGAAGGCTGGTGTCGGACTTTGACAAGCTGCAGTCAGCAGAGCTGAAGCTTTACTCATCCAGGAGTTTCAGCGAATTGATAGAACTCCTTGCGAATGAGGCGAGAGACATATTCCACGCCTCCGCCGTGCTCATCGCAACGGATGTAAACAATGTTAAGAGGATCCTGTTCTCCACAACACAGGATGTGGCGGAAGGTGATGTGGTTTACAACAGCGGACCCATTGGCCTGCAGTTTGACGAGCAGCCACACACTGCAAGGATAGTCGAGAGGGCAACGCTCGAGGAAGAATGGGCAAAGGTGCTCGAGACAAACGAGCTTCTGCTCGTGAGGTCCGGACTCCCGCACAATTCGATTGTCGTGGCAACGGTAAACGCGGAAGGAAAGGCAAAGTATGCCACAGAGGACATAGACAATTTCAGCAAACTCTCCAAGATAGCATCAACAGCACTGGAGAAGACGGTTCTGCTCAGTGGTATAAACCAGAAACTCAAACACATCGAGATCATGCACACGATAGTTGATGCGCTAGTTTACGGAAAGAAGGAGTATGAGATTTACGATAGTGTTCTTCCCACACTCGTTGAGATGTGCAGGGCAGACTTGGGTCTTCTCTGGAAGTATGACAGGGAAGGGGAGAAACTGAAAGTCTCGGCTGAATGGTACAGAAGCAGGGAAACGGAGCACCTGGTCGGCTACGAGGTCGGCGCGAACAAAGGAATTGTAGGAAGCGTTGTGATGAACAAGATGCCTGTGCTCATTGCGAACGCAGCAATAGACAACAAGGCGGTTCACATAAGCGGAACCAACGTCGAGAAATTTGAAAGTGTCCTTGGAATGCCGTTAATAGTCAGCGGGAAACTGCTTGGTGTCCTGACGGTCTACAGGGACCAGCCGCCTCCGTTCACATCATCTGAACTTGACATGCTTTCAGGCGTTTCGAATGACATTTCTCTTGTCATGGCGAGGCACAGCCTCGAGGCAGATGGAAAGAAGCACGCCGGCTTGCCCGGCACAGACTGACTCCTCCGCCTGCCTGAAAATGCACCGATCCCCCCTTATGCTGGGGAGCCGGGCCTTTCGTGTGTATGTTGCTGTTGGAGCACCGCTGGCAGCGGAGCAAGGCGACACATTCACTGCTTTGCCCGAATGCGCGGGACATACTGGAGAGCACTGGCATTGCAAAGATAATAAAAGATGCCGTGAATAACCTTAATCGAACTACAGATGTCTAGCGGTGTATTCAGGGATATATCAAAGCTTTCGTTCGACTACGTCCCGGAGAAGCTCCTCCACAGGGAGGAGCAGTGGAGAAAGCTTGAAGTGATGTTCGAGCCGGTTGCCCAGGGCGGGTACAGCCAGAACGTCCTTCTTGTGGGCAGCATTGGCACAGGAAAGACAGTTACTTCAAAGAGGTTCTGCACGGAGCTCTCACTGAACGCAAGAAAGTCGGGCAGAAGTATCGAATGGACCATAGTGAATTGCAGGCAGAGAAACAGCGAGGCGTCGACGCTCCTGAAGATGATTAACTACTTCGACCCGAATTTCCCCGACAGGGGATTTTCAGCGCAGGAGCTAAGGAAGGTTCTCAGGAAACATATAGAAAAAAGGGGAGGTCACTGCATATTCGTCCTGGACGAGGTTGACGCGCTCTTCAGGAGCGGAGCAAGTGATCTGATATACTTCCTCAGCAGACTTCCAGAGGAATCTGATTCACTGAAGAACAGAGTGTCGCTGATTCTGATATCGCAGAGGCACGTGTTCGAAATGCTCGACATGTCTGCCCTTTCCACATTCAAACGAACGAACGTGGTCGAGTTTGGCAAGTACACCAAGGAGCAGCTTTTCGACATAATATCAGCTAGGGCGGACCTGGCGCTTGTCAGCGGCAGTTATGATGATGAGATACTCGATATGATCGCAGACATTGCCAGCGAGTGGGGCGATGCAAGGTTTGCAATAGAGATGCTTGAAAAGTCAGGCATGATTGCAAACGAGAGAAGCAGCGACAGGATAAGCACGGAAGAAGTGAGGGCTGCGAAAGCGGCAACCTACGCGTTCGTGACTGAAGAACGGGTGACGGGGCTGAACAGGGACCAGTTGCTTATACTGCTCGCGACAGCCAGGATGTTGAGGAACAAGGCGTACACCGAGACGTCTGAAGTGGAGAAGAGCTACAGGATTGCGTGCGAAGAGCACAACACGAAGCCGAGGGCACACACGCAGTTCTATTCCCATGTAAAGGAGCTCGCCGGGCTGGGCCTGCTCGACATAAGGTCCAAGAAGGGAAGCGTTGCCGGAATGACGAACATGATCACGATGCTTGACGTCCCGGCTGATGTCATGGTGCAGCAGATAGAACGCCTTCTGGGAGCCGGAAAGAAGCAGAAAATGCGCTGAAGGAGGATCGCAAAATGCAGAATGCGCTGAAGCAAACACCTGTTTTTGAAGAGCATGTAAGACTCGGCGGGCACATGGTTGACTTCGCAGGATGGGAGATGCCGCTGCACTACGGGTCCATAATAGAGGAGCATATGGCTGTGAGGGAAAAGGTCGGGCTGTTCGACGTTTCGCATATGGGTGAGCTCCTTTTTTCTGGCAGGAACGCAGCGGCTGAGCTCGACAGGCTTTCGACAAACGGAATTGCCGGCACTGATACAGGAGTGTGCACATACACACACCATCTGAACACCGAGGGAAGGATAATAGACGATACAATAGCCACGAGAATATCTGACGAGGAGTTCCTTACGGTCCCCAATGCTTCCAAGACGGAGGAGGTGCTCCGTTGGGTCGGAGGCAATGCAGGCTGCGAAGTCAGGGATGTGAGCGAAGAAGTATGTTGTTTTGCGCTGCAGGGACCGTCGGCAGTACATGTTATGCACAAGATCGCACCTGATGCCACTGAACTGAAGAGCTTCAGGGGAATGTTTGCCGGAAAAGGGAATGGAAGCTTCATCGAGAGGCTCAAGCAGGGAAACATATACATTTCAAGGACAGGCTACACTGGCGAGGATGGTTTTGAGTTCTTCCTGCACAGGAACATCGGACCGCAGACGTGGAGAAGGCTGATGGAAGCCGGGGGAGAATACGGCATCAGGCCGGTAGGGCTCGGGGCAAGGGATTCTCTCAGGCTCGAGAAATGCTATCTGCTGTCGGGGACTGACTTCGACGGCAAGCAGTCGACGCTTGAGACAGGTTACGGCTGGATTATCAACTGGGATCACGAGTTCATAGGAAAGGACGCAATGCTCAGGCAGAAGAACGACGGGGGCTACGCCAGGCTGGCTAGCTTCATGACGGATGGCAAGGTGATACCAAGGCACGGGGACAAGGTGGAAGGAGAGGCTGGAGAGGGGTACATAACAAGCGGGGGCTATTCACCCGTGCTGGGAAAGGCAATAGCGATGGGCTACATGAGGCCATGGCCAAAGACAGGAGACAGAATTGGAATCGGGGTGCGAGGCAGAAAAGTGGAGGGGACAGTTGTCAAGCCCCCGTTTGTCAGGGCAAGGAAATAGTGCTCAGGGGTATATCCTGGAGGGCGTCCTTGGAAAAGGAGTGGCGTCACGTATGTGCTCCAGCCTGCACAGCCATCTGAGGACCCTTTCGATTCCAAGTCCAAAGCCCGAATGGGGGACGGAACCGTATTTTCTCAGGTCTAGGTACCACCTGTATGGCTCGGTGGGAATATTCTGCGCCTCAAGTCTCTGGACAAGCTTGCTGAAGTCCGTTTCCCTTTCGCTTCCGCCTATTATCTCTCCGAAACCCTCAGGTGCAAGGAGGTCTGCACACTTGTATGTCCTCACATCCTCCTCGTTGTCCTTCATGTAGAATGCCTTAAGCATCTTCGGGTAGCTCGTGACGAAGAGTGGTTTCTCCAGCCCTTCTGTCAGCAAGCGCTCCTCCTCTGTTCCCAGGTCGTCCCCCCATGCAAGTTCCTTACCGCTGCCCTGCAGTGCCTCAATTGCCTTTGAGTAGGTCATTCGCTCGAAGGGCGGCTCAATGGCCCTGAGCGTGTCGGGTTTTCTTCCAAGCAGCTCTATTTCATCCTTCCTTCTTTCTGCGACGGCGGAAGCTATCGCGCTGACGAGCTCCTCCTGTATCTTCATGTTGCCGTCGTTGTCGACCCATGCCTCCTCGGCCTCCAGATGCCAGTATTCAGTAAGGTGTCTTGGCGTCCTGGATTTTTCTGCCCTGAATGAAGGGGTCACCGCGAATACCTTTTCGAGGGTTGCGGAAATTGCTTCCAGATACATCTGGGCACTCTGGCTCAGGTAGGCTTCCTGGCCGAAGTACTTCAGCGAGAAAAGGGTGGTTCCACCCTCGCACGCGTTTGTTGTGAGTATCGGAGGAGTAACTTCAAAGAATTCATTCTGCCTGAACCATTCCCTCGCCCCCTGCAGGACCGTTTCCTTCACCTTCATCACTGCCGTCTGTTCCCTCGACCTTATCCAGAGGTGCCTGTTGTCCAGCAGAAATGGTTCGCTCTGATTTGCGGTAATGGGGAATGGTTCGGCGAAGGAGACGACGTGAAAACTTGTGGCCCTCAGTTCATACCCTCCGGGGGCCCTCTCGTCCTTCTTCAGCCTGCCCCTGCACTCGACGGAGGACTCTATAAGCGCCCTTCCGGCTTCGTCGAACTCACTGCCCTGGACTTCCGACTTCTTGACAGTGCACTGCATTATGCCCGTCTGATCCCTGATCACTGCGAAGACTATGGAGCCGCTGCTCCTCGTCCTGTAGATCCATCCCCTAATCGAATACTCCGAGCCCTCCTGCCCGGAGCTGATTACTTCGGATATGTGCATTGGATCGCGTGCCAAGATCCTTCACTTCATGGTTTAGATGCAGTTCATATAATAAAAGGTGGGGTAAGGCCTTCTGTGAGTGCAGGCAGACTTCACTGACAGATTTTTGCAGTTGCTCCGTTTACATCGAGAAGCTTTATTAGCAGGATGATTTTAGACGGTCTCAATGCAGGACGCGGGAGCCAGGAAGATGCACATTACGAAGTCCACAGCGGTGATAATAGTCCTGCTGATTGTGGGGGCTGCGCTCGTCAGCTATTCTGCCTACGGGTATGTCACAGCCTCAAGGGCAACACCGCCCATGACGGTGCAGTCGGGCGATTCAGTATATGTCAACTACACCGGCCAGTACACCAACCATCTCATCTTCGATACCTCGGTCCTCTCAGTTGCAATGAACAACGCAACATATCCCAAAGCGCCTAGTTTCACATGGCGCGGTGCATCCGGCTACAAGCCGCTTCAGGTTTCGAGCGTAGGCAGCGGTCAGGTCGTCAGGGGGTTCGACCAGGCGCTTATAGGCATGACGGTCAACCAGACAAAGACCGTTGTAATACCGCCTGCCGACGGATATGGCCCGCTGAACAGCTCGCTGTTCAGCTATCTTCCCCTATACCAGAACGTGAGCATGCTTCACACTGTAACAATGGCGACATTCCAGTCGGACTTCGGAGAGGCTCCGTCACTGGGGCTGGTGGTTAGGGATCCATTCTGGGGCTGGAACCTGCAGGTCCTTGACACCGGGAACGGGACTGCCACTTACCAGTACCAGCCGACAGCGGGAATGGTCGTCTACCCATATACGCTGAATTCGACCACAATCTCGGGCATTACAGGCTTTCCAGTCGAAGTCGTGTCAGTGAACAGCGCTGCGAACAACGGCACCGGGTGGATAGAATTGCATAACAATATTTCAGCTTCAATGGTGAAGACGGTAGGCGGAAAGGACCCCTCCGGCTCCCACTTCATAATATGGGCAGTGAACCAGAACGGAACCGCCACCCTCAACTTCAATCAGCCAGTTGTCGGACGTTATCTTATTTTCACCATCACGGTAACATACATAAGCAACCCGGCGACAGGCGCGAAGACGGGAATACCAGGGTATGCTGTTTACGCACTGGAGTCCAGGACGGCCCGGTAGACAGACTCTATCCTGCCTACCACGCTTTCCCACGAGAATTCAGCTGCCCTCTTTCTTGCAGCCGCACCCCTGCTTGCAACCATACCATCGTCTTTCCAGTAGGCACTCATTGCATCTGCAAGCCCACTTGCATCACCCCTCCTGACCACGGTCCCGCCGTCACCGATCACTTCAGGAAGACCGCCGGCATCCGTTGATATCACTGGTTTTGAGTGGCTCATCGCCTCGAGGGCCACCAGCCCGAATGCCTCATGGACGGAGGGAACTACCATGAACGTGCATGAAGCGAGCAGCCTTTCCTTTTCATCCTCATCCACCCGGCCAAGGACCTCGAGCTTTCCTTTCGCTTCCCTCCTTTTCAGCCATTCAATCATCGGCCCGTTGCCCGCAACCTTCAGCGGGATACCTGCCAGAGCCGATGCTTTCACCAGGGATGCAACCCCCTTTGTAGGAACAAGCCGCCCCAGGAATAGTGCGAACCGTTCATCGGTGGTCCTGCAGTTATGCATATCGATGCCGTTGTAGCACGTGGACGTCCTGGAAGGACTGATGCCTTTTCTCTCCAGCTGTCCTTTTACGAAGTTCGAAACAGCCAGAACATGGTCAATGTTTCTGAGCTTCCTTACATAGAAGGCATCGTTGAGAATACTCAGAAAGTGGAGTGCACCCGTGCCCTCTCCGTAGAGGTTGTGGAATGTCATGACCCTGGGCTTTCTTGAACCGAAGAAAGCCCTGTTGTAACTGTTCGACCACCTGTAGTGGTAGTCCACCACATCAGGGTCAGCCGACTCGATGGCCTCCTCTATCCCGCTGCTGTTGACAAAGGGGGGGTTGTATTTTGAGAAATACCTGCTCGGAAGCCTCACCACCCTCGCTCCGTGAATTGTTTCCTCCTCCTCAGTTCCAGGCAGCCTGGAAGTGATGACAGTAATGCTGTGCTTCCCGGAAAGTCGAGAGGATACCGCGGCTATTCTCTTCTCAATCCCTCCGTTGTACGGCAGATAGAACGGGTTCAGTTCAAGAATCTTCACCTTCTCACCTCCCCCGGTGGCACTGGCCTCATTCTCCTTTTCCTGTATGCAGACATGAGGTAGCTTGCACAAATCAGGGCAAGGACAGTGATGATCGTGACTATCTCTGCAAGCATCTCATTTGAAAAAAGCGAGAGAAGATAAGATGCCATGATGATAATGAGGCCGTACTTCACCGCGCCACCTGCAAAATTGTAGACAACGCTTCTGCCGTAAGGCCAGTCGCAGGTCGCCATGAAGGCACCGAGAAATGGTATGATTGGCGCCACCCTGTTGACAAGTATGACCTTCTCATCCCTTACAATCAGGAACTTGGAGTAGTCTACGATCCTCCTCCGCATCCACTGGGGAAGCGCGTACCTTCTGACAAGGAGGTAGAGAGTTGTCACACCGCAGAACTCGGCGGCGCTCAGTGTTGCCACCATGAGCACACCGAAGAGGGGGACAGGGTGTGCCAGGAAGATGATGACAGTGAAAAGCTCAGGAAGCGTGGGAAGAACGGTCGCATCAAAATAGAATATTATGAAGAGTGCTGCCAGAAGACCGAATATGCCAAGAGGGCCGAAAATGCCGTAAACAAGTGAGCCTATCGAAAGCATGTCATTGCCCGTTGATGTGCATGTCCGTTATCCTTGAATATAGCTCGCTGAGTGACCTGGCTGTCCTCTCCTTGGAGTAGCGCTCCGCGGTCATGCGTGCATTCTTCCTTATACGGGTGTCCGAAGAAAGTGCCCTGTCTATTGTTTCCGCCATGTTATCCTGGAACTCGTTGAAAAGGAAGCCGTTCTCCCCGTCAACTATGAAGTCTGTGATCGCCCTGTAGTTTATGCTCACAACGGGTTTGCCGCACGACATTGCCTCCAGCATGGAGAGCCCCTGCGTTTCGAACTTCGAGGCGCTGATGAATGCGTCCGCAGCTGCGTAGTAGTCGACAAGCCGGCTGTCCGGAACAAAGCCTGTGAAGATGACCCTTTCCTGCAGCCCGAGGGAATGGACAAGCTGTTCCAGGTGCTTCCTCGCGGGTCCTTCGCCAACAATCATGAACCTGGCAGACCTGTCCCCGACCCTGCTGAGGTTACGTATAATCGAATCTATATTCTTCTCAAAGGCAACCCTTCCCACATAGAGTATCAGCGGAGAACTCCCTATTCCGTATCTTTCCCTGATGGCCGTGTCGCTGCTGACGGGCCTGAAACGGTTTGTGTCAACACCCGTGGGGATCACCGCTGTGTACGGCATTCTGGGCGCCATCCTGACCAGCTCCTCGAGTATGGGGCGGGTCGGGACAACGACAGCATCCAGCCTGTTCAGAAAGAACCGCATATACCGAAGAGTAAGATTGACCAGCGTATTTGTTGGAAGGGGAAAGGGATTGTAGAAGTCTGCGGCCTCATGCATCATTGTGTGATATGTGGTGGCCACGGGCACGCCGAAGTGTCTTCCGGCTGAAAGACCCTTCATGCCCATGAATGTCATGCCGTGTGTGTGAATCAGGTCGACACCAAGCTTCCTCAATATCCTGTTCTTGTTGGATGGCAGGAAGGCATTCCTGTACTGGGGGTAGTGCCTGAACCTGAAGGACCTGAAATAGAATGTGCCGCCCTTGGTGATGTCCTGCACCCTCTCACCCTTGGAGGGTTCGGGCGCGAATATGAACACTTCATGGCCTATGCGCTCCAGCTCTCTGGAAACAGTCGAAAGAGAGGTGACGACACCATCTACAGCTGGGTAGTAGGAGTCGGTGAACATTGCTATCTTCATTTAACCACTTCGTGCCACTATTATGACCTGGCGCAGTGAGAAATCGTGGCGGGGCTCCGCGGGAAGTTCATTGGCTGACGTGGAACAGGCAGCACGTAGGGATTATACCCGGTACGAGCATCTGGAGCCGCAACAGGGCCACGGGCTACTGCCATGAGGCATTCCTCAACGTGACACGACAGTCGCCGGCACGTGCATCTTTTCCTGTAATCAGGACGTTTGACGATGGTATCCACAATAAGGGCATGCTGCCATTCATTGCGCAAACCGCAGGCGAGAAGATTTGGGCCGGCGTATTTTAAGCTGTCGCTCTTACAGTTACAGGAGAGAGTGCCATTTGCATGCAACTGCATAGCACGCGCATGAGCGCCAGGCAGCGCCGATGCCCTTCCACGATAGGGGGGGGGGGTGCGCATGCCGCAAGAAGATGTCGTGGAACGAAACAATATCGCATGAAATGCGAGGGCCAGTCGCATGGCGGCAACGAAGATATTAAATCGAAAGGATGAATAACTCGTTTCGTGAAGGCTGAAGTGGGCCATATTGTGTTCGCATCCGGCTTCAGATACAGAGCATTGAAGGATGTTTTTCCCGAACTGATGACAACCTTTCTACAGGAAACAGACCAGATGCCAGAGGAGAGGGAGATACTTGATATGTTCATTGAATTGAACATGCGTGATATCAGGTCAAACAGAAAGCCGGAGGGGTACAACAGGAGGGGAAGAATGCGCCTCATGTTCCCGATTGGTCGGAAGGAGATGTTCCTGGCAGGAAATTCCTCCAGCACGGAGGTTGTCAGGGTGACTGAAAAGATAAGCAAGTTGCTTCAGAAGAAAGGGATCAAGAACAGTCTGGAATGGGATGATGGGAGTTCGCCGAGGGTCTAAGTCCTGAGCCTGGACACGTGCAGAGGTGTATGTATGGCTCCCCGGGGAGTGAGTTCGCTCTTCTTCAGGATGACCTCGTGCACTTCCTGACGCCCAAAACTGAAGTCGCCCCATTCATCAAAGAGCCTATCCAGCTTCCCCTGCTCGATCCTGCATTTTACCCTTGCAAGCGTCACATGGGGATGGAATACCCTTCTCTCGACCTCCATGCCAATCTTCGACAGCCTTTCCGAAAGCAGTGCGTTCAGCCTTGATGTCTCTCCGCCGTCTGCCACCCCAACCCAGATCACGGAGGGTCTGTGAGCGGAGGGGAATGCTCCCACCCCCCTGAACTCCACACTGAACCTTTCCATCAATGAGGCCACCTGGTCCATCTCCAAGGCGATCTTCTGGTTCAATGAAGGTTCCACCTCGCCGAGGAAATTGAGCGTGAGGTGCATCTCACCATGGCCAGCGCACCTGACGCACCTGTCTGAGAAGACATCGTGTCGAAGCAGCTCATGTACAATGGAGCTGTCATCCATGTCAAAGGCGATGAATTCACGCATCGGGGCGGCAATTGGCCCGCCGTTGTATTAATCCAGCGGTCTATCGAGACGTTCTCAGGCTGTATTGCCCGGTCAAAGTCATGTATGAGGGGGCATCCTGTCCAAAAAAGGGCGCTAAACGACAAATAAGCACGAAATAAGTAAAATTTGTAAACTTAAAGTATTGTTATATGACAAAAATATTAAATATAGCAAAAAATGATCAAAACCACAACCAAAGACAGCATATGGCGGTTGTCCGCTGCAGAGCTATATTCTGCGGGTGGACGGCTTTGATTGCAGGTTCAACGCCATGTCCCCGCAGTCGTTCGTGTATAGCGCAAGTCGAGCAGCCACCGTACACTGCCTCACGGACGTGAGAAAGTGGTCACACTAAACAAAACAAGAGAGAAGGTGGAGGTCGATGACATTGAATACTGCCCCGAGTGCAACAGCTCCCACCTGCAGGAGGACTATGAAAGGGGAGAGCTGGTTTGCGCTGACTGTGGACTTGTGGTGAGCGAGAACCTCATTGACCCCGGACAGGAGTGGAGGGGGTTCGACTCGGAGCAGAACGAAAGGAGGGCAAGAACTGGCGCTCCCGCCACATATACGGTCCACGACAAGGGCCTTTCCACCGAGATCTCCTGGAAGAATGTTGATATTTACGGCAAGAGTGTTCCAGCCAGGAACAAGCCGCAGCTCTACAGGATGAGAAAGTGGCAGAAGAGGCTCAGGGCTGCCAATGCAATTGAAAGGAACCTGATGGTGGCACTTGCCTCTATAGAAAGGATAAGCTCAAACATGGCATTGCCGAAGAACGCAAGGGAGGAGGCAGCCGTGATATACAGAAAAGCTGCAGCCAAGGACCTGATCAGGGGAAGGAGCATAGAAGGGGTCGTAGCTGCATCCATCTACGCAGCATCAAGGCAGCTGAACTTCCCGAGGGCGATAGAGGAGATCGCGAGGGCAAGCAGGGTGGGCAGGAAGGAGATCGGAAGGAACTACAGAACACTTGTAAGGGAGCTGAAGCTCTCCCTTCTACCGACCACGCCGCAGAATTACATATCGAGGTTCTGCAGTGAACTCAATCTCGGCACTGAAGTCGAGGCAAAGGCGCTTGATATACTCAAGGAGGTAGAGGAAAACTCCTCGACCGTGGGCAAGGGACCTACAGGCATAGCTGCCGCAGCAATCTATATCGCGGCAATACTCAACGGCAAGAAGAGAACGCAGGAGGAGATTGCCAACATATCCGGCGTGACAGAGGTCACGCTGAGGAACAGGTTCAAGGACATAACCAACACGCTGCACCTCGGCACTGAGCTGTAGGGAGGCAGATTGAAGGAGCAGCCCTCAGTGTGCTGCTCTCCGCCGGAGTGCTTCTGTAGCGTGAATACTGGCGAACCTGAGACGTTCGCCTGCTTCCTGGGAGCGAAGGATTGAATATGCATAGGCTGCAGTCCAGATGTCACCGGCTCCGGTCGTGGACGGGAGGCTGAGTGCTTTAGGGTGCACGGTGACGACACTGCCTTCGGCTGCTTCCATGCAAAGGGCAGCCGAATGGACACCCACCCTGGGCCCCATACCCGCGATGGCAAGGGCAGAACCTCTGATACTGGAATGCTCTTTTCCAAGCAGGCGGGAGGCGCTCATCACCTCGACTGGGCTTCCTGTCACTATATCGCTCATTTCTATCGACCTCCTGAGACCTTCCGCATCCCTGAAATCCGATGCCGGGTCCGGGAGGTCCATCAGCCTCATTCCCCTGACAGAGGTAAATGCATGGATTGCGAGCTGCGGGCCGAGCCTGTTGTTGCTGAAATTGAAGACTGAAACAATGTCGAACTTCTTATTGTTCAGGGCGAGTGGAAAGTCAGCGCTTCCGAATTCTAGCAGCCTGCCTGGTGAGTTGATGTTCAAAGCGCTGTTCCACCGTGTTCCTGAAAATTCAAGAGCGACTGTCAGCGAAGGGTCATGGCCCGTTTCCACGAAATCTGTTGAGAAGTCCAGGCCCCCGGTCTCCTTCCTCACCATATCAAGAAGAAGAGTGCTTGTCTTCGACACAAGCGTGACTGAGCAGCCAAGCCTTGCCATCTCGGACCCGAAGTTGTAAGCATTGCCGCCGGCAGACAGCCATTGACGGGCACGCATCCTCGTCCCCTTTGACATGGTTCTCCTCACCGAACGAATGAATGATTCGGGTTCATCGGACTGTACGGTATGATCCAGAAAGATATCTGGCATCGCAAGTACCCTGAATGTCTCACTCATGAGAGTTCCAGCCGCGCACTGCAATGGCAATCCCGTTCTCATCAAATAAGCCTTCAGCAGGACCGGATGCGATTATCTCACGCCTTTTCCCCGCAAAAGAATTTAAAATGATGCACACTAACCTCAGGCTGGTGCTGCAAATTGAGGCTCCTATTCATTCACGCGGACAAGATGTCCTATGAAGTCAAATCAAAAACGAAGGCCGCAGAGGACATACAAGACAGCGAGAGAAAAGGTTCGATGGATGAGGTGCTTGTATGCTTTACCGCCGTCGAGAAGGGGGACGCAGCAAAAGGGAAGCCGCTGATTGAGAAGGCCATGGAAAACATAAGGGAAGTCGCCAGCACAGTAAAGGCAGAGAACCTGATGATTTACCCTTACGCCCACCTTTCATCCTCCCTTGCCCCTCCTGCCGAGGCGGTCGGAGTTCTCAAGGATATCGAGAAGCTGGCGGCAGAGGAGTTCCACACGAAGAGGTCTCCATTCGGATGGTACAAGGCATTCACAATCACCTGCAAGGGCCACCCGCTTTCAGAGCTGTCGAGACAGGTCGTTGTCGAAGGGCAGGAGGGGATGAAGTAAGGGGAGGACTGGGACTTCGTCCTGACTAGGGAGGAGAGGTTTGTCAGGCCGGAGGACTACAGGCCCGAAAGCAAATGTTTTGAATCCATGCTCAGGAAGGAGGCTCTCAAGGAGCAGGTAGGAAGCAGCGAGGCTCCTGAATACCTCAAACTGTGCAGGAAATTCGGTATCTCATGGGAGAGGATGAGCGACATAGGGCACGAGGTGTACCACCCTGCCGCTGCGTTGATATTCGACCTAAGCGCCGACTATGCAAAACAGGTTGTCACAAGCTTCGGTCTCTCTGTTTTCTCAGTCAAGGGCACCAACATGTTCAATCTCTCTGAACCTGCTGTGAGAGAGCATGCAGAGCTGTTCGGTGACAGGCTCTATACAATTGAGTCTGACAACAGGGACTTTGTCCTCAGATATGCGGCCTGCCACCAGCAGTTCTCGATGATGAGCGGCTGGAACATCAGCTACAGACAGATGCCTGTTTCCGCCTTCGAGATAGCTGATGCATACAGGTACGAGCAGTCTGGCGAGACAATGCTTCTCTTCAGGCTAAGGCGGCTCAACATGCCTGACCTGCATGTGCTGTGCAGAGACATAAAGGAGGCGTACCGGTGGTTTACGACCATTCACAGGCAGGTGTACAGCGAAGTTACGAAGATCGGCACAGACTATGAGATGCTGATCAATGTCAGCTCGGGCAGGGCATTTGAGGAAAACAGGCAATTCATACTCTCGCTCCTGAATGAAAGGAACAAAGACTGCCTGATACATGTCTACCCTGAGGGTGCCAATTTCTACTGGACAGTAAACATAGAATATCATCTCCTTGACCAGATGGGAAGGGCGAGGGAGGTGGGCACGGTCCAGATCGACGTCGGGAATGCAAAGCGTTTCAATATCACCTATGCCGACGAGCAGGGAAAAAAGCAATATCCGATCATACTGCACACTGCGATTGTCGGTACTATCGAGAGGTTCATGTACGCCCTGTTCGACCAGGCCCTCCAGAGGGCTGAAAAGACAGGGAAGCCTGGATACCTTCCCTACTGGATATCCCCCGAACAGGTGAGGCTTCTGCCAATAACGGACAGGCATCTCACGAGAGCGAAGGAGATTGCCTCGGAGATGACAAAGCACAAAGTAAGGGCTGGCATAGATGACAGGCCGCTGACGATCTCGAAAAAGGTACGGGAGGCCAAGCAGGACTGGGTCAGCTACGTGATCGTTATTGGTGACAGGGAACTCGAAGGTAATGCAATCAAAGTATACGACAGGGAAAGTGACAGCAACAGGGACATGACGGTCCAGGAGCTCCTTTCGGAGTGCGGCGCAAGGCAGGATGACTACCCTTTCAAGCCGCTCTACCTGCCCGCGGAGCTGTCGAAGAGAGTTGATTTCTCCCTGTAATCAGAAGAGGAACGAGCCGCCCGATACGCTCACCGTCGAGCCGTTTACGTATGATGCCTCTTCAGAGGCAAGGAAAAGGACGGCTGACGCAACATCCTCCGGCTCGCCAATCCTCCTCGAAGGAATCTGGGAGGCGATTTCAGCCAGCTGTTCTTCGGTGTAGTTGTCCAGTATCCTTGTCCTGATTGATCCGGGGGCAACCATGTTCACTGTGATGCCGAAGGGCCCGAGCTCCAGTGCAAGGGATCTGGTGAAACCTATCATGCCGGCCTTCGATGCAGCATAATGGGCGCCGTGCCTGGAGCCTTTGAATGCAAGTTGTGATGTTATGTTGATTATCCTGCCGTAATGCTGCTCCTTCATGAGAGGGACAGCCTCGCTTGTGCAAAGGAAGACGCTGTCAAGGTTGTTGGACAGAGTTCTCCTCCAGCTTCCGAAGTCTATTGCACCGAACTGGCTCCTTTCATAGATGCCAGCGTTGTTCACAAGAACATCTAGCCTCCCCCACCTCTCCCTTATGCTGGAAATCATGCTTCTGACGCTCTCCTGGTCGGAGACGTCCGCCCTGTAGAGAAACACGCTTGACTCATCGGTGCCTTCGTCACGGATCGAGCTCAGGAGAGAGTTCGCTCCACTTTCGTTTCCAAGATAGTTGATGCAAATAGAGAAACCGGCTGAGGAAAGGCTGTGGGCTATCGCTCTTCCGATTCCCCTGGAAGCACCGGTAACAAGTGCTGTCCTGTTCACCATGCCTCAAAATAACCCTGATGGCGTAATTAGATTTGTGCACGGGCGGTAACGGATCTCACTGGTGTCTCCCCGGCTGAATAGGAGACGACCTCCCTGCCGCCGACTGCGGCTTCAACCAGGGAAGGGAGGTCGAATTTGCCCTCCTCGGCTTCGACCTTCCCCACCTCCGTATGGGTGGAGGGGTTGCCAATTGAGAAGAGGGTGCAGCAGTCTTCATGCGGCCTGATTGATATTTCGAATGTCCCTATTGCCTTCGCTATGTCGATGATCTCCGTTTTGTCGAAGCCGATAAGAGGCCTGAGCAACGGCATTGAAACAGACTGCTCGACTGTGGAAATGTTTGAGAGCGTCTGAGAGGAGACCTGGCCAAGGCTGTCTCCTGTCACTATGAAGGAGGCGCCGCTCTCCTCGGCTATCTTTTCCGCGATCATTGCCATCGCACGCCTGTACATGACAATTCTCAGATTATTGGCAGTGTTCCTGAATATGCTCTCCTGTATGTCGAGGAACGGAACAAGATGCAGCCGGCCCCCTCCCTGCAGTGGCAGAAGCACTGCTGCAAGTTCCCTGGCCTTTTCGATCGCTGAGCTGCACGAGAAAGGATAGCTGTGAAAATGGACGAGTTCGACCCTGAGGCCGGACCTCATGCTCATCCATGTGGCAACTGGCGAATCGATACCGCCCGAAAGCAGGCAAACAGCACCCGGGCCACTCCCGGGATGGACGGGCTTAACAGCAGATGATGTCTGGACCTCGATGAAATGCTTCATCCTGTGCGGGAGTTAGCGTGCGGGGATGATTAACTTTTCGGTGGGGAATACCCAGCAACATGACGCTGGCGGGCGCCTGGAACTGTCAGACAATTGGCGTACAAAAACAGCATTTCCGCCTCAAAATGTAGAAAGATTTATAACTTCATCCTGAGTTAAGGGTTTTCAGGGATGCACTTATGCCAAATTCTCTTGTAAAGGATGCGCTAGGCCCTGATTTCAGGGTGCCCGCGGAGCAGGTTTCGTACATGCCCCCTGCATCGCAGGCGGGACAGATGAGCAAGGATGACGAGGAGCTCGCAAGGATTGCGTCGGCACTCGATGTCTGTATAAAGATCATCGGATGCGGAGGCGGCGGGACGAACACAATAACAAGATGTCATGATTCTCAGATACAGGGCGCCCAGATGTGCGCCGTCAACACGGACGCAAAGCATCTGCTTTCCGTTCATTCACAGAGGAAGATACTGATTGGCAAAAGGCTGACGCAGGGACTGGGCGCAGGTGCAATACCGGAGGTTGGAGAGGAGGCGGCAAGGGAGGCCGACCCGGAGATAAGGTCATTCCTTCAGGGCTCGCAGATAGTATTCGTCACGGCAGGGATGGGGGGTGGAACAGGAACTGGCTCTGCCCACTACGTTGCAAGGCTGGCGAAGGAGATGAAGGCGCTGACAATCGGCGTTGTCACGCTTCCCTTCAAGGCAGAGGGCGAACTCAGGATGGAGAATGCAATGGCCGGGCTCGAGAAGCTCAGGCGCATTTGCGATACAACGATAGTGATACCAAACGACAAGCTGCTCGACCTCGTTCCAAAACTGCCAATAGAGGCTGCGTTCAAGGTGGCCGACGAAGTGCTGATGCAGACACTGAAAGGGCTCACTGAAATAGTCACAAAGCCAGGTCTTGTCAACCTTGATTACGCGGACATCATGACCGTCATGAACGAGGGAGGAGTGGCCTTCGTCGGTATAGGTGAGAGCGATTCGGATGACAGGCGCATAGAGGAGGCTGTCAGCGAAGCTCTGAACTCGCCGCTTCTTGGAGAAATCAACCTTGCGGATGCCGCGGGTTGCCTGATAAGGGTCACAGGCGGGCACGACCTGACAATATCGGAGGCGCAGAAGGCGGCCGAAATAGTCAGCTCGACAATAAGCAGGAATGCGCGCATAATATGGGGCTGCTCTGTGGATGACAGTTCAGAGGGGACCGTCAAAGTGCTCCTGATAGTCACGGGTGCAAGGTCGAAGTACATGCTCGCGAAGGAAGATTCGATACAGACCGTTCCCGAAGTCGGAAGAGCGGCCGCGACTGCTGTGACCCAGGACTTCGATGACGGTATAGACATCATAAGGTGAGCACACAGCAGCAGAAGCTGAACAAACGCCTTACACAAACAATTTAATCCGTTCTGTTTTCAGCAGAGTGTTGGCCCAGAAGCAATGCTTACTTTCACGACACGTCAATGTTGCCATTCTGTGTAGTGGCGTGGAGTGTTGCCGAACCTGTTCCATGGATACCGTAGAATGACTTCTGTGTCGAGATGACTGAAGTAAAAGTGAGCCCCGTAACGCTGACCGTACCCGTGGATGTGGCCACAGCGACTACGACGCTCACCGCAGGGTTCAGGCCTATTGCCACGTTGCCGTTGTTCGTCGAAATATCAGTTGTGCCGGACGTGACGCTGCTGCCGAGTACCTCGAAGTTGATGTTGCCGTTCTGAGTGGATGCGGTCATATTCATAATTCCGCCGGTAGCGATGTTTATGTTGCCGTTGTCGCTGAGAAGATGGATGCTGCCGCTTTTGCCTGCAGTAAACATGATGTTGCCGTTCGTAGTCTGAAAGTAAAGCCTGTCAGAGTCGCCCGGGGCGGAGACTGCCATGTTGCCGTTGGATAAGGTTGCGCTCACAGACCCTGCTCTGGGTATGAGAGGCAGGTAGAGGACGGCAGTAGAACGAATGACTCCTGTGCGTGGAATCGTCGCCGTAAGGTTGACCGAGTTATGTGCATACTGTGACGTCAGGTTCATCGGTGGGCCGGCCCCTATCGGAAAGTACACCACGCTGACAGTCAGATAAACAGTGCCGTTAGGGCTGTTGACCACGTTCAGGTTAGTGTTGTCAGCCACAAACTCAACCGCATATCCGTCTGTGACATGATAGGCTGCGCTGTTTCTAGAAACCGTCGCACCGGCGAAAGGCAGGCCGACTGCATATAAAAGGATAAGAAAAGAGGACGCGATCACGATGGCCGCTATCACCACGGCTATGACAACGATGATGATCGGGGGGAGCCTCTTCCTTTCGCTCATTCCATCGTGCCGTCCTCAATGCCCTGGTTTTCGCACAGCGGTTGCAAAAATCAGACCAGCCGTGCCTACCCTCTGGACACCTCTTTCACTATTCCCTCCGGGCTGAGAAGTATCTTGAAGTCCTTCAGCGTGTAATATCGAAGTGCCCTTGCGCTATCCCGTCCGGCAAGCCTGATCTTGCTCGAAACAAAGCCCGAATCCTCGAGTTTCTTCATGTGTATCTTGCACAGTCCCCTAGAAAGCCGCGTCTTCTTGGCAATCTCGGAGAGATACATCTCCCTCCCCTGGTTCTGTTTCAGAACAGAGATTATTCTAAGCCGATGGATGTGAGCCAGCCCGTCAATTCTCTTTGCGAAATCTCTTGCTTTGGCCATGTTGCGTCATAAAATCAATACGTATTATTTAGGTATATAGGAGTCGTATTTACTATACTTATTGTCAGATGGCCGGAATTTGCACGTAAAGTGGACTTCCGGCCGGTGGAGGAGCGTAGCGAAGCCTGACAGGCAGCACGCGGACGTGACACGGACAGTGCTCTTTTCGAGAAGAGGAGTGTGATTGCACGAGCCTGGCAGCAGGCTGTACGGTAATGACCCATGAAACTGTGAAGGCAATGTGCTGCCCTGTTACGGTCGGAGAGCCACTATGGTGCCGGAGATATTCCCTCTCCCGGTTCTGCCATATCATGGTTTCTGATCGGGCCAAGGGAAAGCCGATCATGCCTGTGTTCCATCTCGACCAGCCCTGCAGGCGGGAGGAAGGTACGAAGCTTTATGATGCCCATCTCTAGCCAGGGCAGAAAAAAATCACGACAAGAACAGGTGGATAACGAGCTGCGGCTGCCCCAGAGTCCTGACATAAGGCACGGTGCGGCAGATGCGGCGGCGTTTTCTGATATCTGGAGGGGAATCGCACGAGCCGCGCCTTCAGGACGTTGAAGTAACCGCGGAGACAGGACTGATGCGTGGCAGGCGAAGGGAAATGGCAGACGCGTGATCAAGCAGGCTCATTGAGTCCACTCGTGAATGGCCTGCAGGGCCTGCGCCAGGGACATCGGTGAAGTTCAATGTGCTCCCGGCGACAAGAAAGCACCGAAACTCGCCTCCTGGAAGCGGATAAATGATATGCAACGCTGCACAGGTGCAGGGAGCAGGCCCCAGTTGGAGTGAAGGTCTACTTCGTCTGCTCTATCTGCACATAGCACGGCGACGGCAGCTTGACAGATGCCCTGTGAAGTGCATCCTTGGCTGCATCCACGTGCTGCGGGTTCACCATGACTGTAAGAACTACCTGATCCCTCTTGACCCTGGCAGCGGTGCCAATAGCCTTTCCGAACGCAGCACGCATGCCGTCCGACACACGGTCAGCACCCGCACCTGTTGCGAGCTTGTTCTCCCTCAGCACATTGTGGGGGTAAACCCTCACCTTCATGCGGAAACCCGAAGCACCTGCCTTCTTGGACAGTGACCTGTTTGCCGAAATCCTTGCCGCCTCAAGCGCGGTGTGCCTTATCTGGCACTCCTCCTTGACGTGGAGTTTCAGCGTGACTGGGAAAGTGGACCTGAGGTCGCCCTGATCGAACTGGCCTATCCTGGGAGCTGGCACACCGCCCATGTACTCCTTCCTGGCATAGGCCTGCCCTCTGATCCTCGTATACATCCTTGCTGGTTTTCTGGCCATATGAACACCGAATCGAAGTATTTTCGACTAACATGGTTGATTATTTAACTGTTTTGCGATGTTTCTATAGCCTGAAGTCCCTGACAAGGGGCACAAACTGGGAGCGTGGATGGCTTCGCCACATCAGTTACATTATTAAGTTTGTGCGTTCCTGTAGAAACACAGCTTCGGCGAACCAGTGACTGCAGCCCTGCTGATCGGAAGGTGGCGGGGCGCGGGTGAAGGTTCGACTGCAGGTGATCGGAATATGACCGCGAGAATCGCAGTTAACGGATTTGGAACAATTGGCAAGAGGGTCGCTCGGGCGGTGATGCTCCAGGATGATATGGAACTCATGGGTGTTACCAAAACGAAGCCCACATACGAGGCAAGGATCGCCAACAGGGAGGGTATGCCCCTCTACACGATAGATGAGAAGCAACTGGGAGCATTCAAGGAACAGGGCCTGAAGGTGGAAGGAGTCCTGAATGAGCTCCTGACGAAGGTGGATCTGGTGGTTGACTGCACACCGAACGGCGTGGGTGAACAGAACAAGAAACTCTACGAGGAGGCGGGCGTACGTGCCATCTTCCAGGGAGGGGAGGGACATGAGCTTACAGGGCTGTCGTTCAACGCCTTTTCGACATACGATGAGGCTCAGGGAAAGAAGTGGGCAAGGGTAGTTAGCTGCAATACAACTGGCCTTATCAGGACTCTGTATCCGCTCGACAGAATGTTCAAGATAGAGAACACGTTTGCCGCAATAATCAGGAGGGGTGCAGACCCAGCTGAATCGAAGGGCAGCGCTCTCAACGCTGTCGAACCCTCCCTTCACGTACCGACCCACCATGGCGTGGATGTGAAGACCGTACTGCCGTGGCTGAACATAAGCACCATGGCCGTCAAGGTGCCGACAACGAACATGCATGTCCACTGCATACATGTAAAGCTCAGGAAGAAGGGGGTCAAAACCTCAGACGTTCTGTCGCTGTGGGACCAGATGCCCAGAATCAGATTTGTGAGCGGAAAGCACGGCATCAAGACAAGCGGACAGATAATGGAGATAGCGAGGGATCTTGGAAGACATAGCGGTGACTTTGCTGAAACGGTGATATGGGAAGATGGAACACATGTTTCAGACGACTCGCTCTACTACTACCAGGCGGTGCACCAGGAAAGTGATGTCATACCCGAGAACATAGACTGCATAAGGTCGATGATGCAGCTCGAGAAGGATGCCACCCGCAGCATAAGGAAAACAGACAAATCTCTTGGCATTGCAAAGTGATGACATGTTGCTTGAAGGAATAAGGACAATAGATTCCTTCGACCCCGGGAGCAAGAAGGTACTGCTCAGGGTAGACCTTAATTCTCCAGTAGACAGGGACACGCTTGCGATAGAAAACGCATCAAAGGTGGAGGCGGCAACCATCACGCTGAAGGAACTCCTTTCGAAGGGAGCCTCGGTCGTCATGCTTGCACACCAGGGAAGACCGGGGGATTATGATTTCATCTCGCTGGAGAAACACTGTGAAATCATGAGGAAGACGGTTCCCGGGCTGAGGTTTGTCGACGACGTCTGCGGTGCGAGGGCGATAGAGGCAGTAAAGGGCATGAAGCAGGGCGATTCGGTTCTTCTTGAGAACGTCAGGCGACTTGATTACGAGCAGAAGAAGGCGACGGCAGAAGAACATTCGAAGACAGAGCTGGTGAAGAACCTCTCACCCCTGTTCGACTATTTTGTGAACGATGCATTTGCGGCCGTGCACAGGCCACACTGTTCGATGGTGGGCTTCACCGTCACCCTCCCATCAACCGTCGGCAGGCTGATGGAGAATGAGCTGAAGCATCTGTCGCCGCTAATCGACGAACCGAAGAGACCGGCTGTATACGTTTTCGGCGGCAAGAAGTTTGGCGACTTCCTTCCCACCCTGAAGTCAGTGGTCGACAACGGCCACGTCGACAGGGTGCTGCTCACAGGCTATCTTGCGATTGCGTTTCTCGTGTCCAGCGGCATTCGCGTAGACGACGCAACCCGTGCTGCAATCAGCAGTGAGGCGGACGAAGCGTTCTTCGACCAGGCAAGAGAACTGATTGGCAGGGGTCCGAAGATAGTCCTACCGTCTGACATGGGATTTGAGGCAGATGGTGTAAGGTCTGATCGTAAAGTGGGGGAGTGGCCCGCGGTAGGGAAGGCGCTTGACATAGGGCAGAATACAATGAATGAATATTCCAGCATCCTGTCAGGAGCTGGTACTGTGTTTATCTCGGGACCAGCCGGAGTCTACGAGAAGAAAGGGTTCGAGCAGGGCACCAGGAGTGTATTCGAGGCAGCAACCAGATCAGGCATATACAGCGTAATAGGCGGCGGGCATACTTCAGCAGCCGCGCAGAAACTCGGTTTTGACCGCAAGGTTTCGTACGTGAGCACAGGAGGAGGTGCGCTCGAGGCACTGATATCAGGCAAGAAGCTTGCGGTGCTGGAGTACCTCAGGGAAAGCGCCACGAAATTCTCTGGCAGGTTCATCTGAGGATCAGTCCTGCCTTTCCTCCTTCTCCTGAACGACTACGGTCCAGGTGTTTTCTATGCGTCTGATCATGCCGAGCATTTCAAGCCTGACGAGGGTCCGGTCCAGCCTTCCCTCAGTCATCATAATGCCGTGGTTTTTCCGCAGATAAGAGCCAATATCCCATGCTGAAAGGGGCTTTTCAAGGAGTATCTCCCTGACGAACGTCCCCATATCCTCGTAGTAGTTCCACGGAAACACAAACCACGTCCACTTCTCCTTGTCGACCTCCTTTGCATAGAAATCAGGTACAAAATCAGAGTGTGTTATGTGCAGCATTGTTGCCGTTTTCACAGAGCCGGGCAAGAGAGACTTCGCGTGATCGAATGCGAGCTTCAGGCTTTCACCCGTGTCTGTTATGTCATCGACCACGAGGACGTTCTTGCCGCCGATCTCCTCCTGTATGCCTCCGACGAGCCTCGCCTTTCCGTCCTTCGACGCAGTGACGCCCCAGTGCTGTGTCTTCAGCGAGACAAGGTTCCTGGAAAGAAGCTCATCGCAAACAAGTCTGGCGGGGATCCATCCGCCTCTGGCCATGCCAATGACAACATCGGGCCTGTAGCCGCTGTCAACAATCATCCTTCCAAGTTCACCGCACCATTCAGCGATTTCGTCCCAGGTCACTAGTTTTGCCGGTATTGACCTCATGCTTACAGCTCCAGAGCCGTGAAATACAAGAGTGAAACACTCACTTAAAACATCTTCTGAAGCAATGTTCACTGCAACTGTCCGGCAGAGGGGGCATGCACCGACATGGAGAGGTCAAATGAAAAACGGCCTGGCGCCTGCCGGCAACACTCGGTCCAGCGGATCGCGACACTATTAAATATGGTCCCGGGGCTATTGCCCCAGGAAGGCTTTCAGAGAGGATAGCCAAATGGATTCGACAAGGAAGTTCATAACCGAGCTGAAAGGGAAGACGGTGATGACAGAGGATGGGCAGATACTCGGTCTGATAGACAATTTCATAATCGAGACTGCGACAGGGGAGATAGAAAATGTTCTGGTCATTCCTGCGGAGGAAATAGAACCGAGGCTCTTCAGGACGGATGATCAGGGAAGGCTTGTCCTGCCATTCAGTGAAATGAGAGCTGTAAAGGACGTCGTCGTAATGAACATGAAGTGATGCTTCACACAGTTGTCGCGGCGCCGTTCGTTCCGAAGACTGCGACCACGGTCCTTTCACCCTTGAAGCCTGATATTCTTTTGAAATCTGCAGCCTGAAACAGTCTGTTGGCCGACTTGTCCAGAGGATTGTTTATTGTGAAGGAGCCATCCGAAACGCCGGTGACCACGACCCAGTGCGGCGCCTCGTCGTCTTCAAGCTCCTTTGCATCGGTCAGCATGATAGGCACTCCACCCCTTTCGATTATTGACTCCACATTCGCCAGTGTTATGTCCTGCACGCGCTGCTCTCGGAGACCAAGCGCGATCGCCCTTTCCTTTCTTTCGTAATATATGTTCCTGAAGTGCTCCATCTGCCTCTCGTTCAACCTGGACTCAATCCTGTGAACGAAGTCGATGTCCTCACAGTTGGTCAGCACCTCCACATTGAACCCCCTCCTGAGAAAAGGAAAAGAGACGCCGTATCTGCCCATGCCCAGCACTATTACCGATGTTCCCTCCCTCCAGACATCGATCTCAGCTTTCCTGTCGAGGGGAAAGCTCCTGTCGAAGTGGGAGAGTGTCATTACGATGCAGGCAGCGCCGCATGTGAAATCCAGCGTCTGACTGTAGAATGGGACTTCCAGAGATGCCATCACAGAATGCTAATCTGCAACTCACTGATAAGCATTGGGAATGGAGCGTGTCAGGTAATCGCTTTTCCGGAGAGATCCTCAGCAAAGTGACAGGCGACAGTATGCCCGTCGCCCACGCTTCGCAGCACCGGTTCCTCTTTCCTGCACAATTCCTGGACAAACGGGCACCTGCCTGCAAACCTGCAGCCTGGCGGGGGCGAGACAAGCGTCGGAATTTCGCCCTCTATCCTGAACCTGAACTTCCGCCTGGAGGGATCAGGAACAGGGACTGAAACAAGAAGCGCCTTCGTGTATGGATGCATGGGCTTCTCCATCACGTCCTTTACGCTTCCCACCTCCATTACCTTGCCAAGGTACATAATCGCAACGTTGTCAGAAATGTATCTCACGGCACCTATGTTGTGAGATATGAAGAGGTATGTCAGGTTCCTCTCCTTCTGCAGCTCTATCAGTCTGTTCAATATCTGTGCCTGTACCGCCACATCAAGTGCACTGGTCGGTTCGTCAAGGACAAGCATCTCAGGGTCGAGTATCAGCGACCTTGCGAGTGATATCCTCTGCCTTCCTCCCCCGCTGAACTCGTGCGGGAAGAGATCCACGCTTCTTTCGGGAAGGCCCACATCCAGCAGCACCTGCTCCACCTTCGAGATTATCTGGCTTCTTTCCCTGACCCCGGCTGCCATAAGGGGCTCGCCGACGATCCTCCACACCTTCAGCCTTGGATTGAGGGACGTGATTGGGTCCTGGAAAACAATCTGCACGTGGTGCCTCCATCTTCTGAGCTCCTCGCCCCCTAGCATTGTCACATCCATGCCGTCGTACGTCAGCGATCCCGATGTCGGAGCAAGCAGTTTGGCAGCAACCCAACCGAATGTAGTCTTCCCGGAACCGCTCTCGCCGATCAGCCCCATTACCCTGCCCTTCCTGATATCCAGGGACACATCGTCAACTGCATGGACCTTCTTGACAGCGCTTCTCCTGAATGTTTCAGACACTTTTCTCTGCAATACGAAGTGCTTCACAACGTGGCTAGAAGAGAAAAGGATGCCGTCATCCATTCAGGCCACTCCTCTGCCGTGGTGGTAGCACGCGACCATGTGTCCGTTGCCCAGGTCGACCGTTCCAGGCATTTCAGCAGCGCATACGTCGGTGGCCGCTTCACACCGCAATCTGAAGGGACAGCCGGATGGCAGCCTCATCAAGTTGGGAACCGAGCCCCTAAGGGTAGGAAGCCTCCCCTCCGTCTTGTACCCGTGAGGAAACGACCTGAGCAGGGACTGCGTGTACGGATGGTGAGGCTCGTTGAAGACTGCCTCGGCCGGTCCTATCTCAACCAGGTTTCCCGCGTACATCACACCTATCCTGTCGGCTATCTCAGCAATAACACCGAGGTCATGGCTTATGAACAATATCGATGTCCTGACCTCATCTATCAGATCCTTCATGAGCGAGAGAACCTGCGCCTGAATTGTCACGTCAAGGGCACTCGTCGGTTCATCTGCAATCATCAGCTTAGGTTTTTCCGAAAGGGCCATTGCAATCATAATGCGCTGCCTCATCCCTCCGGATAGTTCGTGCGGGTAAAGGCGCAGTATGTGCTCAGGGTCGTTAATCCTGACCATGGAAAGGAAGGCTATTGCCTCATCGCGAAGCTCCTTCCTGTTGAATTCAACATCGCCGAACCTGTTCCTCCTGGTCGTGGCTGTTATCTCCCTGAGGGGATGGGAAATTACACGTCCTGGTTCTTCGTAGCTGTGTGGCTCCACAACCATCTGGGCATCCATGCCCGCCTCTCTTGTCTTTCTGATCTTGATTGCCTCGATGACCTGGTCAAATATCCTGTACGCAGGGTTAAGGGAGTTAATCGGCTCCTGGAATATCATAGCTATGCCAGTGCCCCTGTACTTCGGTGCCTCCTTCTTCGGAACGGAGAGAATGTTGACCCCGTCGAATACAACCTCGCCGCCGACGACCTCTGCCGGAGGCTCTGGAAGCAACCTGGGAATTGAGTGGGCAAGTGTGCTCTTTCCGCAACCTGTTTCCCCCACTATGCCAACGACTTCTCCTTTGGATATGCTGAGATCGACATGGTTCACCGCCCTTACGATGCCCGCAGGAGTCTTGTAGCATATCTGGAGGTCCCTGACAGAAAGCAAAGTGTCTACACTGGATTCCATGTGCTTTTCCTGCGCTGAAGTCAACCCTATTCCAGTATTAATCGTATTCCCAGCATGCAGTCAAGCAAGGGGCTTGAAATCAGGAGGTGGGGAACTGACCATACAGTCATTGGGGCCGCAGCGGGTAGGTGCGCATGGATTTTATTATTTATAAGAGCCAATCGCATGCCGGGGATGGATGAACGGCAGGACCGTAGACTTCGACACACTCTCCGGCAACTATGACGCGCTGCGTGGAAGGTCAAGAGAGAGACTTCTCCCCTGGATAGTTGAAACAGTGAAGTATGCAGGCATCAGAACTGATGGCAGCGTGCTTGACATAGGTTGCGGTACAGGAAGATACACGGAGCTTTTTGCAGAATTCTCAGGCTGCGTGGTCGGGACAGACATATCCTCCGGTATGCTCTCCGAGGCAATGAACGAAGGCGGCAGGCGCGTCTCATATGTCAGGTCTAACGCCCTCTCCCTTCCTTTCTGCAACGAAAGCTTCGACTGCGCAGTAATGTTCATGGCTGTGCACCATTTCAGTTCAGGCGAAATGTGTGCACTGTTCCAGGAGGTCTCAAGAATTCTGAGAAAGGGAGGGCGGTTCGTAATACTCACTGAATCGCATGCCAGGATCAGAAGGTCTCAGTGGAGACTGTTTCCAGGCCTCCTGAAGATAGACCTTGCGAGGTTCCCGAACCTCGGGTCGCTTTCGGCAGCACTGAAGCATGCTGGTTTTGAGACTGGTCACAAGTCTGTGAAAATTAACTTCGGACAGGTTCCCACGGAGGAATACATCAGAAAGGTGGCCGGGAAATTCATCTCCACCTTTGCCCTCATGAGCGAGAAGGAGTTTGAGGAAGGGCTATCGGTGTTTTCGCGCAGGCTGCGGATACTGTTTCCTGAGATGATGCCGGACGAACAGGACTTCATGCTCGTGAAGGGGACAAAGCCGGACCCGAGCAGTTGAGAGGCAGACGGCTCGCTTACCTGTAGTAGCCGAAGCCTGCGCTCTCGCCCTTTCTTACCAGCGCAGAACGCAGATCCTGCCTGAAACGCTCGTAGAAACGCATCGTCTCCTCGTTGGTGGATGGATAGACAACTGTAAGCGCCTTTTCAAAATCGGACATCTTGACCTCCAATGCATCGGGGTTGAGCCTGAGGGCATTCAGCGCTGCCTCCTTGCAGAGCGCCTCCAGGTCCGCGCCAACAAACCCGTCTGTCCTCTCTGCAAGATCGTCTATATCCACACCCTTCAGCGGCATCGCTGAAGTGTGGACTTTCAGTATTTCCAGCCTCGTGTCCCTGTCCGGCACAGGTACGAGTACTATCTTGTCGAACCTGCCAGGACGCAGGAGGGCTTTGTCCACTATATCTGGTCTGTTGGTTGCAGCGATGACGGTGACGGAGCCGAGAGATTCCAGGCCGTCGAGAGATGTGAGTATCTGGTCCACAACACGCTCACTTGCACCTGAATCATAGCCCATGCCGCGCTGCGGCGCTATTGCGTCCAGCTCATCAAGGAAGATGATGCTTGGCGCCACCTGCTTTGCCTTCTTGAATATCAGTCGTATGGCCCTCTCACTCTCCCCGACCCACTTACTCATTATCTCTGGACCCTTGATGGCGATGAAGTTTGCCTTCGATTCGTTGGCAAGCGCCTTTGCCACGAGCGTCTTCCCTGTCCCGGGCGGGCCGTAGAGCAGAATTCCCCTCGGAGGAGAAATGCCGAGCCTCTTCAGCGAATCAGGATCGCGGAGCGGCAGTTCGACTGCTTCGAACAGCTGTCTCTTTATCTGCTCCAGCCCCCCGACATCCTTCCATGTGACGTCCGGTATTTCGACCTGGACCTCCCTCATAGCGCTTGGCTCTATCTCCTTCAGCGCGTTCACAAAGTCAGCTTCGGTGACCTTCATCCTTTCCAGTATGTCTGCCGGAATGGGTTTGTCAAGGTCTATCTCAGGTATGTACCGGACAAGAGTCTTCATGGCTGCCTCCCTGGCCAGGGAGGCAAGGTCTGCACCCACGAAACCGTACGTGAAGTCGACAAACCTGTCGAGGTCGAACCCCTCCTCCAGAGGCATTCTCCTGGTGTGAATGAGAAGTATCTCCTTCCTGCCGGCCCTTGTCGGCACGCCAATCTCTATCTCCCGGTCGAACCTTCCGGGCCTGCGGAGTGCAGGGTCTATGGCATCTTCCCTGTTGGTGGCGCCTATCACTATCACATGGCCCCTCTTGCTAAGGCCGTCCATGAGAGTGAGCAGTTGTGCGACCACCCTTCTCTCAACCTCACCCTGGACATCCTCCCTTTTCGGAGCAATCGAATCGAGTTCGTCAATGAAAATGATGGACGGCGCGTTTTTTTCGGCATCCTCGAACTTTTCCCTGAGCTTCTCCTCACTCTGGCCGTAATACTTGCTCATTATCTCAGGACCCTGGATGGAGTAGAAACTCGCGCCCGCCTCATTAGCCACCGCCCTGGCAATCAGCGTCTTGCCTGTCCCCGGAGGACCGTAGAGGAGAACGCCTTTGGGCGGGTCAATTCCGAGCCTCTCGAAGAGTTCCGGATGTTTGAGCGGAAGCTCGATCATCTCCCTCACCCTCTGGAGCTCGTTGTCGAGGCCGCCTATATCGTCGTATGTTATTGTGGATGCTGAGACATCGACAACCTCCACAGCCTCAGTCTTGACGACAAGTTCAGATGATTCTGCGACCAGGACCACGCCGGATGGCGAAGTGGAAATGACAACAAACGGAAGGAAATCACCTATGAGCGCTATGTTTGGTATTATTATTTCATCGCCCTTGACCAGGGGCCTGTTCATGAGCCCTTTCTTGAAAAGGTCCTCAACCCCCTGACCGAATTTGACCTTCTTGCCCTGAGGTATCTTGGGGGCGACAACTATCTTGGTCGCCTTCTGCGCATCTGACTTCTTGGCCACAATCTTCTCGCCTATGCTCACGCCCGCGTTGCCGCGTATCATGCCGTCTATCCTGATAATGCCCTTGCCCTCATCCTCGTGAGACGCACGGAACACCTTGGCGGCAGTCCTGCGTTTGCCAATTATCTCTATTATGTCCCCCACTTCGACGCCGAGTTCCTTTCTTGTAGTTGTGTCTACCCTTGCTCGCCCGAGGCCGACTTCTGACTGGTGGTGCGCCCTTGCGACTTTGAGTGAGAGTCCATCGCTCATTGCATTCTATTTGTACATTAAATTACTATTAGAAACTATGTCCATGCGTTCTGTTTTCAGAGTCCCGGCAGCATTGGAGCAGAACCTGTTTTCGAACGGTGAAATGGCTCAAGCGAATGAAGCGCAGCCGGCATGCTGCCAGGACGGTACGGGTCTAATTCCCTGGAAAACCGAATGCTGCTGCCACAATTCTGTTCAGGGCGGAAGCAGAAGGGAGGCGACGAGGTCGGCTCAATGTAATTCGGGCCGACATGCAGCTGTATGATCAGGAGAGCGTGGCACGTATTTTTTTCGGCTGAGGGAAAATTGTCTGGCAATGGAAAAAGAAACATGTCGAACTGATACCATTATATGATATATCGAATAATATTATGAAAACTCCAGATGAAGGAGAAATCGAACGTCATACAAATCCAAGACATTGTCATGCAATCGTCAGACATTTTTTATACTTGAAAAGCATTTCATCCTCTGGAATAGGAAATCATGCGATTTCCACAAAGGCCCTCATCGGGGGCCGGAGAGGATGGGAAAATGTTCGACAGACTAAGAAGTGTGTTTGGAAGAAAGAAGAACCATGCGACACCGACCGCAGCCGCAACAAGTGTCGCTGTGCCAATCGTTGAGTCTGAACCGCAGGGGCTCACTGCCGAGGACGAGATAGTGAATGCACTCGCGAGCGCATCGCAACTCCCTTCGGACAGCATAGATCGCGAAACAAATGAGGCAATAGAAAGGATAGCCTCACTCCTTGCAGAGGAGCCGCCGAAGCTGAAGAGGGGAAACCCTGGCGGTCAGGAATACACAGTCAGACTGACATACAACCAGAAGGAATGGATAGACCATGCTTACGAAGGGTATGTAAGCAGCCACTCGTTTGCGCCTTTCCAGAGGGTCATGCAGGCGTTCGTGGAGAACTACATCAGGGCGGTCGAGGAAAGGGTCACCCCGCCTGCTTCAGAAATAACACAGACTGAATACGAGAGCGCATCAACTGAGGCATAAACCAGAACAACATGGGCTCCTTTTTCTTGAAAACGGGGGCCCATGACAAAAACACCTCATGAGAAGGCGGGCCGTATACTCTACAACTGTTTATTGACTCTGGGAATTGGCCCGTTACTTGGTTCCTTTCGGGCTCGCTCCCGCTACTGCCCTGTCCTTCTTCCGGGGCCTGCTGCATATTGCATATTCGTCACCGTCAAAGAAAACATCCAGGTCAGGGTGACTGGACTGTATCTCCCGTATCGTCTTCAGCACATCCTTTAGTGTAAGCTTGCTGTTCTTGTCGATCTTTATATGTATCTGCTTTTCGCCTTTTGTCACGGCCTCATCAACACTCGTGGTCTGTGCTTCGCTGTCTAATCGATGAGTCAAGATATTAATCCTTTGATGCCCGAAGGCTCCTTGTTGGCGCTGTGCACAGTCATTTATTCCCGAAAATGCCAGCTTCAATCAGTCCCGAGAGTATGTGGCCAATGAGAATGTGACATTCCTGAATCCTCTGAGTGCTGCTGGAGGGCACCTTTATCTGCACATCTGCAACACCGTCTGGAAAGCCATTGAGGCCTGTCATGCCTATAGTGCCTACCCCCATTCTTTTCGCAGTCTCGAAGGCCCTGATGACGTTTCTCGACCTGCCGCTTGTTGATATCCCTATGGCCACGTCTCCCTCCACACACTGTGCCTCTACCTGTCTGGCGAAAACCATGTCGTAGGAGTAGTCGTTGGCTATTGCGCTCAGCACCGATGTATTGACGGTCAGGGAAAGAGCAGGAAGTGCCTTTCTTTCCATCTTGAACCTTCCCACAAGCTCGCCCGCTATGTGCTGCGCATCTGCGGCGCTGCCACCGTTGCCGAATATCACCATCTTCCTGCCCTTGCCGTATGCAGCCAGAAGCATCTCTGCCGCAACACCGATCGCGTCAATGACGCTTCCCAGCTCCCTGTGTACCGAAATAGACTCCTCAATCTCCGACCTTATGACGTCAGCATTGGAAGACATTCACGAGTCACCAGCCCAGCTATTTGTAAGCACTTACATGTATAAAGTTGAACCCCAGGCAGCGGATTTAGGGCATCTGTAACCTGCAGAGCAGTGCCTGTCTTCTCTCACAGCGAACCGCACAAATCGTCGTGCCCTTGCAGTAAATATTATAATTAGCTGTAAATATAACGAAAAATTTATCTACGGAAGACATTTCTCAAGGTAATTCAAGCTGGTGTTCAATACGGCGACTACAATCATATTCGGAGCTGACGGCTACATCGGATGGCCCCTTGCCCTTCATCTCGGTGCCAGGGACAACGACAAGATTATACTTGTAGACAATCTGTCAACAAGAAAACTGGTTAAGTCTGTTAAATCTGATACGCTGATTCCAATACTCTCGATGAAGGAGAGGATGAACGCCTATACAAGGGAAACCGGGAAGAAGAACCTGGTTTTCATTGAAGCGGATATCCAGGATCCGAAGTCGGTGGACAGGATTATTGCGAAGTACAAGCCTGACAACCTTGTCCATCTGGCGCAGCAGAGATCGGCTCCCTTCAGCATGGTTGACCAGGAGCATATACTCTACACGGAACTAAACAACATATCGACAAACATCAACATACTTTTCTCAATGATACGGCACGTCCCGCATGCGCATCTGCTCAAGATGGGCAGCATGGGCGAATACGGCACCCCAGGCATAGAGATTACCGAGGGGGATGTCGAAATAACAAGGAAGGGCAAGAGCGCAAAAGTCATGTTCCCGAGGATGGGGCAGAGCTGGTATCACCTCAGCAAGATATTCGACACGTATAACGTTGCGATGGCCAACAGGGTATACAACATAGCCGCAACCGACGTGATGCAGGGCGTGGTCTACGGGACAAGGATCGATGAAATCACGAATGACGCCTTTGCCACCAGGTTTGACTTCGATTCCATCTGGGGGACGGTTATAAACAAGTACGTTGTCCAGTCGGTGCTGCTCAACAAGCTGCTTATCTACGGCAAGGGAAGGCAGACAAGGGGCTTCCTTTCACTTTATGACAGTGTCAACTGCCTTACGCTGTTGCACGACAATCCTGCCGAGACGGGACAGTACAGGGTCGTGAACCAGCTTGATGAGATTTACGACACTGTGCAGCTGGCTGAAAAGGTGCAGAAGATAGGGCGTGAGTTTGGCATTGAGGCAGAAATGGAGTTTGTGGAAAACCCGAGGGTGGAAAAAGAAGAGCACGACTACGAGGTTGAGCACAATATACTTCCCTCCCTGGGGTTCAGGCAGGAAAAGACGATGGAGACAGTCCTTAGGGAAATGTTTGAGGACGTGCTCAAGAACAAGAAGAGGGCTGCAGCGATGAAGAAACTCATCTACCCCACTGTCTACTGGAG
The DNA here is from genome assembly GCA_046706185.1 of Candidatus Sysuiplasmataceae archaeon. Lineage (GTDB taxonomy): Archaea > Thermoplasmatota > Thermoplasmata > Sysuiplasmatales > Sysuiplasmataceae > JAJZXY01. Next base: position 86,271 of record JBJKPR010000002.1, read on the forward strand.
AACTGCCACTGCCATGAAGGTAAAGGATTTCGCGATGCCCCGCAGCCTCATGAACACAAAAATAGACAAGAAATGAGGTTCTGGGCAAACCATTTCATACTTGAAATTCTCTCAGCAACGGTTAAATACCCACTGGCGCGGTAATTTCAGGGTGGGTGTTAATTGCAGGAAGAGAGAACCGAGGCCCGGGAGGAGAGGTGCTCCATATGCGACGGGGCACTAGACCCGCAAGGCGTTTGCCTTCTCTGCGGTCATGACAACAGCATGAAGCTGGTTGACCATGAGGAGGGGCAGTCGGGGGACAACGACGGGCTCCGGGAGGGGAATTCGCCTGCCGATAAAGACATAGAGTCGATTGTCAGGTGGCTCTCGGGAAGCGAGGAGGGCGGTATCTCTTTTCTGGATATGGAGGAACCCCAGATCGCTGTTGCTGAAGAGAAGGCGGTGGAACAGGAACAACCTGCTGTCGCAATGCTGCCCGAAGGCGAGGCAGGGCACCTGGCCGGAGAGATAGCTGAACTGAAGATCAAACTTATGGAAGCCAATGCCACAATAGAGAAGCTCAGGGTGGAGCTCAAGACAATGGAGACGGTTGCCTCCGTTTCGGCCCCTTCAGACATGGCCGAGAGGCTATCAATGACTGTCAAGGCTCACCTTGAGCTTGAAGCGGCGATCAAGCAGAAGGACAGGCATATCGACGAGTTGAGGAACGAACTCAAGGTCAAGGAAGACAGCCTCAGCAACCTGATGGAAAAGACGAGGTTCAAGGAGGAGGAGTTCAACAACAGGGAGATCAGCCTGCAGCACAGGGAGGAGCTCCTCAAGGAAGAGCTTCGGAAAATTGAGATGAATAAAGCGCAGATGGGCTCGATGAAGGAGATAGAGCTCAAGAAATCACTTGAGGATCTTCGTGAGCAGATAAAAGCAAAGGAGGAGAAGGTCAAGTCTCTTGAAAAATACCTTTCCCAGAAGGAGGAAGAGCTTGACAGGAGAGAGAAGGCGCTTATCGGAAAAGAGGTCGAAGTCATGGAGGAGCTGACAATAGCCGAGCTCAAACAGGAGAAGGTCAAATCAGGCACTCCAAGGCTGGACGACCTTCTTTTCGGCGGAATACCGGTCGGCGCACAGGTGGCGATATACGGACCGCCGTTTGTGGGAAAGGAGGTCGTCATGAATGCCTTCGCGGCCGAGGGTCTGAGGAAGGGCATACCTGTCATTTGGGTAACAACGGACCACACAATCAGGGAAATCAGGGAGGAGATGTCATATGTCCTCAACGGCTTCGAGGAGTATGAGAAGCTTGGGCTGATGTATTACATTGATGCCTACTCGAGAAGCATAGGGGACAACTCAAGGGTCGAAAATGCGGCGTACATAGAGGATTTCAGCGACATAGAGAACATAGACGCCCTGGTCGAAAAGAGGCTTGATGCAGTAAGGGACATAGTGGAGAAGAAGAGCTACAGGGTCATATTCAAGTCAATATCGAGCCTGACAGCGGTATACGAGACAAAGAACATATTCAAGCTTCTGAGGCCGTTTGTAGCCAAGAGGAAGAGGGACAAGTGCACAGCCATGTATTGCGTTGAAAAGGGGATTGTGAGCGATCAGGACGTTCAGATAATAGGCTCGATCATGGACGGGATAATAGAGTTTGAAACCGACGGCCAGAGCAATTTCATAGAGATCAGGGGAATATGCGAAACGCAGACAAGGGACAGGGTGAAGTACACGGCAAGCAAGAGCGCCCTGTCGATTGGGTCATTCAGCCTCGGGCATATTAAGTGATCAGGCCACTTCCATGCCCTTTGGCGATTCACCCTTCTTCTGCTGGGACATGTCCACCTGCGGGAGCGGCACTGGCGGCGGGAGCTGTATGTCCCTCGTCACGATTGTTGCAGTTATTATGCAGTTGGATATCACTGCGTTGTGAACTATGTTCGCAAGCTCGGGCGGCATGTTGTTCGTGCTGCCCCATTCCCTCGCGATGGTATCAGGGCTCCTGGTGTCGTCAGCCACCACAATCTTCCCGTCCATCCTTACGAACCCGATGCCGGAGTAATTGGCCGTAAACCTGAATTCGATCGACAGGTCCGTCTGGTTAAGCGGCACGACAGACGTGACTGTGTTGTTGTGGTCGATACGGACGTTCATCAGCTTCTCGCCTACCTTCGAGAAACGCTTCGCCTCTATCGAGCTGAGTTCCCATCCTTTGATTGCTATCATTGAAACCAGTCCCGGTGGATCAGTGGACGACCACTATTAAGAGGTTCGTTGAAATTAACACCAGCGGGACTGTATGTGACAGTGTATAACAAAGTCTGTCACGTCAAACCCCTTCGCACAGCCATAAGCGATACTTTATATACACAGGCGAATAGTTGGAGTTTAGTCTTCAATGAATGAAGACGAACAGACACACAAGGAAGAATATAGATGGAATCGACAAACAAGGAACTGACAAAGATAGCGGATCTGACGCCCGAGTCAAAGAGCGTCAATGTGATAGCAAAAGTCTTATCTGTCGGAGAAGCAAAGGAAATCCCTTCCAGGTTCGGACCTTCAAGGAAGGTCGCGGAAGTGCCCATAGCGGATGACACAGGAACTGTTGTCCTGAGCCTCTGGCAGGACCAGATCGGGACTGTCGGCGAGGGAGAAACAATCCAGATTGAAAATGGATACGTTTCACTTGTTAAGGGTCACATAAGGGTCAATGTCGGAAAATACGGCAAAATAGCCAAGAGCGAGGTTGACGTAAGCGAGCCGAACACAGGCACCAATGTCAGCGACAAGGAATACGAGATGCCCGAGAGGCGCCCGTACCGTGGCGGTGGCGGAGACAGGGACAGGAGAAGGTCGTTCGGCGGACGCGGTGGCGACAGAAGGTTCTGAAGTACCGCGAAGAAGACTGGCTCCCAAACCACTTACCATCGCAGTCCTTTCGGCCTGCGATTGTTTTAAATTTTGCCCGCGGTCGTTATGTTTTTACAGTCACAAAGTGCATGTTAAATATCAGTAAAGTTTACTGGGAAAATGCGCCGCAGTAACTCAGACTGGGAGAGTGTGAGACTGAAGTGTTTACTCACGGATATCTCAAAGTCGCCGGTTCAAATCCGGTCTGCGGCATTGCCATGGAGGGCAACTCTGTTCAGCTCTCGTCAAGGTGCCTTCCGTAGACACTGACCAGGTTTCTGTAGCCAAGACCCTTGTAGAAGCCGAGTGCTATCAGATTTGATGACGGGAATTCTGCGGAGACCATGGTGATGTTCCTTTTCCTCAGCTCCCTGTAGAGCTCGGTTATGAGCTTTCTCCCGAGCATCTTTCTCCTGAATTCGGGCATTACGTAGAATTCGGTGATCCTCGCCTCCTGCCTCGGAAGGTAGTATATCCTGTCGTGCACATCCGCCTTCACTATCCCCACTGCTTTTCCATCTGCCTCCGCGACGAGGAGAATGTGTTTCTTCTCCTGTTTTATCGCTTCGTTAAGGGAATCCCTCACCTCTTCGGCAGGAGGATCTGCAACCTGGAAAGTAGGATCAAATTCCTGGTTAAGCCTCTTGAGCCTGCGTATCATGTCGATGACCAGTGTCACGTCGCTTTCCTTCATCTTTCTGACTTCAGTTTCCTCATTCATTTTCCCCGCCTCCCGGCAAATCTTTTATGTACTTCTCCTCAAGCATCCGCCTGTACATGTTCCTGTTCTCATCTATTATCTCGAAGGCTGTCTTGTAGAAACTCTCCTTTGAGCCGGTCTTCCTGGCCATTCCCAGTTCGGATGCTTTGGCGGCAACCGCTGAGGCGACGCTTGGGTACAGTTCCCACTCCTCCATCGTCGGGACTATCCTCTCGGGACCCGGCTCCTTGACGAAGTTGGCTATCTCGGCCGACGCCGCTATCATTATGTCGATGCTTACACCGGTCGCCCTGGCATCAAGCGCCCCCCTGAAGACGCCCGGAAAGACGAGACTGTTGTTAATCTGGTTGGGGAAATCACTTCTGCCGGTTGCCACGACGGCAGCCCCCGCCTCAAGGGCGAGCCTGGGCCATATTTCAGGCACAGGGTTTGCAAGCGCGAATATCACTCCCTTGCTGTTCATTGACTTCACCCATTCCTCCTTGATGGTTCCGGGCCCCTGTTTGGAGGCGGAGAGCACAACGTCGGCGCCATTGAATGCTTTGCTTGCATCCCCCTTCACCCTTTCGGCATTTGTTGAAAGTGCAAGCTCGTACTTCCAAGGATTGTTGATCATCATGCTGTCCAGGTCACTTCTCTCGTTGTCGATTATTCCCTTCGAATCGACCATTATCACATTACCGGACTTTGCTCCTGCCGCGATTATGAGCTTTGCAGTGGCTATGTTGGCGGCACCGGAGCCCATCAGCACTACCCTGGCGTCGGACATCTTCTTCCCAACCACCCTGAGCGCGTTCATCATGCCTGCAAGCGTTATGCATGCTGTGCCCAGCTGATCGTCGTGCCAGGCAGGTATGCTCAGAGACTGCTGAAGCTTCTCCTGTATGTAGAAGCATTTTGGCGATTCAATATCCTCGAGATTGAACCCGCCAAACGAGGGCTCAAGCGCCATTGCAACCGATATGAACTGTTCCCTGTCCTCGACTCTAACAGGTATCGGTATTGCATTCACTGCTCCAAGGTAGTTGAATATGAGCGCTTTCCCCTCCATGACTGCCATCGCTGCCTCGGGGCCCACATTTCCAAGGCCAAGGACGCGCGTGCCATCCGTGAGTATTGCTATGCTGTTCCATCTTCCAGTGAGCTCGAAGGAAAGGTCCCTCTCCTTTGCGATCTCTGTCGAAACAGCAGCGACTCCTGGTGTATACCAGATGGAGAAATCATTGAGCTTTCTGACAGGCACCTTCGGAAATGTATTTACCTTTCCCTTGTAGAAACGGGAGTACTTCAACGCCAGTTCCTTGAACCTCTCTGTCCTCTGTGATTCGCTATCCTTGCCGTCTTTATCGTGTTCGAGCATTTCTCATCACCAAGCTTAATGCACTGACGGACACCGGCAGGCGTCCGTCGTGTAATCGAAAAAGGAAGGGGAAGTGAAGCATTGCCGTCACCCGAAGAGAAGCTCCTTGATATTGCATGTCACCGATTCCCAGTAACTTTCAGCAAGCGACTCAAGCGTGTAATCCAGAAGCACAGTTCCGTCGCCAGATTCCGCAATAAGGCCCCCCGAGGCGTGAAGGTCAGCAACAACTTTGAACCCTGGAATTGAGAGTGCAGCGGATGTGTCCTCCTTCCTGACATGCAGTATTCCCACGCCGAGGTCTGAGACGGCGCCTTCTATGAGCATGGACGCCCATTCCCTTTTCCTGTCGTCGTCCGAATTTTTTACCATTGAGATGAACTTCTCCTTGAGGAGAGAGAGGCTCTCCGTATGAACTTTTTCCAATTCAGCCGCCTCCGCCATGTCCGTCTTTATCTCCGAGGCCTTCCTCATCCGCTCTATCTCCTCATAGAGTTTGCGGCCGTATTCGGCCCTCATTCTTTCAATATACGCTGCAGCAGATGCTTCTATCGCCTGGCCCTCTGCATTTGCCTCCATGACGATCCTGCCCGCTGCCTCGGATGCTTTTTCTGCTATCTCGTCAACCTTTCTCTTCGGTGGAACACCGATTTGCGGGCTCTTCAACGGCGATACACCTCAGGAAACGACGATTGCCTTGTGTTGAGAGAGTGCTGCCAAAAACCTGTCAAAACCGCCATTCAGATAGGTGGCGGCACCATCCATCCTGCCTGTTGCCCTGTCGTGCATCTCTCTTGATTTCCTCCTCAGTTCAGCAGTTTCCCTTTGACTGCAGAGGGAGAGTTCGTCCCTTATCCCGGCGAGTAGCTGATGATTTGATTCCATGATCTCCTTTCTTGCTTCCCTGATCCTGCGTGCGGCCTCGTTCTTTGAGTTCTGCCTTATCCTCATTGCCTCGAGCTCTGCAGCCCCTATAAGCAGTGCCGCCTTTGCCCTTGCCTCACGTATGGTGGAGCCGGGAGCCTCTATCAGCATTGATATCGGTTTTATTGATAGGATGGAAATTACAAGAATAGACAGCTTCACATGTGAAGTGTGCGCTTTTTAAACATCCGGGTGTGGGAAGCATGTGCCGGACAGCCCTGTTGATTACCGCGCAAGCTTCATTACAAACTGTCTTGCCTGTTCGTACTCTGGCATTGCAAGAACCTCGGGCCTTTCATATTCAACTATCCTGCCGTTGTACAGCAGCTCTATGGAGTCTGATACCCTGTTTGCCTGGTCAATGTCGTGAGTGACGAGCACGACGGTGTACTCATCCCTGAGCCTCAGCATGAGTTCCTCTATCTTCGACTTGGCAACAGGATCCAGGGAGGACGTGGGCTCATCCATCATCAGCACCTCCGGCTGGACAGCAAGCGCCCTCGCTATGCAGAGCCGCTGCTGCTGACCCCCTGAGAGTTCAAGTGCATTCTTGTCCAGGTTCCCGCTTACCTCGTTGTAGAGTCCTGCATGCCTGAGGCTCTCCTCCACTACCGAGTCGAGTTCGGCCTTGTTCAGGGTAAGGTGCAATTTCGGACCAAATGCGACGTTATCGTAGACTGACATCGGAAAAGGGTTCGGTTTCTGGAAGACAAGCCCGACTTTTCGCCTGAGTTCCATCACATTGTAGTCACGGACGCTCTTGTCATGGAAGAGCACTTCACCGTTCGTCTTCAATTTGGGATAGAGGTCTGTCAACCTGTTGAATGTTCTTATCAACGTACTCTTTCCGCTTCCCGAAGGTCCGACGATTGTGTTTATGGCGTTTTCGGTGATCGCCAGACTTACACTGCTGAGTATCCGCTGACTGCCTGAAGTCACATTCAGATTCCTTGCTTCAATTATGCCTGCCAATTAATTCACCTGCTTTTTCCGATGTATTTTGAAAGGAGCAATAGGAAGAATATCGATGCCACGAGTATCAGGGCTGCCGAGTAGGCAAGCGCATGCGCATACGCGGTTGGCTGGTTGAGGCTGTACCATACGACATATGTCAGGTAGGCCACCGGCTGCTGTGTGAAGGAAGTGGTATAGCCGTTATTGAACAACGCTGTGTAAAGCAACTGTGCGGTCTCGCCCGCCGCAATGCTGACGGCCAGGAGGACAGCAGTCAGTATACCGGTCTTTGCCTGCCTCAGCAGCAGCCTGAATGATACCTGCATGCTGTCTGCACCCAGGGCGAACGCGGCCTCCCTTGTCTCCCGTGGAATGTTCGTGTATGAAATCTCAGAGATGCGCATTATATATGGTATCATCATCACGCCGAGGGTAATGCCGCCCGCAAGGAGGGAGTATCCCATGTTCAGCTCAATGACAAGCACGAGATAGCCAAACAGGCCAAGCACGATCGAGGGTATGCTTGTGAGGACATCGACGAAGAGTCTCAGGACACCGCCCGTGTTTCTAGTGCTGTACTCGGAAAGGTAGAGGGCTCCAAAAACACCAACGGGAAGGGCGATGAGCAGGCCCATCCCGACAAGCTCCCATGTGCCTGCTATGGCGTTTGCAAGCCCGCCCGAAGACGTGTTGCCAACAGTCACAAACATGTTGAATGATATGCTGCCAAGGCCCTGAACGGCAACATCGCCGACAATGAGTAGCAGAAGACCTACCATGAATGCAAGAACGGCATAGCCCACTATCCGCACGATAAAGTCTGAAATCGCCCTCCTGCGGTATTTAGATTCCATCATCTCGTTCATCCTGAGGGCAGTTGCATTTCGTGTTTCAGTCATTCTCATACCCCCTCAGTGCCGCCCTGCCGACTATCGCCCTTCCTGTAAGGTTGGCTATGAGTGAAATAACAACAAGGACGACACCGAGTTCGACAAGGGCGGAAATGTTCATCCTGGTGGCATCGATGAATGCGCTGTCAAGCGCAGCTGCAATCTGGGCGGACATCGTGTTTGTAAGAGAGAATATGCTTGTGGGCAGCACGTTCACAATTGCGCCGCTGACCATGAGCACTGCCATTGTCTCTCCCAGTGCCCTCCCTGTCCCAAGCAGCGTTCCTCCGACAATCTGCCTCTTCGTGTTCCTCAGCAGGACACTCTTCCCGACTTCCCACTTTGTCCCCCCGAGGGCATAAACGCCTTCCTTCAACTCCTTTGACTGGGAGGCCATTGACTCAGATATCACTGCAGTCACTATCGGTATGATCATGATGCTGAGAATCAGACCCGCTGCCATGATCCCCGCGCCTGAGAAAATCTCGCCTGAGAAGCCGGGTAAGAAGGAAAGGCTGGATTTCATCCATGGCTCAATGTTGTGCAGCAGGATGGGTTCAAGGACGATGATGCCCCAGAGGCCGTAGACCACGCTTGGTATTCCCGCAAACAGCTCTACCAGAACAGAGAAGGGCTTTCTGAGTCTCTGAGGTGTGTAAAGGTTCAGCGCAAGTGACAGGAAAATGCTTACCGGGAATGCAATGACAAGCGCAAAGGCAGTCGTGATCATTGTCCCGAGGAAGAAGCTCAGCATGCCGAATGATGATTTGTACGGGGCCAGGACCCCGTGGACAACCACGGGGTCCTGATAGAGCATGCCCGGGTTCCAAATATAGGATGTGAAGAAGCTGAAACCCGAATATCTTATTGAAGGAATTGCGTTGTAGATGAGAAATGAGAATAAAATCACCATGATGGCAAGAGGAACGATGGCCATCGCTAATGTAAACAGAAAGAAGAGGTTTTCCAAAGGTTTTCTTTCCTTCCAGCTCAAGGCAATCAACCTGATATCTTGTTTATCAGCGGCGTGACTATCTGGGTGACGACCGCGGACGGCAGAGGCGCCAGGTTCAGTGACGAGAGATACTTGCTCTGGCTACCGCCGGAGGTTGAGTCTACCGCCCATTTCAGGAAGCTGACGAGTGCAGTTGCTGTGGCCGTGTCTGGCTGCACCTGTTTGACGATCAGGTACTCGAGGTCCACAATCGGGTAGGATGTGTTGCCCGGAGCGAACTGTATTGCAAGCCTTCCATCGGCAGGTATCTGGCTAAGGTACTGATTTGCAGCCGCCATTACAGTTGACTGGCTCATCGTCACGAATTTGCCTGCCTGGTTCTGCAGTGCAGCTATTCCAAAGCCTGCGGAGTGTATCTGTGCCTCGTATGTGGTCGCTATGTAACCGATGCTGTAGGGTGTTGATTGCATCTGGCTGATAATGCCGGAGTTGCCGTTGCCGGTGAGCGCAGCAGGAACACTCGGCCAGTTCACATTAGTCCCGAAGCCTACATTGGTTGACCACCAGCTGTCCGACTTGGTCAGGAATTCAGTGAACATGTTAGTGTCACCGCTTCCGTCAGACCTGTGCACAGGGACTATTGTGTGTGACGGGAATGATACACCGGGGTTGAGCGCCGCGATCTGCGAGTTGTTCCAGTTGCTTATCGAGCCATTGTATATGCCCGCAAGGACAGGGCCGCTGAAATTCAGTGTTAACCCGTTGAGGCCGGGTATGTTATAGGATACATACTGCGATGAAATCAGTATCGGTATGTTCAGCATTCCCGGATTCTGGGACACCTGAGCATTTGTCATGAACGCATCCGATGCTCCTATCACCACTGTGCCTGCAATCGCACCTGATATACCCGCACCGCTGCCTGTTCCGGCAGTGGTTATCTTGTTGGCCGTGTAGTTACCTTCCCAGATATTAAACACGGGGTAAAGCAGGGTTGATCCAGTTTCAGTCAGTGTCACGCTTGACGAGGAGGGCTTGGCCGGATTTCCATATACCATGTAGACCCCCACGGCAGCGATGACAACAACAATTGCCACCACTATTGCTATGCCAATCTTCTTGTTCATATGCTACCGATTGAACAGAAATTAAAGCAGCACATTAACAATCCCGACATAAAATGAGGGTACCTATATTGTCTATATTTTCATGGTAGGCATTACTTTAATACAGCTGATGCCGGTTGAAACGGCAGGCACAGTCACGGCAATCGTGGACTGCGTTCTGCCCTCCTCATCGCCTCTTTTCGTAGCATATCGAGATTTCAGAGGTCACCCGCAAATGGGCTGGACTGCGGTATCCCGGCAAACGTGAAGGTCCTGCGGAGAAGGTAGAAATTCCTGCCGCCGGTGGATGTTGATGAGACAGCAGTGTAGCCCCGGGCAAAGAGGGCAGTGAATATTTCCCTCGTCTTATGCCGCCACTCCACGGCCAGACTGAGATCCGTGGCTTTCATGTCCGCGAAGCTGTATGGTATCTCGACGACCAGCCTCTCCTCATCGGGAAGGGAAATGCCGGTGATCTTTCTCATGTTGCGGCCGAATGGCTCGGTGCCGTTCACAATGGCAAGCGAGAAAGGGTTGAAGTCCACAGCCTTTCTGTCTGTCCCTACCCACCATTCCGCAAGAAGCCTGTCGGTCTCGACCCCTTTGTTGAGCCTGTCGCCCATCACACCGTAGAAATTGGGGCGGTATGCCCTCGCAATGACGCCAAGCTTCCTGAGGTTAAAACTTGCATTGAGACCCATCAGCGGATCGAAGGTCCAGGCGATGAGGGGGAAGCCGTTGTCCTGCGCCCACTTCTTCTGCGCTATCTTGAGCTCATATCCGATGCCCTCATATTTCCTCTCCTCGAGCACGCCTGTCATGTGTGAATAGAGGTAGAACAGTTTTCCTCTCTTCCCTATGAATGCATACTGGAAGCCGACCATCCTTTCTCCGTCGTACGCACCGAGCACGAGACCGCCGTGGTACTTCAGTGCGTTAAGCATGTCCGCAATGAACGATTCAGGTTCTTCCATCCCCCATGCGCTGTGAGCCACAGGGAAGATGTCTTTCATGCCCTCCGGCGAATGAACTTCTCTTATCTCTACCATGCTGGTTGCACCGCATTTGTTGGACGGCTCTGGATGCCACCCTGACGAAAGCTAGATATTTTCACCCGCAAGCACCTCGGACATTATGCCGTAGTATAACGACAACTCATCGAGCCTGAAAGTTGAGCTGTGCTTTGACTTTCTTGTCTCATCGCTGCTTCCGGTACCGAGGAATGCGAATGCCCCCTTGACCTTCTCAAGAAAGTAGGCGAAGTCCTCGCTGCCCATTGTCGGATTGCATTCCAC
>JBJKPR010000003.1:0-67603 GCA_046706185.1 Candidatus Sysuiplasmataceae archaeon
ACGTTGCTGTCGACGAACATCTGGACTCCCCTCGCCTCATCCCTTTCCATTCCCAGGTCCTGGAGCTTCTTGGCAAGTGCCTTCGAGTCCTTTATCCTGCCCTCCGTCTTTATCTCCCCTTCGGCTATCGCCTTGACTACAGCCTCCTCAAGGGGCTCAACCTCTATGTAGAAGCGGTTGTGTTTGTTCGGTGATTTACCTTCAAACGGTCCACCCTTTCCGTCTATGCTCTCGCGGTAAACAACGATTGGTTTTGAAGCGTTGATCTCAGTCTTGTAGTCGTTCACAATACGATACTGGGTGACATCGAGATGCAACTCGCCCATGCCGCTTAGAAGGTGCTCGCCGGTCTCCTGGTTGATCTCCACGCTTATGGAGGGATCTGCCTTGGCAATGGAGCGCAGAACCTCTATCAGCTTTGGAAGATCCTTCATCTGCTTGGCCTCAATTGCAACAGTGACGACCGGCTCCGAGTAATGGACCATCTTCTCGAACGGCTCCGCACCCTGAACGGATGTGACGGTGGAACCTGCAATTGCGTCCTTCAGACCGGTGACTGCGGCAATGTTGCCCGCCTCGACCTCCTCGATGGGTATCCTGTCGGCCCCGACAGAAAGTGCGACTGTCTGGACCCTGTTGGGGTTCGGCATTCCCGAAACGTAAAGTTCCATTCCCCTCTTGAGCGTGCCTGAAAACAGCCTTCCGACCGCTACCTCACCTGCGTGGGGGTCTATGATGATCTTTGTGACCATGAAGACCGTCGGGCCGTTCCTGTCCACGGTGAGCAGGGCCTTGCCCATTTCCGAATCGAGATCCCCCTTCCATATCGTGGGTATCCTCAGGCGCTGTGCCTCGAGCGGGTTAGGATGGTTCTTAATGACCGCTTCGAGCACCACCTTGTGCAGCGGTATCTTCTGGGCAAGCGACTTCTGGTCACCCTCCTTCAGATGCCTGTATATTTCAGGGAATGTTATGCCTGTCTTCTTCATGTACGAGGCCGAAATGGCCCAGTTGTTGTAGGCGCTTCCGAACAGGACGGTGTCATCCTCCACCTTGACCCCCCAGAGCTTCTTCAGCCCCTCGGGAGCGGCGGCGGCGATCCTCTTGTTCACGTCGTTTATTATTGCAACGAACCGTTTCTGCATGTCCTCGGGCGTGACCTTGAGTTCGTTTATCAGCCTGTCAACCTTGTTCACGAACAGTACAGGCCTGACCCTTTCCTTCAGCGCCTGCCTGATGACTGTCTCCGTCTGCGGCATGACCTGCTCAACTGCATCGACAAGTATGAGCACACCGTCTATTGCCCTCATCGCCCTCGTCACATCACCGCCGAAGTCGACATGGCCCGGAGTGTCTATCAGGTTGATGAGGTAGTCATTGCCGTCTATCGATTCGACCATCGATGCATTCGCAGCGTTGATAGTTATGCCCCTTGCCTGCTCCTGCTCATCGAAGTCAAGCAGAAGCTGCTTTCCAGCCAGCTCCTCGCTCATCATTCCTGCGCCAGCAATCAGGTTGTCGCTCAGGGTCGTGTTGTGTATTATAAGCCCGTTGACGAGCAGGTTGTGCGTGTCTTCCACGCTGAAATCATAGACGAATTCCTCGAACGAGGAGGAAATGTCATCGACAGGAACTGCTGTCAGACCTGCTTCTTGCAGCTTAGACTGAAGAGTTAGCGCCATTTCCTGCCCGCAGGCTGAAACAGTGAGCATTTCGGAAAGAGGAACCAGCCGCGGGAAGCTGTCACCGGAGGCCCATTCCTTAATGGAGAAGACGTCATCCGCCACTGCCCTCTCGTCTGCAGCCTCGAAGTGCAGCCGGATGCCAAAACGGAGCAGAGAGAGAGCGATCGTCCCGTATCCAGGCACAGACGTCAGATCCGCAGAGTTCCGCTCCATCGCAACTGAAAGTGACTTCAGGAAATGCCTGACTGCGTTTTCGTCCATCCTCGCGAGCAGCCCGGCCCGTTCCCTGTCGCCGAGCAGCGCCGAGGCAGCGGCACTTGCCTCCATGCAGCCTTTCCCAGTGACGGCAAATTCAGCCACCTGTTCAATGAGTGAACTGATATCCATGCCAGGGTAAGCGCTCATCAGCTCTTTCGTGCTCACCATCTCATCCTCAGACAGCTGCACCCGGAGAGGGACAAGGAGCATGTCACCGATCTCAAGGCCTGACGAAGGGACATCCTCTATCCTTCCCTCCCTGAGGACGAGGAACTTGTGCTCGGGCGTGACAGTAACAGCGCTGCCGTACCTCGGCCTGATTTTAAGCAGGGGCGAGTCGTTCCTGAGCTTCCAGACATGCGTTATCCTCCTGCGCGAAAGGGTCATGGATTCCCTGTCCAGGGAAATCGTGCAGTCGTTACCGCCGGTGCGGTAGACTGTCTGTTCTCCGTCATCCAGCACCGGCACATCCTGCGCGTGCATTGAATAGAGGGATGAGGCAGATACCCATGTCCCGTTTACAAAAACCATCGAATCAGCTGTCATGCATTTGCCATGGTCGATATGCGCCGCTGTCCCGATGTTCCTGATGAACTTCGGATTGGCCATGATCGCCGTGGCCCTGGCAATATTGTCTTCTTTTCTTCCCAATTCAACCGCCCTTGAAAATCATCGTGCCGACATAGCCACTCTTTCGATCTCGTCTCTCTTGGAGACAGCCGCGCTCGTCATGTCGCCGTTGGCCGCAAGCATTATTTCGTCGGCAAGGCATTGTGCTATGGCCTTCGTCGAACCGTGGGAAGACGCCACCGCGCCCTGTGTAATGTAGCGCAGTGCAAGGTCAAGCCTCCTTGAAGAGGAGACATCGACCGCCCTGGGGACGGATATCCCTCCGAACTGGAGCCTTGTTATCTCCTCCCTAGGGGCCGCATGCTCTATGGCGGAGACAAGGAGCTGCACCGGGTTCTTGTTCGTCTTCTTCTTCATTATTGCGAACGCTTCCTCGACAACCTTCAGTGATTTGTTCTTCTTGCCTGTGAAGGTACCTGTGCGCATCATCTGGTTTGCAAGCCTCTCGACTATGTTCACTTTCGCCTTCCCGAAGTTGCGGCTCGCGTGCCTGCCGGAGGAATGGGGGACGTAGACAGGCGTGAGGTTTATGTAGGTGGCCAGGCCGGGATCGGAGATGGTAACCTCCGACATGTCATACTGGCCGAACAGTAGGGCATTGTACAGGAGCACGTGCTCAGGCTCCGACGTTTGCTCCTTCTGTTCCTCTGGCTGTTCCTGCTCTTCATCAAAGTTCTCTTCCGGCATCTTTTTCACCTGACAGGTTTCTCCTTCCTACCCCTGACCAGCTCGTTTAGCGAGACATTGTTGACCTTGATCACCTTGTAGCGGACGCCGGGAATATCGCCGTATGAACGGCCCATCCTTCCTCCAATGCCCTCCACGAGCACCTCATCGTGCTCGTCTATGAAGTTGATGGCGCCGTCGCCGACTGCAAAAGCAGTTACCTGCCTTCCGTTCTTGATGAGCTGCACCTTCACGCATTTCCTTATCGCCGAGTTAGGCTGTTTTGCCTCTATTCCCACTTTCTCCAGTACAATGCCCCTGGCTTGGGGAGCACCCTCCAGTGGGTCAGACTTCTCCTTCAGGTGGAGTATCCTCTTCTTGTAAGCCCTCTCGCTCCATCTGAACTTCTTCCTGTTTCCGTTGAGCTTCCTAGCTGTATTCATTCCTCTTGCCATTGGGATTCCTCGAATTGGCCATGACATGAATGTGGCCCGGTCCTGCCGAAAGAACATAATGGATTATGTATCGGCGACTGCCTATATGTCTAGCAAAATGATTTTGCATAAATAGGTTTCGCAGATCGCAACTGGGACGCGCCTACTACCGGCCCCTGGCCACCTGGTGCGAAAAGATAGCTTGGGTGTGGTGCTTCATCAGGCCGGGATACCATCCCGGTGCAGTTCGTAGAAGAGTTCATCGGCATATCCATACGATTTCAGGTAGACGTGCCCTGTGAGCCTGCCTGCGGGGCTGAAACCGTTCTTCTGCAGAACGGCCGAAGAAGGCTTGTTCGGCTCCATCACCCTCGCGAAGAGTTTTCTGAGGTTCAGTGTTCTGAAAGCGAAGTCAAGCGCGAGAGACACCGCCTCGGTTGCATAGCCCCTTCCCCAGTATTCCCTGAAGAGTAGGTAGCCCAGCTCCGCATGCCTGCTTATCCTGTCTATGCCGTGGAGACCAACGCTTCCTATAAGCTGATATCCCCCCTCTCTTTTCCCCTTGCCCGTCCCCATTTTCAGAAGGATTGTCATCACCCTCGAGTTCTCGTCCTTCCCCAGACTGTCGTACCAGTCGTACTCACCCTCGAGATAGAACAGCCTGTCAGGCCTCATCAGGAACTGCTGGACAGCGCTGTCCGCAAATTCCCTGTACATAACTGGTATCTCCTCCCTCCTGTATATGCCAAGGGATACCTTCCTGCCCTCCCTGATTATCGGCCTGTCCATGTGCCCGTTAAGGGCGGGAATCCTTATAATCCTCACCGGGGCGCGCAAACGTGCCCGGCGGAGGCGCGGTGAAGCTGGTAGATGAGTTCATCGACATAACCGTATCCCTCAACGTGGACATGGCTTGTGAACCTCACAGCCTGCCTGAACCCGTTCTTTTCAAGTACCCTGATAGAAGCGACATTGGGTCCGTAGACGGTGGCAGTCACTTCCCTCAGATTGCAGGGGCCGAAGGCATGCTCAACCGCAAGTCTGACCGCCTCAGTCGCATACCCCTTTCCCCAGTGTTCCTTCATTATCGCATAGCCCAGTGAGCATGTTCTTGCGACAGGATTGATGCGTGACAGCGATATCGTCCCTGCAAGGTCGGAATGCGCCCTGCCCCTGAGCGAATTCAAAGAGACGGCGAATGAAATTTCTGACTGATCCTTCCCCAGCCTCTCGTACCTGGAGTATGCCTCCTCCAGTGAGACCATCCTGTATGGGTGCTTGAGGAATTTCATTACATCCGGGTCGTTGAAACCCATGTAGAGAATAGGTACATCGGTCTTTTCAATAAGGCCGATGGAGACTTTCGAGCCGGACCTCATTATTGGCCTTGACATTCACCACTGTGAGACTTTACAGATAGAAAAAAGCCTCGACGGATGCATGGGTCAGGTGCGTGGTCAGGCAACCGCTGCAAGTGGAGGGACTGTGTTGCCCTCAGACGCGCCCTGCGCGTTCGTGAAGCCTCGTGTGCCACTCAGGCACCGTGTAGCTGTCAGTCCTGTAATTCGACTGGTACGGCTTGATGTCTATGACGGGCGTGCCGTCAAAGTAGTCCAGTCCCTTCACGTCCAGCCTCCTTCCCCTTCTCCCAACAAGCTGCACAAGCGACAGGCCCACTGGGTTCGGCCTTGAAGGTGAATCAAGAGAAAAAACGCCGAGCAGCGGAAGCTCCTCCTCAGACAGACCGTAGCGAAGAAGCCGCCTTGGCCTGACCTTCAGCACTCCTTTCTGCTCTGGTCTAAGCTGGTCGAAGTAGCCTATGACAAATATATGCGAAAACTCCTCTATTCCATCCAGTGCGTCCTCAAATTCCTCGAAGATTTCAACTTCTGAGGCAGTATCGCTCCGCTTCTCCCTTATGTCCTCTTTGCCTGCGGCAGTGTGCACAACACCGATTGGCTTCAGTCTGACCACGCTTTCTTCCGGCATCTGGTTCGGCCCTTCCAGTGAGAATGAGTGCGGCACGTCATTTAAATGGTGCGTTTCTGGCTGGAGTGGTGCAGCAGGGCTTTCAGCCAACTGCTTCTTAATGCTGGCGAAAGGCATCCTTCATCCCCTGACCGGGTCAGCGTTTGCCTGTGCAGCGGACGGCCAGAGGGCACACGAACACAAACAGGATTGTGTGTCAGACCGCAAAGTCTGCCTGAATGAACCCTGTCGAAGCAAGGTTGGCATCCAGTACGAACGATATGTAGAGCGGCTGCCCTGCAGTTACTGGAAAGGCGCCGCTTGTCTCCAGGCCGCCATTTCCAGCAAGTGCGGTTCCTGAAAGAATCGTTGTTGTGCCCAGCAGGGTGCCCTGCGGGGATGTGCTTACATACGCTGTGACGCCGAGTGGAAGGGAATATGCCAAGTACACTGTCCCGTTGACTGCGGGTGCGATTACGAGAGTATTGAGCAGGTCCACCACACTAAGTTCCTGTGAGACTGCGAGCGAAACGTTAGATGTGTTCAGGGATGAAAACGAAATGATGCCAGCAGAGGCGACGAACCCGGGACCGGCTCCAAAAGGAGCGGGAGGCGGCGCGGATGAAGTGGTCTGAAGCTGGTTGTTCGTAACCACAACGAATTCACCATTCACCGGTGCCGCGACGGAGAAGACAAGAAGCGGCAGTACAGCCAGGAGCACGATAACCGTTGAGTGCTTTTTGCGTCCCATCTCTGATCATCTCATCGGTTCAGATTGCAGCACTGCTGCGGCGGAGCCTGAAAAAGGAAAAAGGTAAGTGGTTTGAGCCTGGGCATGTCCGCGTCAGCCTCCTTCAGGTTGAGGAGTAGGCGCAGACGATGGACCCAGAGTTGACGCCTATGTTGTTCTGCAGAACGAAGCCGATCAGAACAGGTACGCCCGCTGTTACAGCGAACGAGCCTGTGGTCTGAAGAGCGCCGTTGCCCACTATGTGGAGTGCCCCGGACAGAACGCCGGCCGTCACACTGCCGCTAGTCAGCCCGGTGCTTGTCCCGACAGTTATGCCCGAACTCGTTGTGAGTATTGCCTGTGTTGCGGTGCTCAGTACAATAGTCACACCCGCGGGCAGCTGGACGGAGACATTCACATAGCCTGTCTGGGAAGGCATGAGCTCCAGCACGTTTGCCATTGCTATTGTGCCGCTGCCTGAAAGACCGTTCAGTGACACCGAGGCCGCGCCGTTGGTGCCAGTGGACAGTGTCAGGTAGCCCGCGGCGTTAGCCTGCGGGTAGTTCGATGCCGTCTCTACAACAACGACGTTCGTCGCCGTCGATGTTGTGCTCACCTGTGTTGTCGTGCTAACTGCAACCTCTGCCATCACCACAGCAGGCACTGCCAGGACGATGGCAAGGGCTATCGCTAGCGACAATATCCTTCGGTTCATCTTACACCTCGCCGTTGCTACTGCATAGACATTTATGTACCTGACGAATCCAGAGAAAAGTCAGGCAGCACCTGCCTGTGAGGCGGAGGGGCTAGTGCGTGACGCATGCGCTACTGCGAACCAACCGGCAGTGCCCTCAAGGGATATGCCGATGTGACCGGCGAGCCGGATCCAGCTCATTCTCTTGAGGTGTAGGATGAACCGAAAAGCGGCTCTCCGGCTGTTTTGCAAGGGGGCTGTTTGCTAAATATACCTTTCCTTGAACTGAGGCATGACGCATGACTTCCTGTCAGAAAAGTGCCATGAGCTGCAGCATGTTACCCTTCAGCTCCCCCTCACAAGGGAAGTGAAAACGCCAATGAAGCTAAGCAGTCCGGAAAGAAGCATGACCACCCTCAGGCCTGCCATGAAGGAAGCCACATCTGCCGACGGGAGGCTGCCGCCCATTCCAGAAAAGAGCTGCAGCAGCATGCTCCCCGGCATGGAGGCGGCAAGCAGGGCGCTCATAAGTGCCAGGCTCATCAGCTGCCCGACGAACCTCATTGTGCCAAGCGTTCCTGAAGCCGTGCCCGATTGCTCCTTTGCAACCGAGCCCATCACTGAGTTGGTATTGGGGGCGGAGAAGAGGCCGAACCCGATTCCAATGACTGCCAGCGGCCATACCAATTCCTCCGGGGTAAGCTTTCCGATGCAGGCATATACAAAGAAGAAGGCTGCGGAGATTATCATCATCCCCAGTGAGGCGAGGATCCTCGAGCCGAGCCTGTCGGCCATCCTGCCGCTTATTGGGGAGAATATGACCATGAATACAGGCTCGGCCGTAAGTATGAGACCGGACCTTGATGGGCTGAGGCCGGCAATCGCTGAAAAATAGATGGAGAAAACGAAGACAATTGCAAACGTGCTGACGTAGTTGAGAAAGGCGGTGAAATTCCCAGCTGCAAATGTCCTGTTCCTGGTAAACAACGAAAGGTCGAGTATTGGCTCCCGTTTCCTCCTTTCATAGAGGACGAACAGCAGGAGAGCAAGAAGGCCAAGCGCCAGCAGGTAGGCAGTGGCCAGCCAGCCGCTGACTTCGCTGAAGCTGAGGTACAGCACAATCGCCAGTACCGAAAGAAGGAAAATCGCGAAGCCCGCAAGGTCTATCGGGACCAAGCGCGTGGGGAGGTCCACTTTCCTGAGGAATGCGTACACGGGTATCATTGTGGCAATGGCACAGAGCGCAACCAGGTAGAACAGCGACTGCCATCCAAGGAACTCGATGAGCGCACCGGAGAGTATCGGTCCACTGGTCAGACCGAGATAGACAGACATTGCGTTTATTCCAAGCGCTCCTCCCCTGTGCTCCGCCGGATAGACAGAGCTCACGATGGCAGTGGAGTTGACCGAAAGGAGGGAGCCGCCTACTCCCATGACAAGGGACGAGAATATCAGAAAAAAGATGCTGAACGACACTGCAGCGAGAAGCGAGCCTGCCGCGAATACAACCAGCCCGAGAAGATAGAACCTTGACCTGCCGTAGATATCCGAGAGCTTGCCGAGCAGTATCATAAGTGAAGGAAGGGGAATGAGGTAAGCAAGCGGGACCCAGACCATAAGCGTGAAGGAGGCGCCCAGCGAATGCCCTATCTCAGGGACTGAAAAGGAGATCACGCTGCTTGTGAAAGGCGTGAGGAAGGCGCCTAGAGATGTGGAGAGAAGAACCTTTGGATTGGAATATTCCGCCATTCACATCGCCAAACCGGTCTCCTGGTATGCAGCCCGGGACTGCTGCTGGAATCAGTTATCACGCTCGCTGCGTATCTATATCTTTCCCGGAGGATGGTTCTCCCCCACGGATGCAGTGAAGCGCTCCTGCTTCCTCGCCCCCGCCGCCGCCCCGTGGGACAAAGGTCCAAAAGATGCCGTTCCTAGAACAAAGGAAGGTGAATTCCGGCCGCGACAGTCAGTGAGAAAATGAGAAGGCCAAGTATGTATAGCCATCCGAAACGCTTGTTGTGAAGGAGCGCCTGCCTGTGGTACCACAGGGGCCATCCGACAAAGCCCTCCGGAGGAGCCTCCGGTCTTACACCCCTGACAACTCGCAGTGCCTGGAGAAGCCGTTTGTAGTTTGCCGCCACAAGAAGAAGAGTGAACGGAATAAACAGCGTTGCAGCGGCAACGGCAGTCACCACGTACATAAGCACTATGGTCAGAACAAGAAAGGCACGCGACCTGGATTCCCCTGCGAGCACAGGGAGAGTTCGTATGTTCCTGCCCCTGTCGAAGTCAATCTGGTCTATATGCTTACCAACGAGCACTGACATGACGCCTAGGCCGTACGGTATGCTGGCCACCACTACCGTCAGGCTGAAAAAACCAGAAATTGCATAAAATCCTCCGGCCACCATCAGGGGCCCCCAGACGATAAACGATGACAACTCGCCCAGCCCTATTTTCTTGAGCGAGAGGCTGGAGACGTCATACATAAAGAGTATTCCTGCCCCGATGGCGGCAAGGAGAATTATGCCCGGTCCCCTCAGCAGTGCAAAGTATGCAGCAATGAAGGCAAGTATGACGAGAAGGGAGAATATGGTCATCTTCATCTCCGAAACGGATACGACGTTGTCGGCAATCGGATGCAGTGTGTACCTTCTTCGCGGTGAGTCTGGCGTGTCATCTCCGTACTTGAAGCCGAAAAGATCGTTCAACAGATTGCTCACCACATGCAGCAGTACAAACGCCAAAACAACGAGTACAAAGTTGAGCAGGTCGAACGAGCCGTAAATGATGGCAAACAGGCCGCTGATTATGCCTGCCTGAAAAGAAATGACCAGAATCAGTCCCCTTGCAGAATAAAGCATACGGGTAATGAAATCCTGACCGTATCTTCCGGCATCCTTGCGGTAAAAGCCCCTGAATGCACCGATCCAAGATGCAAGCCGCAACCTGAATGGCTGGGTCCCCACAGAGGTGATCGTTTTTTCAGACATGTCAGTATCCGGCGACAGACAGCCGGCGCCTTCGGTCATGTATATGCTTTTTGACCATATCAAACCACAGCCTGAAATGTGCGGAGGTGGATGCGGGAGGAGGGATTTGAACCCACGTACCCCTGCGGGACAGAATTTCCTACGGGATCTTAAGTCCTGCGCTGTTGGCCAAGCTTAGCTACTCCCGCCCTGGCAACTGGATTGTGAGCGCAGTAATAAATCTCCTTGTCGGGCTGACCGCCCGGAGTGCACAGAAAGAGTGAATAAACAGGATCGTTTAATCTATGTTGTACGGAATAGTCAGCAGCAACAGAGGAAGATGATCGTATGGTCAAGGAGTATGGCATTTTCGTAGACGGCCGATGGACAGAGGGATCGAGGAGCGAATTCTTTGAAACTGTCAATCCCGCCACGGGCGAAGTGCTTGCCAGGTTCTCAAAGGGAAACAGGAAGGATGTGGACCTGGCAGTGAGGTCCGCAGAAAAGGGGTTCAGGGTGTGGAAAGAAATACCGGCGCCCATGAGGGGGGAAGTGCTGTTGAGGGCGGCGCTGAACCTTGAGAAGCACAAGGACGAGCTTGGCTTGCTCGTCACAAGGGAGATGGGGAAGGTCCTGAGTGAAGGTAGAGGGGAAGTCCAGGAGGCAATTGATTTCTTCAAGTACATGGCTGGCGAGGGGAGAAGGATGTTCGGCGAAACGACACCCTCCGAGCTTCCAGACAAGTTCAACATGACGGTGAGGCTTCCCAAGGGACCAGTTGGAATGATTACACCATGGAACTTCCCGGTGTCCATTCCCTCCTGGAAGATGGGTGCGGCGTTGATTGCCGGATGCTCTGTCGTGCTCAAGCCTGCTACAGACACCCCGCTGTGTGCTGCAAGGTTCGTGGAACTCGTGAACGATGCCGGATTTCCGCAGGGAGTGATCAACCTGGTGGCCGGAAGCGGCGCAGAGGTCGGTAATCCTCTGATCAACCATCCGGGCATAAGGGCGATATCGTTCACAGGCGGCGTCGCCACCGGGAAGGAGGTCTACACGGAGGGGGCAAAGAGGCTCATACAGGTGCACCTTGAGCTTGGGGGCAAGAACCCAGTCATAGTCATGGAGGATGCAAACCTTGACCTTGTGGTCGATGGCGTGCTCTTCGGTGCCTTCGGCACTTCCGGGCAGAGGTGTACGGCAACGAGCAGGCTGATAGTCCACGAAAAGGTATTTGACAGGCTCATGTCAAGGCTCACCGAACGGGTGGAGAAAATGAGGGTCGGCAATCCGGCTGACGAAGGGGTCGACATGGGTCCCGTGATAAACAGGAAGGCAAAGGATTCGATAATGGGGTACATCGACATAGGCAGGAAGGAGGGAGGAAGAGTGCTTACTGGAGGAGAGCAGCTGGAAGGAGGGGAGTACAGCGGGGGCAACTTCATCCAGCCCACAATCATCGAGACGAAGCACGGCTCCAGGATCAGCCTGGAGGAGATATTCGGCCCGGTGCTGTCAGTCATAAAGGTGAAAGGGTTCGAGGAGGCGGTAGGCGTTGCAAACGGTGTGCAGTACGGCCTGAGCTCTGCAATTTACACCAGAGATGTCAACAGGGCGTTCAAGGCGATACGGCTCCTTGAAAGCGGAATAACATACATCAATGCACCCACGATCGGTGCAGAAATCCATCTTCCCTTCGGAGGAGTCAAGAGCACTGGGACAGGGGGAAGGGAGGCGGGCTCCACCGCAATTGAGGAGTTCACAGAGCTCAAAAGCGTCTTCATTGACTACAGCGACAGGCTCCAGAAGGCGCAGATAGACACCGAAAGCAGGCTGAGGGAAAGAGCGGTGGAGGCGGAGAAGTCAGAGTAGTCACGCCTTTCCGCGCGATTCTCCCGATGATATTGCACCTGCGAAGATATGCGCAAGCCTGAGGGGCTCCGGATAGTTTCCCCTGACAATCGAGGCGCCGATCAGCTCCGCGGCGTCTTCGTCCCGTATGCCCTCGCAGCGGGCGAACAGCCTGAAGGCGCCCCCCTCGACCCTGCGCGGCGTGTAATGCTCAATCAGTTCCATCCTTTCCTTCCAGTCCGGAAAGTGCTTCATGAGTGCATTTCTCATTTCATCCTTGTCCGGCTCGGACCTCGTCACGCTTATCACAGGTATTCCCGTTGCCCTGTGAATCAGGGCCAGGTCGTAGACATTGAAGCCACCGCATGCTATGCCGTCGAGCATCACCACCCTGAGCTGTTCCCGCAGCCTTGATCCGAGTATCGCCTCCACGACCTTCCCCGACGCGTCCCTTCCGTCTACCTCGCAGTCTGTGACTATCGCCCCCTCAACGTAGGAGGGCAGCCTTGCAATCACCCCTACAAGGGGAACCCTGCCGTCCCTGAAAGTGAAATTCCCGTCGTCAAATGCTATTGCGCGTGTCTGCTTCTTCAATTCACATCAGTGCCAGTTCACCCGTTACCGGGTCTATGTCCGACTCCTTCGCGGGGCCTATACCCAGGCAGGTCACAGTGCCCGCCGGGATCTCCGTCAGCCCGGCGTCTGCAATCACGCTGCTTGTAAGCCCTCTTGCCCTTGCAGCATCCCTGAGGAAGAAGAGCTCTTCGAGGCTCTTCACCTTCACAACAACCTTCTTCTGTCCCTCTGCAAACCACGCGTCGAACACCTTCCTGTTCTTCTCCCTCGAGAGAAGGGAGCAGCTGACGGCAGCGTGAGCGACCTGCACCGCCATTTTCCCGGGCGACAGCCTGAGGTCTGTCCTGACAGCCACAACGAGCTTGTAGTCAAACATGCCGTCGTTCATCAGCTTCCCCCCTCCTTTCCACCAGGCCCGGGGTACTCGCCTGCCGACTTGGGTCCGCCGCGGATTAACGGCTTGAGAACTGCTATGAGCAGGAAAGCTGCAGTAACGGCGGCAAGAACCGCGGGAAGCGCATAAAACTGAAAGGGTAAACCAGTCACCTGCGAAACAAGAAGCAGCATGAACATGACTATCAGTGTGATTGCAAGGCTCAGTCCCGCAGACGAGGTTATGAAATGAGTCTCGTCATCACGCCAGGGGCTCTTTTTCACCGAGAATGCAAGCAGTGCGGACATACCAGGCAGAAAGAAAAAAAGTGCGGCGATTGCGGGAAGCAGAAGAACGGTGATTTCGGTCATTCCAGCATTAAATGATTTTCAATTATAATTGTTTTGCACAGTCCTCCGCGCAGGCAGGTTTCCGGTTGTTTCAGCCATTCAGTCGGGCAGATATCACTCCGGCAGGCATGGAAACCGGGATACTCATGCCTTATGTGTGCGCAGCGGCACCATGTGAAGCGGGGTGATGGACAATATAATAAACAGGAGAGCTGGTTTGACAGCCGGATGAACGGCGATTTCGAGTTGCTCGAAAGGGATGGCCTGGCAAGGATATGCAGGCTGGAGACGGCACACGGCAGGGTGGAAACGCCGGCACTGATGCCGGTCATCAATCCTAACAGGAAGGTGATCAGCGCAGGAGAGATGAAGTCTCTTTTCGGCACGGAGATGGTGATCACCAATTCGTACATAATCTCCAGGAATGAAGATCTCAGGAATGAGGCGATGAGGAAGGGGGTGCACGGTCTTCTCGACTTCGACCGGACTGTGATGACGGACAGCGGTACTTTCCAGACACACGTCTACTCTGATGTGAGCGTCGACCCTGCGGCGATATTTGAATTCCAGAAGGCAATAGGAAGCGACATTGCCACCGTCTTTGATGTTTTCTCTGAACCTGAGTTCTCAAGGAGTCAGGCAGAGAGCGCCGCAGGCATCACTGCAGA
This sequence comes from Candidatus Sysuiplasmataceae archaeon, assembly GCA_046706185.1. GTDB lineage: Archaea > Thermoplasmatota > Thermoplasmata > Sysuiplasmatales > Sysuiplasmataceae > JAJZXY01. The sequence continues at coordinate 13,856 of JBJKPR010000003.1, forward strand.
AAGGGTAAGGGGCGCGATGGCCGGCGAGAGGGGAAACAGCCTTGCCGCGGCAACGGTGCAGGGAGGCCTTTTTCAGGACGTGAGGGAGAGGGCAGCCAGGGATCTGAGTGCAGCAGGTGCCGACTATTTCACAATAGGCGGTGTTGTCCCGCTGCTCGAGAATTACAGGTTTGCCGACCTTGTGAATGTCATTGTTGCTTCAAAGAGGGGCCTTTCGCCCGGAAGGCCCGTGCACCTGTTCGGAGCGGGGCATCCGCTCATGCTCCCGCTCGCAGTTCTCCTTGGATGTGATCTGTTCGACTCTGCGTCATATGTCAAGTACGCCTACGACGGCAGGATGATGTTCCCGGAGGGTAGCGTTTCCCTCCAGGATATCAGGTACTCCTGGTGCGACTGCCCCGTGTGCAGTGCAACCACCGCAAAGGAGCTGCGGGAAGCGGAGGCGGGGGAAAGGGTCCGCAGCATCGCAAAGCACAACCTGTATGTTCTCACATCGGAGCTGGGCAGGATAAAGCAGGCCGTACATGACGGCAGCCTCTGGAACCTTGTGGAGTCGAGGGCGAGAAGCAACCCCCAGCTGTTCGACGCGTATGCGGCGGTTCTTTCACATGGCTCGTACCTGGCCGCGTACGAGCCCAGGTCGAGAAGGACGGGCGTGAATTTCACTGACAGCCTTTCGCTCAGCAGACCTGACTGCGCCACCTTCCTCTCCCAGGCGTCCACGATCAGGCCCGGGGCTGGGAAGAAGCTACTTGTTGTGAAGGGGGACAGGCAGTATTTCACTCACTTTGACTTCAGTTCGGCAAAGGAGGGGGAGGACGTGGCATCCATGACGAGGATAGGCATCTTCCCCCTGCAGCTCACCGAAACTTACCCCCTATCGCAGTCGACGTACTCTTCGTCTCTCCAGTGCGCTGAACAGCCGGATGCATATGCATCCAGGTTTGGCTACACTTCGTTCAGGACAGAAGAAGGCAGGTGGAGAAGGGGCGGGAGGCATGCTGACAGGCAGGGGGGCGCGTCGCAGGTCAGGATTGTGTGCCAGTACCAGTTCGGAGCAAGATGTGCGGAGGCCATCGCAGACGGTGCACTCGAATGCACCTACTCGAAGAACACGGGAAAGCTGAGGACAGTCGCTAGGGACGGAAAGCAGATCCTTTTCTTCAGGACAGAGGACGGCCTCTTCTCGATAAAATACCACGGTGGGGAAATACTCAAGTCGGCACTGCCGCCGGGCTCTATGAGGGTTGTCTGCTCGGACGATGCGGTGCCCTTTGTCTCTTCCGGGAGAAGCCTCTTCACCAGGTTCGTCCTTGATGCGGATGAGTCGATCAGGCCTGGTGATGAATGCCTCGTGGTCGACGGTTCCGACAGGCTGCTTGCCGTTGGAAGGGCTCTTCTGAGAAGGGAGGAGATGCTGTCGTTCAGCAAGGGAGTGGCTGTCGACGTCAGGGAGGGGCTGCCTTCTTCATCGTCCTCTCTGCAACCTGAAGACAGGAGATGAAATCATCAACTGTCCTAAGGAGGCTCAGCAGGCTGTCTGATTCGGCCGATGCGGTAATCGAGCCTTCAGATGCGCTTGACGATATGAACTCACCGTTGTCCATCTCAACTGCTTCATGCAGTCGTCGCGCATCGACGTCGAACTTCATGGTGATGTCGATCCTGTAGTGCAAGACTAACGCTCCTCAGAGCCTCAGTCCGAATGCAGTTGTAAACTCTTCAACCTTTCTGAATTCCTGGAGGAAATATCTCCCCTTCTCCGTTATGGAGTATGACGTCTTGTCGCCATCGCTGTTTTTCGAGATGAGGCCGTTTGATTCGAGCATTCCAAGGTACTTCGTCAGCCTGTCGTATGAAAGGTTTGCCTTGTACAGTATATGTGTCGGCTTTGTCTCCCTGTCGGATGATACTGCCCTGAGAATATCGGCGAATATGCGCGCCTTGGACCTGTATGCCGACTCAGGCACTTCCAGCGTTCCCCCGTTTTGGCTCCCTGACGGAGCGATGCCCTATTGCCATGAAAAGGAGACCGAATGAAAGCATCTGCATCACTGCGTAGTACACCGACCCTGCAGCTATCAGCCTTGGTGCAAAGAGAAGAAATGCGGTCAGCGCATGCAGCGCAAAAAGCAGGGTGAAACTCGCAAGGACAAGAGCGGTTCCTGCCGTAGGAGAGGAGCGGTAGCCCTGCCACACGCTTACCACTACGATTAGGAGCAGTATGACGATGAAGAGCTCGAACGTGAATGCCAGCAGGACTACTGAGACAAGAGGGAGGAGGGCATCCTCCGGTCTTGGCTTCACGACGTACGCAAGCATCACAAGAAGATAAGCGATGACCTGAATGAGGTCTACGCCGAAGTAACGGTCAAACAGCCTGCTTGGAGGATAGGCGAGAGATGCCCGGCCTAGGAACCCGAGTGTTGAGAAAAGGAAATAGATGCAAAGCATCGCGAAGCCGAGAGCGAGAAGCAGAAGGTTCAGGTTCCTTGCGACCTTGTATCCCCTGAATGCCCTGTAGGAAACCATCGCGGCCACAACGAGCGTTATGGCGGACAGTACCGCCTGCAGCATGTCGAATGTATCCACCATGAGATCAGCGCTTTGAAATCAGGATCCTTCTTGACCCTGTTTACGTACGATTCGTACTGACCGGCCATTCCTTCTCGATATATTAAAGATGGTCAATCGGTGGAGCAGGTGACAGAAATGGAAACACCTGAAAAAACAGCGAAGGTGAGCAGGAAGAAGCTGCTTGCGGTGTCGCTCATCGCACTGCTTGCAGTTGGAAGCATCGCCGCAGTCGGAATGGTCGAGGCGGCATCTCCCGGGGCGCAGGCATCCGTCCTCCAGGGAACGGGGCAGACAAACGGCGAATATCTCGAGATCGTGGTGTGGACACAGGTGAACGGGCAGAAGGTTCCTGTGCCGGGAGCAAACGTCACAGTATACAGCGCAACCTACGCCGATGGTTCAAACGGCAGCATAACCATAACACTTTCACCAGTTGCGTTGGGCACGACAAACTCGCACGGTGCAGTCTACTTCAACCTGGCAGACGGAAGGTACGTCGTGATAGCGAACCACGATGGCTCAAGGGGAGCCGCGCTTCTCAACCTGCGCTTCTACACGACGAAATTCGTCCATATCGGAGCCTCGCAGTGAAGCACGAACTGAAATCTCTGCAAAACCGCAAGGAATGCGGTACGCCTGTGCGGCCGCATCCACATTTATTTCAGCCGTTCTGGCTGAGATTGACTGTTATTGCACAGTCAGTAATAGAGGACCTGGTAGTCCATATCCCTGACTGTCCTGTCAACAATTGCCTTTATGTCAACATTGAGAACTGATTTGAGCAGATAACGCATACGCAGTCTTTCGCTTTCTGTCAACTTGCCACTCTGAGTCATCCAAGGAATGGACTGTTATAAAAAAGGATCATGCTGATTATCCATGAAGTGAACAGGCAGCATTCAGTCCGTCGGCTACCTTCTGCGCCTCTGAGGGCGTTCCTGCTGCCTTCTGTCCCTGAATTCCCTGTTCTCCTGCTCTTCTGCCTGTGCAAAAGTGTGGAGGTTTCCCATCCAGTACAGCTTCGCGTTTTCCTTGTTGAACTGGGCGCGCTTCTGGACTAGCGCCATCCTCATCTTCTGCCTGAACTGAAGCGCTTTCGCCTCGTTCTTGCCTGATGGCGTGTCACCTTCCCATAGCCTTTCGAATTGGGTCTCCTTCTCAGACGGCAAACTAAACACCTTGTCGTCTGAAGGACAACTGTTTGTTTCTTTATACCTTTGCATTGTTATCCGGGAAGGTGTCGCTCGTGAGTCTGTCCCCACATCCGCGTGTCGTGGCGTGACAGGCCGGGAGTGGGCCTGGAATGAGGAGCTGATGAAACAGGCAGGGGGCAGTAGAGCGCACCCGTCATGAGTTGCGCCCCCGGAAGGCAAAGAACGCTCCGAGAAATGCATGCAGCGGAAATGAAGGGACGGAGGTAGAGATGGCGAATATCGGAGAGGGAAGTGGCAGGAGTGGAAGGCATTCCATCACCAGAATAGCCACAGCTGTTGTAGTTGTGGCGGCAATACTCTACGGCTTCAGCCTGTTCCTGAACGGCTTCATTCTCAAGAACTATGCAACGCAGCTTGTCAGCGTCCAGGCATCCATCGTGGCCGTTGTTGTCCTCGCCGTCGGCTATGCAGTCATAACTCTTCTCACCAGGATTCTGCTGGATGTCCTTTCGAGGAGGACAGGCAAGGCACGGGCGGTGACCATCAAGTACCTCTTCTCACTCGTTGCCTACCTCGTACTTGCTTTCGCAGTTCTAGGAATTCTGCATGTGGACCTGTCAGGACTGATCATCGGAAGCGCGTTCACTGCGATAGTTCTCGGCCTCGCCTCACAGACGGTCCTGGCAAATTTCTTTGCGGGCCTGGTGCTTGTGCTCGCAAGGCCTGTGACCGCAGGAGAAAGGATAACCTTCGCCACCTGGCAGTTTGGAGTGATTGCTCCAGCATACCCGCCGAAGTTCTATTCAAATGATTTCCTGATCAGCGGGTTCACCGGGGTTGTTGAATATGTTGGCTTTCTCTACGTTGATCTGACGCTCGATGATGGAAGGGGAATCAAGGTCCCTGCGGGCATCTTCATACAGGCACTGATAACAGTCAATTCCCGCAGCTCAAGGATGAAGGTCAGAGCGAAGTACGAGGTGGAGAAATCTATCGAGCCTTCGTCTGCACTCGAGGCAGTCAGGAAAGAGGTTGCAGGTCTCGGGTTCATTGCGCCTGGAACCGCACCGGAGGTTTTTGTGTCGGAGACGACGCTAAACACCTACGTACTTGCCATAGATGTCATCGCGCTGACGCAGCATGAAGAGCCGGTCAGAAGCGAGGTACTCCAGGCAGTGATGAGGGCAATCACCGAACTCAAGGCAAGGAAGTCGTGACACTTTCGCGGCAGGATGGCAACAGCGCATGGAGCAGGAGAACCCGCTGGGGGATTGTCTGTGTATGGCTAACTGACGGGACAGCACATTGTAAATACGGATCAAGGTATAGCCCGGACCCCGTAATGGCAGCAGTTAACAGGGACATCATTGGCAGTTTCTGCAGCAGGTTCGAGTCTCTTGGCGGCATTATACACATGACCGAAACAAGAGAGACGGCAGTTGGCATGCTGTCCGACATACTCGGGGGGCACGCTTCAGGAGTGCATCTTCCTGAAAGTCTGAGGCAGGAGATTTCAGGCAGGCTGAAGCAGGCCGGGGTCCATGTTGAGGAGGAAAGGGGGCCGCAGGATTATTCAGCTCCAGGCGCGGGCGTCACGGAGGCGCAGTACGCTGTTGCGTCGGCGGGTTGCATGGTCGAAATTGCGTACGATGAGAGCACCCGTCTTGCGTCGTCTGCAACGCTCCTTCACATTGCGCTGCTGGATTCGGGAAATGTCGTTGAATCTCTTGCTGATATTGCACCCATCGTCAGGGAGGCGCTGAGCGTGAAGGGACGCAAGCCCACGATAACGCTAATAAGCGGACCCTCAAGGACGTCCGATATAGAGCTGAAGGATGTCGTGGGAGTCCACGGCCCCAACGAGGTGCATGCAGTTGTCTACGGAGGGGGGAGTCGATGAAGAACGACTACAGGAAACTGATTTCACAAATCAGTTCTGCACTCGGCGACAAAGAAAGGGCAGGCGCCCTCTCGAGGGCTGTGAGAAGGGGAAGGGATGCCAGGAAGACACAGTTCTCGCTGATGGATGATCCTGCAGGCTTTGTGGCCGGCATAAAAGAGATGAAGACAGGCTCAGCAGAGCGGATGGATGAGCTCGTGGAACAGTTCGCCGCAAGATGCAGGGAGAATGGAAACAGCGTCTTCATTGCCGAAACAGGAAAGGATGCAGTCGACTACATTGTTGAGCTATCAGCAGGGAAGGGAGCTGCACTTCTTTCAAAGTCGAAGTCGCTGACGACAGAGGAGATAGAGCTGAACAGGAGGCTTGAGGAGAAGGGGCTGAATGTCGTAGAGACAGACCTTGGCGAGAGGATAATACAGCTGGCGGGTGAGAAGCCGTATCACCTCGTCTTTCCCGCAATCCACATGTCGCAGAGATCCATCGCGGAGCTTTTCACCACAAAGTTCGGATATGCCGTGGCTGACAGGCTGGAGGACATAATGGAGGCAGTAAGGAAAGAGCTCAGGCCAGTCTTCTTCGGAACGGACATAGGGATCAACGGCGCCAATATAGGAGTTGCCGAGACGGGGACGATTGTGATAGAAACGAACGAGGGCAACGACAGGCTTGTCAATTCACTGCCGCGGGTTCAGGTCGTGGTCGTCGGTATGGAGAAGATCGTGCCCTCATGGGAAGACGCGGTCAGGCTGATAAACGCGCATCCTCTGAGCGCCACCGGCACACAGCTCACGAATTATGTCTCGATGATATCGAACAGGCTTGATCTGAAGGGGGGCGGGGCGAGGGAAATGCATGTCATCATTCTCGACAACGGGAGGAGAAAGATGAGAAGCGATCCCGGTTTCAGGGAAGCACTTAACTGCATAAGATGCGGCGCGTGCATGAACATCTGCCCCACATACGGTGTGGTTGGTGGTCACACATTCGGACACATCTATCCGGGCCCGATAGGAATCCCATGGACGGAGGAGGTACACGGCCTGGAAAACGCGAAGTTCTCGCATCTCTGCATCTCATGCGGACTCTGCCAGACTGTTTGCCCCGCAGGAATAGACATACCGATGATGATCGCGAGGGTGAAGGAAAGGGACAACGAGGCGAACGGAAGGCTTCTTGTCGACAGGTTCATGTGCTCCACGGAAAGGATGTCGAAGTACCTGAGCCTGACCGCACCCGTCTCCAACTGGGTTGTAGGAAACAGGCTGTCAAGGCGCATCGCGCATAGCCTGCTCGGCCTGGAGCGGAGCAGATCCCTTCCTGTATACACAAGGAGAAGCTTCACAAAGCTTTTCAGGAGCAGCCGAAGCGCCGGCGGAGGGGGCGAGCGCGTCGTCTATTTCCCTGACATGTTTGCGAACTACGTGAGGCCGGAGATAGGGCTGGGGGCGGCGCATATCCTTGAGGCCGTGGGCGCCGCAGTCGTGTCACCGAGGGAGCTGACGTCGAGCGGCGCGCCCCTCTTCCTCTACGGAGAGCTGAGGAGAGCGAGGAAAGTCGCAAAGCACAACGTGTCTGTGCTGCATCCGCTGGTCTCGAGCGGTTTTGAGATAGTGAGCACGGAACCGACTGCGACCTACTCCCTGAAGGAGATTTATCCCAAGCTTCTAGACGGTTCAAGTGAAAGCATGGAGGTGGCCGCGGGGACGCACGAACTCTTCGAGTACCTGGCGTCAAGGCACCCGGACCGGAGGCTGCTGGCGAGGGATGGCGAGGGAGCGGACAGAATTGGTTTCCACATTCCTTGCCACGAGAGGCCCCTGAGTTCAGGCAGGCATGCGATTGCTGCCCTGCGGGCTGCGGGCTATGACGTGAGGGTGGTTGAGACAGGCACTTGCTGCGGCATGGCCGGCACCTTCGGGCTGAAGAAGGGAGCACTGGGCGCTGATCTGTCAAGGGCTGTTGCCAGGCCGCTGGTAGACATGTTCAACGCAGAAGAGGGTTTGACCGCAATAGCGACCGAAAGCAGCGTGTGCACAATGCAGATAGCTGAGGGTGTGCATGTTCCTGTAAAGCATCCGGTCGAGCTTCTGTCAGCATGATCACCCTGGCACAGTACCCCTCCGGCGCCGTGTGCTGGGGATCGTGATATTATTATGCCGCCGTTCAGCAAAACTTATCTAATCAAAGCGGATAGAAACGCGGGGTAAGTAACAATGACAGAACTCAAGGTTGGAGATATTGCGCCCGATTTCACACTGCCTGCATCAAAGGACAGGAAGGTCTCTCTCAGGGAGCTTGCGTCGTCGGGGAACGTCGTAATCGCATTCTATCCGGGAGATTTCACGTCTGTCTGCACGAATGAGCTCTGCACGTTCAGGGACGGGTTGAGCGAGTTCGAGAAGGTCAGCGCAAAGGTGGTGGGCATAAGCGGCGACAGCTACTTCACTCACGACGCTTTTGCCAAGGCGAACAGGCTGAACTTTGACCTGCTCAGCGACTACGACCACTCCGTTGCCAGGCTCTACGGCGTGAGCTATGAGAATTTCCTGGGGCTCAGCGGGGTTGCAAAGAGGTCGGTGTTCATAGTTGACAGAGAGGGGAAAATCAGGTACAGATGGGTGACCGAAAACGCAGGCGTGCTCCCTGACATGGAAGAGATAAAGGGAGAGCTCCAGAAGATGGATGGCCACTCTCGTACCTGAACGGGCCGGCATGCCGGCGACTGCGGAGTTGCACGCAGGATAAAGGTGACAAACGTTTTATACGCATCTCAATCTTAAGAAACGAATATTGGTCTCATGCTTGTGGCGGTTGTGTTCCATCACCATCAGCCGTGGTACATGGACATGGAAGGAAGATTCGCATTCAGATGGATCTTCGACCATACACGGAACTACAGGAGGCATCTCGACATTCTCGGCGACAATGAAGGGATGCACATCACATACAACCTGAGCCCGACGCTCCTGAGGCAGTGGAAGATCATCAGCTCGGGAAGCTATGGATTGAAGCTGGATGGGTCGCTGCCCGACATGGACGAGCAGAGGAGGGAGGTGTCTGCCCTCCTTGACGGATACAGGAAGCTCAACGGAAGGAACATTGAGGTTCTCTCACAGCCTTACTACCATCCGATCATGCCCCTTCTCAACAGGCACGGGCTCGAAGACGACCTTTCATGGCAACTTGCAGCAGGGAAGACGGAGTCGGAGGAGTACACTGGCAGGAGCGTCACGGGAATGTGGTCGCCCGAATGCGCATTCTCCATGGGCGTTGCGGCAGCGGTGAGCCTGGCAGGCTTCAAATACACTGTCCTCGACGGGACGGCGCTTGTTGGCGGGGGGAGACAGGAAAGGCCGTACAGGCTTGGCAAAGGGCCGCTGCTTTTCTTCAGGGACAACGAGATATCAAACGCGTTCTCCTTTTCATGGCCGATGCAGAAGAAAGAAGTGATGGAGAGGGAGCTCGCATCGATGCTAGGTACAAGGCTGAGAGAAGGGTGGAAGTCTGTTGTCATAGCGCTCGACGGTGAGAACTGGATGAACGGCGAGGACCATCTTGGGGCACTGTGGCATGTTCTCTCATCAACACAGGGAATCAGCTCAGCAACACTTGGAGAGGTAGTGAACCAGGTGGAGGAGGGGACAATTGATACGGTTCCTGACACAAGCTGGGCACTAGACCATTCCTTCTCCACATGGGAGGGGAGCAGGGCAAAGAACCAGCAATGGGCATTGATCGATTCTGCGCGTGATGCAATTGCAGCCTCGGCGGAACTGGATAACGTTGCAAGGGCAAGGTCATACCTGCGCATCGCGGAGGGAAGCGACTACACCTACTGGGATTTCGAGAGGCCCGGCGCGCTCACGCTCTTCGGCATGGCGTACGCCACGGCTGCGCGGGACATAGCTTCATCAGGCCCTGTCAGGCTCCCCTGAACCCCTTCGCAACAACGTAAATCTCGGAACTCTGCTTCCTGCTTGCAACGGGCTTTGAGAGCCTCACTGACTGAAAGAGTTGCTGCATATCCGCAATCAGCGGGCGCGTCATGTCGCCGTCAAAGAGCTTTGCAACGAGACTTCCTCCCTTCTTCAGAAGCGATGAGGCGACCGCCAGGGATGTTCGTACAAGCTCCACAGAGCGTGCATGGTCAAGGGAGTAGTTGCCGCTTATGTCCGGGGACATGTCCGACAGTATCACATCGACCCTTCCACCCGTCTTCCCGAGCAGCATGTCTGCACTCCCCGGCGATGTAACGTCACCGCGCATCAGCACCGCCCCCTCTACCGGACGGATGGTGGAAAGGTCTATCCCGAAGACCCTTCCGCTTCCGCCCACAATCTGGAGTTCGACCTGCAGCCAGCCGCCAGGCGCGGCGCCGAGGTCGAGGCAGCTCATGCCAGGGGCGAGTATGTGGAATTTTTCCTGGAGCTGGAGGAGCTTGTAGGCTGCCCTGCTCCTGTAGTTCTCATTTTTCGCCCTGAGGTAGTAGTGTTCCCTCTTCTTCTCCTTCATCCAGCGCTTTGTCAATTCGACCTGTGACAGAACACCCCGATGCTTGTAGAATAAGCTTTCCAGGTGCAGAAGGCTCAGACCCTCTGCTCGGAAGGAGTCGCAGCGGGCTCCCTTCTCAGGAAAGACTGTCTGGCCGCCGTCGAGATGGCGAAGACAGATGTTATCAGAAGCGAAAGAGCGAGCATAACGGACGGGTTGAAAGGCGATGACTGCACTGCCGTGCTGTAAAGGACGCCGTCGAAGAGGCCGGCGACGTAGGAAGCAACTGATCCGACGAGTGCGATGAATGAGAAGAGCACAAGCGGGTACGTCCTCCCTGCGGAGAGGATGAAAGTTGATTTTGCCAGCAGCATGCAGCCTGCCGCGATAGAGGAAAGAACGAGAAGGACATAGTTGTCGAGGAGAAGCTGCAGGAACGGCACCTGCGGCAGCCTTGAGACTGGCACCGCCGAGATGACCATGGAGATGGCGATGAGCGAGGAACCGGCGGCATAACCGTTGAGCACTTCTGATTTGCCGGATATGAGCGCTGATGCAAGCTGTTTCGCGCTTTTCATTGAATTGCCAGCCGGCAGAAGATTATATCAAGCTTCTTGAGCAAATATCCGGCCCTGCAACTTACAGGTGCCGTGCGGAAAAGACAGAAAGTTTTATCCAAGAGGGGGAGGTAGAAACCACTGTTCAGGGTGGATGCAGGTTTGAAGAGAGTACTGTTCGTGGACATAGGCGGTGTCTGCTGCGAAAATCCATGGGTCGTATTGTCAGGCAAGGTCCATGAAGAGTTTGGTATTTCCGCGAAGAAGGCGATGTCGGTGTTTGCGCGCGAAGCAGTTGACCTTGACATGGGAAGAACCGATTTCAGGCAGTTTCATGAGAAGGTCGTGACAGAGCTCGGCCTCCACTTCGGCCTGGATGAGTTCGTCGAAATGCATGACGGGAGCCTGAGTGTGAAAAATGATGTGTGCTCTCTCCTTCACGAGGTGAGGAGGAGAAACCGCATCAGGCTGGTCGCGCTGAGCAACATGCCGGAGCACACGTGGCAGGTGCTGGAAAGGAGGTACTCGATGGCGGACATGTTTGACGATTCTGTGCTCTCATACGCGTATTCGGTTGTAAAGCCCGACCCTGCCATTTTCGACATTGCACTGAGGAAGGCGGATGTCAGTGCTTCAGATTCCATTTTCGTTGACGACAGGAAAGAGAACGTGCTGGCTGCAGGGACAAAAGGCATACAGTCGATACTATTCAGTTCATGCAGGCAGCTCAGGAAGGAACTGTCGATGAACGGTCTTGTGCCGTACCCCTGACATCTGTCAAAGGATTTATCGGCCAGACCACTTTAACCGGATCAATGAAGGGCGAAGGAATAACATACGCCTCATCGGGTGTGGACATAGACCTGAAATCACAGTTCATCGAAAGGCTTGTGTCCGAGCTGAGGTACAGGCGCAAGGGCAGGGGAAAGCCAGTCGGTCTCGGACATTTCACATCCACAATACCGTTCGGAAACAGCATTCTGACGCTTGGCACGGACGGTGTTGGTTCAAAGCTTCTTGTCGCAAAGCAGATGGGTAAGTGGGACACGGTGGGGATCGACTGTGTCGCAATGAACGTGAACGACACTATATGCGTCGGTGCGGAGCCAATCGCACTTGTAGACTACATAGCCCTGCCGTTCCCGGACACATCGATTGCATCGCAGATCGGGAGGGGTCTCAACAGGGGCGCGGCCCTTGCTAACGTGGAGGTGGTCGGGGGGGAGGTAGCGGTGCTGAAGGACATGGTCAGCGAGGTCGACATCTCTGCAAGCTGCCTTGGCATTGTGGAAAGGAAGAGGGTTGTGACCGGAAGGGGCATAAGGAAGGGGAATGAGCTCGTGGGCATAGCGAGCAGCGGACTGCACTCGAACGGCTACACGCTTGTAAGGAAACTGCTTCAGGAAACAGGCACGCAGCTGGATGAAAAGTTCGGCTCAAAGACACTTGGAAAGGAGCTTCTCAGGCCAACCGAGATTTACGTTCGACCGGTGCTCGATGTGCTCAGGAGGCACCGCATCACAGGACTTGCTAACGTGACAGGCGGTGGTTTCAGGAACCTCCTCAGGCTGAAGAAGGGGGTCTGCTTTTCTGTTGAGGAACTTCCGAAAGCACCAGGGATATTCAGCTTTGTTTCAGAACTTGGCTCCGTCACAGACGAGGAGATGTACCAGACATTCAACATGGGGGTGGGCTTCGTCATAGTGGCAGGTAAAGGCGAGGGGGATGCCATATGCAGGACGTTGAGAAAGCACGGGAAGAGGGCGCAGGTGATCGGCAGGATAGAGGAAGGGGAGGGTGTCGAGATGAGGCAGATCGGTGTGACCTACAGAAAGTACTGAGGGGAACAGCGGCGTCTGGATAATGGCTACCCCGTTGCCGCAGGACGTGAATTCACGGGTAAGAGGTGACCCAAGTGCATCGTTGTCGCTGGAGGAAAACTGTATTCGCCTGTGTAGACGCTGGACACTCAGGGGTGCGCTGCCAGATCGGAATGGCAGGACACGGTTCCTTACCCTGATGTCACGGCTGCAATGGTCAACGGAGCAATAGAAGGACGTGGGGGAGACTAGCGGCCGCCCTTCCTGTATATGAGGACGGGACAGGGAGAATTCCTCATCAGGTACTCGAATGCGCCGCCGGAGTAGAACGGGAGTGCGGAGCGCGATATATTCGATGAGACGAACACGATTGAGTATTTGTCCTTCGCAAGCTCGTTCAGGATGGCGTCCGCGACCTTTGTGCCGTAGTAGACCTTCGCAAAAGTCCTGTAATCGCCATATCCCTCCTGCTTCCCCGAAGCTTCCTTCCTCGTGTTTCCGTCGGGCATCCTGTACTGTATTATTGGCATGCCGCCCAGATCCTCGGATAGTGCCTTGGCGATCCTGAGCACCTCCCTTCCTTCCTCATCTCCCTTGATTGCAACAAGCATCTTCCCGGCTGGCTTCCTGGGCATGGCGAGTGTCAGTTTGTTCATCATCATCACGCTGCACGTCGCGTTACGCACCAGGCTCCTTGTCTTGCTTCCGAACCTGAAGCTTCTCTTTCCCTCGTGAGGATTGATGACAAACATCAGCAGCCCGATTCCGCGCAGTGCTATCTCCTCAAGAATGCAGCCGACTATTGACCTTGCATTCTTCACCTCGGGAGTCACGGTGACCTCGTGCCTGTATCCAGCCTCCACTGCGGCGATTGAAATTTTGGTGCTTTTCTTCCACTTGTCTATAACCTCAAGCGGGAAGGTCGTGTCTATGACGTTCAGCGTCACTATCTCCCCTCCGGATGCCAGCAGTTTCTTTGCAAGCGGCACCATCAGCTCGGCCGTCTCCCTGGAATCAGCAGGGACTAGTATCCTCTGAAAAGTCAGCTTTCCGGCTGAACGCGCCCGCGGGTCTCCCGCCGAAATATGCCCTGCCATCTCTGTCATAGACATCTTAACATTACTGCTTCTTGATAATTCAACTTAACGCGCGAGGGAAACACCGCATCATTTGATGACGCCATCGCTCACGAGTATGCCGTGAAGGGCTATATCGAGCGTCACCAGGTTGACGTAAGTGTTCCCTATGAAGCCAAGCAGCGGGTAGGTCGTGTGCTCGGCCACCAGCCTCTCAAGGTAGCTTGTATTCAGGTGCGTGTAGAACGAAACCCTTGAAAGCTGGAAGAGGGCGAAGCCGACGGATATGTCAGGGTCAAAGCCGGATGCGGAGGGCTCGACGCCGTTTGCAGGCACCTGGGTGCCGTTTGCGACCATTCCTGTGCGGAGTAGATATTCAGTGTAGTTCTTCGTCTCGTTGTAGAACTGCTGTGTGGCTATGCCTATTGCCGATCCCCCTGAGCCGTCAGAGCTGTTGTAGTTTACGGACGACACTCTCGGCCAGAAGTAGTATGGCGAGGAAAAATTCTCGCCTATGAAGCTTGAGGCAATGATCGTACCGTTCTGGCTTATCAGGCTCCCGTCCGCCTGGTGCCCGAGGCCGATGCCGTGGGCTACGACTGCAACAAACCCGGGATAGGCGAAGCCAAGGAGCGCAAAGAAAAGAAGCGTCATGACAGCGACTGCCCTCAGATCCTTCCTGCACCCCCTTTCAGACATAGAACAACCCCAGCAGCATTGCAATCAGCTTGATGCCTATGAACGCGGAAACAAGCCCGCCAAGGCCGTAAAGAAGCATGTTCCTCCTCAGCAGCGTCGGTGCATCCGTGGCCTGGAACCGCGCTCCCCTCATAGACACAGGTATCAGTATTGGTATTATGATCGCGTTGAAAATAAGAGTCGACAGGACGGCAAGAGTGTCTGGATAGATGTGAAGTATGTTGAGCGCACCCAGTGACGGTATGAACGTTGAGAATATGGCGGGTATAATGGCGAAGTACTTCGCCACATCGTTCGTTATGCTGAAAGTTGTGAGTGCCCCCCTTGTGATCAGAAGCTGTTTCCCGAGCGCGACTATCTCAATGAGCTTCGTAGGGTCTGAATCGAGGTCCACCATGTTTGCAGCATCCTTTGCGACAGCCGTGCCGGAGTTCATTGCCAGGCCGACATCTGCCTGGGCAAGCGCCGGTGCATCGTTTGACCCGTCCCCTGTCATTGCAATCAGATGGTTCTTGGACTGCTCCCTTACGATTATCTCCATCTTGTCCTTTGGAGTTGCCTCTGCCCTGAATTCGTCGACCCCCACCTTCTTCGCTATGCTCTGGGCGGTCAGGAAATTGTCACCTGTAACCATTATGGTCCTTATGCCCATGTTCTTCAGTTCGCTTATCCTTGCATCTATTCCAGGCTTGATTATGTCCTGGAGTATTATGAGACCCTCGATCTCGCCGTTCCTGGTGAGCAGGAGTGGCGTCGAGCCCTCCATCGAGGCATCGTGTATCTCCTTTCTGATTTCAGCCGGGATTGCTGTACCTGCCTTTTCCATTGCGTCTGCAGAGCCCTTCCTTATGGACATGCCGCCGGGAGCGTCGGCGCCGCTCATCCTTGTCTCGGCGGTGAAGCGGACGGGAACGAGTTCTGACACAAGCTGCTTGTCCACCTTTGCGCCCCTCGCAAGGGCAAGCCTCATCGTCGACACCCCCTCGGGCGTCGTGTCCATTGCGGAGGAGATGTACGCTGTCTCCAGGACATCAGCCTCGTCCCTGCCGGGGGCAGGGATGATTCTTGTGGCTACCCTGTTCCCCATGGTTATCGTGCCTGTCTTGTCAAGCAGTAGAACGTCCAGGTCGCCTGCCGTCTCAACAGCCTTCCCGCTCTTCGCTATCACATTGTATCTGACCACCCTGTTGACGCCTGCAATCCTGATCGATGGAAGCAGGGCGCCTATTGTTGTAGGGAGGAGACATATCAGGAGCGCGACAAGGGCTCCTATGTCCACTGCTATCCTAAAGAATTCGGAGATCGGTATAAGCGTGGATATGACAACGATGAGCACCATGCTCAGTGCAACGAGGAGCTGCGTGAGAGCTATCTCGTTCTGTGTCTTCTGCCTGTTTGCGCCCTCAACAAGGTTGATCATCTGGTCAAGGAATGTGGCGCCGGGATCGTTGCTCACCTTTGCCTTCGCCTCGCCGGATAGCACGATCGTACCACCAAGCAGGGAGTCCTTGTCACCACCAGTCTCCTTCACCTGAGGTTCTGATTCTCCGGTCATCATTGACTCGTTGACGACGACAGCTCCATCGATTATCTGGGAGTCTATGGGCACTGTGTCCCCTTCCATGAGCAGGACTGTGTCCCCCTTCCTCAGGTCGCTGCTCTTGACAGGCACTGTCTTTCCGTCGCCCTCGACTTTTCTTGCCTCCGTCTCTGATCTCAGCCCCTTGAGGGATTCGGCATTCGCCTTTCCCTGCGCATCGGCAAGCGATTCAGAGAAATTGGCAAACCACAGTGTGAAGAAGAGTATGACTGTAATCTCGAGGTAGTAGTCGAAGCTGTAGTTTCTTCCAAGCAGCCCAACGAACAGCGAAGGGATGAACGTCATCATTGCAGCAAGCACAGTGCTCAGGTAGACGATGAACATGACAGGGTTGTGCACGGCCCTCCATGGAAGGAAACCTTCGAATGAGCCGATGACCGCATCCCTCCTGTACTTCCGTGCATGCCTTTCTGCATCGCTTAGCATTCTATCCCCCCAGGAAGCCCGCAAGCGGTCCGAGGGCAAGCACCGGCAGGAAAAGGAGAGCGCTCAGGACTATTATGAACGCGAAGAGGAACACGCCGAATATAGGGTCGTCAGTGACTGCCGCCCCTTTGGTCTGCGTCAGCGGCTTGGTCGAGGAAAGGACTCCTGCTATGGCGAATGTGATGACTATCGGTCCGTATCTGCCGACAAGCATGACAATTGCCTCCATGAGTAGGAAGAAGTCTGTGTTCTGCTGATTCAGCAGGCCGCCGAATGATGAGCCGTTGTTAGCGGCCGAACTCGTGAATTCGTAGAGAAGCGCAGTGAACGACTCGTTGGGGGGCAGATGCACAAAGCCGGCGTATCCTGTCATTACGGAGATGGCGACGGGTGCGAGTATTATCACGGGGTGTATGAGTATGAAGACAACAGAGTATCTCATTACCCCTGTCGATATTTTCTTCCCGGTGAACTCGGGTGTCCTGCCGACCATCAGTCCGGAGATGAAGACTGCAAGTATCACGAAGATGAGCAGGTTCATCAGCCCCGTCCCGGCACCGCCCGGCGATCCCTGAACCTCCATGCCGAACATCGCACTCGCGACTGACAGGGGGCTCATCTGGTTCAGCATCACCATCGGGCCCCCTGTCTGGGTGTATGTGTTCAGTATCAGGCTGAATGTGGATTCAGCTATTGAGAACCTGGTATCCTTTCCTGCCCAGTTGCCAACGGACTGGTTGATAGGAAGACCCTGAAGGAGCGCATTGGGGCCGGACTCGGCGAAGAGCGCCACCGCGAGCCCGACAATGAAGAGGGACATTGTGACAGCGACTAGCATTCTCGACTGCCTGGGGTTCCTGATCATGTGGCCGTAGGAGAAGATAAGGCCGAACGGGATCGACGCCTCGGTGATCATCTGCAAATATGCAGCGGCCGGTCCCGGGTTCTCAAACGGATAGGAAGAATCGGCGCCGAAGTATCCTCCACCATTTGTTCCCAGGAATTTGATTGCCTCCAGGCTCGCAACCGGCCCCCTGAAAATGGTCTGGCTTCCCATGTTCACAGTATGGGCAATTACAGCCCCCTGGAATGTCTGTGGTACTCCAAGATAGACAAAGA
This sequence comes from Candidatus Sysuiplasmataceae archaeon, assembly GCA_046706185.1. GTDB lineage: Archaea > Thermoplasmatota > Thermoplasmata > Sysuiplasmatales > Sysuiplasmataceae > JAJZXY01. The sequence continues at coordinate 31,278 of JBJKPR010000003.1, forward strand.
TAAGCGCTTCTATGACGCTGATAGGAAGGAGGACCCGTGTGATCGTTATTGTGAAGTCCCTGTAGAAATTGCCTATCGTTCCACCCTGGTTCACAATGCCCCTGATCAGTGCGACTGCGACAACGATGCCTGAGGCAGCGGATGTGAACATGAGGAACGTGATCGCCCCCATTTGCGAGAAGTAACTGAGCTGCAGTTCGCCGGTGTAATGCTGGAGATTTGTGTTTGTAAGAAACGAAACAGCCGTGGCAAAATCAAGAAGGGGCGGCATCGGGCCGACATTGTTGGGGTTGAGAGGAAGTGACTGCTGGAAGAAAAGGACGAGAAATCCCGCAGCACCAATTGCCAGGTTCGTGAGGAGAAAGGCCCTCAGGTACTCCTTCCAGCCCATCTCATGCCTCGGGTTGATTCCCATCAGCCTGTAGAGCACGTTCTCAAGCGGGCCGAAGTACCTGTCAAGAAAGGAGCGTTTCCCGAGATAAAGCCTTCCCATGTATATGCCCAGGTAGTACGACACTACGAGTATGGCAATGACAAGGAATATGACCTGGACATACTCGACGAAATTCATCGCTTGCTTGCTCCCTAGAACTGCTCTATGTGGAGCAGTGCATACGTGAGATACCCAAGCATCACCGCGATGAATGCAGCCACCACTATGTACCCTACGGGCAGCATTTGAATCCTCGCGCGCCGAATGAGTCGGCACCTCTTAATAAAGGTATCCAACATCTCGGTTTGAGGATTTCTGCTATGGAGGAGGAGCTGACGAAGGAGGACCTTGAGCTCGTCGAGGAGGCGAAGGAACTGATAAGGGAGAGGTACGACAGGGATAGGCACCACATAGCAAGCGCCCTGCGGACGGTCGGCGGCAGGGTCCACAAAGGAATCCATGTTGAGGCCTCTGTCGGGAGAATCGCACTCTGCGCCGAGGCGGTGGCAATAGGGAGGATGAGGACGGAAGGCAGCGAATTTGTGGACACGATCGTGGCAGTCCGCAGCCCAGGGGCAGGTGCAGGGACCGACAGGATGGAGGTTGTTTCGCCCTGCGGGATGTGCAGGGAGCTGATAAGCGACTATGGGTCGGGGGCGAAGGTCATCATAATGGTGAAGGGCAGGATGAGGAAGGCGAAGATAGGCACCCTTCTGCCTGAAAGGTTCGAACCATCTGACCACGGTATAAGCGGCAGCTGATGGCGCCCGGCAGAAAAGTGTTATGAACGGTTACTGACTGCACCATCACATGCCCTCCCTGTCTCCGAAGGCAAAAGCGGGACCTCTGAACAACATAACAGTCCTTGACTTCAGCAGGGCTATGGCGGGCCCTTTCTGCACAATGCTCCTGGGTGACCTTGGAGCGGATGTCATCAAGGTTGAACCGGAGAAGGGGGATGACACCAGATCATGGGCTCCCCCCGAGATAAGAGGAATGTCCACCTACTTCATGAGCGCCAACAGGAACAAGCGGAGCATCGCGATAGACCTGCGGAGCCCCGGTTCTGCGGAAATAGTGAGGAGGCTCGCTGCCCGAGCAGATGTTGTTGTGGAGAATTTCAGACCTGGTGTGGCAGGGAGGCTGGGCATCGGGTACGATGCACTTTCAGCGCACAACAGGAAGATGGTTTACTGCAGCATCTCCGGGTTCGGTCAGTCGGGGCCCTACAGGGAAAGGCCGGGCTTTGACCTGACAGTGCTTGCCCTGAGCGGACTGATGAGCCTTACTGGCGAGGAGGGAAGGCCTCCGGTCAAGTTCGGCGTCCCGATCACCGACATAACTTCCGGCCTTTTTGCGGCGGTGGCGATCCTCTCCGCCCTCTACAGCAGGGAGGAAACAGGCAGGGGACAGTACATCGACATGTCGATGCTTGACGCCAACATGCTAACGCTGACGCATCAGGCCACCTCGTACTTCGCCACTGGAAAGAACCCTGGAAGGCTTGGGTCAGCACATGCGAGCATAGCCCCATATCAGGTCTACAGGACAGCGGACGGTTATGTGTCCGTTGCGGTAGGGAGCGAAAAGCTGTGGAAGGACTTCTGCATCGCGGTGGGGATGGAAGACCTTCTCTCCGACCCGGAACTCACGACCAACCCGCTTCGTGTCAGGAACAGGGCGCACCTGAATTCCAGGCTGGACCCCGCATTTGCATCCATAACAACTGCGGAAGCAGTAAGGCGGCTTGGAGAGGCGGGAATACCTGTCGCACCTATAAACAGCGTGGGCGAAGCGGCCGAGGACCGACAGGTGAAGGAGAGGGGGATGGTCATGGAAACGGAAAGCCCGATTTACGGGAAGGTAAGGGGCCTGGGCACCCCGTTCGCGATGAGTTCGACCCCCGGCTCAGTGAGGCTTGCAGCACCTGTGCTTGGTGAGCATACTGTCGCAATTCTCCGGTCGCTCGATTTCAGCGATGAGGAAATAGGAAGCATGTTGGCTGGAAAGGTCGTTTTTGATGCTGAAGTCCGTTGATGCAATACTCTGACTGCATGCGCATCACCAGGCCTGCGGGCGCTTGGAAAGGTTCACATACAGAATGTGAATGTCGAATGACGGATGCAGACAGACAAGTTGAACAGCCCTGAAACGATAGGCAACCTGACAATCAGAAACCGCATCGTCATGGCACCGATGATATCCAACCTGTGCAACCCTGACGGAAGCACGAACGAGAACCATATTGCCTATCTCGAGGAGAGGGCAAAGGGCGGAGCGGGCCTGATAATCACCGAATACACGTACATCAACGGAAGGAACGCAAGGGGCTCCAGAAACCAGATGGGGCTGCACAACGATGAGTTCGTTCCAAAGCTCAGGAGGCTGACGGAGAGGCTCCACGCCCACGACACACCGGTGTTCACACAGCTCGTGCATGCGGGGGGAAAGGCTCTGCCCCAGGGCAATGCAGGGAAGCCGATGGCGCCTTCTGCCGTGGACTACAACGGGACCACACCTGAAGAGATGACAACTGCGGACATAGAGCAGACTGTGTCCGAGTTCGTGAGGGCCGCAAGGATGGCAAGCAGGTCAAACTTCGATGGCATAGAGCTGCATGGCGCTCACGGTTACCTGATTCAGGAGTTCCTGTCGCCGGCGTTGAACAGGAGGGAGGACAGGTACGGCGGCTCATTTGAAGGGAGGCTAAGGTTCGCACAGGATGTCATAGATGCGATAAGATCGGAGGTGGACACTAACATAGGGATAAGGCTGAGCCTGTACGAGGACGATGCAGGCGGCTACGGGCCGGAGTACGGCCTTGCAGTTGCAGAGTCTCTGAAGTCCCTGGACTATGTGCACTTCTCCGCCGGCAGGTCCGCTCCCCCGGGCTCATCGATGCCTTTCTACGGCGTAAAGACGCACATTGCCAGCAGGCTGCCGAGGAAGCCGGATGTGAAGACAATCGTTGTCGGCTCGGTCACAGACGCCAACGACGCAAGAAGGGTGCTTGAGAAGGCGGATTTCGTCTCAATCGGCAGAGCACTCCTCGCTGACCCGTACTTCGCGATGAAGGTCACTGGAAATATGGGGCCGGTGAGGCCGTGCATACGGTGCAACCAGGCATGCAGGGATGTGGGTCTGGGAGAAGTCAGATGCACTGTCAACCCATCGACGGGCCTGGAGGCTGTGACCGAGGTTCCTCGGAGGGCGAGCGGAGAGGTTACGATTGTGGGTGCGGGTGTGAAGGGAATGGAGGCCGCGATCTATGCAGCCAGGGCGGGAATGAAGGTAACTGTCTACGACGCGAGGGACGACATAGGAGGGCAGCTGCTGGATATAAGTGACAGGGCGAAGAAGGCGGAGTTCGAGGTGCTGATAGACTACTACAGGGAGCTTCTCAGGAAACTGCACATCGCTGTCAGGCTCGGCAGAAGATACGAGGGGGAGGCACTGTACTGCCTTCCTGACAGGACATATCCCCACCTGCCGGATGGGGAGGAGGTTTCCGTGGATTCCAACATTTACCAGCACCACGACGAACTTCTGTCCATGGCTGGCAGGAGAAAGGTTCTGGTTTCGGAGAGGAGCCTCAGCAGCCTAGACAGGGCCAGGGGCGCTCAGTTCAGGCGGGAGGCGGAGGCCGCTGGCATCCGCTTTGTGCCTGAAAAGGGGGTGAAGTTCGACCTGTCGATCCACGAAAGAAGGCAGTACGACATACGCGCCGCCATGGTCTCCGGCAGGGACGCCGCGAGGAGATACATTGATGAGAGGAGCCCCTGGCTCATCTGACGGACTGAAGCGTCTGCCGGGCGAAGGAGCCGTTCACTTCCTGCTGTAGAACGCCCTTGTCCTGCCTAGCGCCCCTATAACTATCTCGTAGCTCTCACCGAAACCCTGTGGAGTGACAAGGAGAAGGGAGGAAACGAGAGCCTCTGGCTCCCCCGCATCTGTCTCTGAAAAAACCTCTCGAAAGCATTCCGGGCAGACAGCCCTACGTTCAAACCCTTCCCTTCCACAACCTTCGCACCTGAAAACATTCATTTTCACACCCCCATGATGGCGGCGGTGGCCGAATTGCCGAACCCAGCCATGTTCATAGCCATGCCTGTCGATGCGTTCTTTACCTGCCGGCCGCCTGCCTCGTTCCTGAGCTGAAGGAAGACCTCGGCGGCCTGGGCAACACCGCTTGCTCCGATGGGGTGGCCCTTTGAATTGAGCCCACCGCTTGTATTTATGGGGAGGTCGCCACCGATCTCCGTGACGCCGTCAATTACAGCCTTCCACCCCTCGCCCCGTGGGAAGAAACCGAGCGACTCAGACTGCACTATCTCCAGTATGGTTGCCATATCATGCAACTCTGCAAAATCAGGCCTGTCAATGCCAGATTCGCGCCTTGCAATCTCTCCTGCCCTCCGTACGGACGGTATTTCAGTCAGCGTCTTCCTGTCGGTCAGGTAGGAACTCTCGGAGGAAATGCCTATCCCCCTGACCTGGACAGGCTTGTCGGTGAAGCTCTCTGCCTCGGCGTCCGGGACCACGAGAATGGATGTCGAGCCATCGCTTATAGGGCTTATCTCGAAGAGCCTCAGCGGGTCGACTATGAGAGCGGACTGCATCACCTGCTCCAGCGTCAGCACTTTCTGAATGTGCGCGTTGGGGTTCATTGCGCCATTCCTGTGGTTCTTGACTGCCACCTGGGCGATGGATTCCCTGGTTGCCCCGAACTCATTCATGTACAGTTTTGTGAGAAGGCCTGCAAGAGACGGAAGGGAAGGGCCGGCGGCCTTCTCCCTGTCTCCGAGCAAGGACGATATTATGCTCGTGACTTCCTTCGTCGGCCTCTCTGACATTTTCTCGACGCCGACGACAAGAACGGCCCTCGCCCTTCCTGCCTCGACGAGGGACACTGCATTGAAGAGCGCCGCGCCGCCGCTGCCACTTGTATTGTCTATCCTTATGGAAGGCACTGCATCCATGGAAAGGTAGGTGGTGACCAGGTTGTTGAGGCCAGATATTGCATTGAACTCACCTGAATAGCAGTTTGAGACAAGGACGAAGTCTATGCTGTCCCTGAATTGCCTGCAGATGGGAAGAGCAGACTCCGCAGCAATCTCAAGTATTCCCTCTTTCCTCTTTCCGAACCTGCTGAAGCCCGCCGACACGATTGAGGCCATGGGACCTTGATTGCATCACATACTAAGAGATTTTCCGGATAATAGCGACATCTTCGTGTCGTGCCAGTTTCTGACGCCGAGGGGACGGGCAGCAGTATTCTGTAAGCAGGTGGATCAGTGAAAAATAGGCGGTGTGGAATTACCGGAGTTGCTGGACAGGAAGGCCCGGTGCAATGATTGATAACAACTTCGCAAAGCTGCCTGATGACCTGCCGGTGCCAGTCGACGACGGCGCGTGTGACCATCTGGACGGGACCTGTCTGCCCAGGGTCAGGCTGCAGTCCACCGAGGGAACGGTGTACGACGTTGGCGATCCTGCCCAGGGCAGGTGTGTATTTTTTTTCTACCCGAGGACCGGAATTCCGGGCAGACCCTCACCGGAGGGGTGGGACGGCATCCCGGGCGCACGCGGCTGCACTCCAGAATCGTGCGCCTACAGGGACAATTACGGTGAATTCAGGAAAGCCGGTTACAGGGTATTTGCGGTCAGTTCCCAGTCCCCGGAAGAGCAGCTGGAATTTGCTCTCAGGGAGCGCATACCCTACCCCATACTCAGCGACTCGGGCCTGGAGCTGTCTGACGCTCTGCGCCTTCCGACATTCACTGTAAAGGGGATAGGACAGAGGCTGATCAAGAGGGTTACGCTCATCGCTGAAAACGGGAAGGTGCTGAAGCATTTCTACCCTGTCTTCCCGCCGGACAGGAACGCGATCGAGGTGCTCCGGTTCCTGCGCCTGAAACAGGAGGCACCTGGAAAGGGTATTTGAACAATCAACTGCCTTTAGCAGGAAACGTGGATGTGAAAGAAGGAATTGCACATGCAGGATGGTCAGCGAAGGGACGAGGAGTTTGAAAGTGCAATGACAGGTCTGGCAAGGCTCAGGGAAGCATCACTGATAGATGACATAAGGCACGATTCGCTGAGGGACATACTCCTGGCCGCGAAGAGGGAAATCGATGACCTCGATGCCTACTTCGCCGGGAAGCTGAGGGAGGCTGAATCTGAGGGGCCCCAGATCGTATCGGCGAGGTCGGTGCTTGTGAGATCTGCTGCGGTCATATGCAGGCACCTCAGTGAGTTCGAGACGGCGATGATGAAGCACCCGATGGAGAAAGACGCGGCGGTTAGGGGAGGCTTCAGCTGGATACTCAAGGGACTCTTCGCCGAGATCGAGAAATTCTCCAAATCGGTGCACGTGTCCGAATGGAGCATCAGCGCTTCTGCAGGTCTCCCCGCAGGAATTAGCTTCACCGTTACTCTCTCCTTCAGCTGACATGTCGGTCTGGCACGGGCTATGTGCTCCTTTGCCTGGCAACGTGAAGTTTTATCATGGCAGGAAGTATAGCGCGAGTCATGAAAGGATTGAAGGTAGCTGTTCTCGGCGGTGGAAAGATCGGTGAGGCAGTAGCCTCCAGGCTCACGTCAAGCGACAGGGTCGACTTCGTCAGAGTCACGAGGAGAAACGTCGGGAAGGCGGCGCTGAAGGGCAGGAAGGTGAAGGTCATTTCAGACAACAGAGCAGCGGCAGCAGCCTCGAATGCAATCATAATCTCAGTCAAGCCGACCGATGCTCACACGGTGCTCGGGCAGATAAGGAAGGAGGCGGCGGGCAAGCTCGTGATATCGCTGATGGCTGCGATCACTGTCAGGAGCATTGAGGAGGCACTCCCTGGCGCCAAGGTCGTGCGTGCGATGCCCAACATTGCCGCGCTCGTCGGCGAGGCCATAACTGCGTACTCCCCCGGCGTAAATGTCGGTGAGGAGGATATACAGACCGCAGAAATGCTTCTGTCGACATTCGGTGAAACGATACGCGTGCCCGAAAAGATGATGGATGCGGTGACAGCGCTTTCGGGCAGCGGACCGGCATACATAGCGCTCCTGATAGAAGCGATGGTGAGCGCCGGACTGAAGGTGGGGCTGCCCAGGGACGTTGCTTTCCAGCTGGCCACGAAGACACTGACCGGCACGGCAGGGTTGCTGCGCGACAGGATGATGCATCCCGCGGAACTGAGGGATACCGTCACCACCCCTGCAGGAACTACAATAGCCGGCATCTACGAGCTTGAGAAAGGTTCAGTGAGAACGGCGATGATGAACGCAGTGGAGGCAGCCGCCGCAGCAGCAAGAAAGATATCGATGGAATTCGAGGAGAAGAGATGAGTATTTGGCAATGCGCTCCACTGCAGAGCGGCAGCCAGCCAGCTTGCTTATTGGCTGAATGGGAAGCATCTGCGCACCGTGCGATTGGGCGCGGGCTGGGTGCAAACACGACAGCTGGTTGCAGTGTGAGTGCGGCTCATGACCGGCAGCGGAAGGACTTGGCTGAAGGATGTTAGTGAGAGCCGTCTGTCGTGACATCCAGGATGTGCTCCTTCGCTTCCCTGGAGCCCCTCAGCATTGAAGGGATGATTGCGATCAGGAGGAAGGCGGTGGAGAGGAAGAAGACAAGGTGTATCGATGTTATGAAATCGGTGAAGGAAAAGTTGCCCGTGGGGGACGCGCCTACGAAAATCTGCTCCAGCATGCTCAGAGGCGTCGTCTTTGTCATGATCAGGAAGGCAAGTCCCAGGCTGAATGTCATTCCAACGTTTGTGAGGGTGGTGCTTACGCCAGATGCGATTCCGCGCCGCTGAGGCGGGACGGAGTTCATTATGGATGATCTGTTCGGCGATGCGAATATGCCCATGCCGCTTCCGACAAGCACAAGCGGTGCGATCATGGAAAGGAAGGTGACTGACCGTTCAACTGTTGTGGCAAGGAGCAGAAAACCGGCGGCCGAGACAATCAGGCCGACTGTCGATATTCCCCTCGCCCCGAACCTGTCCGAAAGGATCCCGCTGACGGGACCGAATGCCACGAGAGAGGCAGATATTGGTATGAGGAAAATACCTGCCTGTAGGGGATCAAGCTGCATTGTCGGACCCTGAAGGTAGAACACAAGCACAAGCGTGACAGCGCCACGGGCGAGCGCATTCAGGAAGATTGCCACATTGCCCGCTGAGAAGAGCCTTAATCTGAAAAGTGACAGGTCGAACATCGGATGGCTGACCCTTCTCTCGATGAGGAAGAATGCAAGCACGAGCAGGGTTCCGGAGACCATCAGGATTGAGGAGTACGGGAAAGGCAGCGCGCCGAGCGCATCCGTTGTGACGCCGAGAAGAAGCAGCGACAGGCCTGAGGCGAACGCAATGTTCCCCGTAACATCCACCCTGGACCTTCCCTCAAGCGTGCCCGTCTCCTTCAGATGGTAGTGGGACCACACGGTTGCAAAGATGCCTATCGGTATGTTTACCCAGAAGATGGACCTCCAGCCGAGAAGTGTTGTCAGAAATCCGCCTAGTATCAGGCCAGTCACGGAGCCGACCACAATTGACACCTGGTTGATGCCAAGCGCCATGCCCCTTTCATTGGATGGAAAGGCATCGGTGAGTATTGCAGCACTGTTTGAGAAAAGGAACGCGGCGCCGAACGCCTGCACCATCCTGAAACCGATCAGCTCTGGCCCGCTCTGCGCAAGGCTGCACAGTCCGGAGCCTATGGTAAAAAGCGCGAAGCCAAGGTTGTAGAGCCTCACACGTCCGAACATGTCCGCGAGCCTGCCGAAGTTGACAAGAACGGAGGCAGTGACCAGCTGGTATCCGAGAAGTATCCACAGGAGGTCGAGGATAGATATTCCAGGTAGCTCCCTCCCTATGGTAGGAAGGGCGATCAGGACGATGTTTGTGTCCAGTGAGGCCATCAAGGTGCCTATTGTCGTGTTGCTGAGCGCGACCCATTTGTACTGCATTTAGGGGATTCATCCCGCCTGTTGGCGATTTATGACTGTTTGTTAGCAGCACGTTGTAATTTAATATTTCCAGACCCAGAGCTGCTGAGTGGGCTGGCGCCGGCCCCCGGGAGGTTTGCAGCTTCATCTTGTTTGCAGCTGGAGCAGGGGGATGGTTCGACTGACTAATATAGCATCAATTCCTGGGAAGGGCATCGACCGTGGCCCGCGTGCATGGGGCAATAATGGTGATAGAATGGCCAGGACAAAGCATGTTTCGGGGTCAGCTCCCGCCGGGATGGACGTCATTCAAAACATAGTGGTGGTACTTCAGGAGAACCACACGTTTGACAATTACTTCGGGACTTATCCTGGTGCCGACGGGACTGCAGGCAGGGATCTGTGCCTGCCGCAGGCAAGTGGCTCGTCAAACTGCAGGAAGCCGTTCCACAGCCCGACGCTCACGCCGGGGGACCTCAGCCACACCTGGTCCTCCGCACATGATGACTACGACGGCGGAAAGATGGACGGTTTCATATATTCAGAGGGCAGCGACGAAACAATGTGCTATTTTGATGACAGTGACCTTCCCCACTACTGGAAGGCAGCTTCGGAGTATGTCCTGTGCGATAGGTACTTCACATCAGTCATGAGCGAGAGCGCACCTAACCACCTCTATCTTGTTGCGGGGACATCCGGAGGAATCGTGGATGACAGGGTACCCTCGACACTGGACTTTCCGCCTGTCTTTGAGCAGCTTGACAGCAGGAAGATCAAATGGAAGGTCTACGGGTTCACAAAATGGTACGAAAGCTTCGGATACGTGCAGAGGTCTGGCGAAGTCGCCTCCAATTTCCTGCCGGCAGGGGAATTCATGTCTGATCTCCGGGCCAACAATCTGCCGGAGGTGTCGTGGATTATAGGCGCGCCCGGCGGGGACGAGCACCCTCCCAAGGACGTGCAGAAGGGGCAGGATTCTGTTGCCTCAGACGTTGTCAACAAGCTTGGAGAAAGCCCTTACTGGAAAGGGCTTGCACTGTTCGTCACATGGGACGACTATGGCGGGTTCTACGACCACGTGGCTCCGCCGCAGGTCGACAGGTACGGGTTCGGTTTCAGGGTTCCTTGCCTTCTGATTTCACCCTATGCAAGGAAGGGGTTCATCGACAGCACGGTAAACGACCACACGTCAATACTGAAATTCATCGAGACACGCTTCGGTCTGAATCCCTTGAGCACGCGCGACGCTGCGGCAAACGCAATGCTGGAAGCGTTTGACTTCAGGGCGGCTGCGAGGAAATTCGCCGGGATATGACAGCGCAGTGTGGATGCATTAGCCTGGGAGCGGGGAGAGATGAGAGGCGGGACGGTGATTCTGCCCGCTGTGGCAGAGAAGGGGCCAGAAGGTGGACTCAGTACCAGGGCACGGCCGACTTCTAAACGGGTCTAGAGAATATAGAGTGAATGTTTATCAAAACGCCCGGTCACTAAAACGTCCGGTTATCGAATCATGGAGCCTGCGATAGAAATAAGGAACATGACGAAGAGATACGGCAGCCTCACCGCAGTCGATAACCTGAACCTCACTGTGCAGAGGGGAACAATACACGGCTTTCTTGGACCGAATGGCGCCGGCAAGACGACGACAATCAAGGTCCTGGTCGGCCTTCTCAGGGCGGACGAGGGAGATGTCAGAATGCTCGGACAGGAGGTGCGGGGTGACAGCCCCGGCACGAGGCTGAAGGTTGGATACATGCCTGAGTTGCCAAAGTTCCCCAGGCATCTGAGGGGCACCGAGCTGCTTGACATCTACGGCAGGCTGTACGGGATGAGCGAGAGCGAGAGGCGGGAGCAAATACCGCGCCTCCTCGAAATGGTCGGCCTCAGGGGGAGGGAGAAGGACCTGATAGGGAAGTACAGCAAGGGAATGCAGCAGCGCATTGGTATCGCCCAGGCTCTTCTGAACAACCCGGAGCTCGTGATACTTGATGAGCCGAGCCTCGGGCTTGACCCCATAGGGATGGTTGAGGTAAGGGACATGATAAAGGGAATTTCGAAGGAAGGAATGACGATTTTCATGTCCTCCCACCTTCTGAACGAGGTGGAGCAGGTCTGCGACCATGCGACCATAATAGACGGTGGAAAACCGCTTATAACGGACACGCTCGAAAACATGAAGAAAGCGGGCGGCACCACAGAGGTCGAGGTTGAGCTGACCTCTCTCACAGACGGCATATTCGAGGCAGTCAGGAACATGCCGCAGGTGACAGATGTAACAAGGTTGGGAAACAGGCTCACGCTTGAGTCTTCGGCTGGAGAGGATATCAGGCCCCTCATTTCAAGGGAGATCACTGACCACGGCGGCATGATAATAGCAATGAACACAAAGGGAAGGGGGCTAGAGGACGTGTTCATAAAGCTCGTCGCGAAGACCGGCAGGGGTAACGCCAGATGAATGAAGCGGCGACGGCAGGCAGCGCACGGTTCGGAAGGCTTAACGCAATAGTGAGATACGAGCTTCTGTGGAACATAAGGAAGAAGAAGTTCCTCGCGATGCTCCTGGCTGCACTTGCAATAAGCATACTCATGCTGGCGGTGACCCCTCTCCTTTCAAGCTACGTCGGGGTGACCATAGGAAACAACCCTAACGATGTCATAGATGCTTCGAACTTTTCCCTTTACTTCTTCTTCTTTGCGCTTGTGACAGTGATGAACAGCATTTCCGGAGAGTTCGAGAGCGGGAGCATTGTGCCGCTTCTAACGAAGCCTGTTTCCAGAACGGAAGTGTTCCTTGCAAAGCTTGCGGCAGCGGTCATCACGCTGATACCGGTTTACGTCCTGCTGCTCGTTGTGGAAATTGTGGGGGGCACTATCGTCTACGGCCCGCAGGACTACCTGTACCTTACCCCTCTCCTGCTCATCGGCGCGGTCATAAGCACGACTGTGTGGGCCACCATTGTGCTTGCGATAGGCTCCGTGACAAGGAGCTCAATCATAGCAGCACTTGGTGCATTTGGTGCGTATATTGCGCTGAATATAGTAACACCGACGATTTCCCTTTTCCTGGGGCAGTCCTGGGTGCTCACGCTTCTTCCGGGCAGCGGCTCCTCAGGGTACATTGCCGGAACGGGGGCATCCAATCCGCTGATTTCAGGAACACCTGTTTCTGCAGGAACGGACAGCATAGGGACGCTTCTTGTCCAGTACGCCTTGCACCCTTCAGGATCGGTGACATTCTACAAGATCGGTGCAGTCACACCCGGCAGCATACCTACGACAGTCGCGCTTTACTCCTCACCGCTTGCAACGGTTGTTCTGCAGATCGTTGCAATCGCGGCTGTCTACATAACCGCATTCAGCCTCATTGCCTGGTTCGCGCTGAAAAGGGCCCAGGTTTCGGAGTGACGGACAGATTTCAGCTGACGGTTGAGCCGTCGCCCACGACAGTCATCCACTTCCTTATGCGCCATGACTTTATGACGCCGTTGACCACGTACGGATCTGCCCTGGCGAAAGACTCCACTGCCTCCAGGGAGTTCCCGCGGAATGCGAGCACTGCGCCGTCGGAGGGCTCTGCAAGAGCGCCCGCGAGGACAACCTCTCCGCGCTCATAGGACTTCCTGAGATGCTCAAGATGAGCAGCCCTGAAAGGGGCACGTTTTTCAAGATAGTCGTCGGCAACCTCGTAGAAGAGAAGATAATGCATCATTTACCAGCTCCAGAAGCTGATCGCAGGCAGGTATTTATTCACTTACTGTGCAAGGATGCGCATTAGTAGCGGGAGGCGGCGGGGCAATGACGGTGACGCCTCATGCAAACCTGTTTGTCAGCGTCCCGACCCGCTCTACAGTAATTTCCACCTCGTCCCCCTTCTTCAGCCAGACCCTCTGCCCCTCAGGTTTGCCAAGTATGACGCCGCTGGGCGTGCCTGTGAGTATTATGTCACCGGGCCGCATCCGTATGTACCTTGAGATGTAGCTTATGATCCGGCTGCAGCTGAAGATCATGTCCGATGTGTTTGAATCCTGGCGTATTTTGCCGTTCACCTTCGTCTGAATCCTTAGCGAGTCAGGGTCCACAACTTCGTCCGGTGTGACAACATACGGACCTATGGGACAGAAGCTCTCGCATGTCTTGCCAATCAGCCACTGGCTTGTCCTGAGCTGGATGTCGCGTGCTGAAACGTCGTTGGCGGCGAAGTAACCGAACACGTGGTCGAGCGCCTGCTTCTCATCGACCATGTATGTCTCCCGGCCAATGAGTATGCCCAGCTCGCCTTCATAGTCGATCTGTGTTGCGAAGGGTGGTACGGGTATTTCGCACCTGTGCCCGGCGACAGTATCTGAAAACTTGCTGAATATCACCGGCACCTCAGGTATGGGCATTCCAGTCTCCGTTGCATGAGTCCTGTAATTCAGACCCACGCACAGTATCTTGGAAGGACTTGGAACGCACGGCAGGAACTCGGCTTCGCCCTCATCCACCAGCATCCCGCTATACGGTTTCTGAGTGAACTGTCCGCCAAGCGCATCTGCAGCTGACTGGCCTTTGCGCAGGAAATCGTCGAGAGTACTGTCCCTGTACGGGGACGACTCGGGCAGAGAGGAGAAGGGCAGAAGCGAGCTGCCTATTGCAGCGCCAAAGCAGTTTCTTGAGCCAAGCCTGAAGTGTGCGAACCTCAAAATATCACTGTCCTTGCCGTCCCTTGAACCCAAACTGGGTAGAAGTAGTTAATCGGAAGGTATCACCCCCGGACGTCACTGCATTCATTCCCTCCGCCCGTTGGGGAAAAGGACATGCTTTTGCGGTGCCGTTGAGTGACGGATGCGTTACTTCTCCCTACAGAGGGCAGCCAACCCTAGCTGCTGTTCACCATGAATCGGCCTGCAAGGAGACCTATATCATTAAGGGTCGATATCAGCTTCGCATCCGGCTCGTTTCTTTCAGTGCTGAGGAGAAGCATTACACCTCTTACCAGAGCATCGCCGTCAAACAGAGGATAGGCGTAGAGTGACCTGAAGCCGTCCATGTATATGCATGCCCTAAGATTGTCTCCCTCGGAGGGCAATATGTCTGAATTCCATATCGTCTTCGCTCCGTTCCAGACATCCCCTGGCAGGTCTTCGCCCACTGAGAAGGTCCTGTCAAGAAGGAATTTCCCGATTGATGAAAGAGGCCTGTTATCCCTGGACCAGAGTGACGCGAGCCTGAGGACACGGTTGTCGTCGTCGACCGTCCATACCGCGCCCCCGTCGTAGAAGAGTTCACTGCAGACTGCTCCCATAACCTTGTGCATCACCCTGCGCCTGTCCTCTGCCTTCAGCAGTATTTCTGTCACTGAATGAATGGCCGCCTCGCGTCTTTCCGACAGTTTTTCGCTTGTCACGTCCCTGAAGACAACAACGGTCCCCATGACCTGCCCGGACTCATTGAGCAGGGGCGCTGCCAGGTCGGCAACAAGGCATTCTTTCCCGGTGGATGAAATCACTAGAGAATGGTTCGCAAGTCCTACAATCCTTCCTTCCCGAATTACACGCTCGGAAGGAATTTCAACCCTCTTTCTGTTTACCTCGTTGACGAGACAGACAACTTTATTTATGTTCTGTCCGGAAACCTGATCCAGAAGACTGCCTGTCATCTCCTCAGCTGCAGGGTTCATGTATGTGATCTTTCCTTTCACGTCAGTCGATATGACCGCATCCCCTATTGTCCGGAGTATTACCCTGAACTCCTCCTTTATCTGTGTTATAACGTCCATCGCCGTAACAAGGTCGCTTATGTCCTTTGCTATCGATGCGTAGCCTGTTATGTTCCCAGAATCGTCCCTTATGGCTGAAAGTGTGACGTTGACGTCGATTACCCTGCCGTCCTTCCTTATTCGCTTGGCAACGAAGTGTGCGGCCTCACCTGTTTCACCAACTTTCCTTGCTATCGCATCCCGCCTCTCTCTTTCAGCTTCAGGGATATGGGGGGCTGGTCTGTTAACCACATCCTTCTCCTCCCACCCGTACATCCTCCCGAAGGCGGGATTGACTGAAATGATGTTGAAGTCCGAGTCATAGATTGCAATGGAGTCGGAAGTGTTCCTGACGAAAGATTCAAGCCTTCTTCTGAGAACACGAAGTGCCTTCTGGTGGTTCCTTGTTTCGACGCTTGAGCGAACCATATGAGCAAGCATTGCGAACTCCGATGTGGGGTCTCCGCCCTTCTGGATGTAATGGTCTGCACCATTATTGAGCGCATCGATCACGACCTCCTCCCTTCCCCTGCCGGTGAAGAGTATGAACGGTATATCGTCTCCTGATGACCTGAGAAACTTGAGAAACTCCAGACCGTTCATCTCAGGCATCTCGTAATCCGATATCACGGCGTCAAAGCTTTTGCTTTGAAGCAATTCCACTCCACTGACAGCCGATGCGACCGTGGTCACGTTTATGCCGGAGTTCATCTCGAGGAAGATCTTGAATGGTTCGTGCATGAACACATCGTCGTCAACATAGAGAACGTTGATGTTATTGGCCATGCAATCCGTTGGGATGCTAAATCAGCCTGCTGATATTTACTTCTGACTGTTTGACTATTGCGCCACAACACTTTCGGCTGAGAGTCCTGCCAAGACACTGTACTGAAGCGAAATGCACGTAGTGGTAACCTGCCCTGAATCATATGGAAGACTGTGTCTCAATGGACATTAATTAAGCCAGCATCCTGAAGGTCATGCCGTCCTGGGCTGCCTGAAGTAGGCCACCACGCCGGGTCTTGTGAAATATATGAGGAAAGCGATGCTTATCACAGTTCCTATCGGGAAGTTGATCAGGCCGATCACAGCCAGAAGCATGTTGAGAATCCTAGCCCAGTTCCTTCCGGTAAAGAGGGCAATTGCGATTATGAGCGTAACGGCGCCTAAGCCTGCTATAATCAGCCCAAGTACTCCGCCAAGGAAAGGCACAAAAAGGCCTATGAACGCGCCGAATGAGAGACCGATCAATATCGTAACAAGAGATGAGAGTATCTGCAGTATCGCCAGTATTGCCACTCCGGCCGGCCTTCCTATTCTCCCCGGCTGCCTGTTACCGAAGTGTGATTCACCGCAGCTGGAGCAGTATGCGGCGTTCGGGTCGTTGACCGCCCCGCATCTTGTGCAGTACTTTGCTGCGTGCGCCTCTGCATAAGGGACTGGCACGTGCGCATCAGGTGTAATCTGACCCATTGGCTGGACTCCGTTCTCCAAACATCCTTTGTGTATTAATCGGTTGGTACCGCTATTGTCGGCTGTCAAACCGTCTGGACAGCACATGCCGCAGGTGAGCCGGCAACTTGTCAAGTATCCTTGGGCGTTACACAAGCTGCACGCCTGACTGTAACAGTTTACAGGCGCTATTTATCTGCTCAGACACGGGAACAATAGTGAGAGTATGATGGATATGTTTTTCTTCCAGTTGGAGGGTTGATTGACAGGGTCGGTAGAATTAGTGGCAATGCATCGCAGGGGACAGGCGGCGTGAGATGGCTGGTGCTCCTGCTATCAGTTGCCGTTTGTGAAGCAGCCGGAGGCATCGGCTCTATCTTCACCTTCGGCGCCATAGGAAGCTGGTACGAAGGACTGAACAAGAGCCCGCTCAATCCACCCAACTGGCTCTTCGCACCGATGTGGGTCACGCTTTATTTCCTCATGGGAGTGGCGCTCTACTTTGTATTCATCAGAAGGGGCCTCGTTCATGACAGCTGGATAGCGCTGACGCTCTTCTTTATCCAGCTTTCACTGAACGTCCTCTGGTCAGCGCTATTCTTTGGCTTGCACCAGCTGCTATTCGGGGCAGTCGAAATTGTGTTTCTCTGGTTCTTCATAGCCGCCACAACCATAGAGTTCAGAACAGTTGACAAGAAAGCGTCCTATCTTCTTTTCCCGTATCTTGCATGGGTGACGGTTGCAACCGTGCTCAACTTTTCCATACTGTGGGTCAACCCATGATGAGAACCTGTTGTCACTTATAACCAACATATGGCGCTGTGAGAAACTAGCACCTGTAACCCATTGGGTCAAAGATTGAAATATGGGCAGGAGGCTATTCAACCAGAGGCAGCATCGGCCGCTCATCGAAGCGGCTCTGGAATGGGGGCCTTTGCTGCATGTCGGGTGCAGGCTGGTCATCGATTGGGCGAACCAAAGATAATTGCTGAGCATCTCTACGCCGGCTACTTCGGGAATGCCGTACTGCATGATGTGAGTTTCACGCTTGAAGAGAAGGGGGTGTATGTTGTTCTTGGCCACAACGGTGCAGGAAAGACAACGCTCTTCAGGTCGATCGCCGGCGTGCTTTCGCCAATGGCCGGCAGCGTGACGGTGGATGGAAACGTGGATCAGGGCAGGGAGGGAGCGCTGTCGTATCTCGCGCATATGGACGGCATTCCCGACGGCATGAGAGTCTCAGAGGCGCTCCGCTTCTATTCAAGCCTGCTTGGAGCCACCGGCCAGGATGTTGAGAGGGTGGTGCAATACCTCGGGATATCTGACCTGATGGGAAAGTGGTTCAACCCCCTGAGCGAGGGGCAGAGGAAAAAGGTGGCCCTGGCCAGATCACTTCTCAGGAGAAGCGCGATCAACATACTTGACGAGCCAACTGCGAGCCTTGATCCGGCTGTCGCAATGAACATGCGCTCGTATGTCCGCGACATTTCGAAGGAGAGCATTGTGCTCTACTCGTCACACAACCTCTACGAGGCAAACGACATTGGCAAGTTTGTCATGCTGATAAGGGAGGGGAGGATAGTGGCCCTCAAGGAGGTATCGAGCCTGGAGCTCGGAAGGACTGAAATTGAAGTCAGGGCGGACGGGGATGTTGGAAAGGTAGTGGATTGCACCAGGGAAGGAGACCATTACAGGATCAAGGTGAACAGCCCTGACGAAGTGCCCCGAATAGTGAAGAGGCTTGTCGAGGCCGGCATAATGGTGAGGGAAGTGAAGGAGACAGGAAACAGGCTGGAAAAGCTGTACACAGAAATGGAGGAGTGAAACGACGGCTGGAATGGTGTGCCCCAAGTGCGGCGAGGAGTTCAGGAGACCTTTGATGGAGAAGAAGAGGTATGGGGTGGGACTTACGCTCCCCGGCCTCGGTGCCGTGGTCTGCCCCAAGTGCGGGTATGAGGGACCACACAGGGAATTCAGGCCATGAATTCAAGATACACAGACTTCAGGATGCTTCATTTGAAGAGGAGCCTTACCTCCAGCAGGTCATACCTGATCCTGGGCCTGGCCATTCCGATCATGGTGATGCTGCTTCTTTTCCTTGAAGGCAGGTCAATTCCTGGCTCGACAATTGCCCGAACGTATGGTCTTCCCGCGTCAACGAGCGGTGGAGCTGTCCTTGTAGCAACTCTCGCCCCGGCTATAATCCCGCTTGCTGCAGTGATAGGTTCATTCTCGCCGCTGCTCCTTTTCGTCAATGACAGGTCGAGGGGTGTTTATGAGTATCTGCTCGCATACGGCAAGAAACCCTCAGATATTTTCTCGGCGCTCATCCTGAGCGTGCTAATCATATCAGTCATTCTTACAACCGTTCCGCTTACGCTCTCTGCGGTTCTAATCTACCTCACTGGCCCCTTCTTGCTTCCGCCTTTTGCAGACGAGGCGGTCATATACGTCCTGCCTGTAAGCCTCGTTGCCCCGCTTTTCGTCTCAGGCATAGCGGCAACGTGGGTCTCGCTGACAAAGCGTGTACAGTTTGTCAACAGCCCGATAGGAATTGCGCCAATGTTCGGCCTGGCGCCTGTCCTCCTGGTGCTGCTCATCTCACAACTGGACCGTGGAAAGGACGTCCTGATAGTCATGGGGGTTGCTTCCGTGCTAATGGTTGTTGCAACGGCCGCCATCTTCTTGCTCGCAGCAAGGCTGCTAAGAGGAGAAAGGTTCATAGTATGAGAAAGGAGGGGCTGAACAGTATAGAGACAAGGAATATACATTCTGGAATAGAGTCAATAACGACCTGAAATGACTGGTGAAGGTACAAAGGCAGAGCAGCAGGCAGGGACCCAATGGGCAACGGGCGAAAAGAAGCAGGCAAAGCGATATGAGGGGCCACTGGCACCGGTAGTAGCTTCGATTCTCGGCGTGATGGCATGGTGTATTTTCATAATGTTCTTCGCACTCTACTGGTCCGTCGGCTTCAACCTTTTCCAGAACCTGATCGTGACTGTCGTCTCACTCATAATCACAGGCCTCGCGATCGGGCTCATGTGGGTGATACTTGGTCCGAAGGGCGCGTGGAGAGGCGGCTGGGGCTGAATCAAAGGCAAGAGACGGTTTTCCCAGGCAAGCTGAACAGCAGTAGGCATGGCTGGCACGGCGCCTGCGCATGCGGTGCAACAGACCTGGCGTCATGAGTCCAGCTGCAGCCAGCATGTAATATTAGCATGGCACGCAGTGTTCACACGGCACAGATTTGCTGCATGTAGTCAAAATTCTAATACTGACTTTGTCTTGATGGTGCGGGGAGAAAAATGAAGCTGTTGTCTTTGCTTGTGGCAGTGATTGTCGTGATGGCAGGCGCTGGTCTTGTTGCCCTGACTTTTCATGCACCGCAATCCTCGACCGGAGTGGTCGGGGCGGCCGTTTCCGGAGGGGCCGTCTCCACGCCGTCGACGTCCAGGGCAGGTGCGGTTCTCAGCCAGCTGAACGAGAACAATGTTCCGAGCAGTTATGCATTCCTGCCCAATTTCAATGCAAGAGCCATTGTGGCGGGCAACACAGTGGAACCGTTGTACGGCGCATCTCCTGCGCCAATGGGCATAGGCGACTTTGGGCTGGTGAACACAAGCTCCGGCTTAGTCGGCTACAATACAACGACTTCAAGCGTCGAGGGCTCACTCACGCTCAACTCGATGCAGCCGTTCTATCTGCTGAACGACGCACCGCAGAGCGTCACCGTCCAGCTGAACACTGTACTTGACAATGTGACACTCTTCGGAAGTCCAAACTATGTCTTCTGGACGCAGAATGTGCTCTTCTATTCACAGAGGACACATACACTGACGTTTCTCGATAACATCTGGAATTTCTCCAGCCCAAGCTTCACTTTCACCGCAACCAGCCTTTACAACTACAGCGGCAACGAGGTCGCACCAGTATTCTACTACACACTTGGGCCGACCATAAACGTGAGCTATCCTTTTACCGTGAACCTCTATCTAAATGCGACTGTCATCGGCCAGAGAAGTGCTGTCTTCTTCAATTACTCGATTTCATCCCCTACACTCTCCAGCTCCCTTTCAGGCTCATATGACAGGGTAATCTTCAATTCTCTTCCGGCGAGCCAGCAACCGGCGGTCGCACCGCAGTTCCTGATAAGCGGCACAACACTCACTCCCACCGGTTACCTGCTTTACGATGCCGAGCTTATGATCGGAGGGCCAGGTGGAGGCAGCACAACCTCCATTTACAACATAAACGGGAACATGCGACTCATGCTTCTTGACACTAGCACCGGCACATACACGAATGTCAGGTCGGCATACGACTTCGGAACTGACACGGGAGAAACCTCGGAAGGGATTGCGGTGTCGTGGACTGGCAGCGCAGTTGCCTATTTGACGCCAGGTCCGTCGCTTCTGTATGGAATGTGGAATGTCTCTTCTCCGTCGATGGGGACGCCGGAGACGTTTTCGGGCACGGTAACACCATCCAACTCATTCATCTTTGCAGGCGCGGGCGGTTCGTTCAACGAAAGCACCGCAGCATGGGTGCCGATACACCCCGACGGGTCATTCTCATTCATGCTGCCGCAGGGTGTCTACACCGGTGCTGCCCTTATGAGCTATCATGAGCCGCAGTACGGCATCGAAATGGCCAGCGGAATGGACATTGTCCTTGCAGCTGACGAATCACTGGGCATATACACTCCACTGTATGCGTTCAACAATCAGCAGCTCGGACTGCTCGCCTCTTCCGGGGCAGGGACAGTCGCCAGCCCGTACATGATTAACGGTAACGGCGTGAGCACGGTGAACCAGCTCTTCTCCGAGCTTAACGATTTCCTCTTCCCTGTCTTCCCGGGTGTCCTGTTCATGAACACATCGGCGTATGTTGCGCTGAACTCCCTGCCCTCTATGTACATTCAGTACATGCAGTCGCTCCTGCCCGAGCTCGAATACTACGGGCTGCCCACATCGAACTACATGCCGTTCGAATTCTACAATGCATCAAATGCAAGTGTCCTCAGCTCCCCCTTCATAAGCGGCTGGTATCCATTCTTCCTCTACGGGTTCCCAGTTGCAAACCTGCTGATCTGGAACTCGACTCACATGCTTGTGGGCGGAAACTACTTCTCAAGCATGGGAAGTTCTGCACTAATATTCAACAGCACCAGTGTGCTTGTCTGGGGAAACGTATTCGCGGAGAACCCGATTGCGGGGACCTCTATAAGCCACCCAAGCAGGTACTTCCAGTACGAGCTTTCGCCCATCTACCCGGCAGCAGTACCCACCGGTCTTTCTGTTTTCTCATCCGGCGACACGATATACAACAATGCGTTCATGGTCCAGCTTCCAGCGATGAGTCCTGATTTCAACATATACACATTCGGAGGGGCGAACTACATGGATGTGTGGAACGTGCCCTTTGTTCTTGTGGGAAGCGCATCGCCAACAAGCTTCAACGGGTTTGTCATACCTGCAGCGAGCATAACGGGCGGCGCATACATAGGCGGCAATTTCTGGTACAACTACAGTCCGAGGGGATCTCTGCATCTGCCTTTCAGCGATGACGGCTGGATTGCAAACGGTGGGGACTACGTGCCTCTTGTGCTCGGCAATCCCAATTCAAGCAGCTACAACAGCGTACTCCAGCCTCTGGCGGTGTAGGGGGCACGGTAGCAAGAGTAGTTTGGCCAGGCACCTTCAATGCATTTCAGGGTCAGGGCAGCCTCGGTTGCAGACATTGGGGCGGCAAACCTGGCGGATGAAACTGCAGACGTCCGTTCCAGGAATGCCTCACGATAATTCGAAGCTCATCAAATAACACTCATATAGTGGATGCATCCCACCTTCGTGACATATGAAGGCAAAAGTGATAGGGGCGATCATAGCGGTGGTGCTAATCGCAGGCGGAGGCGTCTATTACTTCGGCTTCTACAACACAGGTGGAACGCTGAGGGTAAACGTGACTGACCCGATGCCTGTCGGCTGGAGCGCTGTCTATGTCAACATATCGTCTGTTTCGATACACAACTCCACGGGCGGGGGCAGCAATGCATACACGAAGACATTCTCGACGCCAGTGACGATCAACCTGGCGAACGCGACAAACCAGTCACTCTTCCTGACAAGTCTGAGCCTTCCTGCAGGACACTACCAGATGATCAGGCTGACAATCACAGGTGCGTACGGCGTCTTCAATGGTGCGGACACACCACAGACATACAAGCTATCTCTCGTGAACGGCACAGTTGACATAGCGGGGCAATTCACCATAACGAAAGGCTCAACCACAACGGTCACACTTGACTTCAACAGCGCACAGGCAATACACGGAGACACTACAACAGGCTTCACGATGACCCCCGTCGTTGCCATGTCTGTCGGATGATCGGAGATACCCGCAATTCCTTGACAAACCTATTACTCCCTTTCTTGTGCGCATGTGCTGGATTATGGCTGAATTTATCTGATGCCTGTTTCTCAGGCGGTTATCCTGTTTCTTGCGTCAGCTTCAAGAACCAGCAGCGATCTTGATTTGCGATGACACATGGTCGAGGACAGCCCTAGCCGCACAACGACGATGCTTGAGGAGCTTTCGATGAATGCCTGGCCCTCGTTGCAAACTGTTGTTTACGATGGCTGGATCTTGAGGTTTTCGGAAGGTTATTCGAGAAGAGCCAACTCATGCCATCCACTTTATCAGGGCTTTGTCGACCCGATGGAGAAGATAGCGCTCTGCGAGGAGCTATACAGAGGGAAGGGGCTCAGGCCGGCCTTCAAGCTCACCGGTTGTTCCTTGCCCCCCACCCTGGGTCAAATGCTTGAGAAGAAGGGATATGCACGCAGCGCAGAGACTTCTGTCCAGGTCCTGGAACTTGCAGAACTGGATGGCGCAGGTGAGACAGGAGACATCAATCTTTCGGACAGGCTCGAAGACGGGTGGCTTGGTTCGTTCTGCAGTATGAGCGGGATAGACGAAGAAAGGAAGGCTGTTGCCTCAAAAATGATGTCGAGCATCATCCCAGGCAGGAAGTTCGCTTCAATAGCAGACAGCAGAGGAGAAATAGTTGCCTGCGGACTTGCAGTGAAACAGGGCAGGTTTGTCGGTCTCTTTGACATAGTGACGGGGCGCGACCACAGAAGAAAGGGGCTCGGAAGGAGGCTGACATCCGGCCTTCTTGCGTGGGGAAGGGGTGCGGGGGCGGAGAGAGCGTACCTTCAGGTCATGACTGACAATGCTCCTGCCCTGAGCCTCTATGCGGGCTTCGGGTTCAGGGAAGCGTACCGCTACTGGTACACGACAGCCAGTCTTCTATGACTGTTACAGCCGACGCCGGATATCATCAGCGACATGTGGATGGAAGAGCTTCAGGAGGTACGGCCCTGATCAGGGCCACCCTCCTCCGCATCCGGTGAAGCTTCCGGATGTTCGGGAGATGCCGAAGCAGCCGTTCCCGGCTGCCCGTCGGGCTCGGCCGCTTCACGCACTCCGCCAACAGTCAGTGCGCCTCGTTTCGTTCTCCATTTCCTGAATGAAGAGTATTCAGAGTATATCGCAAGCGCCATGAAAAGTGTCGGGAGCAAATAGGAGGGGACGAGTATCTCGATGTACGGGGTGGACGGCGAGTAGTAGGATATGAGCCCGTAGAGCGCTTTGCCCAGGTACGGAGGAAACATGGTGAACAGCAGCGTGCCAGCCACGCTCACCTGAGTGACTGGAGACAGCAGTACGAAGGTGTGTGCGCCCGAAGAGAATGAGTACGTCATTCGCGGAAGCACATAAACACCTGAATGTGGGACGCCGAAGCTGAAGTGAGCATCGAACGACTGGCCCGGAGAAAGTGCGCTTGTGTTCTGATAGGACATACCGGCCAGGCTTGTGGAGAGGCCTGACTGCAGCTCCTGGATACCAGGGAAGAAGACGGAAAGGCCGTTGACTGTAGAGTTGCCCATGTTGCTGACCACAGCGCTTACAGACAGCGTATCACCTGTTGCTGAGCTGGAGCTGGAGATGACCACTTCGGGTGGCAGAGGAGAGGAGAAGGTTAGGGTCGTGCTCGGGCTGATCTGGTTCTGGGCTGACACGTTGATAACAGTCCATCCGGAGGAGTTCACCGAACCGTTGACGTACTGCAAATTGTCAGTGAAGACAGTCCCGTTGAAACCCGACGGGAATGCCGCCGCGTTCAGATCATTGTAGCCGCTGGGCGTGAGTATTTCAAGTGATGATAACGATGCAGTGGGGCTGAAGGAAACGGGGCTTGAGCCTATGACGGCTGAGAGGGGAAGCGAGTGAAAACCGGATCCGAAGGCGAAGTCGCTCTTGTAGAAAAGCCCGAAGCAGAATGATATGCTGCCTGATGGAAGAGAGAAAAGGGATGATGGACCGGCTGTTCCGTTCTGGGGCAGGAATCCTGAAAGACCTGCGTAGCCCACTGCAAGTAACCCGGAGCATGACCCATACTTGGTGGCGCTGAAAAGCGAGCCCGATATCAGCTGTGAGGAAAGGCTGCCGACCAGGCCGTCCGGGTGAAGCGTGGGCAGGTAGGAGCCCGCAAGGCCGGAAGCCGACTTTTCGGCCGGAGCGTTAGTTCCATAAATGAAAAGGGCAGTTCCTGAGGACACCGGTGACGAGGCATTGCCGGAGGCAGAGGATCCGCCGGGGAATAACCCGGAAAGCGGGGTGTTCGACGAGATATTGGCCATTTCCACAATGAGACTGAAGTGTTCGCCAGTCACGTTTGAGTAGTATGACACCTGCTCGTCTGCCACCTTTTGGGCTGAAAGGGGACCAGGATTGATCGAAATGAAAAGCAGCCCGGTCGGGATAAGCGGGATGAGGGAGGATGGCGAAACTGGAAAGCCTGATGAGCCGGAGCTGTTCAGAGGCAGGTTGAGGAGACTGGCGAGCGGCATGTCAACAAGGTTCTGGTCAAGCAGGAGAAGTGACAGCCCGACCTGGGAATTCCCTGTGATGGAGCTCTGTGGAAGAGAGTAGTTCGAGGCGAATGCAAAACCTGAATAAAGGTTGCCATCTGAGGATATCAGGCTGGTGGATGCTTCCTCGTATGCTCCTTGAGCAGTGCTGACGTGTGCGATAGCGTCAACTGGAGAGGCTGTTTGCCCTGGCACATGGCTGGACACGAGACGAAGAACTGCCCCCTTCATTTCAGCGAATTTCACAAGCGCGCCGGCATACGGAATGCCCATCCCCGACGAAGCATGCAGGGTGGATGGTTGCGTTGATCCGATGCCGTTCTGAGCCTGGGCATGAAACGTCCCTCCTGACAATCCCGATATGATAATACTCAGGGCCACCACAAGGGCAGCTAACGCAACGGCATTACTTGCCATCCTGCGCGGTTTGACGGAGGGGGAGTCTTCGAGGCTTACTATGTACTTCCGAGTGTAGTGTGCAACCAGCGAAGCAGTAATTAGCGAAACAGCAAAGGTCAGCATGTTGGTCAGGATTAACGGCAGGGCATATGTCGTGAAGAGGTTAGCGTATGACTGTGTCAGTGAAGATGAGCCCGAAATTGTGCCAAGACGCGGCAGCAGGCTTAGGAGTGTCTGGAAAAACTGGGAAATCACAGGCTCCGAAAGAAGAGTGAGTATGTTTGTGCCCGATGGTGGCGTCGGAATTGGAGGCAGCGACGGGAGTCCAGGCAGGGGAGAGGTGCCACCTGGTGGCGATCCGCCCATTGTGCCCATGAGGGATGGCAGCAAACCGATGACTGCGCCAAGGATACCCACGAGCAGTATCGCCCAGCATGCGAAGTACACAGAGATCATTGAGACGATGGATCCCTTCACACGCCTGACAGACAGGCCGACCACTATTCCCACCGCGACCCAGGAAAATATCACGATCGGATAAATCAGCGGATCTCCCAGCAGCAGGAAGAAAAGACCGAGCATGAGAGCAACGCTGCTTCCGAAGTACGGGGAGAACCAGTTGACAATCGGAGAGTAATATGGGGAGAGAAGATAGTAGCCAATGATCACAGCCGTGGTGGTACCGAACACAAATCCTGAGAATTTACCCATTGGCCCCCGCTGGTAAATTTATCTGTGCGTATTTAATAATATCCGGACAGTTTCCTGCTGTAACATGTGTGGATGGCTGCGTCAGGAGCCGCAGTAATGATGCCTCTGCATTCCCATGCACAGGCAGTGCTGCCCGGACAGGGCGATCCGCGACCATTCTGCGCCCACGGGCGCATATGATCGGGGAACATTGCCGCAGGCAATTCTGCAGACGACTGGAAGCATGCTTGACCTGGCGCGGATTGCAGCAGATGGGTGACAGGGGACGTGGGCTACTTTCTGCCCTTCCTCCTGGTCATTGCCACAGCCGCGACAGCTGCAACTATCACGACTACGATCACTACCAGGATAATTATGTCCGTCAGTGGCAGTGGCGACTGCGATGGAGAAGCTGGACTGACAGCCTGGAGGGTTATGGGCAGGTTCCTGGTCTGTCCGGTGGATAGCGTAACGTTGTCGTAGTATGTCTTGTAACCGGTGAGGGACACCACCACACTGTAGCTGCCCGCAGGCTCAGAGATGTTGAACGACCCGCCGCTTGTCGCGACAGTCACTCCGTTTACAGTCACAGTGGCATTCGATGGAGTGACTGTCCCAGTTATGTAGGAGTAATGGGTGAACTGGACATTCTGGTTCGCGCTGGTCCCGCTAACTGTAATCTGGCCGCCGAAGGGCGACGCGTAGTAGCCTGTTGTGTTCGTCACCGAGAACGAATATGTGCCGTTAGGCTCGTTGAACGTAATCGATGTGCCTGACGACGTCTGTTTCACGCCGTTCAGTGTGGCTGACCAGGATGTTCCAGAAGGAAGGCCCGATTCGGTCAGCGTAACAGCGTAAGTAACAGCCGTGAAACTGACTGCAGCGCCAGTTGCAGCGCCCGCAACTGTCAGAGAACCCGAGCTCGATGACAGCGTGTAGCCGGAGACCTTCCCTACCGAATACTGGTAAGTGCCGTTAGGCTCGTTGAATGTTATGGAACCTGTCGTGGAGGATGATGTCTGGCTGCCGAGCGTCACGCTCCAGCCTGTCCCTGAAGAGAGACCGCTCTCGGTGAAGGTCACCGCATATGTCACAAGGCTGAACGAGACGGGAACATTCACAGGCGATCCTGAGACGGTAAACGAACCTGTATACGCGGCAGGCGCGTAAGTTCTGTTGCCCGAGGCAACTGTATACGAATACGTTGAATCTGGTTCGTAGAAGGAGATTGTGCTGGTGGTTGAGTGGAACGACTGCCCGTTTGTGAGATTGACAAACCACTCTGTCCCAGATGGCAGACCGCTTGACTGGAAAGTCACCTGGTACCCTGTTACAGCGCTGCTTCCAAGCGGGTGGTAGTCATAGACACCGTTGGAGATAAGATATGGCTGCAGCGTTCCGTTGGCATAGGCTGTGTGCCAGTCGGCCCAGTAATTCCCTGTCAGGCTCAGGTTGAAATAGTTGCCTGAGACGGAATACGCCTGGATATGCAGTGCACTGTAAACGGCTGTCGAGCCGTTGTTGTCCACGAAGTTGTCATTGTAGACATAGTTTCCAGTGCCTGCTGTTATGCTGACACCGTATCCTGTGTCGCCACTGATGTCGCTGCCAGTTATGCTGTTTGAACTTCCAGTGACGCTGATCCCGACTGCATCCTCGTATGCATAGAGGTTGGAGAACGTCGAATTGTCGGTCTCAATCAAGAAACCTTCAGCGCCGCCGTACGATGAGTTGACATTTGAGACAGAGCTGTCGTTTCCGGAGAGGATGAAGCCATATGCGGAGCTGGACGCCTGAGCGTTCTGAAGTACGCTGCTTGAAAGCGATATGTTCACACCGTAGTAGTAGCCGCTCTCTTGTATGGCGGCCATGGTGCTGTTGCTGATGCCCCCCTGGATAAATCCGAGGCTTGCTGGTGTGGCGGGTGTTGAGTATCCCGAGTAGAGGAATGTTCCGTTCACGTAAGACACAACGGAATCATTGAGGGCCAAAAGAAGAGCGGTGCTGTTGTTGAGTGCTGTGATGCCGCTGACAGAGGCATAGCTCCCTTCAACCAGGGCGGCCAGAGACTGGTCTGACGCCCTGATGTTGCTCACATTGACGTAATTGCCCAATATCTCTTCAGCAGCCGACTGGTTGTATGCAACCATGTTTGTCAGAGTACTGGAATTGCCCGGAGCATCGAGGAAACCAAGCGCGCCGTTAGCAGCGTAGAATCCTGACGCGCTTATGTTGGTACAGTCAATGCCGTAGAAACCTGCCGACCCGTTATAGGCAGCAAGCTGGTTAACGGTCGAGTTGTTGGTGTAGATTGCCTCGATGGCAAAGTCTCCGCCCGAAGAGTTGAAATTGCTGAGTGTAAGGTGGTTGTCGTATAAGCCAGCGAACCCTGAAGCCAGGGAGGAAGCGTTTATGTTAGATGCGGTATCTGAGCTGCCAAAGACGACTTCAGCACCATATGCATTACCCCCTCCAGACGACACGTTGCCAGAAGCGACCACGTTGTTTATGGAGGAGTTGTTTGTGGCCAAGTAGCCCACGCCGAAGCCGTATTCACCGCTCAACGGCGCACTGACGCTGATGTTAGTGGCCGAAACAGATGTGGAATATTCGGCAATTGCTCCGGCCGCAAACCCGCCGGCCGAGGGGTCTACAACAAGATTCCCCAATGAGACGGAAGAAGAATAAACTATGACTATTCCATATCCGCCTATGCTGTTCTGCTGATTGACCTGAATTGAATTGGAGTAGCCAATCAGAATACCGCTCTCGTTCGTTGAAACATTCTGGACGAGAATGTTTGATGAGCCAATGATGGCGATGGCGCTCGTGGGGGAAGCAAGCATCGAGATATTACGAATAACAGAATTGCTGCTTGAGAAGAAGCCGTAGACCTGATTGTAGTCAGTTGCGACGTACGAGCTGCCTCCTATGTAGTACAGGCTGTTCGCCTCGTAAACACTCTGTACTGCAAGGCTCGTACTCACACCTTCGACTGCCATGAGTATGAATTCAGGGTAGCCGAAATCGTTGGCCTCCATGAAAGATGCGTTCAGCGTTATTGTCAGGTTGGAGATCCTTCCCGGGCCGGAAAGGAGCGATGTGATCGCAAGCGCATTGGCATTTCCAACAGCATATATTGGTGCATAAAGAAGGCCCGGGTTGGAGACCATAGCAAATACAGTTGAAGTGTTTGAACTGAAAATCGTGCTGAACTGCGAATAGTAGTTGGCCATCAGGAGTATGTTGTAACTGTTTGGTGACACGGTAAAGTTGAGGTTGCCGTACTGCGTTACAGGCGCAAAAGAAGTCGCGCTGCCTATCCCTGCAAATGCGAATGCCCAGGAGGGGGAGATGACTGCATTGAGTGTTATATACCCCTCAGCGGCGCCGCCAGCCGTGTTCCAAAGCCCTGAAAGGGTGGAGGGACCCTGACTGAGATACCCTGTCCTTCCCATCCAGTAAGTCGAGATTCCGGCGCTTGTTTCGCCGGTGTCTGTACCGTAAGAATAGGCGGAGGGGACAGGAGAATAACCGCTGCCATTAAGGTAATAGATGGTTGCCTGTCCGCTGAGGTTCTGTATCATGGCATTTGTTCCTCCACCCGGCCCGCCGAAGATAAGCTCAGAGTCGTAGAGGAGGCCGGCAGGAGTGCTGGAACTGCCGTTTACCTCGAACGCCGGGGCAATGGGGGTTATGGAGGAATTGAAGAGCACTGTGTCGTAGGAGCCCGAGACAAGCGGGCCGCCACCTACGCTGTAGGTGTAATTGAAGAAAACAGCGGGGCGGTTATCAAACACAGATGCGTTGTTGTAGAAGCTTAGCTTGAGAGGGTAAGATATTGGAATTGTCGGCCCTATGTCGTAATAGAAATTGGATGCAATCCCGTTTCCGCTGTAGATGGTGTTGCTGTTGAGGGAAGCACCGGAGGAGGAGAAATTCCAGATGTTGTCTATGAAAGTCAGTGAAGTGGAGTTTATGAGAGCAACATTCTGGGTCCAGTAAACACCGTTCGTGGTTCCGCCAACGGTGACGTTTGACATGACTGTGTTGAACTGAATGCCAGAGGAATTGGAGGAGGCGGTGAGTGGTGCGTTTGCGGGTGTGCTGGTCACATAGCTGTTAAGCAGTACTGTCCCATCAAAGCTTGAAGTATAGTATGTGTAGCTCCCGGCCGCTCCGAGCCCGTAGTTGGCGAGTCCCATCGGCGCGGGAACAGAAGTGTAAAGCGGTGAGACCTGGTTTGAGGCAGTGAAGTGGAAATTGGGAAGGTAGACGTAGCTCTGCTTCACCTGCCCGCTGGATATCATGGATGAAACGTTGCTATACAACTGGCTGAATTTGCCATTCACCTGATTGCCCGCCCGGCCGGGCAGGGAGATTACAGTCCCGAGGTAGCCGGACGCACCGGCTGTTTGATGCCCGGACAACAAACCCTGATGGAAGGAAGAACCGAAAATTCCATTGAAAGCGTTGCGGAAATAGTTTGAATTGGGGGAAAGGGGGCCCGCTACTGGACCTGCCAGGCCAGGGGCCGCCCTTTGCGATGTGGGCACGTTTGACGTCGATGAGTGGCGCCCATTGTTGTATAAGGCTCCAGCGCCAAGCCCGAAGAATGCGACGAAACAACCAGATAAAACAAACAGTGCAGCTATTGCAGCCACAATAAACACGCGCGATCTTGTAACTGTCCCGTACCTAGAGCAAACAAATGAAGACAAAAACTCTGCCTCCTTGGCGCCCCATCGTGTATTGTTTATTTAATATTTGTTTAAAATTGATCGGTCTGGCACTTGCTGTTGGCGTTCACCACCCCTGCTGCTGGCATGCGAAACATATCGGGCCCAGCGAAGTTCAAATACAGACGCCTCCTTGCTCGATTAGTGTCGGAACATTCTGGAGTTTTGATTGGTAAAAGGAAACAGGAAATAAGAGTAAGACACGTACTTGCTGGAGAGTGGGCTATTTACCGTCAGATGCGCCTGCGTGCTCTACAGACAGATCCATCTGCGTTCTGCACCAAGCTGGAGGATGAACAGCAGCAGAGTGAGCACTCCTGGAAGAAGAGGACCGTGGTGAAAGCAGCCTCTGGCGATGAGGCACTGTGGCTCTCATTTTCAGGTGGAAGGGCAGTAGGTATGGCAGGAATCTGCTTCGAGGATGATGGTTTCCACCTCTGCCACATGTGGGTAGACCCCGATTTCAGGGGACAAGGAGCAGGGTCGACACTCGTCTTTGCTGCAATAGCATGGGCCAGGCAGAACAGGCCGGACACTGCCATCAAGCTCGAGGTCAACCCTGAACAACTTGCAGCAGTCAGGCTCTATCAAAAGTGCGGCTTCGAACGGACGGGACGTCAGGAAAAAATGCCTCATTCACGATGTCAGGTGATCGAGGAGATGGTTCTGAGAGATTGAGGCTTGTTTAGCCGGAATGCAGAGCTGAATCGCTTTCACCTGTGAAAAATGGACCGTTCCACTTCAGAGTGTACAGTGCCGATGGTTTGGCCATTCTCGCGCAGTTGATGTGGAAGCCACTCGATTGCAGCCCCTGGCGCAGTTCCATCTGGAGGAATGGACTGCAAACGTCACAGGACGCGAATGCGAGCTGGGACAATCGCCTTGGCCTGCAGTTTGGCCTCAATCTACCGAGCCTCTCTCCCGGACCTGGACCACATACAGTACACGAATGGGAAAATCACCCGCCCCCTCTTCAGTTTCCACCTGTTCGGCAGTTGTCATTGAAAGCGGTGTGACAGACTGTATGTATTTCGCTGAGAAGTAGACAAGCGTCGACCCGAAGGGCGAGTGGTCGAACGTATCCGGCCCGACATGCCTTCCCTTTCCGTACCACGGGTCGCTGGTCGACCTCACCGAGAAAAGATGCAGGCCGCCCCGCTTCAGCACCCTCGCTATTTCCTTGAAAAGAGACTGGTGTTCCTCCCTTGTGAAGTGCATGTTGAGAAACAGGTTCGAGTAAACTGCGTCATATTTCCCAGATGGGGTCGCCCCCAGGAAAGTCAGTGCGTCAGACTCGACGAGCCTCGTATCCTGGTCTCCCTCAAAACGCCTGCTCGCCTCCCTCATACCCTCTGAAGAGAGTTCGACGCCCGTGAGTTCAAACCCGTTGCGCCGAAGGAAAGCGATATCTCTGCCGTATCCGAAGCCGAGTTCCAATACAGAGCGTGCATTACACCTCTTCATGAATGGAACAGACCACCTGGCGAACGGGCTCTCCTCCGGCCCGAAGAACTCGGGGTCGGAATGATACATTGCATCCCAGAATGTTTTCTGGCCCGCCGCCCTCTTGAGCCTTCCATCAGCCCCGGCCATGACAGGTGATGGAAATGAACATACTAAGTGTTTATCTGCAATTGACCGAATGTAAGTCCAGTATCCATGCTGAAATTCCAGCGAGGGCTTAAGGCCAGGGAAAGTCGAGCGGGGGAGTAGTTTCTTTTCGAAAATCCGGTCCTTTCGCCCTTCACCATGGTAAAGGGATGGTGCTCAGGCAACCATATCGGCGGCTGAGGGACATCTTCAGACTTTTTGACCGCCCGAGGGCCGCATGCTCGCAAGCAACAGGATGATTGACTTTCTTCCTGGCGGCGAAATCCGGCTGCACGGACCAGGACTGAGATGGTGTATACAGTATATCCTGGACGCATGATTTGAACGAAGAGCATTCATCCATGGTTCCGTGTCAGCCCGATGGGTGGGAGAGGTCGACAATCTGCGAAGGAGCCGCCAAGTCAATTCTGAAACATCCGAACTTACCGAGGTACATTCGCTGTGCCCTTGCTGGAATGCAGACTCTGACACCTTGTGTGCTTTGCGGGAGCGGTGAGAATGCAGTCGAAAGGCTAAACAAAGAGGAAGAGGACAAAGAGGAGGAAGAAGATGAGCGCGAGCAGATACCACTTCTTGTGCTTCGAGGTGTAGTCCATTCCAGTTTCGAAGACGGTGCTGCCAGCCCTTGTCCTGTAGTTGAAATAATAATCGAAGTACAGTGGAAGCAGCACCACAAAGCACAGGACAAGGAAGATGAAGGCCAGTGAACCATTCAAACTACGGCACCGTTCCTGTATTTCAGGAACGTCGTAAATAAGGTTTGTCCACGGGCTAATGCTCCTTCAGTTAATTGCGCATGGAAACACTGGGAGATATCTCCTCCGGAGGCGCAACTCCAGAAGAGGCATTGTTCTACATCTTATGCCCGTTGGAGCATTGCTGACGGACAATGGTTAATTGAACAAACAGCGTATTGAATACCTCGTGCCGGGAAGAAAACGCAGAAGGCGGGGTGAATGAGTGATGGAGGAGTGGAAGTGGATCATGAAGACACTGACATGAACGGACGGATGATACTTCTAACGGGAGCGAGCTCCGGCATAGGCAAGGAGACTGCAGTCCGTCTCTCAAGAATGGGAGCATCGCTCGTTATAGTGTGCAGGAACAAGGAAAGGGGAGGGAAGGCTCTCCGTGATATCTCACAAAGAAGCGGCAACAGAGATGTAGAATTGATAGTTGCGGACTTTGAGCAGCTGAGAATGGTAAGAAAGGCGGCAGCAGAATTCATAGAGACACATTCCAGGCTTGATGTACTCATCAACAACGCAGGCACAAACGTGCCGCGATACGATGAGACTGCTGATGGAATCGAGAAAACGATGGCAGTGAACTACTTCGCACCGTTCCTGCTTACAAACCTGATGATTCCAGTGCTCGAAAAGTCGGCCCCCTCCCGCATTGTCAACGTCTCTTCGGCGAGTCACTTCAGTGCGGACATAGACCCGTTCAACTTGAAGCATGACACAAGAGGCGGGATGTTCGGGCTCCATGCATACGCCAGGTCGAAGCTTGCGCTGACACTCTTCACATACGAACTTGCAAGGCGCCTTGGCGGAAAGGGAGTCACAGCCAATTGCCTCCATCCGGGAGCAGTTAGGACTCACATATGGTGGCACGCGGGAGCCGTGAGCCCGCTTTCTCTGCTTGTGTCCCTTTTTCTGAAGGGGCCCGCCAGGGGGGCCGAGACATCCGTATACCTGGCCGCATCTGCGGAGGTGGAGGGAGTGAGCGGCAAGTATTTTGTCCGCAGGGAGACCAGAAAGTCATCAGGGAAGACATACGATGAAGGGCTGGCACGCGTGCTCTGGGAGAGAAGTGTCGAAATATGCGGCCTTTCGGAGGGCTAAAGGGAACGCAAAGGCAGTGCCGTTGTCAGAAGTGCAGCAGGGCAGTTGCCCGCTGCGTACCCACGAAAAGTCAAATGCAGTTCAGAAGTCTCTAAGCCTGCTTATCATGCCAACAGCCTCGTCTATCTCCTCGGCAGTGTTGTAAAAGTGGGGTGCAATTCTTATTCCCTCGCCCCTTGAGGATGTGACAATGCCTTCTTCTCTCAGCCTGTTTTCAAGTGCATGCGGACGCCTCACGACAAATGAAACAATAGCTCCTCTTTTCTCGGGCTCTTCCGGCGAAATGGTCCTGAGACGAAGCTCCTCAGACAACCTCAAGGCGTGTTCTGTCAGAGTGGAAATGCGTTTCTCAACGTCCCTCACACCCACGTCGATTATTGTCCTCATTCCTGCGAGTGCAGCATACACGGATGGAATGCTCAGAGTTCCGGACTGGAACCTTGCAGCTGTGCTCTGAAAATCAAGCTTCCTTGCTCCGAAGAGAAAGGGGTCCCTTTGAGAAAACCAGCCAATGGATGCAGGTTCAAGACGCTCCACAAGATCCCTTCTTACATACATGAAGGCGATGCCGGGCAAACCGAGAAGGAACTTGAGGTTGCCGCTTGCCATGAAGTCGAAGTCGCTCTTCCTGACATCTACAGGCATGGTTCCCAGCGACTGATACGTGTCGGTGTAGAATAGGGAGCCAGATTCATGGGCAATCCTGCATATCTCATTCACGTCCTGTCTGAAACCGTTGATTGAGGAAACATGAATTGCGCTGGTCAGGAGCGTCCTGTCGTTGATGGCCCTCCGGTATGCTTCTGGCGACAAGGAGTATCTCCTGCTCCTCAGCGTTGCAATCCTGGCGCCGTACTTCTTCTGGGCAAGGAATATGAAGTTCGTGGTCGGGTACTCCAGGTCGCTGACCACCAGGCCACTTCGCTTCCTGTAATCGAGTGAGCTCATCACCGACGACAGCGCGGAAGAAACTGAAAATGACGGAAACACTTCCGCCGGGGAGGCATGTATTATCTTCGCAAAAAGATGTACTGCATCGTCAACCATCTTCATCCAGAGATCCCATGGATTGCCAAATTCAAGCAGATCCTCCCTGTACTTCTCCATCGAATCGACAAGCCCCCTAGTGACTGGAGAGTGTGAACAGGCAGCCAGATAGACCGGCCTGTCCTGATTCAGAAGAACGCTCCTGAGTTTGTCCTCTTTCATTTTCAAAGCATCTTGCCGCGGCATAATCAGATGCACCGATTTACTGCTTTTCATCGACAATCTGACATGATTCTCTCATCGCACGAGTTGAAAAGGATGGGAAAGCTCCGTCTGAACATCCCGTTCAACCTGGCATGATCAACAAGCAAGGGAGCTTCCTAGAGAGGAGCAGGCCCTGCGGCACGAATTAATGATAGTAACTACTCACGTTTCCGGTAATGTGATCTGAGGAATTCTTGCCCTGTAATCGCCCTCAACCAGCGATGACAGGACTGTGGACCTGAAATCCTGTTTCTTCTTCCTGCATGTGCGGTAGACGGACA
>JBJKPR010000004.1:0-71107 GCA_046706185.1 Candidatus Sysuiplasmataceae archaeon
ATGGAACGAGCACTGAGTATGAGAGCAGCTTCACGAAAATGGTGCTTGTTCCTCGATTTTCTAAGTAGATAAAGTACTTGAGCAGGCATCCGGATAGTAACGCCATCATCGGACAGGTCAGGGAGGGAGAAGCTGGTCAAGATAGGCATTACGCTGGGGGATCCTTCTGGCATAGGGTATGAGATTGTCGCAAAGGCGCTTGCTTCAGGCATTTTTGACGGGAAGGGAATTGCGCTTGTTGGCAACAGCGCTGTGTTCAGGCATACGGCTGAAAGATACGGCATGCCTGCATCGCTGTTCGACGGTTATGATTTTGTCGAGGTGCCCGACGGCCATCTCCTCCCGGAAGATGTAAAGTTCGGCCAGGTGAACAGGGAATCAGGTGCAGTCGCACTACGGACAATTGAAACTGCCGCCCGCCTGGCTTCCGAGGGGAAGGTCGATGCAATCTGCACTGCACCAGTCCACAAGGATGCTCTACTCCTTGCAGGCTCAAGGCATCCTGACCATACAGAGCTTCTTGCCGAGCTCACCTCGTCGGAGGGAGTCACAACTCTCTATGAGCTAGGAAGGCTGAGGGTGATGCTCCTGACCAAGCATGTTTCGCTCAAGGAGGCAATTCGTCTCGTGACCAGGGATAACCTGAACAGGCACATCGCATTTTGCGACCAGGCGCTTTCGGCCCTCGGCTCGGAACGGAGAAGGATTGCGGTTGCTGCGCTAAATCCACATGCGGGCGAGAACGGTCACATGGGTGATGATGAACTGAATGAGATAGGGCCCGCAGTCGCCGAATCAAGGGGGAGATACGACGTTCACGGGCCTCTGCCCGCCGACTCCGTTTTTCATCTCGCCGCCCAGGGCGACTACGACATAGTGCTCTCCCTATTCCACGACCAGGGGCATATAGCTGTCAAAACGATAGGATACAACAGGACTGTTGCAATGAATATCGGCCTCCCTTTTCTCAGGACTGCCGTGGACCACGGCCCGGGCTTCGACCGGGCGGGCAAGGGGACTGCCGATGAAACAAACATGATTGAGGCAATCCGCGCCACGTTCAGGTATGCCGAAACCTACAGAAGGTATGCAGGCGGCAGGGCTCGCTGAGCGGTTACAGCCAGACTGTTGCAATCTAATGTGACAGTGACTTCATCCACCATCCGGCCGACATCTTTGTCCCCCCTGGAATTTGCATCATCAGCGATGTTAAATAATCACCTGTTGATGCAAAGCAACATGACGTTCGAGAGCTCGATATCAAGCTTCGTCGAAAACACGGAATACAGCGACCTCAGCGAGGATGTAATCCACGAAGTCAAGAGGCGTATCATCGACTCGATCGGAGTCGCGCTTGCATCCAGGAACTCACCGCCTGCAAGGGCGGCAAGGAAGTTTATCCGCTTTTACCCTGGAAACACGCCGCTCATAGGGGGAGGTTCATCAACACCTGACATTGCCTCCTTCTACAACACACTCCTCATCAGATACCTTGATTTCAACGACACCTACCTTTCACTTGAACCGCTTCATCCAAGCGACATGATTGGTGCGCTTCTGTCTGTCGGTTCGATTGCTGGCAGCAGCTGCATGGACATGATTCTTGCTGCTGCTGTAGGATACGAGGTCGGCGCACGCCTCTGCGATGCTGCCTCGCTTCGCTCCAAGGGGTTTGACCATGTCAACTACCTCGAGATCGCAACAGCTGCCGCGCTCTCCAAGCTGCTTCACTTCGGTGAAAAGGAGACTGTGAATGCAGTATCGATGACAATAGTCCCAAACGTAGCGCTGCGGGAGAGCAGGGTAGGCGGACTTTCGATGTGGAAAGGGGGAGCAGCTGCAAATTCAAGCAGGAATGCAGCTTTTTCGGCAATAGCCACAAAGAGCGGCTTCACTGCGCCCTCCAGGCCGATCAGCGGTACGCTCGCATTTAGGAACATAGTCTGCAAAGACCTGGACCTGAAGAAATTCGGAAGGCCGGGAAAACCGCGCGCAATCATGCGCACGTACGTAAAGAAGTACCCCGTGGAATACCACGCTCAATCTGCTGTGGACATGTCACTTATGCTCAGCAGGAAACTTGACGGAAGTCGGATAAACGCTGTTACGGTCGAGACCTATGAAGCAGGAAAGAGCATACTCGCAGATGAAGAGAAATGGCATCCAAGGAACAGGGAGACTGCCGACCACAGCCTTCCCTTTGTCGTTGCCGCCTCGCTCTCCTCCGGGGATTTCTGGCTGAATACCTACTCGCTTGTAGGAGACAGAGGGATTGAACGGATGATGAAGCTTGTCGATGTGGTGGAACGCGAGGACTACACAAGAAGGTATGCAGGAACTCTGCCCACACGCATAGTGGTGCGAACATCAGCCGGTGAATTTTCAGAGGAAATGGAGGTTCCCAAAGGGCACTGGAAAAACCCGTTGACCGACAGGGAGCTTGAGAGCAAGTTCACAAGGCTCACGGGGGAGAGGAAGCTTCTTGGGAAATTATGGAATGCAGAGAAGTTGAAGGTGTCTCAAATTGTCAGATCGACTCAGTAGACTTGAATTCGCTGTTCTGCCAGGAGTGTACGATGCGTTTACTGCTATGCTTGCAGAGAGGCTTGGTGCAAAGGCGATCTACCTTTCCGGGGGGGCGCTCACATCCTCCATGGGCCTCCCCGATATTGGCATGATCACACTGGACGAGCTTTCCTCCTCCGTCCGCAGGATCAGGGAGGCTGTGGACATTCCTCTGATAGTGGATGCGGATACCGGGTTCGGGGAGGCGGTCAACGTCTGGAGGACTGTGCGCATGCTTGAACGCGCAGGAGCCGACGGCATACAGATAGAGGATCAGAGGATGCCGAAGAAGTGCGGCCACCTCGAGGGGAAGGAGGTTGTACCAGTGGAGGAGATGGAGCAGAAAGTCGCTGCAGCAGTCAGTGCAAGGCGCAATGCGCTGATTGTTGCCAGGACTGATTCCAGGGGCGTCAACGGTCTTGATGACGCCGTGGAACGGGCAACGCTTTACTTTGAGAGCGGGGCTGATGTCGTCTTCCCTGAAGCATTGACGGACACTGAGGAATTTGGAGCTTTTGCCAGGCTCGTCAAGGGCCCGCTTCTTGCGAACATGACTGAATTTGGCAAGACACCCTTCATAAAAGCATCGGTGTTCAGGCAATTGGGCTACAGGTACGTCATCTTCCCCGTCACTGCGTTCCGTGCGGCCGCTCGTGCTGAGGAGAACGCAATAAAAACAATACTGGATGAAGGGACGCAGGAAGGCATCATGGATGAACTCATGACGCGTTCAGAGCAATATGAAGTAATAAAATACAGCTCATACGGCGACCTCGACAGATCGCTTGCCTCATCAAGGCGCAGGGGCAGTCATTGATGCAGTTGCGCCTATGCCTGCAATCGTATGCTAAAATTTCTTAAGTGAAGGTTAATAGGCAGCCTCTCAATATGTACCCGAATACTGCGTGATGAAATGAAGATGCACATCATACAGTCGAAAACGGAGATGTTATAATGGATATCAGTAGCGGGCTTGAAGATGTGTACATAAAGCATACCTCGTTGACCTCGATCGACGGTGAGAAGGGCGTCTTGCGATACTCTGGCTACGATGTCAATGACCTGGTCGAGCATTCCACATTCGAGGAGGTCGCCTACCTGATGCTCTACGGCGAGATGCCAACGAAGGAGCAGAAGCTGAAGTTCAGGGAGTCTGTGGAGAGGGGTTATCTGTTGCCTGATTATGTAAAGGACATAATCGAACAGATCCCCAGAACTGCTGACGCCCTCTCAATGTACATGACAGCCTTCGCGGCACTTTCTGCGAATGAGGGCAATTTCAAATGGTCTCCAGACACAGACAAGCAGAAGGCGGCAGAGATAATAGGACATGCAGCTGCCGTCGTTGCAAATGCAAACAGGCACATACTCGGGCTCAAGACGAAGGACCTTTCGCCTTCAGACAGCTATGCCAGGAGCTTCCTTGAAGCAGCACTGGACAGGAGCGTAGATGCGAAGGAAGTCCGTGTCATGGACCGCTCCCTCATTCTGTACATAGACCATGAGGTGCCCGCGTCGACGACGGCCGCGCTCGTTGCATGCTCCACCCTTTCGGACATGTACTCGTCCATTGCGGCTGCTGTCGCGGCACTGAAGGGGCCACTCCACGGCGGCGCTGCCGAATCCGCCTACGTGCAGTTCACAAAGATAGGTAATCCTGACAACGTGGATAAATGGTTCAACGAAAACATCGTGATGAGGAAGCAGAAGCTTATGGGCTTTGGCCACAGGGTCTACAGGACGTACGACCCTAGGATGAGAATATTCAAGAAGATGGCCTCTGAGGTGGCAAAGTCGGACGAGG
The DNA here is from genome assembly GCA_046706185.1 of Candidatus Sysuiplasmataceae archaeon. GTDB lineage: Archaea > Thermoplasmatota > Thermoplasmata > Sysuiplasmatales > Sysuiplasmataceae > JAJZXY01. The sequence goes on from JBJKPR010000004.1 coordinate 4,370, forward strand.
ACAGGAAGATACTGGCCGTTGCCGAAAGGCTTGAGCAGATCGGTGTCCAGCAGTTTGGTCAGAAGCATGTCTATCCGAACACTGATTTCTATTCCGGAATTGCATTCAAGGGGATCGGCTTCAACGTGAACATGTTCACTGCGCTGTTCGCCCTGTCAAGGACTACCGGATGGGTCGCCCACATATCCGAGTACAATGAAAGCGAGCCGAGGCTAATGAGGCCGAGGGCACTTTACAAGGGACCGGGACCAAGGGAGCTGGCTGCACTCTCACACAAGTGATCGCAGCAGCGTGGAGCTATGCACTTCTCGCCTTTTTCCTGCCTGTGTGTCCCGGCTTGTGGTATTCGAACCCCAGAATGAAGTCTGCAAAGCCGAGGAAGAGAAGCAAATAGGCAAAGTAGACGATGTAGCCCTGGGCGGAAAGGTAAAACAGGGCGGTCATTCCGAATATGAGTATGCTGCCTACCACAGAGATGGCGAACGCCTCGTACTCCCTTTCCCTGAAATAATGCTCCTCGAGGAAGGCGACACCGATGGATGCAACAGCTATTACCCACAGCGGCTCCTCAGCCGCTGCAGTGAAGTCTCCTGCGAGAGAGACATGTACGGAAAGTGCAGCAAGGAGGCCGCTCAAAAGGAATGGAAAGGCTATGGCTACACCCCTCAGCGCATAGAACAGCCCCCCGAAAAGCATCGAGACCTTCATCGGTATGCGTATTTTTCACCATCTTAAAATCTTTCTGCACCGAATCCCGCCCAAAAACAGCACGTATTCGTGAAAATGCGCTGCGGCATGCTTATCTTGACGCCGCCTGTACGTGGACAGGCAGGTGCTCCCGGATTGATGCTCTATCTCATCAGGCATGGCTCCACGCTCGACGGGGAGGGAACCGACCCGCCCCTTTCCACCGATGGGCGGAAGAGCGCAGAGCTTGCTGGCCGTCTGATACTCGGCACCGGGGGAGGGCTAGAGCTTGTTCTCTCTTCACCTCTCAGGAGGGCTTTGGAGCATGCACAGATTATTTCGCAGGCGTCTGGCGGGCGGATGGAGACGCTCCAGGAGCTGGAGCCTGAAGGGGACGCCTCAGCTGTCATATCCCATCTTTCGTCCATGGTGGAACAGGCAAGGGTGGCGGCTGTTGGCCATCTCCCTCTCCTGCGGTTTCTAATTTCGGGCATTGCCTGTGACTCCCATCCCCTCAGGATCAGCCTGGAAAGGGGGTCTGTGGTTTGCATCGATGCAGACGCCTCCTCAGGCGAGTTCGAGGGCACGCTGCTCTGGTCACTGGCACCTTCTATGATCTCAAGACTTGTTGCATGAGCAGGCAGCGGCTCCTGCTTCCTGTGCGAAGTGATTTATCGAATGAGGTTATCCACTGACCTTGTTATCCAGCCTGTGATTCCACGACAGGACACCGGCTGGTGATCATGGTGATCGCATGGATGGCCCTGTGAAGGACGTACTGCCCACACAACACTCAATATCTGTGGGCGTGAGGGAACTGGAAGAGTTGAGAAAGAAGTCCATAGAGAGCCCCGAGTTATTCTGGGAACACATAGCCAACGACCTGTTCTGGTATGAAAAAAAGGGGCCCCTCTATGAGAACACGGATACACCCCCTTTCGGGCGCTGGTTTGAGAACTGGAAGACAAACCTCTGCTTCAATGCAGTGGACAGGTGGGCAAGGTCCTCAAGGAAGAACAAGGTCGCGTTTTTCTGGGAGGGTGAGCCCGGTGACAAGAGGGCGGTCACATATTACGAGCTTTACAGGGAGGTGAACAGAATGGCGTCTGTTCTTCAGAACCTGGGAGTGAAGGAGGGGGACAGGGTGACGATATACATGCCCCTCATACCCGAGATCGTGATATCTCTCCTCGCAGCAGCGAGGATAGGTGCAATTCATTCAGTCGTGTTCGGCGGTTTCACAAGCCAGGCGCTCGCTGACAGGATAAACGATTCCAAGTCGATTGTTCTCATCACTGCCGACGGCGGCTGGAGAAGGGGCAAGGTGGTGGAACTCAAGAAAATAGCAGACGACGCATTGAAGCAGTGCCCGACAGTCAAGAAGGTCGTTGTGGTGAGGAGGACTGGGCGGGAGGTGGAGATGGACCCGTACAGGGATTTCTGGTACGAGGAGCTGATGAAGGGGGCGGACGGTCAGGTGAAGCCTGTTCCCGTTGCAGGCACTCATCCAAGCTACATACTCTACACCTCAGGCACGACAGGTAAGCCCAAGGGTGCTGTGCACAGCACCGGCGGGTACATGATGTGGGTCTATTACACGCAGAAGGCGGTGTTTGACATGAGGGACGAGGACATATACTGGTGCACTGCAGACGTAGGCTGGGTCACCGGTCACTCCTATGTGGTCTACGGTCCTCTTCTCACCGGTGCGACCTCGTTCATCTACGAGGGAGCGCCCGACTTTCCCGAGCCGGACAGGTGGTGGCGGATGATCGAGGACTACGGCATAACAATTCTATACACCGCGCCAACCGCGATACGGTCGTTCATGAAGTTCGGCGAGAAGTGGCCGCAGAAGCACGACCTGTCATCCCTCAGGCTGCTTGGAACAGTTGGAGAGCCAATAAACCCAGAGGCATGGAGCTGGTATTACAAGTTCATAGGCAACAGCCGCTGCCAGATTGTAGATACATGGTGGCAGACAGAAACCGGCGGCATAATGATCAGCCCGCAGACCGGGACAACACAGATACCGCTCAAACCAGGGTCGGCAAGCGTGCCGCTGCCCGGCGTTGATGCCCATGTCGTAGACGAAGGAGGCAACGAGCTGCCGCACAATACAAAGGGATTCCTGGTCATAAATCACCCATGGCCCGGTCAGTTCATGACGCTGTGGGAGGACAGGCCAAGGTTTGAATCTGTCTACTTCAAGAGATTTCCAGGGAGGTACTACGCGGCTGACTACGCCATGAGGGACCACGACGGCTACTTCTGGCTACTGGGGCGGGCGGACGAGGTGCTGAAGATCGCCGGCCACAGGATAGGAACCATTGAGCTGGAGGATACTCTGATCTCCCACCCTGCTGTTGCCGAATCAGCAGTCATCGGACGGTTCGATGAAATCAAGGGTGAAACGCCGGTCGCGTTCGTGGTGCTGCGGCCGGGCAACATGCCCACTCCCTCCACGAGGCGGGAACTCATGGATCATGTGCGCAACAGCATGGGACCAATAGCAGTTCCGGGTGCGCTCTACTTCGTCGAAAGGCTCCCGAAGACAAGGAGCGGCAAGATAATGAGGAGGCTCATCAGGGCGGTCGTTGAGGAAAAACCGCTCGGCGACATGAGCACGCTCGAGGATGCAGCCAGCGTCGACGAAGCGGAAAAGGCGTACAGGGAACTTCAGGAAGAGATGCAAAGGGGAAGCTAATCACTGCTTCCTGGATATCAGCCTCATCATCATGTCCGGATGATTGGAGGAGACGCTGTCCGGCCCCATCGAAAGAACCTTGAGCGCATCTTCCTCCCGGTCCATTACCCAGGGATGGACGCTGTATCCGTGTTCATGCAGGGTCTTCACCGACTCCGCCCTCAGCCTTTCCCACCTGGGGAAGAAGCACTGTATCAGGAACTCCTCTGCCACATCCATGTACTCCTCCGGCGGGTCTGCGGTGAGGAGTCCTGTGTTCAGCATTTTGTCCATCTCCCTTATCTTGAGCAGTATCTCGGGGTCGAATGCAATGAAGACCGCCCTTTCCTTCCACTTTTCCCTGGAAGACATTGTATCTGCAATTCTCTTTTCAATTCCCTGATAGACATCGCTTCCGTGCTTAATCTCGACAAGCGCAAACGCGTGCGGTGTTATGAAATCTAGAGCCTCTTCAAGCGAAGGGATCCTCTCCCCCCTGAACTCCTGGGAATACCATGAGCCTGCATCGAGTTTCTTGAGGTCCGCGTAATCGGTGTTTACGATCATACCCTCACCGTCGGTTGTCCTTTCAAGCGACTCGTCATGCATCACAACAAGCCTCCCGTCAGCGCTCTGATGAATGTCAAACTCAACCGCATCTATGCCCAGCTTCAGTGCAAGCGAAAATGAAGCTATCGTGTTTTCAGGGGCGCTTCCAGAGGCGCCCCTGTGTGCCACGATCATAGGTCTTGCTCTCTCTTTCCTGTACTCTGTAAAACCGTTCAGCGAGCTCATGAAACCTACTCTTGCAAGCGTGATATAATTCGTTGAACAACAGAAAATTCATAATACTTAATTCTTCGCCGCTGCCGCCGCATAATCTGCGGTTGTAGAGGCTCAAATATAAGAAGAAGCGGCTCGTATTCATCCCTGAGCCGATATGTGGAGCGCTTAAGGAAGGATATGACATGAATCTTGAAATATCTGACTTCTTCAATGAGATTTACGAAAGGGATGAAAAAGGAATACCTCAGTTCAAGGTCCTGTCTGGCGGAAAATGGTATTTCCCCGACAACGGCAAGTTTCTCGATGTAAGGAGTCCGATAGACAACAGCGTCATTGCAAGGATCTCAGTGGCGGAAGAAGTTCATGCCGACAAGGTGCTCTCCGACGCCGCTGATGCACGGCCCCTTATCAGAAGGCTTCCTGCAATTGAGAGGATGAATGCAATGGTAAGGGCATCAGCTCTTCTCGAGGAACAGTTCGAGTCGATGCAGAATGCGATCGTTGTGAACAACGGAAAGACGCTCTCTGATGCAGCAGGGGAGATAAAATCGACAATGCACAGGCTGACGCTTGTATTCGAGGAGGCGAGGAAGATATTTGGCGACTATCTTCCAGGCGACTGGGCGGAAGAGAATATCGGGAAGTATGCCCTGATAATAAGGGAGCCGGTGGGCGTTGTTCTCGCGATAGCACCCTTCAACTATCCCCTCTTCATTACATACACAAAGGCAATACCGGCGCTGCTCGCAGGCAATTCGGTCATCGTCAAGCCGCCAAGCGCAGACCCCATTCCTGCAATCCTCATGGCAGAGATCCTGCTGAAGGCAGGACTTCCGCCTGCATCTCTCAGCATGATCACAGGAAAGGGCTCAATAGGAAGCTACATGGCAAGGCACCCCACAGTCGATGTGCTCACATTCACCGGAAGCACAGAGATAGGGAAGAAGCTCAGCGAGATTTCAGGCATAAAGAAGATACACCTTGAGCTGGGCGGAAAGGGCGTGGCCATTGTTCTGAACGACGCTGATGTGGAGACTGCAGCATCCAAGGTCCTCTCAGGCTCGCTCAAGAACGCGGGACAGAGGTGTGACGCAATCAGCAGGGTGCTTGTGCAGAAGGAGGTTGCTCCACGTTTCTACGAACTCCTCAAGACAGGTATCAGGGGATGGACAGTCGGAGACCCGAGAGACCAGTCTTCCAAGATAGGGCCGCTGATAGACGGGAATGCGGTGGAACGTGTGAAGAGGCTGATCGATGATGCGGTGGGCAAAGGGGCAAAGCTCGCATACGGCGGGAAGTCTGAGGGTAACTTTGTCGAACCCACGCTCCTTCTCGACGTACCACTCAACGCGGACGTGATGTGGGAGGAGACTTTCGGTCCTGTTGTGCCCGTTGCAACATTTGAAACAGTGGACGAGGCAATCGATATTTCCAACAAATCAGAGTACGGCCTCGACTCTGCTGTATTCACAAAGAGCCTGCACAGGGCCTGGAAGGTTTCGAAGAGGCTCGAGGTGGGGGAGGTTACAGTCAACAACTTCCCTGCGCACGGCGTTGGTTTCTTCCCCTTCGGCGGTGTCAAGGAGAGCGGTCTCGGGAGAGAGGGCATAGGCTACAGCATCGACGAATTCACAAACATGAAGACAATTGTCTTCGACACAGGCGCAGCGAAGATATGGGAGCTGGAGGAAAACGGGGAGCGTGTTGTTTCGGCCGAAAGGGTATTGTGATTTCACCTGGCCAGCGCTTCGGCCATATCACCTATAAGCTGCCTCTGCCTGTCTGACTTGACAACCGCTGAGGCGACAAGCGCCCCTTCGGCGCCGAGCTCAACCGCCCTGGCGACATCTTCAGCTGTGGTCACTCCCGCACCTGCAATGATTATTACGTCGCGGTTGACTTTTCTGATGGCCTCTACCGATTCGGTGATTATCTCCGGTTTTGCCTTTGAGACCGAGACACCCCTTCCTATCAGCTCGGGTGGCTCGACGGCGACCATGTCAGGCCGGAGGGAGCTGACCGCCGCCACGGTTCTCACAGTGTCAGCGCATATAACGGAGCGCATGCCTGCTTTCCTGCTCCCTTCAACCAGGAACTCCATTTCCCACAGCCTGAGCCTGTGCTCACTGTGGTTCATGAGCGTGCCGCTGGCGCCCGCAGCCTTCAGCATCTCAAGCGAATGATATCCTGTCGTGGCTCCGGGATCGACAGGATCTGCATGCTGGGCAAAGGTGACCGCACCCGAAGCAGAAACCTCCTGTATCCACGGTGTCGGAGGGCACACAACTATGTTTATGCCCGTCGAGTTTGAAACTTCCCTGGCATAGCCTGCGATGTTAAGCGCAAAATCCGCAAACGATTCTGTATATCCCTTGAGGTTGAGAAGAAGATGGCGTCTGTTACTGTAGCTCATATGTTCCTCATCGGGATAGAGGGCCGGACATTGACTTTAATCTTTCTTCGGGCGGCAGTCTCATTCGCTCCCCGCCTGCATGACAAAATCCCACATCAGCTGGCCTACGGGCATGACTGAGAGCCTGGGATTCCTGACGAGCGGAGAATCAGCAAACAGGCGCGAGTCCCTGATCGCCGACAGGGGGACGCTCCTCCTCAGTTTCCTGTCTGCCTTGATCCTGACAGAAGGGCTTTTGCCGGGAGAAGCACCGACGCATACGGCTATTCCAACAATCTTCTTTTCGATTCCTGTGTGGTAGTAGAGTATCATGTCGCCTGCCCTCACACTCCTAAGGTTCTTGAGCGCAAGATTGTTTTTCACTCCCTCCCATTCGGTCTCACCGTCCATCTGCAGCTGTTCAAAGCTGTAATGGCCAGGTTCTTCCTTGAAAAGCCAGTAAGACATGCATGATTGATTACAGACCACCTATTTATCGGAGCCATATTTGCGATGCCCGCCGCTGTCAAACTGGCAGAGTGTCTTCTGACGCATGCAGCGGAGCCCGCCTGTTTCTGTTTTGCTATGGCAGCTTCTTCGCAGACTGACAGCGCTTGTGTTGCACAGGGTCGGCCTTCCTTCTGTATCGTGATACGCTCGACAATGTCTGCGGTGTTACCGAAGCGGGGCGGAGGAGATCATCTTGGGGAGAAAATGACCGTCAACCTGACTGCAGTCATGATTATACCGGCCAGCATGACAAGCAGGCCCGCTATTTCAGCAGGGTACTGGAAGGGCTGGTACAGGTAGAATTCAGAGTATGCGGTAACAGTCACATTCTGTGCCGCCTGTCCAGTGGCTGTCATGTTGACCAGGTAAGTTGTATCAACATAGACGAGCGGCAAGTACACATTGCCGTTTGTGGTCGTAGCCGTCCCGTTGGCTACCCTGTACTGGTAATACTGGTTACCGTATGGTCCCTGCACGTAGTTGTACTTGAAGATGGTGTAATCCACGCTGGAACCCGAGTGGAAATGGAAAACAAGGTGTGGAGTCTGTCCGTGAATTGCCGAAAAATAGAGCGTTGAATTCTCCCCGTGCGCAACAAGAAACGTACCTTGGCCTGTGTCTATCCTCTGCAGGACGTACATGGCGGAAATCGAAGATAACTGAAACAATCCAAAACCGCAGATTGCAACAACAAGCGAGACAACAAGAAGTCTGTCCCTGAACATGCGCCTCAAGACACTTGTGCTCCTTCGGAGTGCCCCTGCCTGTTTCTCCCGAATCTCAACCATGTGACCTGTTGACCAACACACAAGGTGCTATATTAGGTTTGGATTCCGTCTGCCGTGTTGCATCCCGATATGCGAACGGGCAAGAGCGTGGCTACACCTTACCGTAAACTGCCAGAAGTCAATTTACAGACTCGATTGCATCTATGTTGTGCAAAACAGGACAGAGGGAATAACTGCACTCTTATCATCAACCGCTGCCATGCATTATTCCTCACAGTCTGTGGGAGTATACGGCGTCACTGGATATGCAGGGTCTGAACTACTCAGGATTATCTCAACACATCCTTCTTTTGAGCTGACGTTTGCACAGTCCGGCAGTGCGAGCGGTGCAAGGCTTGGCGACATCTACCCTCTGCTTCCTGCCGGAGCAGGCATCAGGGTATCCGCTGAGCCGGAAGTGGACGGAACGGATGTGGCTTTTCTCTGCCTGCCGGCCGGTGAGAGCATGTCCGTAGTGCCAAAGCTTGTGAGCAAGGGTATCAGGGTTATAGACCTCGGCCCGGACTACAGGCTGAAGCCCGCATCTCTCTTCGAGACTGTCTACGGCAAGAAACACTCTGACCCCGAAAACCTGGAACTCAGCACATACGGCGTAACGGAACTGAACAGGGAGAAGATAAGTGAGGCCCCGGTGGTGGCCAACCCGGGCTGCTACCCGACAGCAGCGCTCATTGCGCTCAGCCCAATCCTGGACCTGATAAATGGGAGCATCATTATCGATGCAAAGAGCGGCACGTCAGGCTCGGGTAAAGAGCCGACCCAGTTCAACAACCATTCTGAAATAGGGGAGAATATACGCCCCTACAATCCCAACAAACACAGGCATCTGCCAGAAATCTCATCCCACCTTTCGGCGGGGGAGGAATACAGGGATATCACATTCATACCTCACCTTGTCCCGATCGTGCGCGGGATAGAGGAAACGATATATCTGCCCGGCACCGCCTGTTCGGGCGTGATATCCCGCCTGAACTCATTCTATTCAGGCTCCAAATTCGTTCATGTCGTTGACGATGCGAGCCTGAACATGGTGCAGGGGACAAATCACTGCCTTCTCCAGGTTGCGGACCTTGGGAGCGGAACCGTGATTTTCTCGTACATTGACAACCTCGGCAAGGGGGCAAGCGGCCAGGCTGTTCAGAATGCAAACATAATGGCAGGACTGCCTGAAGAGACAGGCCTCCTGCACAATGGGTCGGGTGTGGGTAGGTAGCCTTGAAGACGATAGATGGCGGCGTAACCACACCAGCCGGGTTCAGGGCGGCCGCAGGAAAGGGCGGCCTGAGAAAGTCAGGGAAGAATGACGTGGCAGTGCTGTTCTCGGAGCGAAAATGCAACACTGCAGCTGTTTTCACAACAAACAGGCTGAAGGCGGCGTGCGTTCTAGTGACTGCCGAGCATCTCAAGAAGACTGGCGGGAGAATGCGCGGAGTGGTTGTGAACAGCGGAAACGCAAACGCCCTTACAGGCAGAAAGGGTATCTCAGACGCCAGGAAAATGGCAGCAGAGACAGCGAAGCTGCTCGGCGTCAGGCGGGAGGAGGTAGCAGTGTGCTCGACAGGCATCATCGGAGAGCTTCTTCCGATGGAGAAGGTTCTGAAGGGCATATCGCAGACAGTCCCCCGCCTCTCGAGTTCCGTCTCGGCAGGCAGCAGGGCCGCTGAGGCAATTCTCACCACAGACAAGACGCCCAAGGAAATTGCAGTTTCACTGACGCTTGAGGACGGGCGGAGGGTAAGCATCGGCGGGATGACCAAGGGCTCGGGCATGATCGCCCCAAGGATGGCTGCGCTTCATGCCACAACGCTCACTTTCATCACAACGGATGCGCCTGTGGAGAGGCGTTATCTGCAGAAGTGTCTCGAGAGGTTCGCCGACCAGACATTCAATATGATATCTGTGGATGCGGACCAGAGCACCAACGACACAATACTTCTGCTCTCCAGCGGAGCGGCCGGGGGCCCTGAAGTGAAGAAGGACAGGATGTTCGAGAATGCTCTGAGGTTCGTCATGTGGGAGCTAGCCAGAAAGGTGGCCCTTGACGGCGAAGGGGAGACAAAGCTTCTTACTGTAAGGGTAGAGGGTGCAAGGAACGACAGAGATGCATCTGATGCAGCCCTCTCGATCGTGAAATCAAACCTTGTCAAGTGCGCTCTCTTCGGCGGTGACCCGAACGTGGGCAGGATTGCCTCAGCAATAGGGAACTCGGGATGCGCTGTCGATTTTTCAAAGCTTGAGGTGTGTGTGGGCCCCGATGCGGACATAAAGATCATATCGGGCGGGCTGGTAACTGATGAGAAGAATGCAGCAGCTTCCATGATGAGCGGCAGGGAAGTCACTCTTACTGTGAGGCTCAACGGTGGAAAGGGGGCTGCTACCTCGATGGGGTGTGATATGTCTTATGAGTATGTCAGGATCAACTCAGCCTACACAACGTGATGCGTCTGGCGCAGTCGTTGTAAAAAGCGGCGGGAGCCTAATCGATTCGGAGGAGAGCATGGCGTCGCTGTGCGAGGAAATTGCAGCGCTCAGCGAAGAGTTCAGGTTTGTTGTGGTCAACGGCGGCGGCAGGGAGATAGACAGGCTCTGCGCTTCGCTGTCAATACCGGTGCAGAAGGTCTCCGGCCTGAGGGTAACCACTCCTGAGGTGCTATCTGTTGTTCAGATGGCGCTTGCCAAGAGCTCAAACTCAGTTGCCGCACGGCTGAACTCGCTCGGCGTGAGGTCAGCCCCGCTTCCAGCTTTCGCGGCAGGAACTGTGGTGGTGGAGAAAAGGGGAAGCGGGCAGCACGAGGACCTCGGCCTTGTCGGAAAGGTTGTCTCTGTCGACTGCTCTCTGCTGAACGCGCTGCAGTGTGAGGGTGTTGTGCCTGTCATCTACCCTATCGCAGGTGACAGGTCCGGCAGTCTCTACAACGTGAATGCGGACGAGATAGCATCCGGTGTCTCATCCGCCATGGGAGCCCAAGCGCTCCTCTTGATGACAGACGTGGAGGGCGTATTCGTCAACGGCTCTCCAAGGGGCGTCCTCACCACTGGCGAGATGGATGAATATGCGGGTGCAGGGTGGTTCAAGGACGGTATGCTTCCAAAGCTGGAAGCTGCATCGAACGCAGCCAGGGGCGGAGTTTCACGCGTCTGCATACTGGATGGAAGAAGGAAAGGGGTCCTGCGCGGATTTCTGAAGGAAGGAAGTACAAATGGCACTGAAATACAGAAGTGAGCCCGGCGGCAAGGACGACGACGCACTGCTTGGAACGTACGCACGGCAGCCTGTTTCATTCGTGAGGGGAAAGGGGTGCACAGTCTGGGACAGCGACGGCAGAGCATATATTGACTTCGTGGCAGGTATAGCTGTGAACAGTCTTGGATACGACCACCCGAAGCTCGTTGCCGCGATATCCAACCAGGCCACGAGCATAATACATTCGTCCAACCTGTATGAGATACCGAGCCAGTCCAGGCTTGCTTCGCGGCTTTCTGCCAGCTTGCCGCCGCTCGGCTGGAAGGTTTTCTTCAGCAACAGCGGTGCTGAGGCAAATGAGGCAGCCATAAAATTCGCAATGAAGGCCACGGGAAGGAAGAAGATTGTATCCACAGACAACTCCTTCCACGGGCGAACAGCAATGGCACTGTCTGTGACTGGTCAGAAGAAGTACTGGAAAGGGTTCGAACAGCTGATTTATCCGAACGTTCTGTTCGCCGAATACGGCTCCGCCCGGGAGATAAGCGAAAAGCTGGACAGCGATGTTGCCTGCGTCATCGTGGAACCGATACAGGGTGAGGGCGGTGTCGTCCTGCCTGACAGCAGCTTCCTTTCGAAGGTGAGCGAAGCGGCGAGAAGAAACGGCTCGCTTCTCATCGTTGATGAAGTCCAGACAGGTGTCGGAAGGACTGGCAAATTCTTTGCCCATTCATGGGAAGAAGGTTGCACCCCGGATATAATCACAATGGCAAAGGCACTCGCGGGAGGTGTGCCCATAGGTGCCACAATCGTTACGTCCAAGGTTGCGGAAAGCATTGTCCCGGGGGACCATGGCTCAACATTTGGCGGCAACCATCTGAGCACGGCTGCTGCAAATGCGGTGCTTGATGTGGTTGAGGCGCCGGGTTTCATGGAAGATGTTGCGAGAAAGGGAATGAAATTGATGGGTGGGCTCAGGTCCGCATTCGAGGGCGCTTCATATGTCCACGAGGTCAGGGGGAAGGGGCTGATGATAGGTATCGACATGACAAAGGACGCTGCAGCCGCCTTCAAGGCGTTTGCATTGGAGAGGGGGTTTCTCGTCAATGTTGTCCATGAGCATGTAGTGAGGCTCGTGCCTCCCCTTGTTGTCAGCGATGAGGAGATTGACTCCCTCCTTTCCATGTCGACCGCCTTTGCATCATCCCGTCGGGGCTGATCAGAGGGGAGGCTGTATTCCACAAGCCCGCGCGGGACCTCATGAAACTGTCAGGGACATCTGTTCCTCCAGTCAGTTTTTTATCCAGAAACTATATACGATTTTTCGGATCCTCAATTGACAGAGAAAACGTCTGCAGAGATAACCAGGGACTACATAGGTCAGCATCCGAGCGTAATGGACTGCCTTTCATACGACATAGTCAACTTTTCCGCTCTCGCCAGGAAGATCATGGAGGAGACGGGCGCGAAGAACGAGGAAGCGGTGATGATTGCATGCAGGAGATACCAGGTGGAGCTCAGGAACAGGAGGGCGCGCGAGAACGAGGTGATATCCACCCTCCGCAACAGTCGCGTCAGGCTCAAGTCGAAGATATCACTCATAAACGCCAGGAATGAGCCGAGGACGCTTCAGCTCCTTCAGAAGATACAGCAGAATGTCGTGTCCAAGAACAACACCATGCTTACAGTCCAGCAGGGGAGCAAGGTGCTTACAATCATACTGGATGAGGAGAACCTGGAGGAGACAATGACTGTACTTGGGAAGGAGCTTGTGCTCAACTCAAGGAGCAGGCTCGGTGAGATTACCGTGGAGAGCCCCGAGGCAATTGTCGAGACGCCGGGCATACTTGCAAGGTTTTCATCTGTCCTTGCCGAGGCGGGCGTCAACTGCCTCGAAGTCGTAAGCTGCAATACCGAGTCCACCTTTGTTGTTGCGGAACAGGACCTGATAAAGGCATACAATCTCCTGAGCTCTCTTGTAAGCTGAACCGTTGTTTGTTGATTTTCGAACTTATGTGGTTCAATTTGTCCGATTACTTACATCAGTATTAACATGGAATCTAAACTACGGACGGGACAGGTGTACTGCTTGAAGCTTGCTCGTGTTAACGGTGATATTGCGGTCCTTGCATATTCGGGCGGACTTGACACTTCCGTCGCAATCAACTGGATAAAGGAAAAGTATGCTGTCGAGGTTGCAACAGTCGTTGTGGATGTCGGGCAGGAAGAGGACCTGCAGGAAGCTGCGGACCGTGCACTGGATAACGGAGCGGCCAGGTCCTTCCTTGTTGATGCAAAGGATGAGTTTGCGACCGGATACATCGCAGAGGCCATCAGGGCAAACGCCATGTATGAGGGAAGATACCCTCTCGGAACAGCGCTTGCAAGGCCGCTTATTGCGGAGAAGATAGCTTCGATAGCCACAAAGCTCGGGGCGAAGTACGTGGCTCACGGATGCACGGGCAAGGGGAATGACCAGGTCCGGCTGGAGCTTGCTTTCAAGGCACTTAACCCGTCACTTGCAGTTATTGCCCCAATACGGGAATGGAACATGAACAGGGATGACGAGGTTGCATATGCTGCCGCGCGCGGCATAAAGCTCAGGAAGAGCCAGCCCTCGAAGTACAGTACCGATGAGAACCTCTGGGGGAGAAGCATAGAGGGGGGCGACCTTGAGGATGCTTTTGTCGAGCCTCCTGAGGATATATACCAGTGGACATCACGAATGGACAGATGGCCTGCCACACCCTCCTACATGACAATTCAGTTTGAGCGCGGCATACCAGTCTCGATCGACGGCAGGAGGATGAAGCTTTCGGAGCTTGTGATTGAGCTCAACAGGATCGCAGGCATGAACGGCGTCGGCAGGGTAGACCACATCGAGGACAGGTTTGTGGGCATAAAGTCAAGGGAGAATTATGAATGCCCTGCAGCTGTTGTGCTCATCCAGGCACACCGTGCACTGGAGGGGCTTGTGCTCTCCAAGGATATGCTCCAGTTCAAGTCATACGTGGAAAACAGGTTTTCCGAACTCGTCTACAACGGCTTCTGGTTTTCAGACCTCATGCAGTCTGTGAAGGCGTTCATCTCGTCCACTCAGGAGAAGGTCACCGGGGAGGTCAGGGTGAAACTCTACAAGGGCTCCTCATCAGTGTGCGGCGTCAGGTCCGAGCATTCGCTTTACCGCACCGCCCTCTCCACCTACTCGAGGGGAGACGCCTTCGATCAGCGCGCGTCGGAGGGTTTCATTTATATTGTCGGGCTTCCAGTGACCGGTGTAGCCTCCTCGGAGTTCGAAGCGTCAGATGTCAAGGAAAGAGTTGTGGAGCGGAAGGTTCAGAAAACGGCTTGACCCGGCAGTAAGGCTGTTCACCTCATCCCCCGAAGACGCAATACTGCTAAAATATGACATAGCGGGAAGCATAGCACACGCTATGGGCCTCCACAGGGCCGGCCTGCTCAGCAGGGAGGAACTGGGCGGAATAGTCGAGGGGCTCAGATCCGTGTACTCATCCTACTCAGGCAGGCCGGAAAAGCTCCTTTCCGGGGAGGAGGATGTCCATATGGCTGTAGAAGGGAAGCTCATCGCCATGCATCCTGAACTGGGTCCCAAACTGCACACAGGCAGGAGCAGAAATGACCAGGTCGCTCTTGACCTGAAGCTCTTCTCCAGGGCAGGTGTGCTGCAGCTGCTCTCCACCCTTATCGAGCTCGAGGGTTCCATCCTCTCAGTATGCAGGAGGCATATTTCGACCCCCGTGCCTGCCTATACGCATCTCCAGCGTGCGCAGCCCGTCTACCTGTCACACTACTACCTAGCCCACTTCTGGCGGTTCATGCGGGACGTGAAACGACTGCAGCAGCTCTTCGACAGCATGAACAGCTCGCCCCTGGGAGCGGGCGCGATTGCAGGAAGCAGCCATCCTCTCGACCCTTCATTCACCTCATCCCTCCTGGGCTTTGCAGGCAGCTTTGACAACTCCGTTGATGCGTCCTCCGACAGGGACTTCTGTCTGGAAGTCGCATTCTCTTCCTCCATCGCTGCAGTACATCTCTCCTCCATTGCAGAGGAGATCGTTCTCTGGAGCACTTCGGAATTCGGTTACGTCATTCTGCCTGATGCGCTTTCTACCG
The DNA here is from genome assembly GCA_046706185.1 of Candidatus Sysuiplasmataceae archaeon. Taxonomy (GTDB): domain Archaea; phylum Thermoplasmatota; class Thermoplasmata; order Sysuiplasmatales; family Sysuiplasmataceae; genus JAJZXY01. The sequence goes on from JBJKPR010000004.1 coordinate 19,537, forward strand.
GAAGCAGCCTAATGCCTCACAAGAAGAACCCGGACATTGCGGAGCTAGTCCGTGGAAAGTGCGGCACCGTTACAGGTTATCTCATGTCAATGATGATGACAGTCAAGGGACTCCCGCTCGGCTATTCACGCGACCTGCAGGAGCTGAAGAAACCGCTCATCTCGACAATATCGGACGTAAGCTCGATGGCCGAAATGATCAGCGCCCTTGTTTCAGGCATCAGTTTCAACTCAAAAAGGATGAGGGAAAACTCGTCGGACCAGTTCTCATATTCTGTCGAAGTTGCGGATGGGCTTGTAAGGAAGGGAGTGCCCTTCAGGGAGGCGCACAACGCAGTGGGCAGGGCGGTTGCAGATTCTCTTGAGCAGGGAAGGAAGCTCGAGGATGTTGTGCGCGGTTCCTGGCCGGATATAGATTTTCCGGCAGGTCCCGCCCAAGCAGTAGAAATGAGGTCAAGCCCTGGCGGAAGCAGCATTGCGAGCGTAAGGCAGCAGCTCACTGCCGCATCTGCAGAGATGTCAGGCGCGAGAAGGTGGCTGCGCTCCAGGCGGAGGACGGCATCCTCGGTGGACAGGTTGCTCGGTGTGGCCTGACCGGAGCATGCAGCACGCGCCTGTCCTTCACTGTTTCAAGTTCTTCTTCACTATCTCTGTCTTGAGGAGCTGGATGGTAAGGGCCGGGTCTACTCCCTTGGGGCATGCAACCGAACAGGCACCAGCGAATTCACAGTCCCAGACGTGAGTGAGCTTGTCGACCATGTCAAGCCTCTTGTCTCCAAGTTCGTCCCTTGAATCTTCATAGTAGCGCTGAACCTGAGACAGGGCCTGCGGCCCGATGAACATCGGGTTGATGTTGACCACGGGGCATGCATCCACGCAGAGGCCGCACATGATGCAGTATGAAAAGGGCAGGAATTTATTCAGCTGATCCTTTGTCTGGATGTACTCTTTTTTTGCTTCGTACTTTTCAACCTCGTCCTTCCTGTGTATGTTTGGCGCGATGGATGCATGTCGAGAGAAGAAATCATCGAAGTCTGTGACAAGGTCTTTCAGCAGCGGATGCCCCTGCATCGGGCCGACGCTGACACTCCCGTCATCCTGCATGTTCTTGAATACATTAGTTTCGCACGCAAGAACAGGTTTGCCGTTCACCACCATGCCGCATGAGCCGCATATGCCCATCCTGCAGCTGTACCTGGCAGCAATTGTCGGATCCTGTTTTCTCTTTATGTCTATTATCGCATCAAGCACGCTTGAGTACCTGTCTGCCCTTACCTTATAGACATTCTCCTCCAGCCTCTTTGTCTCCGGGTTGAACCTGTTTATCTTCATCTCGACAATGCGCACGTCCTCGTGCGTCGTCGTGTCTATATCGTAGTTGTGGACGACCTGTGCATTCCCCTCCTTCAGGTCAATGAAGTGCGGGGGCTTCTGCCTTTCGAGGAAGACATCCCTGAAGCCCATTACTCCAAAAAGGGCAAAACCGATCATTGAGAGGTAGAGAACAACTCTGGAAGCAGTTCCCGCGTGCAGTGCGTTGAATATTATGTAAAGGTAGAGCAGTACAGGAACTCCAAGCATCGGCGCATAGACTGTGACCATTGAAATCCATGATCTCTTCATTTCAATCCCTCGGGATTTCAAATTGTTTCAAGCGACCATCTCCGCTATCAGAACAAAGAGACCTATGATCCAGAGCATTAGGGCTATGTACGGCACCGCCCTGTAACCAGGGTATTCCCTCTTTCCTGCCATTGCCGAGAGGTACGACTCATTTAGCCTTCCAAACACAATTCCGCGACTGCCTGCAAGCGACAGTCCCTTGAGTGTTTCGAACACTTGGGTAGAGAAGAAAATCCAGTCAAGCACGATAAGCACCTTCAATGCGCCCTCAAGCGGCGGTGCTGCCAGCGTTGCAAGGAAAACAATGAATGTGAGCAGGGATGTGATTATGAGCAATCGATATGAGATAAGATGGACAAGCGCCTCGATGTCGAATGGTCTGAGTCTTCGCAGGTTCGAGAGCCTTCCCCTTGGATCGTAGATATTCTTGTCATCCGTCATCAGTACACCCTCTCTACAGGCTTCCACTTTGTGATTGTCACCGGAATATAGCTTATCTTCACATCCCCTTCGGATCTCGCGGCAATGGTGTGCTTGAGAAAGTTGTCATCGTCTCTCTTTGGATACTCTATCATGGCGTGTGCACCGCGGCTCTCCTTCCTGTTTATTGCGCCTTCCACGACCACATCAGCCAGGTCGATGAGGTTGCCAATTTCGAGCGCATCCCTCAGGTTGGAGTTGAACTCTCTTCCCTTGTCCGCTATGTATATGTCACGATACTCCTCCCTGAGCTGCCTTATCACTCCTCTTGCCTTTTCGAGCTCGCTTGTCTTCCTGTAAACATAGACAAGCTCGTCCATCGTTCCCTGAAGCCTGCTCTGCAGCTCGTAAGGGTTCACAGACCCCTTGCTTTCAATCAGGCTGTTGATTCTCTTTTCCTCTTCTTCCGCTTTTGCGATGACTTCTTTTCCATCATCTGAGGAGCCGTTTCCTGCCAGGTATTCCGGTATGGCGTTGCCTGCCAGCCTGCCCCATACCGAGCACTGGCTCAGCGAGTTGCTTCCAAGTCTGTTGGAACCGTGTACGCTCACGCAGCCGCACTCTCCCACAGCCCACATGCCTCCCGCGACGCTTCCGCTCGGGCCGAGCATTATCTGGCCCCGGGTATTCACATGTATGCCCCCCATTGTGAAATGGGCCGCCGGCCTGATGGGCAGCGGCTCGGTATGCGGGTCGACGTTGATCGATTTGATTGAGAGCTCCCTGATCATCGGCAGCCTCTCGTCGAGCAGCCTTGCGTCCAGATGCGTGAGGTCCAGGTGCACGTACGGCATGCCGCTTTCCTTGTGTGTGTAGCCCCTGCCTTCTCTGATCTCAGTGACAATTGCCCTTGACACAATATCCCTCGGGGCAAGTTCCATCTTGCTCTTTGCGTACTGCTCCATGAAGCGGTCGCCCTTGTTGTTTCTCAGGTAACCGCCCTCTCCCCTGGCCGCCTCAGTGATAAGTATGCCGCTTGGGACAAGCGCCGTTGGGTGGAACTGGACAAACTCCATGTCTTTGAGCGGAAGGCCAGCCCTGTAGGCAAGCGCAATGCCGTCTCCTGTGCTTGAATGGGCAGTCGTCGTGAAACCGTACGTCCTTGAGAACCCACCGGTTGCAATCACGCAGGTCTTTGCCCTGAAGAGTTTCATCTCCCTGTTTGCAAGCTCTATTGCGGTCACTCCGGTGAACCGGTTGCCGGCCATCAGTATAGAGGTTGCAAAATGCTCGTGGTATATGTCCACGTTGTTGAGGCCTGTCACTTCATCATACAGCGCCCTCATCATGAAGAAACCTGTCTTGTCGGCAGCAAAAGCGGTCCTCGGTATCGTCATTCCACCGAACGGTCTCTGCTGTATCGAACCATCGTCAGTTCTGTTCCATGACACGCCTATGTGGTCGTAAAACCTTATTTCGCCTGGTGCCTTGTCCGCAAGTATCTCGACTGCGTCCTGGTCTGCAAGAAAGTCAGAGCCCTTCACAGTGTCGTATGCATGCAGTTCCAGTGTGTCGTTTGTTGCTTCCGGGTACAGGACACCGGATATCCCGCCTTCTGCAGAAACAGAATGGCTCCTCATTGCGTGCAGTTTTGTTATTATTGCAATCCTGATTTTCTTCTGACCTTTGAGGCTTGCGTGAATGGCAGTGGTGAGGCCGCCAAGTCCGCTTCCAAGTATCACGGTGTCATAGTCAAGTATTTCCATAAAACATCATTCGGCGCTAGGATAGTCGACTATAATTTAAAACTTGGCGAAATTGCAGCAAACTGTGACCGCTTTTTCTACTGCGAATCAAAATGAGTCACTGCAAAAGTTAATATCCGGACAGAGATCCTTTCCTGCATAGGTAGTGAGTGTGGGAACAGAAGTAAGGAAAAAGTGCGTCAAGTGTGGCGAGCTGAAATACGACGAGCATCCCAAAGGTAAGTATTTTCACACCCGTAATCTGTTCATACTTGGCTGGTGGTGCGCCGACTGCCTGAAGAACACTCCAAAGGAAGAAGTTGACGCCTGGGCCAAGAAGAGGACCGCCGAGGTTGATGGGAAGTACGACAAGATATTCCAGCATTACAAGGAAGACCTTGTCCCAAATCAGGATGAGTAGGCGTCCCGCCTGAGTGACAGCGGCGCTATGTGTCGTGGATCACGAAGCTGTGGCGGAGCTCTATTTCAGGCCTGAACATGGCTGAAACGGAGCAGTATTTCTCCACTGACAGGGCAACAGCCTTTTGAGCCTTTTCCGCAGGGACATTTGCGCCGAATATGTCGTACCTTACCTCTATCCTGTTCCATATTCTTGGATACTCCTCCCTTCTCTGCCCCTCAACGCTCACTTCGACCCTGGTTATCCTTTCCCTCATTTTTGTGAGTATGTCCACAACATCCACACCTGTGCACCCCGCAAGTGCCACCAGGAGCAGCTCCATCGGGCTGAGATTTTTTCTTTCATCTCCCCATTCAATGCTCAACGGAGCCATGCCCTCGGCGTCTGCAACAAATGTCTTGCCTCCATTCCACACTGCCCTGATTTTCATGTGTTCCGCTCGCTTTTTGATATGTGCGCGTTATATCAATTTTGCACGTTCGCGCCTCTCCTGAGAAGTTCTGTTTCGACAATACTTGGATGATGTATACCAATCTGTAAGTTGAGACGGAATCTTTCCCTGATAGTCACTAAAATGTGGACAATGTTCTGAAATTTCATAGACATTCTGCATTATATTCAATTACGAATATCGTATGTAGATAACAATCAACGCACTCGACTGTTGCATTGCCTTCATTGTTGCAATGTGACGCCAACCGAACTGTTGCACTGGTAACAAACGATTATATAGGCAGCGCCGGTCAATGGGAAGCGGACAGTAGGTGCTGCATTCTTTGAGTGCAGCCCCGCAAGTGGTGGAATTTTGGAAGTTCTGTTAATAGGAACGGGCGGAGTAGGAACAGTGATTGCAAGGCATCTCGCACGGAGCAACAGTGTGGACAAACTGCTTCTTGCGGATATAGACATCGAGCAGGCCGAAAAAGTTGCGAGAAAAGTCGGAAAGCGCAAGGCCGAAGCGATTAAGCTCGACGCGGGAAACAAGTCGCAGGTAGACAGGGCATTGAAGCACAAGGGGCTCGTTGTAAACTCCTCCCTGCCAAGGTTCAACGATCTCCTCATGGAGTCTGCTCTCAGGCACCACGTAAGATATGTGGACCTTGCGCTTGACAGTGAAGTGAAACCTTATCGCATGGGCAAGTTGTGGAAGAAGGAAGGGGTGGCTGCTGTTATCGGCGTAGGGGAGGATCCTGGGATAAGCAATGTTGCAGCACGTTATGCATCGGACAACCTTGACGCCGTGAAGTCTATCAGGATAAGGGATGGTGAAACAGCAAACAGCCGGAAGTATCCGTTCGTGTGCCTTTTCTCACCAGCCACATTCATTCAGGAGACGATGGAGGAGCCTGCAATTTTCAGGGAGGGCAAACTGCAGAAGATCAAACGGCTCAGCGACAGGGAGGTGTACGACTTCCCGGAGGGCATAGGAGAGCTTCCTGTATACAGTGTTAATCATGAAGAAGTTTACAGCCTGCCGAAGAACATAGGCAAAGGCGTCCAGTACGTCGATTTCAAGCTTGCTCTGACTGATGACACGCTCAAGTATCTTGATGTGCTCAACAGTCTCGGGCTGATGTCTGACAAGGCAATAAAGGTCGGCAGAGCGGAGATAAGACCCAGGGATCTCACTCTCAAGCTGATACCACAACCGGCTGAACTCGGTTCAGACATTACAGGAAAGGCGGTGCTCCTTGTCGAGGTAGAGGGGACCAAGGGGGGCAGAGAAGTGAAGCACACCATATACTGTCACATTGATCACGGCGAGTCGTACAGAAAGTACGGCGTCACCGGAACATCGTTTCTTACAGGAACGGGGGCTGCCGCGGGAGCGTTGCAGCTCATCGAGACTGAAGGTCTGGCGGGGGTCTACGCTCCAGAGCAGCTTGACGCCGCAAGATACTTCGAAATACTCGAAGACCTTGGTGTCAAGCCCGTACACATCGAGGAGTAAGGGGAGACATTCACCTGTACATGGATACGAGGGAGCGCAGCCTGTCTGACTTCGCCTCTTTCCTCATTCTGTTTTCCCTCGTTTCCATCTGAACTGCAACGTCGCATATGGGACCGCAGTCGAGGTCGTATTTCAGGCAGAGCCTGTCAACAGCGTGCACCATGAGTGCCGCAGCTGCAGTGTCCCTTGCATTGTCGTTTGTCTCTGTTAGAAGGGCGATCGTGTTCAGGCCGTTCTTCATCCCTTCATGAAGCAGCAGGCCAGGGATGCCAGTGACGTATCCCTCCTCCAGCATCTCAATACCTGCATTCTTGAGCATGTGAACGCCCGCCTCGCTCGACGCAGTGCCGTAAACCGCAACCTCCCTGTGCTCCATCTCCTCGCTCTCAACAAGCATCCCCTGGGGGGAAAGGAGGAGTGTTGCTTTCGCAGACTGGGCCCACTTGACTATCTCAGAAGCCACCTCCCTGATCGCGCTTTCAGGTGCGGGCAATTCAGATTTGACAACTGCCAGCTTGGTGCCGCTCGGGAGTTTTCCGCCATATACTGTAATCGTTGGAACAGGTCTGTGCTTTCTGACAACAGTGACCGGGGGCATCGCCTGAATGTCGAGATCCACCATTGGTTTGAGGTTGAAAAAATCTATTATGTAACGGCCAGTGATCGATGCGATACCGCCGATTCCAGGAAACGACTCGATTACAATCGGTCCCCTCTGTACGAGCCGCTTCTGGTTGCTCAATTTACTCATATCAACGTAGTAACATCTACAGGTTTAAAAAACTGTTAGTAAAATGGTAAGAAGTGATAATTTCGGAGCCACAAGTTGGTACGGGCGGAACAATTTACCATCACTCTATTTACCGTTAGTATCGTCATTATTCCGGCCGCATTATTTACCGGCCAAGCCTGAGATGTTAGTCGCCACCTTTTTATTCGCTTCAGGGATCGATACATCGTAAACTATGGGGGACAATAGTTTATGACGTTGTACAAGAAAGTCATAGTATTGGTAGTTGTAGCGCTATTTCTCACGACCGCACTGTCTGTATTGAGCACTGGCCAGCAGGCATCCAGGCCCTCCGGGGCTGTGGTGTCGAACTCGCCTTCGGCATCCGGTGCCAGCATGCCCAATTTCACATACAGCAATGTCACCTTCACTGGCAATGCATCTTATGATTTCCCTGCAGGAGCATTGCTTTACACAAATCTGGTGGATCCGTGGGGCGCTGGCAACAACGTAGTGAACCTGTACGGTACATGGAATGAGACAACGCTGTTTGTGGCAGTCGACGGAGTTGTTTTCGGGGGCAACAACTTCATGCTTGCGATCTCGAACAACTCCGCTTACGGGACAAAGAACCTTTCGACAAACAACCTGGGAGTCTATGAGCGAAATATAACATTCACAAAACCGGTGAATTTCCTGTATTTTGTCAACAGCGCGACGATTGGCGTGGTTGACGCCTATGCAGTCACCTCTCTTCCAAACGAGTCGACAGTGCTTGCTCCCATATCTGCTGGGTCATTTGTCTACAACAACCTCTCGACAGGGAATGTAATCGAAGTGGCTCTTAACTTCTCAACCATCTTCCCGGCATTCCCTTCGGGCGCCTCAGTCAGCCTCTACTCAAGCATTTTCGGAGGTGCGGGGCCTTATGTTGGTCCAACAATTCCTTCAGGCCAGGCTTACGGTGTGACCTATTTCACACCCAACCTTGTTTCGCACGACGTCGGTAACTACGTGCTTGAAAATGCATTCTACACCCTGTATCTGGATCCGAACGACATGGGCATACCCGAGCAGGGCATACTGCCCAATTATGTCGATGGTCTGTCTTTCCACAACATAGCATTCACAGGAGATCCGTCATCTGATTTCAAGCCATCCGAAAAGGCAATGATGAACACAAACACGATGTGGAGTACTTCCAACCTGCTGAATTCAAGCTACATTAGCTGGAATTACACCACTCTCTTCCTGGGTGTGAATGCCACTGCAAACGGCAACTGGATATACCTCTTCCTATCCAACAACACAGGCTCAGGAATCGGAGCATACAACATATCCAATTTTGCGAACATCACTGGCAACGAACATGCTTACGGCAGAAACATACTGTTCACTAGCCCGGTAAATTACGTGATAGCCGTTCAGTACAATTCATTCTCTCAGCCGTTCTATATGGTTGCATACAAGATACTGTCCACTACAGCGCAGAGCAACACGTCCGTCCTGCTTGAGAACATAACAACTGCAATCGGAAGCACGCTGACAAAGACCGGTCTTGAATTTTCCATGCCGTTCGATATGATTTTCAATATAAGCAGCACATGGGCCACAGGCACAGGTCCTCTTTTCCTCCCGTACAGTTCGATAAGCATGGCAGCAGCAGTGGTAGGTGGACAGGGGGGCGCATACGTCGGTCCGACGCTGCCTGCGGGGCAGGGCGGTGCATACACCGGCTATTACAATGCATACCATACCATAGGGGCGTATGACGGCGGTTATGACCTGTTCAACACCTTCTTCACAGAGGCGATAGATCCGTACGGCCAGGGTGTTCCGGCCGTCCAGATAAGTCCGATTTACACTTACGGCTATACATACCACAGCGTCAAGTTCACTGGCAGCGTTGCGAACGATTTTGCCCAGCCGGAGATCATAGGTAACAACACAGCCACACCATGGGGCGTTGATAATACGCTCACGAACCTGTACATGACGTGGAACTACACTCATCTGTTCATTGGTGTCAATGCCTCTCTTGCTCCGGGCAACAACCTGCTTGTTGCAATTTCAAACGGCACCTTTTTCGGTTCAATAAACCTGTCGAACTCCAACGTCGCTTCCCTGCAGAGAAACATAACCTTCACAGAGTATGTCAATTTCATTTATACACAGGCGGGCGGAGACACGAACGGGTACCTGTATAGAGTGATACCTGGCCAGACAAACTCGACGCAGACCAACTTCACACTTATCGGAACTTTCCCTGTTGCCGCTGACGGTTCCGAGTTCAGCATCAACTTCAACACACTCTTCCCGAACCAGACTTCCATGGCAGGCCAATTCGCAGTTCCTATAAGCGCCTCTGTTTCCATTGCAGCCGCTGTTTACGGCGGAAGCGGCCCATGGGTCGGACCAACCATACCTACGGGTCAGAGCTATACAGGTTCAGGCACTACATGGGAAACGATCAGCTCCTTCATCATCAAGGACATCGACCCGAACAATGACGGATATGCAAATCCTGGCATAATGCCCAGCTTCATTCCAGTTGTGTTCTCAGGCAGCCCGATAAACCTGAACATAATATTCAACGACCACCAGCCTCTGTATGGCGCGGTTGGTTCTGACTACTGGATGCTTCCATGGACCGCTGTTCATCTTGCAGAGTACATGGAACAGGCGCTCATACTTCGCCAGTATCCGGACGTCAACATTACATATTCCCTGTCAGGCTCTCTTCTCTACCAGATAGAGGCAATAGCCAACGGTGCGTTCAACAACAGCTATCTGATGGCTGCATTCATTCCGCAGAGCCAGTGGGACAACACGCTTTACCAGCAGATTAACCAGTATGGCGATACATTCCTCACCTCATTTGCACCTCCCGAGGAGTGGAATACAACAACCGTGAGGTATGTGCTTGAGTACGCTCTCGCATTCAATACACCAGCATGGGTTTACTCGGCCGGCACACCTGCGTCAGACCTCTACCAGCAGCTTTTCGCTAATGAATCCGCACATGTACAGCTCAACGACAGCGCATTGACCAACGCTCTTGCGGAGTATTTCCTGTGGTCACTGAGCTACCCGACCTTCACAGGCATGCTTGGCTCCCAGTATGCTGATTCCACAGTATGGGGCATGTACAACCAGACTGCGTTCTCGATTTCAGATATTGTGACTATAATGCACTATTACGAAGTCGAGGCCAACATCACAATTTTTGCCTTCAAGTCGGGAATGATTTCAGTCAGCAACCCGGCAGGCAATGTTGAGCTGCTTACAACTCCATTCGACCATCCGATACTCCCGCTGCTCCTGATGAACAACTGGACTGGTGGAACTGGCGATGTAATAACAAAAGGTGTCTGGTCGAGCGATGTGATTGCACAGCTCACGATCGGAACGCAGATATTCAACCAGACGTTCGGAGAGGATCCTGTCGGCCTGTGGTCTCCTGAGCAGGTTGTTTCGAGCGATATAATACCGTACCTGAACCAGAGCGGATACCTGTGGACATCCTCCGCAGACAGCACTCTTGCAGGTGCAGGCATTCCCATACCAAGCGCGATTGCGCCGTCGGCTCAGCAGATGGAAAACCTCTACACGCCATACAACATCACTGTTAGCGGAAGCTCCGTCGCCATGGTCTTCAGGGATTCCACTCTTTCAAATGACTGGGGTTTCAACTACGGCAATATGGCAAGTACACAGGGCAACTGGGCACCTGTCAACTCATTCATGAACTATCTGAAGAACGTTTATGCAACCGTTCCAAAGGCTGACCATCAGAACGTAACAGTCACCGTCGCTCTCGACGGTGAAAACTGGATGTTCATGTCACCCTTCCCGATGGACGGGGTGCCGTTCCTGCAGAACCTCTATCTCGCGCTTCAGCAGAATTCTTCCTGGCTGCACACGACAACGATGAGGCAGCTGCTCGCCACGAACCCTGTCATGCCGACGCTCTCGAACCTCCCGATAGGCTCGTGGAATGCTCAGCCGACAGGGACAGGCGTTTCACAGTATGTCGGTCAATGGGCGGGGCACCAGCCCCAGGATGCAACATGGGAGCAGCTTGCACTCGTCCGTTCATTGGTGGTCTCATACGGGCAGCAGCACAGCCTGTCGCAGCCCATGTCTTTGACAACACTTCAGTCTTCGAATTACTACCCGTTCCTCGGACAGTGGAACCTGACAACAGCTCAGGACAAGTACAACAGGGCCTGGATGGACATATACGCGGCTGAAGGTTCTGATACCTTCTTCGCGTTTAATCCTGCGAACCAGGATCTGACCGCCCAGAACGCGATCGTGTTCGAATACATCATAAGGCAGGAAATGACAGACGCACTGACTGTCCTCGGTCTTCCGCTCACACCCTTCCTGCAGTCCAACTGGAGCTCGCCCCTGAACCCGACCGTCTACGGGTCAAACAGTTCGATATCGCCTCCTATTTCGGGCTCTCTCTACAATACAGCTCAGTACAGCGGCGGAACTGCATACTCCGTCAACAACAACTTTGCATGGCAGGGTTCATACCAGTACCAGGCAAACGGCCCCTCCAAATCGCTTGGCATCAACACAATCTACTATGCCTTTGACCCGAACAACCTTTACTTTGGAATTAGCGTCAACGGCAACACGAGGGACTACGCCGCGCCCAACTCGTACACGCCTGCACCCCTGGCCATTCAGATATACCTCTCCCAGGTCAACCCTGGCATTGGCAACCTGCTCGGCCTCAGCATACCCAACAGCGTCTTCACAACCTCATCCGGCGTCCCGCTTGAATTCGCCGCTGCGTATATGGTAAGCATTCAGGGTGTTTCAGTCACGCCATCCGGGTCGGCAAATGTTGTTGTTTACAACTCAGGGACCCAGGGCGACTGGATATTCAACACCACTCTCCCGAGCGGTTATGTCGGCAACATACTCGAACTGTCTGTCCCGCTGAGAAACCTGAACATGATACCTGGCAACGCGATAACGTTCGCAATTGCAACAGTCAACCAGACCACTCATGAGACAGACCTTGCCGGTCCGTTGCATTTCCTGATACCTTCCTCACTTGCCAAGCTCTCTCTCGTCTCCACAATACAGAACACCGCGGCGGACAACGGACCGGGTAACTACACTTACCCCCTGCTCACTGCTGCATACCCGCCAGGGAGCGTCGACATGCAGTGGGTAAACGTTTCGCTGAACAGCTTCCTCGTCGAGTTCAACATAACATTCGGTGCTCTTGAGAATTATTTCACAGGCGACTACGGCTTCTCTGACCCGATTGTTGACATTTACATCCACACAGCCAACGGGACCGCCGGAAACACGGCCATGCTTCAGGGACCAAATGCAAACGTCTCCTCCAACTACGCATGGCAGTGGGTAATACAGGCTTGCGGCTATGCTGCAAACAGCTACGTGCAGAACTACCAGGGACAGCAGTTCCCGTCATCGGTGCTCATTTCAGCGAACATATCGACGAAGACAGTGTCAATACAGGTGCCGCTATCACTGATTGGCAAGGACATACTGAACTACGGTTATGTGATCGTGGCAGGCTTCCAGGACGGCTACGGCACCAACGGCTGGAAATCTGTCTATCCTGTGGCCGACACGTATCATGGTTCAGGCTGGTCCAATGCGAACTCTCCGAACATATACAGCTACATAGCGCCAAACATGGTCGATCCATCTTCGACAGTGACCCAGCAGTCCGCATTGTCGACGTTCACCACCACTCATGTGGCGTCTCTGCCCGGTATCTATCTGCCGCGCACACAGGCACCGGTACAGCCGACGGGCCAGGTCAAGCCCACGAATTCGGTTGTTGGTTACAACCAGCTCACCTCCAGATACATGTCGTTCTACAACTTGAACAGGAGCGTGTACTGGACAACATCCACAAACGGTCAGATATGGGGAACCCCTGTCAAGCTGTTTGACGCGACCGGTGACATAAACGACCTTTCCTTCTACTCATTCTCAGGCCTCACATATCTGCTTGCGACAAGTTCCAGCACCCTCTGGGCTGTCAATCTCACCAGCGGCGTTGCGATCATGACATTCACCTCCAACTTCACAATCAAGGCATCGTCGATAACGGCCTTCCATAACGTGCCTTACGCGTTCCTTTACGATGGCACCTCTGTCAGGGTGATGAACATATCTGAGAACAACACGCTCGTCCAGATAGGCTCAATGGCCCTTGTTGCCACAAACATGTCAGTCTATTCGAATGCCAGCAGCACCTATCTCGCCTACACAGACGGGAATAATGTGTCTATACTCTCAGTGAGCCTGACGGCCTCGAAGGCAACATTCGTCAACGATGCGTTCACCTTCGTAAACAAGACGAACAACACTGTCATAGGCCATCTGTTCCTCTCAGTCAACAAGTTCGGCCAGTTCATACTTGCATACACTGCTACCAATTCAAGCGGTTCGAACATACTGGTCACATACGGCAGCAGGACATCATCCTCGACAGTTGTCGTCACAGGCGACGGTCTTAACGACTATCCATCGGTGGTCACCTCCGTAAGCGGGAACAGGACCACGGTCATGGTCGGGTTCACAAGCAGCGGTGGTTCAGGTAACGTCTACTTCATACCCTCTAGCGTCGCTTCCTTCACATACACTCCTACGGCTCCCGCTCCAGCAGCTGCTCCGTTCCCGGTCCTCGGCATCGTGCTCATCGTAGTGGCGGCAGTTCTTGTCGTCGCAGGAGTGCTTGTCTACAGGGCCTATTCGAAGAGGGAGTGATCTCTTGACAGCGACAGGTCGAAAAACCTTTCGAATTTGCAGTCCGCTTCCGGGCGAAGCGGACACCAAATGTTTTGTTGTGTTGCCTGACCCGTCCATCCATGTGCCTGGCTCAGTGGAGCCTGCTTTCCAAGATGTACGGGCAATTGCCTCTATTCACGGTATTCAGGAATTAGCGGGGTGTGTTGTCATATGAAAAAAGGAAGAGTCTCAGTTACGGGCATGTTGAACATCAGTGCAGCTGCAGGAGAGGGCGCGCCGGAGTATGTGCCCAAGAAGCCGAAAACCGGCAGGACAATTCTCGTCATACTTGTTGCAGCCGCAGTTGTGGTTGCCGGAATTGGTGTGTACTACGTCCTCAACCCCTCGCAGGCGCCAGGCGGCGGTCCGGGACCTACGGGTAAAACATCAATCACTGTCTGGCAGGCATTCTCCACCACTGAGTTCCCTGCGTTTCTCTCAATAAGGAATGCCTTCATGCAGCAAAATCCGAACATAACGGTGAACTGGGTTAACCAGACTTCTCCCTCGCCAAGCACTCTCCAGCCTGCAGCTCTCGCGGGGACTGCCCCCAATATAATAATCGGGACGAGCGACTTCGAGGGAAGCAGCCTGTACTATTACAATTTCACACTCAACCTGGCGAAGTACCTCAACAGTTCTGCCTTTTCCATCTATTCGCCAACAGCTCTTTCGGATGTGACATATAACGGGACAGACATCTACGCATTCCCGATAAACATCAACGGGGTGGCTATGATATACAACAAGAAGCTAATCCCGACCGCACCGCTGACCACCGACCAGATGATCCAGATGGCGAAGAATATAACAGTCATTTCAGGCGGCCGCTACACGACATCAGGCATCATAGCCGGTGACCAGTCTGACAGTGGCTACAGGTTTGTTGCATGGCAGGCAGGGTTTGGCGGCAGGCTGTTCGCATCCAACGGGTCTCCAACAATAAACACAGGTGCAACCGAAGCTGCAATGATGTTTCTGAACAACCTGACGACAGTCAATCAGGTTACTCCGGCCGGAATGACGACACAGGCCACCTGGATCAGCCTGTTTGAGACAGGCAAGGTTGGAATAGTGTTCGACGGTCCGTGGGACATAACCGAGTACGTTAGTGCGCTTGGTGCCGACAATGTCGGCGTTGCTCCGATGCCTACCGTGTCGCAGACTGGACTCAGGCCTCTGCCATTCCTCGGCTCAATCGCAGTTTCGGTGCTCAACGAGAAATCCTCCAGCGCCACGCCTGCCCAGATTAACGCCTCAATCAAGTTCGCCCAGTATCTTGCATCCAACGAAAGCCAGATCAAGTTCTGGAATTCGGCTGGTGACTTCCCTGCTACAACGGGAGGGCTGCAGTATGTCATGAGCCTGAATGTTTCATGGGCCAACGGCTTCGCAGAGCAGTTCCTGAGGTATTCTCAGCAGTTCTTCAACACGCCCCAGATGGCGTACTACTGGACACCGTTCGGGACTTACTACGGCGGCTTCATATCAGGCAGTTCGACGGCTGCGCAGGCGGCAAGCAGTATCCAGACTTCGATAGTGTCAAGCATGCAGCAGTATCACATTCCGCCTTACGTAGTGACTTCAAGCAGCCCGCTGACTGTGCTTCTCCACTTCAGCTCCGCCCAGACATCACAACAGATGGCAGCAGTGAGCAACTGGCGCTCCTGAACAGAAGGTCTGCAGCCAATCGGCTAAGGCGACAACTGGCGGGAGTGGCAGATGGCGCATCTGGAAGAGAAACCGCTGCTTTTCAGGCTGAGGAGGGAGTGGCTTGCGTATATCTACCTCCTTCCGATGCTGGTTGTCCTGCTGCTGCTTACGATATATCCAATATCACTCACGTTCTACTACTCCCTGACATTCAACGGTCCGCTGCCGTCTATCGGCATACCGCCAAACACCTATGTTGCTCTCAGGAACTACAACATAATTGTGACTACGGATGCCGGCCTCACTGAAACGCTGATATTCAACAGCTTCTTCTGGGCGACGGCATCTATAGTGATATTCGTCGGCCTTGGGCTCGGTCTTGCGGCGATACTCAACCAGCCGCTGAAGGGGAAGAGCATATACAGGACACTCCTCCTCTTCCCTTGGGCGATGCCTGCATTCATAACCATACTGACTTGGAGCACAATGCTGAATTTCAACTTCGGGATACTGAACGCCATTCTGGGCATTGTCAACATACCTCCTGTGAAATGGCAGACAGGTGGTTTCTGGGAAGTCTGGGGGGGCCTGCTTCTAATGAACACATGGCTTTCCTTTCCCTACTATACAGTCGTCTTCATAGCAGCGATGCAGGCGATACCCAAGGAGCTCTACGAGTCGGCAGAAATAGACGGAGCATCGGTCATCTACAAGTTCACACACATAACGGTGCCGTACATAGGGTCCACCGTGGGCTTCGTTGCTCTCATGGGGTGGTTGTTCACATTCAACAACTTCTACCCTATTTACCTGGTTACAGCCGGCGGCCCCGGGAACCTGACTTCCATCTTTGTGGTGAGGGTGTTCCAGGAAGCGTTCGAGCGCTCTCATTATGCCCTTGCCGCGACCTATACAGTTATTGACTTCATCATAATGCTCGTGGTTGCTATTCCTGCAATCAAGTACACCCGTCTTTCGGAGGGATGGTTCAAATGAAGTTTCCCCAGCTCAGCCTGAAGGGCAAGAAACTGTTGACGCGCAAGATTGTGAACAAGATCCTGAGCCACATAGTACTGATAGCGGCCACCGTGTTTGCCCTTTTCCCGATTTATTTCATATTCTGGACTTCCCTTCTTAGGATAAGGCTCGCTGCAATCGACCTGAGTTCACTTATCCCCAACATATCCCAGGTGACGCTGCAGAACTATTCCACAGTCCTCAGCGACCCCACATTCTTCACAATATACCTCAAGAATTCGCTCATCTTCGGTTTCAGCGCAGCTGCGGTGGGCCTTGTGCTCGCGCTTTTCACAGGGTACGCCCTTTCGCGGTTCTCTTTTCCGGGGAGGAAGCCATTCATCTACTTCATCATAGCACTCATGCAGTTCCCGGGCACCATGCTCGTCATACCGTACTTCTTCATGTTCAACGAGCTTCATCTAATCAACACCTATCTGGGCCTGATTATACCCTATTCCGCGGGCTCCATTGTCTTCTCAGGCATACTTGTCAAGAATTACATCGACAGCATTCCGGAGGATCTTGAGGAGGCTGCGCTTGTTGACGGAGAAACAAAAACAGGCGCCTTTGTGAAGGTTATCATACCGCTCATTAAGCCTATACTGGCACTAGGCATGCTCCTTGCATTCGTGGGGCCGTACACCGACTTCATTCTCGCGCGCGCGTTCATAACAGGCAACAGTCTGCAGACACTTGCACTCCGCCTCTTCTCCGTCTCGGCCACATCGAGCAGCGGCGGTGCCGCCCCGAATTACGGCGTATTCTCCGCATTCTCCTTCCTGATGGGTATACCGATCCTGATTGTTTATCTCGTCTTCCAGAAGTACATAATAAGCGGCCTGACGCTGGGAGGCGTTAAGGGATGAGCGCAATTACCGGAGGCAAATAGAATGGCAAGTGTAAGGCTTGAGCATGTTACAAAGACATTTGGCGAAACTACTGCTGTGGACGACGTCTCTCTCAATGTAGATGACGGCGAATTTGTGGTTCTCCTCGGGCCTTCCGGCTGCGGCAAGACAACCACGCTTCGCATTGTTTCCGGTCTTGAGGTGCAGTCAGAGGGCCATGTATACATCGGCGACAGGCAGGTGGACGATGTGGAACCGAAGGACAGGAACGTCGCCATGGTGTTCCAGAGCTACGCCCTCTATCCTCACCTGAAGATATACGACAACATAGCGTTCGGCCTGAAGGCAAGAAGGATGCCGAGGGCAGAGATCATCAAGAGAGTCAACGACACTTCCAGAATGCTCCAGATTCACCAGCTCCTCGACAGGAAGCCCTCGGCCCTTTCCGGCGGTCAGAAGCAGAGGGTGGCACTCGCGAGGGCGCTTGTCAGGGACCCTGAGGTCTTCCTTCTCGACGAGCCGCTCTCAAACCTTGACGCAAAGCTGCGGGCAGCGACAAGAATCGAACTCAAGAACCTCCATGAGAGGCTGAAAAGAACCATGATATACGTCACCCACGACCAGGTGGAGGCGATGACGCTTGCAGACAAGATAGCCGTCATCAATCAGGGCAGGCTGTTGCAGTTCGCATCCCCGATGGAGATATTCATGAAGCCGGCACACAAGTTCGTGGGCGACTTCGTCGGGTATCCTTCTATGAACATGATAAGCGGCGAGATAGGCGAGACGGCTGCAGGTCAGTTCTTCTCAACCTCGGTGCTGCGGTTGAAAACAACAGGCGTCGCCGCAGGAAAATACTTCATGGGCATAAGGCCTGAAGACACCGTGCTTTCGAGAAAGGCATCTCCAGGCTCCATCGAATGCACCGTCAAGGGCCTTGAGCGCACAGGCAGCGACAATTACCTCTTCCTCGACTATGCCGATGGAAACCTGGTGGCTTCCGTGGCAGGCTCGGACTACAGGACAGGTGAGAAAGTCTACCTCTCCTTTGACCCGTCAAACGCACACTTCTTTGACGCGTCTACCGGCACTGCGGCACCAGTGACGGCGGCATTCTGACGGTGCGTCGGTGACAGGACAGGGCGAGTGCACCGCCAGCGTTATGCGCACGGATGGGGAAGTGTTCGACGTCCTCTTCCGACTGGAGCGGTGGAAAAGGGGCAATACATACTATCTGGCCGGCGATTTCAACGCGAGGGGGACAGGGAGCCTCTCGTTCAGAGAGGGCAGGTGCATCGCGCGAATGCTCTGGGGCAGGTACAGGTTCAAAGTGCTGGAGAACCAGTATGATGTGCTGTGCAGGGGTGTTCTTTCCCTTCCGCAGGAGAAGGGCGTGTATCACAATCCTTCACTCCGCACTTACCTGGACATATCGGAGGGGACAATTTTCATCAGGCTCAGGGCGGTCGGAAGCACTGATCGCGCATTCTTGCTGACCGGCGGGAGGAGGATCGAGATGGGCCGGGACCACTTCGGGACAGGCAGCAGGTACTTCCATCTTGCGATCGATAGCGACATGCGCTCCGGATATTCGTTCGAGGTGATTCACGGGAGCAGGAGGGAAAAGTACGGCGATTTCCCAGCTCCGCGTCTCGAGGAAACGACTCCTGCGTGGGTGCACAGCTCCGTGTTCTACGAGGTGTTTCCAGACAGGTTCTGCAGGTCTGGTAAACGCCAGTCCTCCATACGGGGGCTCAGCGGCTGGGGGGAGAAGCCGGCCATGGGCAGGTTCTTCGGCGGAAACCTGAGCGGTCTCTCCGGGAAGCTGAGGCACATCAAATCGCTCGGTGCCAATGCTGTCTATTCAACTCCTGTGTTCACCTCTTCGACGGAACACAGGTACGATACGGGCGACTATTCGCACATAGACCCTCTTCTCGGAAGCAACGAAGAGTTCATCATGCTCTTGAAGAGGATGCATTCCAGGGGGATCAGGTTTGTTGCGGACGCGGTGCTAAACCACAGCGGTACTGGTTTCAGCGAGTTCCCCCTGTTCCTCGAGGGGAAAAGTCGCTGGTATATACGGCATGGCAAGCCGGCACTGTTTCCAGGTCGGCACGACATGCGCCACCCTCCTGCATCCAGACCGGCGTATGAAACATGGGAGGGCGTCGGGATGCTTCCGAAATTCAACCTTTCACTCGCAGCCGTCCGGGGATACCTGACGAGGGTGCTTACCGGCTGGACCGCCGATGCCGGGATAGACGGCTGGCGCTTTGACGTGGGTGATTCGCTGCCTCCTGATTTCATATCAGAACTTCGCATCGCACTGCGGAAGGTGAACGGTGATGCCTACATGCTGGGCGAAGTGTGGCGCGATCCCTCTTTCTGGTTTCTACTGGAGACCTACGACGGGACAATGAACTATACTTTCAGGAAAGGCATCGTCGATTTCACTCTGGGTGCCATTACGGGCAGGCGTTTGTCCAATCTACTGTCGCGCTACAGCAACCGCCAGCCGCAGTCGGCGCTTCTCAGCGGGTACAATCTGCTTGGGAGCCACGACACCGCCCGCATACGCTCCGTACTGGGCACAAGAAGAAGGGTTGAGTTCGCCTACGCCCTTCTCTTCTCCCTCCCCGGTGCTCCTGCCATATACTACGGCGATGAATTCTCGATGCGCGGCACGGATGCGCCTTCCGCCAGGGGCACTGTCGACTGGGGGGCAAGGCCTGAGCTGGCTGAGTTCTTCTCGTCGCTCTCCAAGCTAAGGAGGGAGAACAGGCCCCTTACATCAGGCGACTCTCTCTATCGCGGAACGGAGAGCATGATCGAGGTAATCAGGCCGCTGCCTGGAAAAACGGTCATGTTCCAGGCTGCTGTCAAGCGGCTGGCACGCAGGAAGCGGATGGGGGAGGTTGTTCTTCTTTCTCACGGCGCAAATGTCAACGGCGGCAGAATAAGCCTCGAAAGGTACGGCTGGTGCTTCACTTCATATCCCGGGCACATTCCAACCAAGTCTGAACAGATGTCTGAAATAACAGCTCATTCTAGCAAGCATCACTGACAGTGTGTCGTACCGATGAAGCGCCAGGACATACGGCTCAAAAACGGAATTCCGGGAAGGAAACAGGGGCTGCAATCCGCTACAGCGATGCTGATCGGAAGGGCAAGAAAGTCGTTCTATCTGCCCGGAAACGCATGGATCCTGACAAGCAGCTCGGCATTCTGGAGCATTGGCGGTGCCATGGCCTCCCCATACCAGTCACTCTTCTACTTCAGCCTCGGAGCCTCTCCGGTGCTCATAGGCTATCTTGCTGCCGTCACTTCACTGATATCAGCTCTGTCGCAGCTGATAGGTGGTTATGTGGGTGATGTCTGGGGGAGGAAGAGGGCTATCGTTGTGTTCAGTTTTGTCGGCGTTGCCAACAATTTCATTTTCTTCATCGTACCCGGCGTCTCCTGGCTTGTACTCCCTGTTGTCATCGGATCTGTGGCGGGCATATACGGCCCGCTCTTCAGCGCATCGCTGACTGAGTCAATGGACCCGCACCTGAGGCCCAGGGGAATAGCCTCATATTCGTTTGTAAACACAATACCTTCTGTTTTCTCACCATACATAGGCGGGCTGCTCATTTCTCACTTCGGCGACGTGTCCGGCCTCAGGTTCGCGTTCTTTGCTGCAGGCACTACCGGCCTGGCTGGAATAATATACAGGTCCGTCACTCTTACAGAATCATACAGGCCAAGGGCTGCCACCGGCTTTGTCGAATTCTGGAGGAAGCTGGTGCATGAGAGCAGCAGCGCTCTTGTTGTTGCGGGAAAGCAGGTGCGTACTCTGCTGTACTTTGCTTCGCTCGCAGCCTTTGGCGTCGGCCTTACTTCCTCCTTCTCAGTGCTCTACTTCGTCCAGTCCCTCGGCTTCGAGCCGTACCTCTACGGCGTGGTGGTCGGCATCACTGCGCTTGTGTCAATGATCCTCCTTTTCCCTGCTGCAAGGATGGCCGAGAAGATCGGGCTGAAGAGGGCTGTGCTCTTTGCGTCCCTGTCAGTCCCTTTCAATCAGCTCTTCTTCACGTACGCAAAGGACATCTCTGAACTGATTACGTGGAGCGTCGTCGGGGGGACAGGAAGCGCCCTTCTGGGCCCACCGCTCACCTCGCTGCAGTCTGACCTTGTGCCAAGGTACATGAGAGGCAGGATAATGGCACTCTTCAGCGCCATACCGCTTCTTGTTTCAATACCTGCCCAGATAGCTGGAGGATACCTTTACACCCTTACACCCATAGCGCCATTCCTCACTTCCATACCTGTATTCACCGCGTCCGTTTTCATGATACTCAGGATAAGGGAGCCCGCCACCCTCCAGGACTGACCGGAGCAGCAGGTCACGCTCCCGGGGGTGGAATTGGAAAGTAATCGTCCGAAGCGCATGTCATAATTTCTTTATGGCTGTGATTATTTGCCACAATTCATCCGTTTTGCACCATGTGAAAGGGGCGCAATTCATCGTCAAGCTGTGCACCTGAGAAATATACTTATAACAGTCGTTTATAATTGCAAAGTATGAGTTCCGCAGCATATCTCCCAGTTCTGATATTTGCTGTGATTTCAGTCCTGTTTGTCCTTGTAAGTTTTGTCGTGTCTGCCCTTCTCAGGCCAACGAAAAGGGAACCACTCAAGGAGACCACCTACGAGTGCGGTGAGGTGCCGATTGGGGACACCCGAATACAGTTCCATTTCCAGTACTACATGTTTGCACTTATATTCGTCATTGCTGACGTCCTGACAGTATTTCTCGCCCTCTGGGCGCTGAGCTTTTCAGCGACCAACACAGTTGTGAATGCAGTTATGTTCGTCTTTGCGGGGCTGCTGGTCGTCATAATCCTGTACGCTCTGAAAAAGGAGGAGCTGATATGGATATAGAAAGGGCAAAGATGCGGGCTGAGGGAAACGCTCCAAGTGCGATTGCCATGTCTCACGACACCTTCATGAAATGGAGTGACGAGGTTTCTGACATGATCAGGCGCCGATCGGAGATCAAGCAGATGAAACCCAACAAGCTAACCGGCGGCGTTTTCAACTGGGCTGCCAGGAATTCAGTTTACCCGTTGCACCTCGGCATAGCATGCTGTGCGATCGAGATGGCTGCAGCTGCTGCGCCCAGGTTCGATATAGAGCGCCTTGGTGTCGTCTTCTGGAACTCTCCCAGGCAGTGTGATGTTCTTCTTCTCAACGGCTGGATATCAATGAAACTCAGGCCTGTCCTCACCAGGCTCTATGAGCAGATGCCCTTCCCCAAGTGGGTGATATGCATGGGAGAGTGCACAATATCCGGCGGTCCCTGGTGGGATTCGTACAACATTGTCAGGGGTGCGGACACATTCCTTCCCGTTGACATATACATACCAGGCTGCCCCCCGAGGCCGGAGGCGCTTCTGGATGGGGTACTGAAACTGCAGAGAAAGATCAGGGATCAGAAGGAGAAGGTGCTGCTTCCGCAGTGAGGTTCTTCAGATGGCAGATCATTCACCAACAATCGTCGCACCGAAGAAGGACAGGGATTATTCCAACCTCGGTCTGAAGGATGTTGTTCAGGAGCAGGACATTATCTCAGACCTGAAGGGCAAATTCCCGGATGTGGATGTAAAGCTGAAGCAGAAGGGAAGGCTGGAATGCAGCAAGTTTCCCCGTGAGAAGATAGTCGAATTCTGTTCCTACCTTAAGGACAGCCTTGACTTCGGGCATGTCACATGCGTCGCCGGCAACGACCTGAAGAGAGCATGGGAGGTCATTTACCATATTTCATCTTACAAGAACAGGTGCATGATCCAGATAAGGAGCGAACTTCCAAGGGAAGATCCCTCGATAGACTCCATAAGCAACATCTGGGGGGGCGCCAACTGGCATGAAAGGGAGACATACGATATGTATGGAATATCGTTCAACAATCACCCGAAGCTCGAGAGGGTTCTCACCCCCGAGGGTACTGATTTCTTCCCTTTCAGGAAGGATTTCAAGCTTCTGGATCACTGGAAGATAGACTGGGAGAACAAGGGGAAGAGGCCGCGGCCGGAGCCAATGGTTTCCACCGACCAAAGGTTCGGTGATAACAACGGCTGAAATGTGGATCAACATGGGTCCCCAGCACCCCTTTACCCACGGTCTCTGGACGCTGAAGGTGAAGGTTGACGGTGAAACAATCGTTGACGCCGAGCCTATCATAGGGTATCTGCACAGGGGATTTGAGAAGCTGTGCGAGAACAGGAACTACCCTCAGATAGTGCCCATCTGCGACAGGCTCTGCTATGTTGCATCGATGAGCTGGGACCACGTCTACGTCTGCGCAGTCGAGAACACGTTCGACATAAAAGTGCCGCTGAGAGGGGAATACATAAGGGTCATAGCGCTCGAGGTCCAGAGGATTGCGTCTCATCTGATATGGCTTGCATCCTTCATGACTGACCTGGGCAACCTGACCGCATTCCTGTACGCAATGAGGGAGAGGGAGATGTTCATAGACCTTCTCCAGGCACTTTGCGGAGCAAGGATGACCTACAACTATCCGCGCATTGGTGGCGTTTCTCAGGACATGCCAAGGAGTTTTCCACAGCAGTGCCTGAAGATCGTCGACTTCTTCGAGAAGCGGCTGGATGAATATGAATATCTCATTGAGGAAAGCGAGGTTTTCCGCATAAGAACGCAGGGGATAGGTTATCTGCGGCCGTCCGATGCGATCAACCTTGGTGTCACCGGTCCCGCGCTGCGAGGAAGCGGCGTTCCCGTCGACCTGAGGAAGGCCGACCCCTATTCAGCCTATCCGGACTTTGACTTTGAGATTGCTGTCGAAAAGGACTGCGACGTTTACGCCAGGTACAGGGTGAGAATGAACGAGATGAGGGAAAGCTGCAGCATCATAAGGCAGGCGCTCAAGAAAATGCCCCCGGGGCCCGTGCTGGGCAAGGTGCCAAGGCACTTCCCGCGCGGAGAGGGGTATGCAAGGACAGAGGATCCGCGCGGGGAGGCCTTCTTCTACATACAGGCAGACGGCACGGACAGGCCGTACAGGGTGAAGATACGGAGCCCCATATTCGTCACTGTTTCGGCGGCTCCAGCGATACTGCGCGGGTATAAGGTTGCGGATGTCCCCTCCATAATGGGGAGCCTTGACATGTGCCTGGGAGAATCGGACAGGTGATAAGCTGAACTACCTCTACTCGTTTCCCAACGACATCGCGACGGCCATACTCAGCTTCCTTCACATCAACCTGCCTCAGCTCAACTATCTTCTCACCTGGGTGATCGCCTCGGTCATACTGATCGTTGTTGTTCTCGTGAATGTCATCATTCTCATCTATGTCGAGAGGAAGGAGCTGGGGAGGTTCATGGACAGGAGGGGGCCGTTTGTTGTCGGTCCGGCCGGCTTTTTCCAGAATTTCGCCGATGCTCTCAAATTCCTCATAAAGGAGATGATACTGCCAGAGAACGCGGACGGGCTCGGGTTCAACAGCACGCTTGTGATCATAGTTGCATCCTCGCTGCTTATAATGGCAGTCGTTCCTCAGGCGCCATACTTCTTCTACACAGACCCTGACCTTGGCCTTCTTCTTGCCTTTGCAATTTTCGCGATAGAGCCTTTTGCAGTCGTGATAGCAGGCTGGGCCTCAAACAACAAGTACTCGCTGCTGGGAGGCTTCAGGTCCACCGCTCAGATGATGAGCTACGAGGTGCCCATGCTGATCACAGTCCTTTCCGTGGTAGTACTGGCGGGAACGTTCAATTTCAACCAGATAGTCAGTTTCCAGGCAACGCACATCTGGTTTGTTGTCCCGCTTTTCATAGGCTTCATTGTTTTCCTGATATCCATAGTGGCTGAAATAGAGCGCATACCTTTCGACACACCAGACGCGGAGGCGGAGCTAGTGCACGGCTGGATGACTGAATATGCCGGCATAAAGTTCGCTCTTTTCCAGCTCACCTCTTACATAAGATCCTTCGCAGGTGCAGCCATTATGGTCCTGGTCTTCCTGGGCGGGTGGACAGGGCCGATCCTCCCTGCAATCGTCTGGTTCTATATCAAAGTGTATGCAGTCTTCACATTGTTTGTCTGGCTCAGGGCTTCCCTTCCGCGGGTGCGAATTGATCAGGTTCTGAACCTCGGTTGGAGGAGCCTTCTCCCACTCTCGCTCGTCAACATACTTATAGCTGCTCTTCTGAAGATTTACGGAGGCGTGTTTCACCTATGATTCAGGTTCAAACAACTGTAATTGCAGGGGTGCTCTGAATGGCTGATATTGTAACTACAAAGAAGAAAAAGGTGGGACTGCTGGGCTACGCATTCAAGCCGATGTGGATCTCACTCAGGACACTCATCAGGACTTCGCTTGCAGGCGGCAAGCCGAACACGCTTCTGTATCCCGAAGAGAAGATCGACCTGCCGGACGATTTCAGGGGAGAGCTCGGCCTTGTGATGACAAGATGCGTCGGCTGCGAGTCGTGCGCCCGTGTCTGCCCCAACAAGTGTCTTGACATGATGGAGGATGACGCAGGGGAGGGCATTACAAAGTGGATGCCTGCTCTCGATCTTGCCCAGTGCATGTTCTGCGGCCTGTGCGTTGAAGTCTGCCCTTCGACAGCTCTCCACATGACAAACAGGTACGAGACAGCAACACAGGACAGAAATGAGAAGATATTCAGGCCGCACGAGTGGGCGATCAAGCCTGAGGATGCTCCAGACCAGCGCCCGTTCCCGTATCCTGAGCTGTACGAGATCAACTGCACTGGATGCGGCGCATGCGACAGGGCGTGCCCCCACGAAGTCATCGACATGGTGAGCTTGCCAGGCACTGCCAAGAAGAGGCCCAACGGGACATTCGGTCCGGAGAAGAAGATACCGATATTCGACTATGAGCTCTGCGTCAGCTGCGCACTCTGTGTTGACGCCTGCCCGTTCGACGCTCTTGAAATGCTTCCGCGCAGCACGACAGCCAGCGACCCTGTCGTGCAGATACAGAGTCAGGGTGCAGAGGAATTAAAAATAAAACAGGAAGTGTCCGTTTGAGCATAGACCTGATTGGCTTCATCATAGTTGCAGCAGCGGCGCTCATACTCGCAGCAATGATGGTTCTGTCCGGAGAGATCGTGCACAGCGCGCTATATTTTGCGGGCGTGCTTATCGCGATTGCAGTCCTTTTTTTCATCATGAACGCAGTCTATGTCGGCATCATCCAGATACTGATATACGTGGGCGCAGTCGTCGTCCTCATCCTCTTCGGTATAATGCTGACGAGACGTAACATACTTCTCGGGTGATACTGGAGGCAGCAACAGATGGACAGACAAATGGTGATATCAGCAGTCATCTCGGTTGTTCTCTTTGTCGTTATGGCCGCGGCTCTTGCCCCTGTGAACTGGTCAGCCATCGGTAACGCGGTGGCTGATACATCTGACATAGCGGCGCAGATGTTTTCCCCCTCGGGATATGGTCTGACACTGCTCGTGGTTGCCGTACTGCTCGGTGCGTCCATGGTTGGCGGCGTCTACCTCGCGAAGGAGGAGTCGAAATGATACCTGTCTCGTACGTCCTTGCCTTTTCTGCACTCCTGTTTGTGATAGGCGTGTTCGGTGTCCTCTACAGGCGCAATGCGATCATGGTGCTGCTTTCTATAGAGCTGATGCTCAATGCTGCGAACATAAACTTCGTCGCGTTCTCCAACACTGCTTCTAGCGCAACGGCTGCGGCCGACGGGCAGGTCTTTGCTCTGATATCCATAGCTGTGGCGGCCGCGGAGATTGCCGTTGGCCTTGCGATACTTCTTGTCCTCTGGAAGGCGAGCGATACCGTGGAAGTGAACGAAGTGGCAACACTGAGGTGGTAGTACGGCTGCTTTCGTTTTCACCGCTCCAGGCGATCCTCTGCTGTACTTTGCATCGATCATTGCACTGTCACCGTTCATTGGTTTTGCCATCATAGCAGCAATCCCCTCCTCCAGGGCCAGGATAATAGAGTGGGTCAGTGTCCTGTCCGTGGGCATTTCGGCTGCAGTTTCACTGCTCATTCTCTACTTCGAGTTCATCGGAAATGGCGCAGGCGTCTATCCTACTGCGTACCAGCAGCAGATAGATTTCATCAACCTTGGGAGTGTGCATGGAACATCTGTCTACCTCAATCTTGGTATCTACCTGGACTGGCTAGCGGTTGTGATGCTGGCCGCCGTCTCTCTTGTCAGCCTTCTAATTGTTATATACAGCGTGGGATACATGCACGCCGAAGGAAGGAGAAGGAAGAGGTACTTCGGCGTCATCTCAATGTTCGTAGGCTCGATGCTCGGTCTGATACTGGCAAACAATCTTCTCGAACTCTACGTCTTCTGGGAACTCGTCGGCCTTGGCTCCTACCTGCTCATAGGCTTCTGGTACGAAAAGCCTTCAGCCGCAAGGGCAGCAAAGAAGGCATTCGTGGTCACAAGGTTCGGTGACATGTTCCTCCTGTTCGGCATAGTGCTCCTGCTGGGCATAGGCAATCACACTCTCGCATACTCCCAGCTTTTCTCTGCCTCCTCCATAGCAGCCCTCAACGGCTCGGGACTTCTGACAATCGCGACGCTTGCACTCTTCGGCGGCGCTATGGGCAAGAGCGCGCAGTTCCCGCTGCATGACTGGCTCGTAGATGCAATGGAGGGCCCTACACCTGTCTCTGCGATGATACACGGCGCCACGATGGTCAACGCAGGTGTCTACCTCGTCGCAAGGATGTACCCGCTCTTCACTCAGACGCCATTCAGCTCTCTCTTCGTCTCCTTTATCGGTGCCTTCACAGCCCTCTTCGCCGCAACGATGGCTCTCGGGACCTACGACATAAAGAGGGTCCTTGCCTTCTCCACAATAAGCCAGCTTGGCTACATGTTCATGGCGCTTGGTGCAGGCGCATTTATACTGGGTTCCGTCGGGCCGGCGACCAACGGCGTACCAAACTACTCGCTTGGCTACTCGGCAGGCATGTTCCACCTTGTGAACCAGGCGATATTCAAGGCGCTCCTCTTCCTGGCGGCAGGGAGCGTTATGCATGCGCTGGGAGGAATACAGGACATGAGACAGATGGGAGCGCTCCGTTCAAAGCTGAAGATAACA
This sequence comes from Candidatus Sysuiplasmataceae archaeon, assembly GCA_046706185.1. Taxonomy (GTDB): domain Archaea; phylum Thermoplasmatota; class Thermoplasmata; order Sysuiplasmatales; family Sysuiplasmataceae; genus JAJZXY01. The sequence continues at coordinate 47,869 of JBJKPR010000004.1, forward strand.
TCTGTAACAATGCTGTTCGGCTCTCTCTCGCTCGCCGGTATCATACCTTTCAGCGGTTTCTTCAGCAAGGACGCAACGCTCGAGGCGGCCTTCGGCGGCATATCATACTCGTGGATATTCGTGTTGATATGGCTCTTCGGTGTCGCTGCCGCTTTCCTGACAGCTCTTTACATTTTCAGGCTCTGGTTCATGACATTTGCCGGCCGTTCAAAGGTGCCGGAGGGCGTGCACGTGCACGAGTCACCGCCTGTAATGACGGCGCCCCTTGTCATACTTGCTGTCCTGGCACTCGCTGTGGGGTTCGCTGTATTCGGCGTTGCCGGATTTGGAATGGCCGTCCATTATCCAATCACATTCCAGGCGGGGACGCTATCTGTGCTGAGGACCCCCTACGTCGAGTTCAGCGGAGTGTTCGGTCTCCTGGCGGATCCGCTCACCTACCTCTCGCTGTTTCTTGCGTTTGCGGGCCTGCTCGTCGCATACACCGTCTGGTACAGGGAAAGGAGCCTCGAGTCTTTCATGTCAAGACCGCTCCCCCATGGTGTCTTCCGCGTCCTTTCTGAACGGTACTATTTCCCGCAGGCATACGACAAGATAGGCATGTGGCTGGGCTACGGCATAGGGCGTGGCCTTGATTTCTTCGACAGGAAGGTTGTGGACGGCTTCATCAACGGTGTCGGCGCTGTGTTTGTGGGGGCAGCGCAGAGGATAAGGAAGTCAGAGACAGGTTTTGTTCAGAATTACGCCTCAGTGATAATCGCTGCAGTGGTCGTGATTGTGGCCATACTCCTTCTCTTCCCCGGCATGGGGGTGTGAGAAATGTTTCCTCTGATTTCACTCATGATACTCTTCCCTTTCATAGGCTTCGCTCTTCTCATGGCGATGCCAGCAAGGCTTGGCCAGAACAGGATGGTCGCCGCTGTTTTCAGCGGCATATCTCTTGTTCTGGGCATCTACATGCTACTGGCGTTCAACTACGGAAACCCGGGAATGCAGATGACCGAGCACTACACCTGGATAGATACGCTCTACTTCCCCATCACCTATTCGGTCGGCGTCGACGGGATAGCGCTGCCCATGGTCTTTCTTTCTGTCCTTCTGAGCTTTCTAGTCGTCATATTCTCATGGGATGTATCGCACAGGTCAAACCAGTACTTCGCCATGCTGATGCTGACTGAAGTGGGTGTTCTCGGTGTTTTCACCGTCACCAACTACTTTGTCTTCTACCTGTTCTGGGAAGCGGTTCTCATACCGATGTTCTTCATAATACTGGTGTGGGGATCTCCGAGGCGCGTTTACTCGGCCACCAAGTTCTTCATATACACTCATGCCTCGAGCCTTGTCATGCTCCTCTCCTTCTTCGCGCTTTACTTCCAGTATCATCAGGCCACAGGCAACTTCAGCTTCTCGATGGAGAAGATAAACAGCATATCACCTGCGTTCGGCTCCTACTTCCAGCTTGTTGTGTTTGTGGGTCTCTTCTTCGGCTTCATAGTCAAGATGCCAGTGTTCCCCTTCCACACGTGGCTCCCGGATGCTCACACCGACGCACCGACGGGCGGTAGCGTACTGCTTGCCGGTCTGCTCATCAAGATGGGCTCGTTCGGTATAATCAGGATAGCAGTTCCGGCCCTTCCGCTGGGTGCGAAGATGATCGAGGACTGGATAGTTGTTCTGGCAGTGATAAGCATACTCTACGGGGCCTGGGTGAGCATGGCACAGAAGGACATAAAGAGGATGATCGCAAACTCCTCCATAAGCCACATGGGCCTTGTGCTGCTCGCCATCGCAGCATCAGTCTTCAGCATGAGCGACGCGACAGGCAGCTGGACAATGAATACAATCGGCATTTCGGTGGCGGATTTCCAGATGTTCGCCCACGGACTGATCACTGCGGTCCTCTTCATGTCCGCAGGCGTAATCCAGCATCACGCGGGAACAAGGGATATGGACAAGCTTAGCGGCCTCGGAAAACATATGCCTGCGCTTTCCACATTCATGATGGCAGGCTTCCTTGCATCGCTCGGCCTGCCGGGCATGGTCGGTTTTGTAGCCGAATTCAGCGTTTTCTATGTGACATACCTCAGCTTCAACATCTACCTCATCATACCGATAGTGACTGTTGTCATTACGATCGGGTATTACACATGGGCGCTTCAGCGGACGATTTTCGGCCCCGAGACTGACAAGCTGGACTATGCACACCTGCACGATTCGAACTGGTATGAGATCCTTCCCATGGCCGTACTTGTCATCGTGATCGTTGTGTTCGGCGTTGTGCCCTGGGTGATGTTCAATCCCATCAACGGAGCCGTTGCACACTGGTACGGCAGCTTCCTCGGGGGAGTGCTGCCATGATTGACTTCTTCGCCTCCGGCATGTCTCCCATCATAGCGATGGTGATCGGCGCACTTGTGATCGCAGGCGTATCGTTCTGGGTTTCAAACAGGGTACTTGCCTCGCTTTCACTCGCAACAATGCTTGTGACATTCGCTCTGCTCTCCATGCTCACGGGCGGTGTCATACCGATGCCGCAGACATTCCACAGCGTGCTGACAGAGGACGCATTTGCTGTCGTCTTTCAGTTCATATTTGTCGCCGTCGGTTTCCTTGCCGTGCTCACTTCAGTCAGGTACATCGAGCAGGACAGGAACCAGGGCGAATACTACAGCCTGCTCATGCTCTCCATCGTTGGAATGATGGTTGTCGCCGCCTCAACCGACCTCATAACCATGTTCGTGGGAATAGCGCTTACCGGTCTTTCAAGCGCATCCATCACCGCCTTCAGGAAACACGACAGGACGGGCGCGGAAGCTGCAATGAAATTCTACATAATCAGCGCGCTGTCAGCCGGGCTTGCACTGTACGGCATTTCTCTGATATACGGCCTTACTCACACGCTGCAGCTCTCTTCAGTTGCGCAGTCGCTCTCTGGAATAGGTCCGTCAAGTCCAGAATACGGTACAGCCGTACTTGCTGCGGTCCTGCTGATTGCAGGCTTCGGCTTCGAAATAGCTGTTGTGCCGTTCCACATGTGGGCCCCAGATGTCTACGAGGGCTCGCCAACGCCAGTTTCAGGAATGCTTACATCAGGGTCGAAGAAGGTCGGAATAGCAGCCATATTCAAGATATTCATGATTGCCCTCATTGCTCTCCGGGCGGAATGGGCACCTCTGTTTACTGTGCTTGCAATACTCACGATGTCAGTGGGCAATGTAACAGCACTCAGGCAGGATAACGTGAAGAGGATGCTTGCCTACTCAAGCATAGGACAGGCAGGATACATGCTTATTTCACTGCCTGTCTTTGCGGCGGCCTACGCGGCCGGGCAGTCAAACCTCGAGTACCTTTCAATCTCCTACGGCATCTTCCAGATAATGACCCATTCCATCGCCACAGTGGGTGCCTTCGGCATAGTGGCAGTCATGTCTACGAGCATTCTTGGCATGGACTACGACAGCTTCAGGGGACTGTTCAAGTCAAACAAGTTGCTTTCCATTTCTATGACCATCTTCCTCTTTTCACTTCTGGGAATGCCGCTCCTCGCTGGCTTCGACAGCAAACTGCTCATTTTCTCATCAGCTGTGGGCGGCTCTCTCATTGGGGGGTATTCGTGGCTGATATGGCTGGCCATATTCGGAATACTCAACAGCGCCGTTTCACTGATATATTATGTCAGACTTGTTCGCAATATATACACCGATTCCGATAGTGCGCCCTCTGCCTACAAGATGTCCCGCTTTGCTGTCGTGGCAATTGTCGCCGCGGCTGTGGCAGTGGTCGTCATAGGCGTCTATCCTGCACCTTTCATAAATGCATGCAACCAGGCCGCACAGGCGCTCATGTCTGAATTATGAAGGTCGAATGTGTTAAATAGATAAACCATTTTGGCAAATATTGAATGAGGTTGATTCACGTTGGCTGAAGGAGAAGAGGTATCCAAGGCAGATTTTCACTTCATAGTTCACATAGCCAATACCGACCTTGACGGAAACAAGAAGTCGGTTGTTGCACTGATGAACGTCAGGGGACTCGGCAAGAGGGTAGCCGAGAAGGTCGCTGAGATTTCCGGTCTGGACAGGAACAGGAAGATCGGTTCATACAATGAAGAGAAGTTTGCAGAGATAGAGAGTGCAATTTCATCGATTTCGAAGGACTTCCCTGAGTGGATGGTAAACAGGCAGCGGGAGTTTGAGACTGGGACAAGCAGGCATGCAATCGGCACCGATATTGACATGGCTGTCAGGGAAGATATCAACAGGATGAAGATGATCCGCAGCTACAAGGGCATAAGGCACGAGACAGGTCAGAAGGTGAGGGGCCAGAGGACCCGTTCCAACGGGAGGACTGGACTTACAATGGGTGTTACGAGAGCTAGGGCGGCAGGAGCACCTGGTGCAGCACCTGAGGCGGCACCCGCCGCCACGGCTGCTCCCGCGGCTGCGGCCAAGCCGGCAGCCAAGCCTGCGGCAAAGGCTGAACCTGCAAAGGAAAAGTGATTGACGGAGTGTTTAAATGGGCGACCCGAAGTTTCCAATCAGAAAATACGACAGGCCTTCCCATCCGTGGGAAGGGGAGCGTATAAAGAGGGAGAGCAACCTTGTTTTCAAGTACGGTCTGAAGAACAAGAAGGAGCTCTGGAAGGTACAGTCATTCCTCAGGGAAGTGAGGAGGCAGGCAAGGACGCTCCAGGCAAGAAACAGGACGGGCGACCAGCAAAGTGCCAAGGAGACACAGGCACTCCTGCTCAAGTGCCAGAGGCTGGGGCTCGTCCAGGAGAATGCAGACCTCAACGATCTGCTCCTCATCGGCCTGGAAGACGTGCTGTCAAGGAGGCTCCAGACTGTCGCGTTCAAGAAAGGGATGGCACACACAATAACACAGGCCAGGCAGTTCATAGTTCACGGGCATGTAAGCCTCAACGGAAGGAGGTTCACCGTTCCAGGATACATTGTGCGCAAGGGCGAAGACGAGCAGATCGCATACAGCGGGGCGTCACCGATGGCGAGCGACATGCATCCGATGAGGCCGGAACCGGGGTTCATAGGGGTCCTGAAGGAGCCCAGGCAGGAATCAGAGGAGCAGGGACGGTTCGGCCGGGGTGGGCAGAGAAGGGGCCCGCGGAGAGGGGGCAGGCCAACTGCGCCTCCATCGGCCCCTCCACGCACCAGGCAGCCTGAAGCAAAGACTGAAGCAGGTGCATCTGCGCCTGGAGACGACAAGGCAAACGATGCGGAGAAGTGAGGAACCATGAGCAAGATAGGCATTGCCAACATTTACGCGAGCTACAACAACATACTGATTACGGTCACGGACATCACTGGTGCGGAGACACTTGCAAAGTGCACCGGTGGAATGGTTGTAAAGGCGGCAAAGGATGAATCTTCCCCATATGCTGCCATGAGGGCTGCAGAGCGTGTGGCAGAGCAGATCAAGGAGAAGGGCGTGGACACAGTCCATGTAAGGGTCAGGGCACCTGGCGGCAACAAGTCGCCGTCGCCCGGACCGGGCGCCCAGGCCGCCATCAGGGCTCTTGCGAGGGCGGGTCTCAAGATCGGCAGGATTGAGGATGTTACACCAGTGCCGCACGACGGGACAAAGAAGAAGGGCGGAAGACGCGGACGGAGAATGTAGACGGGTGCATCGATGGACATAGAAATAAGGGAAATGAGGGAAAACTACACCCGTTTCGTTATAAATGAGGCAAGCCCGCAGCTTGCCAACAGTCTCAGGCGGGTGCTCATCTCGGACGTGCCGAAGATGGCCATACACAACGTTGAGTTCCACCTTGGTCCGATAATGGGCGAGGACGGGAAGGAGTTCGAGAGCGTCACACCCCTCTTTGACGAGATCATAGCTCACAGGCTGGGGCTCGTGCCCCTCCCGACGTATCTAGACGAGTTCAATTTCAGGTCCCAGTGCACATGCAAGGGGGAGGGATGCCCCAGCTGCACAGTGATGTATTCGCTGAACAAGAAGGGACCAAACACTGTCTATTCCGGCGACCTTGAGCCTCTTGGTAGCGACAAGTTCAGGGTGAAGGATGAGTTCATACCGATAGTGAAGCTCGGACCTAACCAGGCCATACTCGTCTACGCGACCGCCGAGCTGGGAACGGGGAAACAGCATGCGAAGTTCCAGGCTGTACAGGCACCTGGCTACAGGTATTATCCGAACATCAATTTCAACTATGACAAGCTGGATGTCGAGAAGTTCGACGTTGGATGCTGCCCGGTACGCATACTAGAGAAGAAGGAGGGCAAGATTGCAGTCAACGACGTGGAGAAATGCACCCTGTGCAAAGCATGCGTTGACGCAGCGCCGAAGGGCGCTGTAACAGTCACTGGCGACGACACCAGGTTTGTCTTCCAGTTCGAGACCGACTCCTCCGTTTCAGCCTCAACAGCACTTCTGAAGGCATCGGACATACTGGAAAAGGAGTCCGCGAATCTGGCAAGCGCTGCCTCAGCCCTCTGAGCACATATCTGCTATTGTCCTGACAACGTCCATCATATCAGTTGTGTTGATGGATGCGTCAGCCCTCCTGATCGCACCCCTGATTCTCGTGTTCAGCGCTATTCCCATTCCTGCAATTCCGAACACGTCTGCATCGGACAGACCATCGCCAACATGGACGACTGAGCTGCGCGGCACACTCTCCCTCCTGCACATCTCGTTCAGCCATCCAACCTTGTCAGCATGAACGCCGTGTGCTCTGCAGATGATGCCGTTCCGTACGCTCTGCCTGGCGCATCTGAAGCCGTCCATACCGTACTTTTCAGCATACCACCTGCAAACATAGTCAGGGTTGTGCGTCAGCAGGTATGTCCTGAACCCCCTGTCCTTCAGGTACCGTATGCCTGAAGCTATGTTCTCAAGCCTGGGCGTGTCCTCAAGCATTTTCTCCACGCTGTCGAGCGGGAGGCCTGCAGCTATATTGAGCAGATTGGCAAGATGCTCGTCCTCCCCTATCATGCCAGCCCTGAACGCGCTTGTGCTCTCAATGTAACTGTCCAGCCTTCCTGAGCTGCTTGCTATGTAGAACCAGCCATGTCCTATGGTAAGTGTTCCGTCAATGTCAAACGAGACAACGTTGCATCTCAATGCAATCACTCAAACTCTGTGAGCTTCACCATGCGCACACCGTCGCTTTCGAAAAGGCTGTCCATCGCCCTCTCTATGAGCTCTATGCGCTGGACGGTGTATAGGGGCAGTTTGAACTGCCTCACAATCTCCTTGGTCACATCAAGGTATTTCTTGACGCTTGCCTCATGGACTGTAAGCGTCAGCTCGTGCCCGCAGTAGCATGACCCCCTCAGCGGTATCCTCCTGTACTTGGAGCCGCACTTGGTGCATCTCAGCACCTGTCCAGAGAAGCTCTTGAGGTTCCCTATCATGTCCGGGAGAAAATGCCTCGTTATCACCCTGAGCGCAACATCGCCCGCGTCCACAGCTCTGATCTTCTCGGCCAGCCTGAGCTGTGCCCAGAGCTTCTCCTGCATCGACCCGAGCCTGCTGTATGCAGATTCCTTGGGCCCCTCGTCTATTTTTCTTGTGTCGTTGGTGAACCTGAATTTCTCATACTGCTTCAGTGTCTGCACCCGCGGGCCGACAGTGTCCATGAGCTTCTCGACTTCCTTTGGCTTTGCATATCTTTCAGTGGCCTGATAAAATTCAAGCGGGTATTCAGGAAGCAGGTCTATGTTGTGTGCCTCCTTGTCTATCTCGTTTGGGTCAATCATGAGCGACAGAACGAGCGGTGCGTCCATCAGCCCGCCCCTGCTTGCAGGCAGGTACGACCTCGAGAAGTTGACAAGCGCGTCAAGGAGCAGTATCATGGAATCCTCGTCTCCATCTGCGTTTCTCCTCTTGGCGGCGTGGAAGAAAGGATGGCCGTATCCGACATTTGCCTCGGTAAACCCTATGATCCTGCACAGTATGCCGCCGGATGTATGTGGCGCAAGTCCAACAGCAAGGTGACCGATCAGGTCGAGGCTGTCGGACAGTTTGTAGTATGGCTCCATGCCGTACAGCTTTTCAAGCTCCTCGTCGACAAAGTCGGCCACACGTTTCATGTAGTCGCCGAACTTCACAGACGGCACAACATCCTGCACTCTGAGCTCGCACAGCTGGTTCCCGTCCGTCAGCTCCATGCCGTTTATGTCTTTCGTGTATCCGAGCTCTCTTGCCCTGGCGACAGTAAGGTGTATCTCGTCCGGCCTGAAGTGGGTGAGGGGCACGTCTGTCATGTCGAACCTTACTGTCCCGTCCCTGAATGTGGATACTGAATGCTTTGCCCTCAGAATGCCCTTTTCGACCGCCTCCGGCGTCCTGGCCGACGATATGAGTCCCTGCACTCCCTTCATATCGTAATACCTGTTTTCACCAATGCGCTGCATGGCGCCCGAGAGCTGCTTCTGGATGTCGACCCTGTACTGCCTGCTCTCCTTTTTTGAGTATGTGTGGGCACCGCAATCGCACAGGGACATGTAGGTTACTTTCCCGCACTCAGGGCAGAGACGCGAGTTCATCTCAAGCGTCACCTCCCTCTTTCTTGCCGCCTCTGAAAAGAGTCGCTGCATTCCCCCATCCTGTCCCAGGGGGTAGAGCACATGCGGGGCCGGTTTCATCTTTCTCTCTGCCGCCTTCTCGGGACGCGCCATCCGTGCGCCGATCCTGGTCATTGCTCTGGCCATCACGGTGACGCCTGCAAGTGCGCTTACTGTCTCGAGCGTGGTAGAGAACATGCCAGGCTGCTTTACCCTTGCGATAGAATTACCACTTGCGGACAGTCCAAGGCAGAGGAGAAGGGGCGGCGCCTGCCTTTCCACGACTATCTCTCCATTCCTTACTGTGTGAAGGACGCCAAGCCTCTCCAGCGTCGTCTTGCAGCCGTTCAGCGGGAGGAACAGCTTTCCGTTATCCGCCCTTCCGTTTGTGGAGACGTAGTCTATGAGCTCGTACAGCTCGCTAAGCGTTATGTCGTTCCAGAAAAGGTTGAATGAAGGGTGGAGAGGAACACCGTGCTCTACTGACATCCGAAGCGCTTCCTCCCATGAAGGTGCCTCCCAGCCGGGAGGCAGTTTTTTCAACTTGCTTCTCAGAATCGCCCTGTGCCACTCGATTGTGTACCCGGCAGGAACCAGCGGATGATTGTTCTCCAGGAATTCACCGAATGGTATCAGTATCTCTCCGACGTCTATTATCTCGCTTATGTCCTGCAGCACAGCAATTGCGTCATCGGACGAATTGATCTGGACGACATCACCATTGCGCAGCAGGACAATGGGCCCCTCGACCTCGTCGCACGGCGTCACAGCTCCCGCTTTCCCAGGCCTTTCCAGCTTGATCTGTGTCCCGATTGCAATGAAACTGTCCATCACATGCATAGTTGCAGGGTTAATTGCTATCGCTGCCAGGCCTGTTGTCCTTCCCCTTCCGTAGCGCAGACGGAAACCACCCACCCTGGAAGGGTGGCAGAATATCGGCCTTCCAGCCACCATGTCCTTCACGTACTTCTCGCTCGGTGTTATCCTCTCTTCATCATCATCCGTCGAAACAGCCTTTGAGGCAAGTTTTTCGAGGAAGCGCCATCCGTCCAGCTTCAGACTGTTGACGTGCTTCATGAGCTTGGATGCCTTCTGGCACATCCCGTCTGCTATCACAATGCATGCGCCTCCCCTCAGCCTGTTTGTGGCTATCCTGGGCAGGTCCCTGTATCCTGATACCTCCTCGTCCTCTGTTCCTTCTCCGTCTATGCATATGGGGCAGTTTGTCACAATAAGCTCTATCTCTTCCGGGGCGGGCTCATACTGCAGGTGCTGTTTCTGCCTGTAGAGTGGTATCTCCTCCTTGAAGCGCTCGATTTCCTGCTCCGTTGCCCTGTAGGCGCCGATGCCGAGCCTCCTCCTGACCACATCTGCTATGAGCACGCTCAGCGCCTGTCCTGTTCCCCCCGCCGACCTTATGGGACCGGAGAAGAAGAGGGAGACATACTCGGTACCGTCAGTGTTCTTGGAAAGCTTGACACCGGCTATTCCCTCCAGCGGTGCGACAAGTATTCCTTCAGTCAGTATCGCAAGCCCCACCCTTATTGCTCGTTCCAGCACTTCCAGCCTGTTGTCGGTGTCCTGGGCTGCGATCTCGCCTGCGATTATGAGCGACATTTCCTCCCTGTTGTACTTCTCCGAAAGTTCCCTTATCCTGCCTGCAACACCCCTGACGTTGTATTCTGCAAGGAGTTCCTCCACCCTTGACGCCATGTCCTCCGCAAACGGTATTTCCACTTCCACTTCAGGGTCGAGTCCCTTCTCCCTCGCCTGCCTGGCGATCGAAAAACATCTGTTCGCCGCTGCAGACAGCTTCGAAAAGTAAGCCTCCATCTGGGGCGATGCAGTTACCCTTGTCGTTCCCACCTTAATCAGGTCTCTTTACCTGTAGGGGGCTATGTACATTAATCTTTATTTGTCCTTCGAGTCCGCACTGCTGCAGTGCAAATCAGTTTCTGAGGAATTCCCCGCAGGAGACGCATACAACAGACCTTGCGCTTACCTCCGCACCGCATCCGGGGCACCTGATAAGGTCCTGCTCTAGCGTAAGTTCACTTTCCTGCTCCTCATCGAGCAAATCCTCCTCGATCTGCTCTGGCTTCCTTCTCGTCCTTTCCTTCCTTATGACTGGCATCCTGTGTCTCGAAGCGGGGGGCTCTATCGCTCTGACGCTTGTCGGCTTGCTTCTGACCGCATATCCTTTCCTTGCGCCATCGCTGGCCGGTGAGACAATTCCATCACGCCAGAACTGCCCTGGTTCAGCAATTCTTCCCTCGCCGCTGCGCTGCCTGCTACCTGCGTTTTTGAACGGCTCCTGCCCGCGTGCCATGGCTTCCCCGTCTTTCGGGTCAGCATGCTCCCGCAGCTCAACCGTATGGGAGCGAGAGTTCTGAATGCTTTGACCGGCAGCACCTCCGCCCGAGTCGTGAAAGGCGCCCGTGTATTCATGGTTTCCATTCTCCCTCTGCTCCGGCCTCTCCTCGGGAAGGGCAGCTTTCTCCTTCCTTTCGTTATCAGGCTGAGCGGTATCGGAGGCACCATCCCTGTATGGGCCGTTTTCCACCCCGGATGCATGCTGGCCGATCTTCTTCATAATGCTGAGCGCGTTGTCGTACTCGGCAGCCAGCAAATCTATCTCCTTCTTGAGCTGGCTTGCTATCTGGCTGATTTCCTCTCGGCCCTTCAGATCATCACCCGGGTACGGTACCGTTTAATAAAGCCCTTCGAATACTACAAAATGCTTACCCAGAGGGTTCTCCTTTTGATAGCCATGAAACCTCGGCCGGCGCACCCTTGATCAGCAGCCTTTCTATTGCGGAAAGAAGCTCCTCAATACCCTCTCCCGTCAGGGAGGATATCGCCAGACCGCTTTCAGGTCTGGCGAGGTCCGCTTTGCTGTAGACAACAAGGGCGCGTTTCGGCTCGAAAACATCGTTGATTCGCTCGAAGAGGGAAAGCTGGTCTGAGGTGCTGTAGCCGCACGTCTCAGAACCGTCAACAAGGTAGACGAGGACGGAAGCAAGGTGCCTTATGGCCACAAGCGCCTTCCTCTCGTAAACATTGCTCGTTTCCAGAGCACGCTCCGTCAGCCCCGGGCAGTCCACAAACTGCACCTTCGTCCTTCCCACCACCCTCCGCCCTACTATCAGCGTTGTCGTGGTGAAGGGGTACGGTTCGACCCTGGTCCGTGCGCTGGACAGCCTTGAGATAAGCATGCTCTTCCCCACGTTGGGGAAGCCTGCGATGACTACGCTGTTCTCCACCTGCAGCTCTGGCACCTCCCTGAGCTTCTCAGATGCCATCCTGAGGAACTCCAGCTCTTCGGCCGCTCCCTTCACAAGCGATGCAACGCGCCCGTATGCTGAATCCCTTAGCGAGTGAATCCTTGGAATTGTGCCGCTCTTGGCGATCTCCCTCGCTATCCTGTTGGTAACGGTGACAATGCTGTTCTTGCAGCCGTGGACCATGGCTATGCTCACTTTCAGCCTGTCAGCGCCCACAAGAAGGTCGGCTATCTCCCATTCGAACTTGTTCCTCTGGAACGAAGGGAAGCCAGTGACGTACGATGAAAACTCCCTGTCCGCTGCAGCGGATATAGCATGCAGCTTCCTTATGCTCTTTGCCTTCATCTTTGAGAGCGCGTCTCTACCGCTGGCCTGTGTCCTTGAAGCTGCCCTGAACAGCATGTCTATTATCTCATCTGGCTTCTTCACGGGAGGCAGCTTCATCTTTGTTCAACCTATCCCTTGAGCCGTTGAGGTTGATAAATGTGCCGAAGGCAGGCACCGGGCTGAAGAAAGTATTTCAGCAACACTGCCAATCATTTCCCGATGAACAGGTATCCGGACAATGACAGATTTTCTCTCGAACCTTCCTTTGAACTGCTGTACGATGGGAAGAGACTGATGAGCGAAAGTGACCTTCAGCTCCTCAGGAGACTGTTGTCCGGTGAGGAGGTGGACCAGGGAAGCCTGTCTGCCGTAAGCTCCAGGTTTGTCACTGTTCTGGGCGTGCCTGCGCTGTCAAATGAGCGCGGAGGGGTGACACCGGAGTGCATGAACGCAATGTCCATTTTCGAGATAAAGGCTCATCTGTCGCGCGAACAGCTGATACACAGGTGGAAAAGCCCCAGTGTTGCCGCAGATTCAATCGTGTTCAACGACGGGAAAATACTTCTGATCAGGAGGCGAAAGGAGCCATACAAGGGCTATTACGCGCTCCCCGGGGGAATACTGGATGATGACGAGACGCTGGAGCAGTGTGCCGTCCGGGAGCTCAAGGAGGAAACGGGTCTCGATGGGGAGGTCGTGTCTCTGCTTGACGTATTCTCCGACCCGAAGAGGGATCCGAGGGTCAGGATGATTTCGGCGATATTCGTCGTGCGAGCGACCGGGGGGAGCCTGAAGGCGGGGGATGACGCAATGGATGCAGCCTTTATGGATATAGGCGGCATTCCCCCTCTGGCCTACGACCACGACAACGCCATAGCGAAGTTCAAGGCATCTCCTTATTTCAGACCGCCGCGATAAGCCCCTCGCCTGATCTGTAGTATGGCAGGAATACGAGCTTCTCGTGGGCAGGTTCCACGGTGAACCCGTTCTTCACATCATCCTCTCTACCCTGAGACGTCTCCGCCGCCAGGAAGTAGTACTGGACTTCAGACATGGCGCTTGAGCTGCTTTTGACGCAGTTCAAATGGTCTGTGTCGTTGAATGAGAATGTTGTCGAATATGACGGGTTTATTGCTGTCATGTAGGCTCCCGCCTCCAGCATCTCCTTCGCACCTATGTCAGCGGCCGGGACATAGATGAAAATCTTGCCTTCATTGCCCTCCTTGACGAAATTCCTCACATTCCTGTGGCTTTCAACATCGTTCGACGGGATTGCGAAGGTGCAGAAGAAACGCCAGAATGGGATGTACACCCTTTCCCCATCCTTGACATTTCCGAACTTCGCTATTTCAACATCAACATTCCCTCTTTCTCCGGGCTCGTGGAGTGACTTGCAGCTGGAGCAGTATGCAAGCACCTCTCCTTTCTCCATCTTTGTGTTCCGCCCGCACCTCGGACACTTTTCGGCTATAGGGTTCATGCGCTCACTCTCCTCCCCTTGGGCTTGGGGTTGAGCCTCGAGCTCCTGAGTGCCAGCCGGAGGAGATTTGCAATTGTGAAAAGTGCCAGGCCGGCAACTCCGAGCCCTATCTCAGGTCCATGGACCCCATCGATGAATGAGAGCGCAATCCCCGCCGACGTCATCGAACCGCAGACAGTGGCGAGCACCGCTTCAGATACAAGCTTCTCGTCGGTCACAGGAATGTCGACAACGTTCATCGACTGGCCAGTGATAGCATCTATGGTGAGCGAGTGCTCGCCGTTCCTTGTCCTGAACCTCACTATCCATGCAGGGTAGAGTGCAAGAATGGGGTCAACGACATCGACAGATATCGTCCTCCCTTCTTCAGCCACGTTCCCGAGCGATTGGATCTCCCTGACCATCATATCTTCAGCTTCCTTCCTGAGGATGTCAGGTCCAATCTTCACGTGCACCATTGGAAACTCGTTTTCGGGTGAGATATGTGCATCGGATCCGCTGATATCCCTTGGAACGCCGATTGCGGCCGTTCCCTCGTAGGCCGGGAGGCGCACTTCCTTCCTGAGGTTAAGCGGCAGCAGCTCCCCATCCAGCGTCCTGAACCAGCCCTTCGCATGGCCAACAAACTTCCAGACGGGGAGATATAGAGGGAATGTTTCTATGATTTCAAGCCTGCTCCTCCTCGACTTCCCAAGCCTTGGTGACACTATTTCCATAGCCCTCTCTCTTGCATCCTCCGCCTGCAATTCAGCCGAATAGGTTAGCAGCCATGCGCGTGAACTGTCTCTTGGAAGCCTGTGCGCTGTGCCGCATGACGGGCATGAGGCGACCGCGGAAAACTCGTCAAAAACGACCGGTGCACCGCACTCCATGCAGCCACTCTTTGCAATCATTTTGTACCCTCCCTGTTTCTTCTCGCAAAATAGAGCGTCAGTCCAGCGGTTGCGGTGACGGCAGCTATTGCTGCAATCCAGCTCAGATATGCTAGTGCTCCCTCTGCACCGATAGCAATAAACGCCCCAGCCGCAAGCGGCATGGAGCTTTTCCGCTCAATTTCCACACTCAGGTCGCCCGAAACACGCCCTGTGCAGCCGTCGACGGTGACTGTATTCAGCTTTCCGTGGTATACGTACTGGGTGCACCAGAATGGGTAGTAGACCATCGTCCTTGTTGACGGGTCGACAGACAGTAGCTTTCTGTATGCGGCCGGGCTCAGGCTTGGTTTGACGCACTCCGACTGGTCAACCTGTCCGGCAGGCGCGACATGCATGTCCACGCCTTCAAAATCGATATTCCGGATACCCGGCTCGGGCAATGCAACGGCGCTTGCAACCAGTGCGCTCCTCTCGCCGTTTCTGTACTTGCCGAAGACAAAGACAGGAAAGTACTTCCTTGTCATCTTGGCCAATTCAATATTCTTGGAGAATTCTCTTCCCCCCTTCACTCCTGAAGACCACTCCATGATCTTTGAAGTGGCGTCTGCCTCATTCAGGCGGCATGGCGCTATGAACGGCAAGTATGAGCCAAACTCGTCAAAGTAGAACGATGCCCCGCATCTGCTGCAGATCGTTGGCATGGAGACGGGCTTATCAAGGAGCGGTGTGGAGCAGGAAGGACATCTCACGCTGCTCATCCGACCTCACCATCGAGACTGTAGTCATGGCTACAAGATATACTGTACAATGCAATCCCATCCGTCAGACACATCGTCATACGATTATATCAAAATTTCCTCCGTTCACATGACGGGTGATGCGATTTCCTCCGGCCGCAGGAGTTGCGGCCATTCCTGCTTGTTAAGAGGTTGACAGCAATAGTTATCACTGAGTGGACATAACGTTCGTCCAGTTCGTGGAGGTTGATTCATTGAAGGCATGGAGATTTTCAGAATTCGGCGGGCTGGACAAGCTGTCTCTTGAGGACACAACGCTGAGAGAGCCCGGAACGGGCGAAGTGAAGATTTCGGTTGCGTTTTCCGCTATCAATCATGTGGACAAGCTTGTCATAGGAGGAAGGCTGAAGTGGGTCCCGTTGCCCAGAATTCCGGGTGCAGAGTATGTGGGGACAGTCACCCAGGCAGGGGATGGCGTCGATAACCGCACAGTCGGAGAGAGGGTAGCTGTGTTTCCAAAGATGTTTTGCGGCAGGTGCAGGTACTGCACGTCAGGCCAGGAAAGCGTCTGCCTGGAGTCGTGGAATCCAGAGAGGGCTCCTGTCGACCTGTCGACGAACATGCTCCCCTCCTCCATGGATGGTGGATGGGCTCAGGAGGCACTCATACCTGCCCGGAATTTGGTGCCGCTGCCAGATAACATACGCTTCAGCGATGCAGCCTGTCTCCCGCTCAGTGCGATGACGGCAAACCACATGGTTTCAAGGGTCGCTCCGAGGAGTGGAGATACTGCCCTGGTCATGGGTTCTACTGGTGGAGTGGGTATCTTCGTTGTCCAGCTGCTCAAACTGGCCGGGTGCAGAGTGATCGCGGTTGTCAACAACTCATCGCAGGAGGACGGGATGGTCCGTCTAGGTGCAGACCACGTAATACCAAGGATGGAGGCTGACGTCAGGAAGGAGGCGCTGAGACTTACAGGGGGCTACGGAGCTGACATTGTGGTTGATTCCCTGGGCCAGTCAACATTTCCTTCGTCTCTCGGATCGCTTGCGCCCTGTGGCAAATACGTGACTGCAGGCACAATGACCGGCCCGACGGCAGAGCTGAACCTTATGCAGGTTTACTCGCGTCAGCTCCAGATCGTGGGTTCAACGACCGGCTCGAAGGGGGACCTTCAGTCTGTTGTTGACCTTGCCTCTTCGGGGAAGATCAGGCCTGTTGTGGACCGCATTTACGAGTTCGACAAACTCAAGGAGGCTGCCGAGGGTCACTCCAGGCAGGGAAGGACAGGGAAAGTGCTCGTGAGAATCGGCGGTGACTGACTCATGTCCAGTCTTTCGTTGTGAAAACGGATTTGCACTTGATCACCTTTGCAAGGCCCTTTACGCCTGCGACCTTAAAAATGGCAGACATCAGCCAGTCTCTGCTGAAGCTGATCGAGGCATACTGCATCATTCTGCGGGCAGTTTCAAGGTCCTTTCCCACGACCCTTCTCCACTCCTTCTCGTACTCCTGAAGCGGTACGTCTTTCTTGATGTGTGCCGCGATTGTCCTGCCTGCGATCCTGCCGCATATCATTGAAATCTGTATTCCTCCGCCGTTTGTTGCCATGACCTGACCGGCGGCATCGCCGACAAGGACAGTGTTGCCTTTGACCGTCCTGCCTACCGGTCCGGACATGGGTACCCATCCCCCGGCCACAATCTGTTTTGGTTTTGTCTTGAACTTCTGTGATACCTCGTTAATGAACCCCTTGGCGTATTTTCCCACACTCTGCCCAGAGAGTGCAGGATCTGCGCCGAGCCCGACGTTGGCCCCTCCGTTCTTCGGTATTATCCACCCGTATCCGCCCGGCGCAACGCTTCCGAAGTACATGTAAACATCATCATCAAATTCACCGTCCATGGTCGTGGACATGGCAGGGTACAGCAGCTTCGGTCCCTCCAGTCCTATTGACTTCCTGACTGTGGAGAAAGGCCCGTCCGCCCCAACTATGATATTTCCTTCGAAATCTCCCCTTGTGGTTGAGGCAATCCTGCCGTCGCCAAGTTGCTTCAGCTTGGTATCTGCCATTACAGTCGCACCTGCCTTGGCCGCAAGTTCTGCCTGATACTTGTCGAAGTATCTCCTCTCCGTGGAGAAGCACGAGAACGGTATGTCGTAGCCCTTCATGCTTGGCGCGACCATCTTTATGATGTCGATCGGTCTCGATACATACCTTTCGGGCAGGTCGAACAATTCCTCCTGGTTGTCCACAAGCGGGAAGATCCTTTTCATTTCACCAGTTCTTGCCATCAACTCTCCGCACTGGACAGGCCAACCTATCTCACGCCTGCTGTCAAGCAGAAGAACACTGAGTCCTGCTTCAGCAGCAAAACGCGCAGTGGTGCTTCCCGCGGGACCGGCACCTACAACAATGACATCGAATTTCTCCAGTTGATCACCTGCGGTTAAGTTCGCGGCAGAGGCGTCCCGTCTGAAGCATCACTTCTTCCTCGTCAGGACCGAATCTGCCAGTTTTATGAGTTCTTCCTTGTATGGCGAATCGCTCAGGTCGCTTATGCTCTCCTTCGCCTTTCTGACAAACAGCTCCGCCTGACTCTGAGTCTCTGGAATGCATCCGCTGTGCCTGATCATCTCTATCGCGCTCTGCACAAGCTCCGCCGGCTTGTCCTTTTTCCTTATCACTTCTGCTAATAGTTTTCTGTCCACGCCGTTGTTCATCGCATATATTAGCGGAAGGGTCATGTTTCCCTCTTTCAGGTCGTTTCCGACGCTTTTTCCAAGTGTGTTCTCGTCGGATATCAGGTCAAGAACGTCATCTACAATCTGGAAGGCAATTCCCACATTTGTCCCGAACTCCCCCAGCATTTCTATCTCTGCATCAGTGCCTCCCCCGTGAAAGGCACCAAGCTGTGCGCTCGCTGAAAAGACGGACGCAGTCTTGCCGCTGATTATGTCAATGTAAACCTCGTTCGGAATGGCAACGTTGTTCTTCCACTGTTCCTGCAGCATTTCCCCCTCTGCCAGCCTTTCGTATGCCTCAGCGGCTATCCTTATGGATTCGGGGCTCAGGAACTGTCCGTACTTGAACCCCTGGACGAACATAAAATCCCCTGCTACGAGCGCGTTGTGGACGCCATATTTCCTGTATGCGGTTACCTTCCCCCTTCTCATCTCGCCCTCGTCAGTTATGTCATCGTGTATCAGTGTGGCACTGTGTATGAGCTCAACCGCAACCGATGCATCGATAGCGGCCGTGAGATTCCTTTCAGTTCCACCAACCGCCTTGTATGAAAGAACGCATATGGCAGGCCTTACTCTCTTACCGCCGGCGGCTATGACGTGCATGGCAATTTCGTTGAGCAGAGGGCTCTCTGACTTCACGCTTTCTCTCAGGGTCTCCTCTACCCGCCTGAGCTCCTCTCCAACGCCAAAATCGAGCGCCACGGCATCGTTCATGCCGTTGATACTTTTGAACAACTACATTAATTTTGTTGAGTGCAGAGCTGTCCAATCGCTCACTGGGGTACGATTCTCGGCCTGCGCATCGTTGTACCTGGCGACCTGGATTGGACGTCGACTGCTCCACCCAAAGCTCCCAAAGAAAAAAACCCTGAGATATTTTCTCAGGACTCTGCCCTCTGCCTGGTTTGTGACAGCCCTCTCCGTAGAACCACGCGCCTGATTAGAGCGGAAGTTCTTCCAAGGGCGGACTTTGCACTCGCCACGAGATGCCACCCACGGGAATGCGGAGTCCTGAGCTTCACAGTAACGTCCTGCAAAAGGACATTTCCCCTGAGTTCATCCCTCACATATCCATCAAGCTCGTCCCTCGTACTCTTTCCTGACCGCGGCAAGGTGTCCCAGACACCCCTTGCTATTGCAAGTTCGTTGTATTTCACATTCTTCACCATATATTGAATGGGAGGACGGGACCAATTTGATTGAGCAGTCTTTTAGGGCCGTCATATGTCGGGTATGTCTTAATGTGCAAACTGCCATTTCCCTTCATGCTGCCTTCATGCAGTTGCTTCCTGCATCGATGTTGTCTCATAGGAACTTGCGGGTTGACCCGCTTCGGAGCAGTGCGGTTCAGGCTCAAGAAACGCCGGGCACGGACCGAAAACCTATCTTCCAGTTCTTCGCATTTTGACCTTACGTTCACTACGATCGGACCGCTTAAGTACTCTCAATTCCAATTGAAGCATCATGATGGACGAAGCAGAAATGCGCAGAAAGGCGGCAAAGATCGCCGAGGACAAGGTTGGTTTTCAGGTGCACTTTGCGATATACCTGGCAGTCAATGCATTCCTGATAGTGCTTTGGTATATCACATCCCCTCCATCCGGCTTGACTTTCCCGTGGTTTGTATTTCCGTTGTTTGGGTGGGGCATAGGCGTGGCAGCCCACTTTGTGGCAGCTTACCGCGGTGAAGGGTACGTGCAGAGGGTCGCCGAAAGGGAATATCAGCACCTGAAAAATAGAACCTGAACGGAAATCCTCACTGTCAACAAACGAGAGATCGCAGCCTTTGGCGGAGCGCCGATAGCTTACGCCATCCATCTGCCTCAAACACAGCATGCCGTCATATGAAGGGCATATTCTTATTCCGATCGCTTCATATTTGATTCCATGTCCATGTTTGAGGTATCATTCAAGATAGACTACGAATACCCGTTCATCGACCTTTCCAAGAAATTCCCTGAACTAAGGTTCAATATGTGGTGCCTGTGGGGAAGGGAGTTGCTCGAGGTTCCAGTTCTCGATGCTACTGTCGCCTCACACGTTGAAAAGGAGATCAAAAGGGCAGGAAGGCTGATTGACAAGGTCACAGGAACCGGGAACAGGAGGATTTTCATGATCAAGTGCACATGCGATCTGTATGACAGCGTCTGGAACATCGCAGGTGACAACCAGTTCGTGGATGCCCCTCCTGCGGTATACCATGGTGGATGGGGGTTCTTCAGGTTGATTACATTCGAAGAGGACAACATCCGGCCACTTTTCAAGGATCTGAACTCCCGTGGAAGAACCGAACTGCTCGGGAAGAGGGAGATACCGCTGGAAGTACTGCCGAGCAGCATGTGGGTGAACAGTGTCTTTTCGGACCTCACAGACAAACAGAAGGACGCTCTTCTGAAGGCCCAGCAATATGGCTATTACACCTCACCAAGGAATATCACTACTGACTCCATAGCCAGGAGCCTCGGCATAAGCAGGTCGACCTATGAGGAGCATCTCCGGAAGGCGGAGAACAAGGTAATAGCCTCCATCGCCCCGTATCTTGAACTCTACGGGGGCAACCTGCGCTCCAAGACAGGCTCGAATGTCAGTGGAGCCCAGTAGCTGATTCCACTCAATGGGGCCGCCAAGGGGCTGGTTCTCCTACCCCTATGGCGCAGTCTTCGCCTTTTCCTTGAGCGCCCTGAACCTCTGCATGTACAGTGTGCTGCAGCTTGTGCAGCAGAAGTAGCGTTGTTTTCCTGCTATCTTTTCAACAACGGGGGCATTGCTAATCTCGCCCCTGCAGTAATAGCAGGTGGAGCTGATCCTTGCCCCACGCTCGATCGACGGGCGTGTTGTGTTTATGTCATAAGCCACAGTGGGGGTGAGAGCAACGCTTGTCACCCCCCTTATCTGGCAGAGTTTGTTGTATAGTATAACAGCATCCTTCTCGGTTCCTGAGAATATTCCTATCAGCCTTGAGTCCTGTGTCAGAAGCGCGTGGTGCAGTTCCACCACCGAGCGGAGTATCTCCTTCTGTTGACTCGGCTGGCATCTAATCTCGGCCACATAATCCTTCAACCCAAATGCCGCAGAATCAAGGTTGACTGTAAATGCCTTGATCGCTCCACCATCGACGAGACGCTGCACTTTCGAAGCGACAGTCGGTGTTGAGATTCCCAGTTTGCTTGATAGCGAGCGCATGGATTGCCTCGAGTCATACTGAAGTTCTTTGATCAGCATAATGTCGTTTTCATCCAGCGACAGTTTTCCTCCCTTTTTCATATTTCTCCCTCATTGTTCGCATATGTCTTTTTTTACAATTTTAAACTAATCAGCACATTATCATCAGCATATGAAGATATAATGGCTCTGCAATGACACGATCGTAAATGAGATAGCTAATATAATGGGTTTGCCTCATTTACACCCAGTGATGTGATATGGCGAAGGATCCTGTGTGCAATATGAACGTGGACGAGAACAAGGCCAAGCTAAAGTCGACTTTCGGCGGAAAGGAATATTATTTCTGCAGCCCGGGCTGCAAGACAAGCTTTGACAAGGACCCTGCAAAGTACCTGGGGCACTGAAGAATATAGGCAAGTCTTACAGATGGCGAAAGACCCAATCTGCGGCATGTACGTCGATGAATCTACAGCAACGATCAAGAGCGTACTTGGCGACAGAACCTATTATTTCTGCTCCACCGGGTGCAAGGAGCAGTTCGATGCACCTGAAGTCGCCCTGAGGAAGAACAAGGTTGCCACCGCGTTCGCATGGACACTGGGCGCCCCCATATTGGTCTTGAGTTATCTGCCATTCCAGGGAAGCCATTATCTGCTCCTTGCCATGGCCACTGCCGTGCAGTTCTATCCGGGGCTGAGATTCTACAGGGGTTTTCTGGACGGGCTGCGAAGCAGGTCAACAAACATGGATACGCTAATCGCCATTGGCACGTCGACGGCATTTGCATACAGCGCTTTCCTTGTCCTGGCCTACTCGGGAGCACAGGGTATGGGTGTCTATTTTGATGCCTCGGCGCTTATAATCGCTCTCATCAGGACCGGTGGGTTGATGGAGGATCTTACAAAGGAGAGGGCTGCGAGCGCAACACTCCGCCTTATGGAGCTTCAGCCAAGCACTGCACGCCTGGTAAGGAATGGGGCCGAAACTGTCGTGCCGGTTGAGGAAGTGACTACGGGCGACTTGGTCGTTGTAAGGCCCGGGGAGAAGGTTCCAGTGGACGGCATCGTGAGGGACGGGAAGAGTGAAGTGGACCAGTCCCTGGTCACAGGTGAAACGGTTCCCGTCATGGTGGGCAGGGGTGACAGGGTTATTGGAGGGACCATCAACACAACAGGTAGTTTTACCGTCGAGGCAACCTCCGTCGGCCAGGACAGCGCTCTGTCCAAGATCATTGAGCTTGTGACGGAGGCGAAGGAGGGGAGGGCCTCCATTCAGAAGCTGGCTGACAGGGTGTCATCGTACTTCGTTCCGATAGTGGTCTCCGTAGCCCTCGTTTCATCCCTGGCATGGTATTTCATCGGAAAGGTAGGCCTCACATTCTCCATTCTTGCATTTGTGTCCGTGATTGTCGTTGCGTGCCCGTGTGCCCTGGGAATTGCGACTCCTGCTGCGCTTATGGTCGGTGCCGGAAAAGGGTCAGAAAGCGGAATACTAATCAAGGGCGGCGAGGCGCTTGAAATTTCAACAAAGGTGGACACCGTTGTTCTGGACAAGACAGGCACAATAACGCACGGAATGCCTTCTGTTACGGGCATTCATCCGATAGGGAAAATGAATGGGAAGCAGCTTGCTTCCCTTTTCGCTTCACTGGAACACAACTCGGAGCATCCAGTTGCCAAGGCATCAGAGAAGTATGCAGCAGAGAACATGCTTGAACTTGTCAGCGTCGATGAATTCGAATCCATTCCAGGTATGGGCGTCAGGGGGAAGATAGATGGCAATCTCTACTGGGCGGGGAGGCCGTCCATGGTGGTGTCCATCACCGGAACTCGGCTGAAGGACGAAGTGGAATCCAGGATATCAGGCCTGGAAGACACAGGGCACACAGTGATAGTGGTCGGAAATGCGAGTGAACCTCTCGGGTATGTTGAACTGGAGGATGCAATAAAGCCAGGCATCACAGACGCGGTCAGGATGCTTGAGAGCATGGGTCTTGAAGTGGTAATGCTCACGGGCGACAATGAAAAGGCTGCATCTCTTGTTGCCTCACGCGCCGGCATCGCTGAATACCGTG
>JBJKPR010000005.1:0-4572 GCA_046706185.1 Candidatus Sysuiplasmataceae archaeon
TGGAAGATGTCGACATTGGCAACGAGTTCAGCAGTTACCTGGATACAGCATCCCAGTCAAAAGTAGGGCCTGGAATGTTCTTGCTCATGGGCCCGATGAAGGCGATGTTGTATTCACACCTGCAGGCTAGTGAGGCAAGGGGCGAGGCGCTCGACAAGCTTTTCAAGCAGATGGCTTCCCACATTTCGATAACGGGACCTGACAAGTGATTTCTGCTCCGGCAAATGCACGCGGCTCCACTCCGGTGCCATCCTGACACTTTGCAGGTCAGAAGCAGGAGACTCGTTGCGAGGAACCGCACGATCACCTCCACTGTGTGAGTATTTTCTCCCTCCCAAAGGCAGCCCTGCTCACGTAATACATGACCACTGCTGCTACGAGCAATCCTGCAGAAATGTAGAGTATATTTGTCGTGTCGTTGAGGTTGACAAATCCTGCCTCTCCCATTACGTAGAGTGCAAAGAACGGAATCATTGTCACTGCTCCCACCTGGTAAGCAGTCTGGGCGCCGTTGACCTTGGAGGAGACGAAGACGCTGAAGGTGATAGCGTAAGTTGCTGCCGTAGGGACAGCTACAAGCTCCTGAATTGTGAAGCTCCAGTTGGGATAATACGCGTAACCAAGATCCCCCGCGGTGAAAGTGTCGATAAGGAGCATGTACACCACTGCTGCAAGGTAAAGTACGAGGAGAACAGGAAGAAAAGTGCCAATGTACTTACCCATGAGTATCTCACCATCGGACGTGGGCGTTGCGAGAAGAGGTTCTATGCTCTTCTCCACCTTTTCACCCACAATGCTGTATGAAGAGAGGTAGAGCGGAAGCATCACTGCGATAAGCAGGAAGAAGA
This sequence comes from Candidatus Sysuiplasmataceae archaeon, assembly GCA_046706185.1. GTDB lineage: Archaea > Thermoplasmatota > Thermoplasmata > Sysuiplasmatales > Sysuiplasmataceae > JAJZXY01. The sequence goes on from JBJKPR010000005.1 coordinate 849, forward strand.
AGCCGAATGCGCTTATGAGGTCCGTGTCTCTTGCTGGCGAAAAACCTCTTCTGGTGATCAGTAATTCAAGTAGCCCGGGAAGCGCTATGCTTAAGATAAGCGGCAGGGCGACGAAACCCACAGTGAGCCCCCTTCTTCTCCGCAGTATGGTCATGTCTTTTTTCGCAATGATCCAGGACTTCCAGAGCCTCAAGATATCACTCCCTTACGAGCTTCAGGTATACATCCTCAAGTGAAGCTCCCGCTTCGTTCACCGACTTCAGCTTTCCCCCGGCGGCAACAATCGCACTGATGACATCAGGTGTGTCCCTGTCCGGGTCGGACAGTTCAACGACGAGGCTGTTTCCCTCGACTTCAATGCCTTTTGGATGCTTCGACCTGACTGCTTCAAGGATCCTGTCATCAACATGCTCCAGCACAAAAGTGGTCTTCTTCTGGGCGATTGCACGCTCCATGTTCTGCGGTGTATCGACAGCTATCAGTCTTGTCTTCAGTACGCCGATCCTGTTGCAGACACGCTGGGCCTCATCAAGGTTGTGCGTGTTGAGGAAAATTGTTTTGCCGTCCTTCCTCAGGTCAAGTATAATTCCCCTGATGACCCTTGACGCCTCCGGATCCAGATTGGCAGTCGGCTCGTCCATGAACAGTACCTCCGGCTCATGGACCAGTGCTCTCGCAACAGCTACCTTCTGCTTCATCCCCTTGGAGAATGAAACAACGGGCTGATCCCTCTTGTCCCAGATGTCCAGCATTTTCAGGTAGCGTTCTATGTTCTCTGTCAACCGGTTCTTGGGTGTTTCATACATTCTTCCAAAGAAAAGAAGATTTTCGTAAGGTGTCAATGTCTCGTACAGCCCGACATTGTCGTGCACAATGCCGATGGACTTCCTGATGCTCATCGCATCGTTCTTGCTGTTGATTTGGAAGCCGTTTACAGTCGCATTGCCGTTTGTAGTGGAAATAAGGCAGCACAGCATTCTGATGGTTGTTGTCTTGCCGGCACCGTTCGGTCCGAGCAGCCCGAAAACCTCACCCTTGTTTACGCTGAACGTCAGGTTATCCACCGCAGTCAAATCACCAAACTTCTTTGTCAGGTTCTCAACGGCTACCGCTTCCAATAGACCATGCTCCCGGGAGTTCTCTGGAAATCAACACAAAATCAGTTTGAACATGCTACGTATGACAAGTATTAAAATTAAGCCATGATTGAAACTGACTGAATAGCACAATCGCCGCAAGGGCATTGCTTTTTGCCTCGGGCGGCGTCATCAGACTTGGTCTGCGTTTATTATACCTCTTCACTGATTTGGGAACAGGACCGGCATTGATTGCATTTGTATTGCCAGTCGGCAGGTGACTCAGTTGGGTAGAGCAAGAGGAATGATTGATGAGATAACTCTGATGCGCTCCTGGTCCGAGTGGTCAGCCAAGTCACGCCATGCATATCTTGAGGCCATATTGAAACTCCCCCCGGAGGAAAGGCACAAGAACAGGGAAGCATCGTTTCCTTCAGTGCAGAACATCTTCGAGCATATTCTGGGTGCACATATCCACTGGTACGAGCACATAGTCCTTAACTGGAAGGTGAATGAGCAGTATCCGGAAGACAGGGAACTGAATGACGAAGAGCTGCTGTCAATCGCTGCGAGAGTCGACAGGGCTGTCAACGAGGTCATGAATTCCCTTACACCTGAGAAGCTGGGGGAGATTTACAGGGCCGAGTGGGAATCCGGGGGAAAGAAAGTAAAGGTGGAAGAGTGCCTTGCAGACATAATATGGCATCTGCTTGAAGAACAAACACAGCACATGGGCGAGCTGAATGCGCTCTTCTGGCAGATGGACAGGGAGCCCCCTGTTCAGGAGTGGTTCAGCAGCAGTGCCTCCCTGTCAAGATCCGCTTGAACATCGCCACCTGTGCCTTGCCAGGGACCACGCAATCATACGGTACCGGGCAGGGCGACGGTGATTGTGAAAAGTATCGAACGCCTGTTACCGGGTAAAAAGGGTAAATGGTTTGGATTGAGCGCATCATTTCATTGGGGAAAAGGCAGGCTCGCTCCTAGATACGCCTGCAGCCCATATGCGCCCGGTACCACCGTACCCTGGGAGTTGGGGAATCCCCACCAGTCGCCCACGAGCACCCATCCGGCAGACGTGTAGTCGTAGGTGAGCAGATATGGCACAATCAGCGTGAACAGCTGGCTGGATACGCTTGAAGACTGGTTGACTGTCCCGTTGGAAATGACATACCACAACTTTGCCTGAGCAGACGCAGTGTTGTTTGTCACTGTAACACTTAGTGCTCCCACCCAGTAGTATACCACTGAATCCGTGAAGAATTTGGTCCACGTCTCGTTTATGGTGGTGGATGTGCTGTACGTTCCGTTCAGGCCAGCGTTGTAAGCTCTGTCATAGGACGTGTTTTCCATGTACCAGTAGAGTGTTGCATTGGTGGCGTATTGCGACATGGTCGCTTTCAGGTTCTCCATGCCTATTGCGTTCCAGTGCTCGTAAGCCAGCGCTGTAACAACCTGTTCCTGTGTCGATGTGCTCAGCGGCTGGGGCTTTGCCGCAGCGGGCTTCATGACATACAGTCCCCAACCGACTCCTGCTATAATGATGAGGACGACTATGGCACCAATCCCTATTGAAAGAGGGATACTTTTCGGGGCTCCTTTCGGAGAAGTGGCGCTTGTCATATCTTGCTAAGATTTGCCCAGCTATAATACCATTCGCAAGACGGTAAGCCGGTGGAAGAAATTGGGTCTGCACACTCAGCCTTCAACTGCGGTTCTCGTTGTAAATTATGGTCAGGTCAGAAATTGATGTCTCCGGAACAGGCTCTTCAAAAGTGCCTTTACTGGCTGCAACCGGAATTCGCACCTCAAGTGAGCTGTCCCGGAACTGCAGATTACGATACCGGTAAGGCTGTACCATGACCCCAAATGGTTTCGGATGTCTCCTCATCCTCGGCGGGTTATGAAGCAGCTAACCGGGTGCAATCCATGCCTGTTGTTTGAAATACCGCGAAGATGCTGGCGTTCATAGAAAAGGGTTTAAGACGATACTGCAGTTGGACAGTGCGCACCCTATGGCGACGTTTCCCAATCACAGGAACAAACACCTCGAGCCCGCGCTCTTTTCACCCTCTGACTTCAGGAGGTACGACGAGCAGCGGCGCGGACCTCATGAAATCCGCATACCACGAAGCATCATATTCGTTTTCAACAGGCACTGGAAGCAGTATCTGGACAGGAAATTCCGCGGATCATTCTACGACAGGTACAGCCTGTATAGGGTCAACGACAGCGTAGGCATACGGCTGATGAGTGGACCGGGAGCACCTTTTGTCAGCATCGTCGCAGAAGACCTTGCGGCTCTCGGCGCGAGGCGTTTCCTCATAGTGGGGTCTGCAGGCTCGCTGCAGCCACAGCTGAAGGTCGGGAGCTTTGTTGTGTGCAATGCAGCGCTTCGAGACGAGGGGACATCGCATCATTATGTGGACGGGGACAGGTTTGCCTATCCTTCCGTTCAGCTAACTCGTGCCCTCAAGAACACTCTTTCACGGAATGGAGTCCAGTTCCGGGAGGGGGCGACCTGGACGACGGACGCCTACTATCGTGAGACCATGGCGGAGGTAAAGCGTTACAGAAAGGAGGGCATACTGAGCGTGGAGATGGAAGCGGCCGCTCTGTTCACAGTCGCCCGCTTCAGGCATCGCCAG
>JBJKPR010000006.1:0-55495 GCA_046706185.1 Candidatus Sysuiplasmataceae archaeon
CGGGTCCGAGTGAGGGTTCTCTTTTTGGAGAGCTCGAACTGGGGCTTGGTAAGGGGGGCTAAGTCATAACAAGGTATCTGTAGGGGAACCTGCAGATGGATCACCTCCTTTGAATATCAAGTGTGCAATGGCAGAGACTTTCAACAACGACGTCAGATGAGCTGGCTGCAAACACCTTATTCCAGTCTAGAACAGCGGCAACTGTGCCATTGGGCACTCAGGTTTGTTTGTGCTCAGTTTCTTTTCACCGGCGAGGCACGAACGGGCCTACTTCGAGATTGCCTTGACTGCCATGAACCTGTTTCCCTCGTTGATGAATGTGAATGAATCCATGCTGTGGTTCGTTGACCTGAGCTTTATGCATCTTATCCTTCTCTGCGACTCCACATCGCTCACGTCCTGTATGTAGAGTGAAATAATGCCGTCTGCGAGGTACGCAACGTCGTTTCCCGCCTCGATCAGTTTCCAGGCCGGCGTCTCGCATGTGAGCAGTATTGTTGCCTTCAGTTCGCGCAACCATTCGAAGAGGTAGAAAAGCTCGTCCCTCTTGTTCTGAATCTGGCTTGCCATCTGCAGGACATCAAGTGAGTCGATAACTATGAAGTCGAACGGGAAGCTCTCCTTGAGGTTCGCCATGTACATCTTGAAGACCTCCATCCAGCTCTTGTCCGCTGTGAGGTGCTTCAGGTTTCTCCTCACTACCGCGAAGTCGAGCACGTGCATGTTGTCCCTTGCCCTCTCAATATCCATGCCGAACCTCAGCGACTGCTCTTCGAGGCTCTGTCTGCTCTGCTCGAGCGTCATGTAGACGCACTTTTTTCCCTTCTTGACTGCGTTGTGGTACAGTATGTTGCATGCCACTGTAGATTTCATTGTCCCGGGTGAGCCAGCGATCAGCACTATGTAGCCCGATGGTATTCCGCCCTCTATTGCCTCGTCAAAACCTTCAATGTAGGTCTTATCCCTCAGAACGGCCGAGCTCTTGCTCTCTTCGCTCCTCAATTGGTCACCCGCGATCGTATGATTTGGATTGATATTTATTGCTGACTGTCAGAAAATGGTCATGTGCCACCAACAGCCCTTCCATGAAAATGTTAAATCGGCAGTTGCTGATAGGCGTGCGATTGCGATGACGGATCTCACCAGAAATGCAAAGTACATTCGCGAAAAAGTGATGGCACATAACCGTTTCTTCGAGGACTCAATCCCGCTCATAGCCTCTGAAAATGTGATAAGCCCCCTTCAAAGGGAAATGCTCAACTCCGATTTCAACGGCAGGTATGCCGAGGGATGGGTGGGCCACAGGTACTATCAGGGCAACAGGTTCGTCGATGAGGTCGAGTCGAGGGGAATGGAGATGGCAAAGAAGCTCTTTGGCTGCAGCTTCGCAGACCTCCGGCCAATATCGGGGACGGTGGCTAACATGGCTGTGCTTTTTGCACTCACTTCGCCCGGCTCTACCATAGCGACGCCAGCGCTTGCTGACGGAGCGCACATCTCAACTGCAAAGTTCGGCGCAGTGGGGATGAGGGGTGTGGACACAATCAACTACCCTTTTGACCAGGAGAGGATGAACCTTGACGTCGACGGCACGATAAAACTGATAAGGGAGAAGAGGCCAAAGCTTTCACTCTTCGGCATGTCCATGTTTCTTTTCCCTGCGCCGCTCAGGGAGCTGGAGGATGTCTTCAGGGAGACAGGCACAACGGTGTGGTATGACGGGGCGCACGTCCTCGGGCTTATAGCCGGAGGGCAGTTCCAGGACCCGCTGAAGGAGGGGGCACATGTGATGACCGCGAGCACACACAAGACCTTTCCCGGACCGAACCACGGGATCATACTTGCCAACCCGAGGGACGAGGAGATGGAGAAGGCTCTCAAGCGCGGTGTTTTTCCAGGCGTTACGAGCAGCCATCACCTGCATGAGATGGCTGCGCTGTGCATAGCACTGGACGAGATGCAGAAGTTCGGCCGGCAATATGCAAGACAGATAGTGAAGAACTCGAAAGCACTTGCTCAGTCGCTCTACGACAGGGGGTTCAACGTCCTCGCTGCAGACTACGGTTTCACCGAATCGCACACACTCGCTGTCAATGTCGGCAGAATCGGTGGAGGCAGCACATGTGCCGTTTCGCTCGAAAAGGCAAACATAGTTGTGAACAAGAACATGCTTCCGGGTGATGAGAGTTCAGTCCATCCAAGCGGGCTGAGGCTCGGCACTCAGGAGGTGACGCACCTGGGGATGAAGGAAGGGGAAATGGATGACATTGCATCTTTCTTCGAAAGGCTGCTGATCAGGAATGAAAGCGTTTCAAGGGTCAGGGCCGATGTGGTCAGGTTCAAAAGGCGTTTCAGAAAACTGAGCTACTGCTACGGCGAGAATTATCCTGCATACAGGTATGAGCGCTTCCTAAGCTGACCGCGCAGCCCCTGTCAGGCGTACTGCCTCCGTCCTGAGCGTGCAGGCCCTGCAAGTCTCGCCGGATGTGGTGTCACCGCAGATGCCGCATCTGCCGGCGCTTCCACCCCTTCTCTGCCCGCTCAGGCGGGACATTGTTCTGAGCATTGCGTGCCTGGAACCAGGCATCTGGTCCTCAATCCTGAGGACTATTTCCCTGAAAAGGTTCCGCGACGCCTCCTCCGAGTACGGGCAGCTCGATCTTACGAACGGTATTCCCTGGACTGTTGCGTAGAGAAGAACCTCGTTTTCAGGCACCTGCCTGAGCGGCTGCACCCTTGGCACAAGCCCTTCTATCACCGCCTCGTGCGGCCCCATCATCGAGAGCCTGTCTGAATCTCCCCTGCTCAGGTTCATCAGTATCGACTGTGCAGTGTCGTCCAGGTTCAGGCCAGTGGCCAGCAGGTCCGCTCCCGCCTCCCTCGCAAGGGCGTTCATGAGCGTTCGCCTGAAAACGCCGCAGTAAGCGCACGTCGTCCTGCTTCTCTCGGCAGATGCGAGCCGATCCATCGTGAAACCTGCAAAATCGCTGTACGACCTTGAGACCCATTCGATGCCGTTCCTGTTGCAGAAATCACCTATGAGCTTCATGCACTCGTCCCTGTAGCCTGAAATACCCTCATCAACAGTGATTGCCACCAGTGTAGTCCCCCTCCTCCTGGAAGCAAGCCTCTTCAGGAGATGGAGCACAGTCATGCTGTCCTTTCCTCCAGAGACTGCGACGGCTATCCTCCCGGACCTCTCGAATATGCGCTGCGACCTCACCTCCTTCCTGACCCTGTTTTCAACATATTCACTGAAATGTGCCTGACAGTAATGCCTGCCGCTGTATCTCGCCAGGTATACCGACGGTTCATCGCAGGAGCTGCATCTCACGTGCTGACCCAGAGCAAGTTACAATATAGACATTGCGCCCGGAAAGGTGCGTTCCTTCTATCTCCGCCAGAGGGTGTCCGGGTGACCGGACGCAAATACTTTTAAACAGATTACAATCAAGCTTTCGATCCTATGGACGAAACCGAACTCTGGGTTGAAAAGTACAGGCCGAAGACATTCGACGAGATCGTCGGTCAGGCGTCCATAGTGTCGCGACTCCGCTCTTATGTTGAGAACAGGAACCTGCCACATCTCCTCTTCGCCGGCCCTGCGGGGACGGGCAAGACTACCTGCAGCATCGTTCTTGCAAGGGAGCTCTTCGGCGAGTACTGGCGGGAGAACTTCATGGAGCTGAACGCCTCCGATGAGCGCGGCATTGCTATAGTGAAGGGAGACGCTTCCCATCACGGCAAGATAAAGACGTTTGCAAGGACTGCACCTTTCGGCGGCGCAACCTTCAAGATAATCTTCCTCGATGAGAGCGATTCTCTGACCTCGGACGCCCAGTCAGCTCTCAGAAGGACAATGGAAATGTACTCCAGGACATGCAGGTTCATTTTCTCGGCCAACTTCCCAGGAAAGCTGATCGACCCGATACAGTCAAGATGCGCTGTCTTCCAGTTCTCTCCCCTCCAGGAGAAGGACGTGGAGGATTACATAAAGCGCATCGCTGCCAGCGAGGGGCTGAGCATAACAGCCGATGCTCTCTACTATATCATCAGGCACAGCAGGGGAGACCTGAGAAAGGCGACAAACACGCTTCAGGCAAGCGCTTTCCTGAGCAGGAACATAGACCAGGACACGGTCTACCAGGCGACCTCCTCCGCAGATCCGAAGGAGATAGCAGATATGCTCAACAACGCGATGGGCGGATACTTTCTCAAGGCCAGGAGCGCGCTGGATGACATGCTCTTCGAGAAGGGGCTTAGCTCAACAGACCTGATATCCCATATCCACAGAAAAGTGTTCGACCTTGGGCTTTCAGATGATGCGCTGCTTGACGTGATCACAAGGGTCGGCGAGGCAGAGTACAGGATAGTGCAGGGGGCAAACGACAGGATCCAGCTGGAGTCACTGCTTGCACAGGTCGGTCTGATCGGGAAAAGAGAGAGGGAGAAGGCAAAAGCCTCAAAGCAAAGGACGCTGTCGTAGGGACAGGACTCCTGTCTGCACAGCACTCAAAGTCAGAAGACTGCGCATTCACGCTTTTCTGATTTCCTTTGCCTTTGTCCTGAGGTGGGTGTAGCCGCACTTCCTGCAGCGCGTGGCCCTTATCGAGTTCGTTGCTGAGCAGTTCATGCAGACCATTTTAGTCAGCAGGCGTATTTCGGCTTCCTTGAACTTTGCCATCTGGTTCGTTTCCTCTCTAAATCGAATTCATATAAAGAAATTGCGCAGCATGCGGCGGCTGTGTCATCTCTTTTCCAAAAGCGCGGCGGAGACAGTTCTCCCCTCCATGCTTTCCAGGATCGTAAACCTTCCCTTTACCCTGTCAAACTCGTCTGCACTCATCTTTCTCGGATCATTCCTACGGCCAAAGGTCGTTATGCTCACGTACGCCCTTGCACCCGGTTTCATTATGCGCAGCATCTCGTCTACCGCTTCATCATGCTCTACCATGCAGCAGAGCGTCAGGCTGGAGAGGACAAAATCGACCGAGGATGCAGGAATGAATCCGAGTGATGCCGCAGAAGAGGTGGAAAGCCGTATGTTCCGGATGCCCTTCCTCGACACACTCCTCTGAAGCGCCCTGACCGCGCGCGTATTGGTGTCTGCAGCATAGACGATCCCCTCCTCACCCACGAGGTGCGCGAAGTGCATCGTATAGTAACCTGAGCCGCAGCCGAGGTCTGCCACGGAGTCCCCCCTGCGGATGTAGCTGTCAAACCTGTTTCTGCTCTCCAGCAGGCCCCTCAGCCTGTTATTCATCAGGAGAGCAGGGGGGTGCCTGTCTCGTGCGGCGGGGGCGCACTCGCATCCAGGCAAGGAGGGGGAAGGCACAGACAGTCCGCCTAGGCTGTTATGTATCTTCCAAGCCTTGAGAGGATCTGTGATCTTGGTACTGCACCGACTATCATGTCAACCGGTTTGCCCTTGTGGAATATCATCATGGTTGGTATGCTCATTATATTGAACTGACCCGCCTTCGCTGGATTGTCATCCACATTGAGCTTTCCGAACGAGACCTTTCCGTCCAGCTCGGATGCAAGTTTCTCGACAACGGGCGCAACCATTCTGCACGGGCCGCACCAGGGTGCCCAGAAGTCAATGAAGGCAACCTCGTTCATGCTGACAAATCCGTCGAAGGTCGCGTCGCTCAGGTTTACCGGAACGCCGCCAGTGGACGCACCAGGTCCTGCGCTCATCCTCGCAGACATGTCAGCCATCATCTTCTTCCTTATTGTTTCAAGTTCAGCGTCGTCTTCCAAATCATACCACCTCTACACTTTTTTCAAGTTCGCTTATTGCACCTGTGAGTTCGCTTTCAACCTGTGATGCAATGTCATCCACCCTGCCACCCGCAATGCCCATTGCTACCGTCGGCCTGAACAGCGAAATTCTCGTACCGTTCTTCTCCGAGAAGAGCGTCACTCTGCACGGCATCACCTGTGCCAGGTCTCTGTTTGCCTCTATCGCCGCTAGGGCGAAGGGAGGCTTGCAAACCTCTATGAGCCTGATGGGCGCTATATCCTTTCCAGTCTTCTCCTTAAGTACCCTGTCAAAACTTATGTCACCCAGGACACCGTACCCTTTCTCTTTCAACAGTTTGACAAGCCTTCCGGCCGTATCGTCAACTGTCACGCCTTCCAATATGCTGTCGCGGAATGCCGAGTCCGTTATTTCAAACATCTCCTTGAATGTGTAGCTGTAATCCGTATAATAATATTGTGGTATTGCCAATATCGTGCAATACTTTAATATCCTGCCACTCATACGGCCAGGTGAGGAAGGAGATGTTTCAGCTTTCCACCCTGAGCAGGAAGAATGCAACCTGCAGCGATCTGCTGCGGTGTGTGTTTGGAATGAAGGATTTCGAAGAGCGGCTTATATATGTGATTGCGAAGAGGGGCACATCCACGCTTGATGCGCTGGCTGAGGACACGGGGAGGGACAGGAGCACAGTCCACAGGGCACTCTCCAGGCTGGTGAGCCTCGGCATTTGCTACAGGCAGGTTGTGAGCCTCAGGGGAGGGGGGTACGTGCACGAATACTCGCTCATGGATGTGGACTCCATAAGCAGCAGCATGAGGCAGAGGGTGGAGGAGCTCAAGAAGTCTCTTGACAGGCTCGCGGAGAACTTCGATAGGGACATACGGCACAACATTGTCGGCGCGCTGCATGTGGAATGAGTTTCAGTTGCGTCCGCGGGCACTGCCCGGAGATGCCAGGCCTGCTTATCTTTAAATATAACCACCTCTTAGCGATCTACAATCCTCGCGTGCATCCACACGCTCTGGGCAATGCTTTGCATCCCTATAACCAGCTCCCTGGTAATTCTGGGACTGAGGCGGCGTCACGGTTGCATGTAATCAAGGATTCGTGTTTGAAAGGTTAACTGCCGGACGGGCAGGGTAACCTGACAGATGGAAGGTGTTAGTCGATGCCAAACAGGAGAAGACCAAGACGTGGGTCGATGGGATATTCGCCGCGAAAAAGGGCGAAACGGGAAGTTCCTAAGCTTGATACGTGGCCTGAACCAGGCGAAGCCCCAAGGATACAGGGGTTTGCAGGTTACAAGGCAGGCATGACTCATGCAATACTCGTTGACTACAGGCCGTCGTCCACAACCTCCGGCCAGGAAGTCCAGGTGCCTGTAACTGTCATAGAGGCTCCGCCTCTGAAGGTGGCTGCAGTCCGCATTTATCAGGGCGACGGCTACGGTTTGAAGACAGTAGGTGAACTCTGGGCAGAGAAGATAGACAAGGAGCTCAGAAGGAAGTTTCCGGCAGAAGGCAATTCCGGTCTTTCGGGAGGGGTTGATGAGATCAGGAAGCTTCAGGGGGAGGAAGTGAACGTGATTGTACACACCCAGCCCTCACTTATTACGGGCATACCGAAAAAGAAACCGGACCTCATGGAAATGAGGGTCGGCGGTGGCACGTTCCAGCAGAGGCTTGAATACGCACTCTCGATTCTTGGAAAGGAAGTCGCAGTCGGTGATTATGTCAAGGATGGAGATGTGGTGGACGTTATTGCTGTCACAAAGGGCAAGGGCTTCCAGGGCCATGTGAAAAGATGGGGTGTCAAGCTGCTGTCGCACAAGAACAGCAAGCACAGACGAATGATAGGAACGCTCGGTCCGAAGAGGCCAGGCTACATCTGGCCCACTGTCCCCCAGAGCGGTCAGATGGGATACCATCAGAGAACAGAACTTAACAAGCGCGTCCTTAAGGTCGGCGACAAGGGGGAGGATGTTACTCCGAAGGGCGGGTTCGTGAACTACGGCAAGGTAAGCACGAGCTACCTGCTGCTCCACGGAAGCGTGCCAGGGCCGGCAAAAAGGCTCATCAGGCTGCGTGATGCGGTACGCCCGACTCTTATCAAGGTAAAGGAAGCACCGTCTCTGACATATGTTTCAAACGAATCAAAGCAGGGGGTGTGAAATGCCGAAGGCCGTTCAGACGGTGGAAGATGCCGGCGAGATGCCCGCGCTGAAGGAAGGACACGTCCACATCTATTCAGTCTCAGGTGAGGTCAAGGGGGAGATGGAACTGCCAGGTGTGTTTTCCACCCCGTTCAGACCCGACATCATACAGAGGGACTTTGTTGCTTCGCATTCAAACAGAAGGCAGCCGTACGGTCCGAACCCGGAGGCGGGAATGAGGCATTCGGTCGAAACATGGGGAAAAGGAAGGGGTGTCGCGAGAGTGCAGCGGGTAAAAGGACAATCCACGGCTGCCCAGTCGCCTAACAACGTCGGCGGCAGGAGGGCACACCCGCCGAGGGTCGAAAAGGACTGGACACTCAAGATAAACGAGAAGGAGAGGAAGATCGCAAGAGCCTCCTCCCTCGCCTCTTCATCCGTCGGAAGCGTTGTGAAGGCCAGGGGGCATGTCTTCGACGAGGGCATTTCCCTGCCTGTGGTTGTGGAGGATGATGCGGAGGCAATTTCCAGGTCAGCCGATGTCGAGCAGATGTTCGGCAGGATAGGCATACTGGGTGACGTGATAAGGGCAAGGGACGGGAGAAATATAAGGCCAGGCAAGGGAAAGATGCGGAACAGACGTTACAGAAGCCCTGTCGGCCCGCTGGTTGTGGTCTCCTCCGGAGACAAACCGCTCCTGAAGAGTGCGAGGAATTTCCCTGGGGTGGAGGTCTGCACACCAGCTGACCTGAATACAGAAAGGCTCGCTCCGGGCGGTACTCCGGGTAGGCTTGTGGTGTTCAGCAAGAAGGCTATCGAAATGCTGAGAGGTGAATGATACGGGGAAATACGGTCAATACTCGAAGGAGATGCTTGAATACAACGTTCTCACGCACCCATACGTTACGGAGAAGACAATGAACTCCATGTCGGGGACAGCAAGGCAGAAGCTGAAGGACGGCAACAGGCTCGAATTCATCGTGAGAAGGGACGCGACAAAGGCACAAATCAAGGCAGCCTTCGAGAAACGTTACGAGGTGGAGGTCGAGAGTGTCAACGTGAAGATAAGGTCCGACGGCAAGCACGCGATAATCAAGCTCAAGGAGAACTACTCCGCCGAGGACATTGGTGTCCGGATAGGTATCATCTGAAGGTGTTTTAATGGGCAAGAGATTAAGAGCACAGAGAAGGGGCAAGGGGGGGCCGAACTACAGGTCTCCGAGTTTCAAGCACGTCGCTCCAGGAAGACACCCTTCGACAAGGAACGGCAAGGGCGTTGTTGTAGACATCCTGCACGCACCCGGCAGGAGCACTCCTCTGATGAAGGTGAACATAGGCGGAAGGGAGGAGTATATGATCGCGGCTGAAGGAAGCTTTGTCGGCCAGGAGATACAGATAGGCGCGGGCGCAATGCTCGAGCGCGGAAACGTGGTCCCTGTAGGCGCTGTTCCGGAAGGGCTGCAGGTGTACAACCTGGAACTTCGGCCAGGTGACGGGGGAAAGCTGGTGAAAACAGCAGGTACCGCCGCGACTGTGATAAGTCATGGGGAACAGACGACCGTGGAGCTGCCCTCGGGTTCCTTCAAGAGGCTTGACAACAGATGTTATGCCGCAGTTGGAATACCCGCCGGCGCGGGCAGGGGCGACAAGCCGTTTGCAAAGGCCGGGCGAAAGTTCTATGCGATGAATGCAAAAGCTAGGGACTACCTGCATGTGAGCGGTGTGGCAATGAACCCCGTAAACCACCCGTTTGGCGGTGGCTCGCACCAGCATGTGGGGAGGCCAAGCACGGTTGGAAGGGGAATGAGGCCGGGCCAGAAGGTCGGCAGGCTTTCTCCCAAGAAGAGGAAGAGGAGGGCTTGATTTAGATGGTAGAGGAGACGCTTGAGAGCAAGCTGGCGAAGAAGAGGGGCGGAAGGAGAAAGGCGAAAGTCTCGGTCAGGAGAAAGAAGGAGTTCACGTACCGCGGCTACACGCTAGAGCAGCTTCAGGCACTTTCGCTGAGCGAGCTGTTACCCATTCTTCCTGCAAGGGCACGGAGGTCGTACAAGAGGGGGCTCAACAGGGAGCAGCAGATCTTCGTCGACAAACTGCGCGGTTCTGACGGCGAGGTCGTCAGGACACACAGGCGTGAGATATTCATACTGCCCGATTTTGTCGGGAAGAAGGTTGCAGTTTACACCGGAAAGGAGTACAGGGAAGTGGAGATCAAGCCTGAGATGATAGGTCATGCAATTGGCGAGTTTGCACTGACACGCCGCTTCACTCATCACTCGGGCCCCGGTGTCGGTGCGACAAGAGGGTCGAAGTTCCTGCCGCTGAAGTGAGGTGAGAGGATGAATGGTTACACACAGCAGACAGATGCAGACACGACTGCCAGGGCTCTGGTGAAGGATTCCGACATCTCGCCCAAGCACGCCAGGGAAATATGCCGTTCGCTTCGCGGCAGGAAGGTAGACAGTGCGCTCGGTTTCCTGGACGATGTAATATCGCTGAAGCGGGCGGTCGCGTTCAGGCGCTACAACAAGCAGGTCACGCACAAGAAGGACGTCGGGCCCGGACGTTTTCCCGTGAAGGCGGCCAGGACAATCAGGAAGGCAATTGAAGAAGCACAGCACAACGCCGAATACAAGGGACTTGACGCAGACAGCATGCGCATCCACACCATCTCCTCGCACAGGGGACAGGCGTACGATTTTTCAAGGCCCAGAGCACATGGAAGGAGCGGTCAGTGGAAGAGGGAAAGGGTGCATATTGAGGTCATACTCGAAGAGGTAAAGTGAGGCAGACAGATGACAGGTGAAAGGAAGTTCATTAACGAGAACACGAGGCGCGTCCTCCTCAAGGAATACATGATGAAGGCAGTTGACAGGGCGGGCTTTGGAGGAATAGACATTCAGAGAACTCCGCTCGGCACAAGGGTGACGCTCATCGCGGAGCGCCCCGGGCTTGTCATTGGCAGGAAGGGCGGCGTGATCAAGTCGCTGACCGCCCAGATGGAGGAAATCTTTGACTTCGACAATCCGCAGATAGAGGTTCAGGAGGACTCAAATCCCAATCTGAATGCGCAGATCATGGCCAAGAAGCTTGCATTTGCGCTGGAAAGGGGTTGGCATTTCAGGCGCGCGGGCCATTCCACAGTCAGGCGGATCATGGATTCGGGTGCACGCGGGTGCCAGGTTGTCATCTCCGGAAAGCTGACAGGCCAGAGACACAGGACTGAGAAGTTCAAGGAAGGGCACGTGAAGTACTGTGGTGAGCCGAAGAGGCTGTTCATCAGGGAGGGCTTTGCCGCTGCCAAGCTCAAGCTCGGTATAATCGGTGTCAAGGTTCAGATAATGCTTCCTGACGCCAGGCTCCCTGACGAGATAAATGTGCTGGAACCTTCCCAGGCAGGCATAGATATACCTGCGCCGCAGGAGGAACCTTTTGCGGAGCCCGAAGCTGCGGTGGAAGATGAACAGGGAGAGCAGGTCATGGATGCTGACACTGAGCATCAGGACGACGCACCAGATGACGGAGGGGAATGAGCAGAATGCCTCTTTTGAAAGCTAAGGATATAAGAACGATGCGGAAGGAGGAGAGGGTTCAGAAACTGAAGCAACTCTCTGATGAGCTCATGCACGAACGGGGACTTTCCGCCATGGGCGGTGCTCCTGCCGATCCGGGCAAGATAAGGGCGCTGCGAAAACAGATAGCTCGGTTACTCTCCGTGGAGAGGGAGGAAGAAAAATAATGGCTGGAATTTGCCCGACTTGCGGTCTACCAGAAGAGTTGTGCATGTGTGAGCAGATAGCAAGGGAGCAGCAGGCAATAGTGGTTTACACGGATAACAGGAGATATGGGAAAGTGATGACCGTCGTTGAAGGGTTTGATTCTGCTGACATAGACATAGATTCCCTTGCAAAGAAGCTGAAAATGAAATGCGCATCCGGAGGCACGGTGAAGGGAAACCGCATTGAGCTTCAGGGAGACCACAAGAGAAAGGTGAAGGAAACGCTCGAGGAGATGGGTTTCAGCGTGACTGTGAGGTGATTGTTCTGAATGTCAGGGAGTTTCTCAGGGGCGAATTCATAGGAAGCCAGGTGGTCGTCTGCGATTCATCGATGGCTCCGCTGGCAAGCGGCAGGGTAGTGTGGGAGACGAAGCACATGATACACGTAGGAATGCCTGAGAAGCGATTTGACAAGAGGAGTCACAATTTCATATTCGAATCGGGCGGAGAACGTATAACAGTTGAGGGCAGAAAAATCATGTTTAGACCGGAAGACAGGATCAAGAGGTTGAGATGATGGTTACCACAAGGGATATTGGCGTTGTTGAAAAGGTGCCTGAGGGCGCATGCGAGGACAAGAAGTGTCCGTATCACGGGACCCTTTCAGTAAGGGGGCAGTCCATTTTCGGCACGGTTGTCAGTGCGAAGATGAAGGGAACAGTGATCGTTGAGAAGGAATACAGCAGGTTTGACCCGAAGTACGAACGTTACGAAAGAAGAAGAAGCAGGTACCCAGCGCATCTCCCCGGCTGCATCCAGGTTCAGGAAGGGGACGCAGTCAGGATAATGGAATGCAGGCCTCTTAGCAAGACAGTGAACTTTGTTGTGATTGAAAGGAGGGGGTAGAGCTGAAGGGACTCGCTGGAAAGCAGACAAGGGGCATAAACACAGGCGGCAGGCTCAATGTCATAGACAATACAGGCGCCAAGATTGCACAGATAGTTTCTGTGCCCGGATATCACGGCAGGGTACGAAGATATCCGAAAGCAGGTGTCGGAGACATTGTTGTTGTCACGGTAAAGAAGGGATCACCAGAGATCAGGAAACAGCTCGTGTATGCTGTCATCGTGAGACAGAGGAGGCCGTTCAGAAGGGCAGACGGAACGATGATACAGTTTGAAGACAACGCCGCTGTGATAACCACCGAAACGGGAGAGACGAAGGGGACAGACATAAAGGGGCCTGTTGCAAGGGAGGCCGCCGAGCGGTGGCCGAGGATAGCAGCAGTCGCATCCATGATAGTGTGATTCAAATGACAGTAAGTGCCAGGAAACAGAGGAAAAGGCTTCACATGCTGGACAGCACCTCGAGCAGGAGGTCAATGGTTGTTCCGATCAGTTCAGAGCTCAGGCGGCAGTACGGTGTGAAGCGCGCCCCGCTTAGAAAGGGCGATACAGTTACCATTGTGAAAGGAGACAAGGAAATCAGGGGGATAGAGGGCAGGGTGTCGAAGGTGGATACAAGGGACAGGAAGGTCACGATAGACGGCATAACCATCCCAAAGGCGGACGGGAAGCAGTCTGCCAGGCCTGTGTCCTTTTCAAATGTCATGATCACCACCCTTGCTCAGGACCCGAAGAGAAAGCTGAAGAAGGAGGCATGAAGCACATGTCCGGAAGGATAAAGAGAATGGCGGCACCAAACAGGTGGCCGATCAAGAGAAAGGTCAGCTACTGGGCTGCCAAACCATCTGCAGGCGCCCACAGCCTGGACTACTCGCTCCCTCTTGTGTCAGTTGTAAGGGATATGCTCACGCTTGTAAGGTCCGCCAAGGAGGGCAGGCTACTTATTTCGCAGGGCAACTTCTCCGTTGACGGAAGAGTGAGGAAGGACCCCAACTACCCTGTAGGGCTGATGGATGTGATTACAGTGAAGGGGGAGGAGGGTGCATACAGGATGATGATCGACAGGAGGAACAAGCTGCATCTTGTTCCAGCGACGAAGGATGAGGCATCATGGAAGCTGTGCCGCGTTCAGGGAAGGCACACACTCAAAGGAGGCAAGAAGCAGATTGCACTTCATGACGGCAGGAGCATTGTCGCCGACCTAGATGCAAAGACAGGCGACGTGGTGAGGCTTGAGCTGCCAACTCAGAAGGTCGTCGAGGTGTTCAGGCTCGCACCGGGCTCAAAAGCTATCATCACAGGTGGAAGCCACGTTGGGGAGCTTGCGACGGTCAAGAAGTTTGAAAAGTGGAGAAATCCGGCCCCCAACCTTGTCCACTTTGAGGAGGGCTTTTCCACCGTCTGGATGAACGTCTTCGTCTCCGGTACGACTCAGTCGGCGGTAAAGCTGCCGGAGGTGTCAGCGCTATGAACCAGATGAGAACACCGAAGCTGGACAAGGTGGTTGTCCACATAGGCGCCGGAGAAGCAGGCGAGCGCCTCCTGAAGGCGCAGAAGGTGCTTGAAATGGTCACGGGCCAGAAAGCTGCGATCACCCACTCGAAGAGGACAAACAGGGACTTTGGCATCCGTCAGGGCCAGCCGCTTGGTTGCAAGGTGACGCTGCGAGGCGCGAGGGCACATGATTTTCTCAAGAGGGCACTCTGGGTCAAGGAGAACAGAATAAGCCTGTACTCATTCTCTCCCGAGGGAAGCTTTTCGTTTGGAATCTCAGATTACACAGACTTCGCCGGAATGAAGTACGACCCCGATATAGGCGTCTTCGGCATGGATATCAATGTAACCATGATCAGGCGCGGATACAGGATAGCAAGGAGGCAGGTGGCGCGCAGGACCGTCCCTGCGAGGCACAGGCTGACGCTGACCGAGAGCGTCAACTTCCTCAGGGAGCAGTTCGGCCTGGAGGTAGTTGAATGAAACCAAAGAGACAGTTCGGCAGGAAAGACGGCTGCCGGCGGTGCGGCAGGAAGAGGGGCATAGTAAGGCGTTACGGGCTGCATCTGTGCAGGCAGTGTTTCAGGGAGATTGCGCCACAGCTTGAATTCAGGAAATATTCGTGAGGTGATCAAATGCAGAGCGATCCGTTGAATGATGCGATGGCCACTATCAAGAATGCAGAGGAGCGCGGAAAGGATGAGTGCGTCATAAAGCCCGCCTCCAAGCTAATAGGCCACGTGCTCAAGGTAATGGCCGATAACGGCTATATCAGGGAGTTTGAGCTCATAGACGATGCCAAGGCAGGGCTGTTCAAGGTCAGGCTTTCGAAGAGGATAAACAACTGCGGCGTAGTCAAACCCAGGCATGCGGTCAGGAGAAACAATATTGAGCAGTTCGAATCGAGGTATCTTCCGGCCCAGGACTTCGGCCTGCTGATCATGACAACCACGAATGGAGTGATTTCACAGTTCAGGGCAAAGGAGCTCGGTGTGGGCGGAAGACTGCTCGCCTATGTCTATTGAGGTGCTAAAATGGCTGTAACAGGTATTATGAACACTGAAATCAGGATGCCGCAGGGGGTCACCGCACGCCTCGACGGCGGGACACTCTTCGTGAAGGGAAAAGCGGGAGAGGTTTCAAGGAGATTTCATCTTGGCAGGATAAATATGGCAGTCGGCGAGAGCATAACACTGTCGCTCGAAATGCCGAGGAAGCATGAAATGGCCGAGTTCAACACAGTTGCCTCCGAAATAAGGTCCGCGGTTCAGGGGGTGGAGAAAGGCTTTGAATACAGGCTGAAGATCGTCTATGCCCACTTCCCGATAAAGGTACAGGTGAAGGGGGCGGATGTCATCATAGAGAATTTCCTTGGCGAAAGGCATCCGAGGAAAGCGAGGGTAATGGGAAAGGCAAAGGTCTCTGTTTCAGGCGACCATATAACAGTTTCATCCGTGGACGTCGAGGAGGCTGGGCAGACAGCTGCAAACATAGAGAGGGCCACACGGATAAAGAACTACGACAGAAGGGTCTTCCAGGATGGAATTTATATAGTTGACAAGGCAGGGAAGGTGCTCGTATGACCGACCTGAAGGAACTCACCGGCATTGATGAAGAAGTCTTGGCGAAGCTCAAAGAGATGGGTGTAGAGGATGCCGACTCGCTGAAGGAGAGGATCGAAGAGGAGGGTGCGGAGAAGCTGGCGGAAGCGCTTGGCATTGAAGCCGGCACGGTTGCATCCTGGTCGGAGGACCTGCAGGAGTCGGAGGAAAAGGAGGGGGAGCAGGAGGAGGCAGCGCCGCCCGAGAAGACAGAGGCTGCAGAAGAGGAGAAGGAAGGGGAGTATGTGGTCAAGAAGAAACCTGTACTTTCCGCCGAAGTCTCCGCCGCCCTGGCCCTCAGGTCGGAGATAGCCTCACGGAGGCCGAAGTTCCTCAGGGCTGAGTATTTCAAGGCGCAACGGCTCGGGCTCAAGTGGAGAAAGCCCAGGGGAAAACAGGGCAAGATGCGACTTTTCACATATTACAGGCCGAAGTCTGTTTCCATCGGCTACGGCTCACCGTCGTCTGCTCGCGGTCTCCATCCCTCAGGTTTTGCGGAGAAGCTTGTCTACAACGTCAGCCAGCTGGAGGGGGTTGACCCCAAGACCACGGCTGTCAGGATAGCGCACACGGTCGGGAGCAGGAAGAGGCAGGACATTGTCGCTGAAGCGGAGAAGCTTGATATACGCGTATTGAACGGGTGATGATGATGGATTTGAAGAACCAGAAGAGGATGGCTGCCGAGATACTGAAGTGCGGTGCTTCGCGTGTGTGGATAAACCCAAACAGGATCACCGACGTGGCGGACGCCATTACCCGGGCCGATGTCAGGACGGCAATACTGTCAGGGAGCATAGTCAAGCTTCCGAAGAAGGGAAATTCCCGCGGAAGGATAAACAAGAACCTGGGGCAGAAGGACAAGGGAAGGCAGAAAGGGCATGGCACAAGGAAGGGAACGCTCAGCACAAGGAGCCCCAAGAAGGACAGGTGGGTCAAGAGCATCAGGGCCATGCGCGACGAACTACGCAAATACAGGGACGGCGGAAAGATAGACAGGAACACTTACAGAAGATACTACAACCTCACGAAGGGAGGCATGTTCAGGGGAAGGAGAAATCTCGAGGAGCATCTTCGTGACGCTGGTTTGCTCAAGGAGTGATCAGGATGCACGGTCCAAGGTACAAGGTACCATTCAGGAGAAGGAGAGAAGGGGCGACAGATTATTCGCACAGGCTTAAGCTTGTGAAGTCGGGCATGGCAAGGGCAGTTGTAAGGAGGACAAACAGGTATTACATTGTCCAGTTCATAGAGCTCGGGAGCAGCGGGGACGCAGTCGTTGCGTCCGCGAGCAGCATCGAACTCAGGAAGTACGGCTGGAAGGGTGCCGCGTCGAATTCGGCCGCCGCCTACCTGACAGGGCTCCTTGCAGCGCGCAGGGCAGTCAGGAAGGGCATTTCAGCGGCCATACTCGACGCTGGTCTTGTCAGCCCTGCAAAGAATTCAGGCATATATGCCGCCCTCAACGGACTGGTGGAGGGAGGGCTCGAAGTGCCGCACGGTGAGGACATACTCGTGCCCGCAGAAAGGATAGAAGCGCTTGCAAAGGGACACGGAGAGATGTCTGAAATCAAGACAAAGATGGTGGTCAGTTAATGGCCGATTGGGTTCCGAGAACAAAACTGGGAAAGCTTGTTGCCGATGGCACTATAACATCCATCAGCCAGGTGCTTGCATCAAAGCTGCCGCTGCGTGAGTCGGAGATAGTCGACATGCTCGTCCCTGATATGGTTGACGAGGTAGCGGATGTCAACATGGTCCAGAGGATGACCGATTCTGGCAGAAGGGTGAAGTTTGCAATCACATGCGTTGTTGGCAACAAGGACGGCATAGTCGGCGTCGGAAGGGCAAAAGGCAGGGAGGTTGGCCCGACGATAAGGAACGCAATAGAGAATGCGAAGCTCAACATAATCGAAATAAGAAGGGGGTGCGGTTCATGGCAGTGCGGATGCGGAACGCCGCACACGCTTCCTTTCAAGGTTGTTGGAAAGTCAGGTTCCGTCGAGCTTTCTCTCTGGCCTGCCCCAAGGGGTGTCGGCCTCGCTGTGGGCAACGTGGCAAAGACAGTTATGGAGCTTGCAGGGATACACGATGCATGGGGCTTTACAAACGGCCACTCGAAGACAACGCTCAACTTCACCTATTCAGCA
The DNA here is from genome assembly GCA_046706185.1 of Candidatus Sysuiplasmataceae archaeon. GTDB lineage: Archaea > Thermoplasmatota > Thermoplasmata > Sysuiplasmatales > Sysuiplasmataceae > JAJZXY01. The sequence goes on from JBJKPR010000006.1 coordinate 17,782, forward strand.
TTCGAGGCACTCAAGCAGACAGTGACATACAGGGTTTCGGATGAGCAGCGCGACAGGCTCAAGATACGCTCGGGCGTCTCCAAGGTGCACGTGGCCGAGCAAGCTGTCGCCCAGCAGGCGGAGGGAGAGTGAATGTACGCTGTAATCAGGGTAAGGGGGCACAGCAAGATCAAGAGAAATGCACTCGAAACGCTCGAGCAGCTTCAGCTCAGGAGGGTAAACCACATGGTCCTTCTGCAGGAAACTGAGACTGCAAGGAGGATGCTGCAGGCTGTGAAGGACTACGTGACTTGGGGCGAGCTCACCCCTGAGGAACTGACGAGGGTGCTTGTTGCATCGGCAAGGTTTGAAGGGAACAGCCGTGTCGACGAAGAGGTGCTGAAGGAGAAATTCAAGTCGGACGCAAACAGTGTTGCAGGCTCGCTTCTTTCAGGGGCAGCATCGCTTTCAGACTACAACATAAAGAGGGTCTTGCGTCTCCATCCTCCAAGGAAAGGGTGGGAGGCAATAAAGAAGAGTTACCGGGCGGGCGGCTCACTAGGCTATCGCGGAACAGACATAAACGGGCTGATAGAGAAGATGCTTCCTGGAAAGGAAGGTGCATTCTGATGGTTAGCAGGACGAACAAGTTCAGGGGTGGAAGAACACACGGCAGGGGCAAGAAGTCGGGAAGAGGTGCAGGAATACACGGCGGAACGGGCAATGCCGGTCTGCACAAGCACAAGTTCATGCACACTCTGAAGTATGACCCGAAGCACTTCGGTGTCCACGGTTTCAAGCGCCCCCAGAAGGTCGTTGAGAGGAGGAAAGGCATCACTGTCAATGCTGTCCTCTCCCAGCTTCCAAGGCTCGCTGCTGAAGGGCATGCAAAAGGCGAGGGGGGCAGGACAACGGTCGACCTTTCATCCGCCGGTTATTACAAACTGCTCTCGAGCGGAACAGTCGGAACACCGCTGGACATCATAGTGGAGCATGCTACTGAAAGGGCGAAGGCGGCGGTTGAAAAAGCGGGCGGCAGTGTGACGCTTAAATAGCTTGAACATTTCAACGTGATAAGATGGCGGACGAGGAGAAGAAGAGCTTACTCTACAAACTGAAGCCCTTCACTGACAGGCTGCCTGCTATCACCAAGCCTGAAGGGCACGTCCATTTCAGGACGAAGATGCTCTGGGTGATACTGATACTCTTCCTCTACTTCGTCATGACAAATGTGTACATATACGGCCTGGACCTGAGCACCAAGATAGACCTTTTCCAGCAGTACAGGGCAATCATAGCAGGCGCCTCGGGCTCGATCCTGCAGCTTGGAATCGGGCCCATAGTTACAGGCTCCATAGTCATGCAGCTTTTCACAGGCGCCAAGATCATAAACCTCGACCTCCAGGACGACGAGGACAAGGCAGTCTACCAGAGCACACAGAAATTCGTCGTCATAGTCATGATATTCGTCGAGGCCGTGCCCCAGGTGTTCGGCTACCTTGACCCGAGCCCGACCTTCGTTCACAACATAGGCCTCGCGGCAAACGGGGTGTCCGTGTTCGGCATCTATCCGCTGTACGGCGGGGGCAGGACGCTGGCCCAGATCATAATAATAGCTCAGCTGTTCGTGGGCTCATATCTTATATTCCTCATGGACGAGATTGTCTCCAAATGGGGTATAGGGAGCGGTATTTCGCTCTTCATAGCCGCAGGCGTATCGCAGCAGATTTTCACTGGTCTTTTCAACCCTTCACCGCTCGCCGCCGCCCCGGGGAGCACTGCGCCCACTGGCCCCCTCGCCTATGCGCCTGTGGGCACAATACCGAAGATAATCTATGTCCTGTTCCACATGTCTGCGGGCCAGATGACAGGCAACGGCTTCGAATCACTCATGCTGGGCAATCCCAATTCGGTTGTGGCTCTTGTCGGCACCGTTGTCATTTTCCTGATCGTTGCGTGGACAGAGTCCACAAGGATAGAGCTGCCGCTTGCACACGAGACTGCCAAGGGGGCGAGAGGGCGCTACCCCATAAAGCTGATTTACGCTTCAAACATACCTGTCATACTCGTTGCTGCGCTGCTTGCCAACGTAAGCATGTTCAGCTACCTTCTCTGGACAAACCCGACGATGCAGAAGATACCGCTTCTCGGTCACCAGGCCATACTTGGCACCTACACCACCGGAAGCACTCTGCCGACGGGCGGCCTGGCGTGGTATGTAAGCAACATAAACGGCCTTTCGGACTGGCTTCTTCCTATGATAAACCCTGCCTATGCCACAGGCAGCGTGCAGCTTGCAGGGCATGAGCCGTACCAGTTTGCACTCTGGGTTCTCGCATTCACACTCGTCTACGTTGTGGGCAGCATAATATTCGCAAGGTTCTGGATAGAGACAACGAACATGGGCCCCGCAGCGGTGGCAGAACAGATAGAGAGCAGCGGCATGCAGATACCTGGTTTCAGGAGGGATCCCAGGGTAATGAAGAGGGTGCTTGAGAGGTACATACCCTCAGTCACCATACTGAGCGGGGCTCTGGTCGGTTTCCTTGCCGTGGGTGCTGATCTCATAGGGACGGTGGGCAATGCCACCGGCGTAGGTTTATTGCTTGCGACAGGTATAATGATCCAGTTCTACGATGCAATAGGGCAGGAGCAGATGATGGAGATGCATCCGGTTCTCAGGCAGTTCTTCGGAGAGTCGGGCTGATGGCAATCGCAGGAGAGGTGGAGTGACATGGCTTCAACAAGTAGACCGGCGGGGCAACAGATGCCCCAGGGGACTGGCTCGATGTTCCTCTCGCTCATTGTGATGTTTGGCCTCCTGATTGCCTTCTTCAACCCAGGCGTCAGGGATGCCGCCGTCTCCGGTTTCAATGTGGTACTCGGCCCTGCTATCGGGTTCGGCGGGGCTTTCCCTGTGATCACGATCATGATCGCGGAGCTCGTCGTTGTCCTTCTGGGGACAACACTCCGTATTGTTTTCACCGACTTTGTTGAACAGGCAAGAATACAGCGGATAATGGGGGCGCTGAGAAAGGAGCAGAGGGCTGCTTTCAAGGAAAGGGACCAGGCTCGCATAAGGAAGCTGAACCAGCACCAGAACAAGTTCATGATGCAGCAGTCACAGGTTATGCAGAAGCAGATGCGCATTCTGCCCATTACGCTTATAGTCATTTTCCCGCTGTTCACCTGGCTCAGCGTATTCCTCTACGCGCTGCCATACCCTGTCTTCACCGTCCCGTGGTCTTCAAGGGTCTACTTCACGGAGCAGTTCCTTGTCTTCCCCAGCTGGGTGTACCTTTACGCAATCCTTGGCATTCCTTTCACACAGATTTACCAGAGGCTTCTGAGATACTTCATGCTGAAGAGAAGGCTGGAAAAGCTCAATTCTGCGAGCTGAAAGCTGTTTTATACGGTGCTGCAAATGGTGTCATTGTGTTGATTGCGATCAGCGGGCCAGCGGGAAGCGGCAAGACAACGCTTGCAAGGCTTCTCTCTGAAAAGCTCGGTGTGCCACTGATAAGCACCGGCCAGGTGTTCAGGAAGATGGCGTCCGAGCGCGGCATGGACGTGCTCCAGTTCAATCTCGTTGCCGAGGGGGACCATTCCATCGACACGGAGCTTGACAGGAAGATAGTCGAGGAGGCGTCCTCAATAAACAGCTGCATTGTGGAGGGGAGGCTGGCATGCCTGATGCTCAGGAGGGGCGGCCTGGACCCGTACTGCATATACGTCGACGCGCCCGAGGAAGTGAGGGCGGCGCGCATATCGCAGCGCGACGGGACTGACGGCAGCGCATCGCTCGAGACGATGAGGGCGAGGGAGAAGAGCGAGCGTACGCGGTATCTAGAAATCTACTCGATGGACCCGGCAGAGCATGCCGCCTACGACCTTCTCCTCGACTCTGAACATCTGCTTCCGGACGAGCTTCTGGTTGCCGCCCTTGACCGGATGAAGGAAAGGGGGGTGATCTGAGTTGCAGGAGCGTCCGGAGACGGACGGAAGATACGGCAGGGCCCCCTTCGGGCGGACGCTTGAGGAGAGCCTCGAATCCGGACTGGTGATCGTAGACAAGCCAGCCGGACCCACAAGCCACCAGGTGTCTGCATGGGTCTCAAGGATCCTGGGTGGAAGGAAGGTGGGCCACGGCGGCACGCTCGACCCTGCTGTGACCGGTGTTCTCCCCGTGGGCATAGGCATCTCGGTCAGGGCGCTTGACGCTCTCCACTTTCTTCCCAAGGGGTACGTCGGGCTGATGCGTTTCCATTCGGACATAGGACGGAAGGAGGTTGAGAACCTCTTCTCCGAGTTCACAGGCAGCATATACCAGACACCGCCAGTGCGCTCTGCTGTCAAGAGGGAGAGACGCGTCAGGAAGATACATTCACTCACGCTGCTTGAGATGAAGGAGCGGTTCGTGCTTTTCAGGGTAAGCTGCGAGGCAGGCACGTACATAAGAACGCTCTGCAGGGACATCGGCGAGGCCTCGTGCGCTGGAGGTCAGATGGTCGAGCTGAGACGTACCGCCTCAGGACCATTCAGGGAGGAGATGGCTGTCACGCTTCAGGAGCTCGAGGATGCAGTCCATTACATGGCTGGCGGGGATGCCTCCATGCTCCTCTCCATAGTCAGGCCGTTCGAGACGCTCCTGCAGTCGTTTCCGCAGATTGTGCTAAAGGACAGTGCTGTAGACAGTATCTGCCATGGTGCCAACCTCACAGTGAAGGGCATACTCCGCTCCGGTGGCGGCATCAAGCGCGGCAGCATCGTCTCACTCATGAGCGCCAAGGGGGAGGGAATAGCACTTGCCACGGCACTCATGTCAACGGAGATGATTGAAAATGCCGCCTCGGGGATTGCATGCGACACTCTGCGTGTCTTCATGAAACCCGGCACATACCCCAGGTTCACAAGGCAGAAGTGATCAGTAGCTGTCTATCCTCTTCTGCGCCTTCTTCACTTTCTTCGCCTCCCTGAGGGGCCTCGCCTCTATGCCAAGCTCCCCCCTTATGCTTGCAGCCAGCTCCCTGTCAAAGCCGTGGACAGTGTACACGGTCGACGGATCGCATTTCCTGACGAACTCCATCAGGTCGTCATAGTCGCAGTGGTCTGAAAGGGGAAATGCCTCATCGTATCCCATTCTCCCCCCGAACCCCCCCTTCAGGCACCATCCGGATGCCGTTGCTGTAAGCGCATTCCTTCTGACGGAGGAGGGAAGGGAGGCAATCACGAGCCTTCCAGACGAAACGACAACTGCCGGCCCCTTTTCAAGAGCCGAAAGGGGCATTGCATCGGGCGCAGAGCCTTCCATGGCCACTTCGTTATGCCTCATGACAGACTCGTCGGCGTAAAGCGGCATTCCTTTCAGTATCACCTGCAGCTCCTGCGCCTTCCCCAGCGGGTAGGCTGTGAAAATGACGTTTATCCCGCGTGAAAGAGTGTCCGCCGTCCAGTCCCTGATGACACCCGCAAGCTCGACAGGGTCAGGGAACCTGTAGTCCGGAATGCCGTATGTCGACTCGATGAAGAGCACGTCTGTCTTGGCCGGTTTTGCATTGCTGAGATAGACTTTCTTCCTGGTGCAGAAATCACCCGTGTAGAGGTAGGTCCTTTCACTCCTTACGAGCACCATCCTGGAGCCAGGGACATGCCCTGCCTCGAGGAGCCTTACTGACCTGTGCTCGGTGCCGGTGTAGCTCTTCTTGGTTCTCATGCTTGCAAGCCGGAGCGTCTCCCTGCTTGCTATTACCTCCGTCTCGTTGCCGCCACGCGGAAGATGGTCCGAGTGTGCATGAGATATAACGTTGAATTCCCCCTTGACTGTCCTTGAAGGGTCGAGCCTGAACGTGCCCTCTTCAGTTTCAATCGATATGCCGTTTGATGAGCCTATGGAAGCTGACATCCCATCCATTGGAGATGTGTCAAGGACGGTTTGCGGATATATCTTTTCCCCACCCGGCCGGGGCAAGCAGTTCCCTTATCTCATCGGCAGATGCTTCGGTCTTGAACCCCTTGGGGTCAAAGTGGGTCCTGCACGCACCGCGGCTGACCTGCAGCGTGCGCACCGTTTCTGCCATGGAAGGGAGGTTGAAACCGAACAGCCGGGACAGCTCGTCGGCGTTGTAGAAAAGCGCAGGCGCGGCCGCCTCCCCTCTCCACAGCTCGAGCAGCTTCGACATTCGCCTTCCTGCTCCGAACCACTCCTCCACCTGCATCGAGGAAAGAAGCGAACTGTCATGCAGCGGTCCAGTCCATGCGGGACCGGCGGCATGGGGACGCCATTCTTTCTCAATCCACCTTCTCCCGTTACTCCTGTCGTAGAGCACGTAACCCATGCCCTGTAGCTGCTTCTCAGCCAGCGTTACGCCGTTTCTCACCCTGAGGTAAATCCTGAAGTAGTGGTCCGCAAAGTAGGAGAGTAGCGGATAGACCGCCCTGTCGTACGAGGCACCGCAGCGGACAATGTAGCCTATCAGGTTCCTGATCCCGATCTCGTGCATGAACGGGCAGCGCCTGGCAGTCGAGAGGTATCTTCTTTCGCACCCCTTTGCAGAGCCGCAGAGCATGGCCGTGTCTGTGGCTGTGATGCCTATGATGCCCCCGGACTTCACCGACATGAGCGCCTGCGCTATGTACCATACAGGCGTGCCGAACGGGTCTATGTCAATGTAATCGAAGTGACCTTCTGCCATCGCGGCATTTGCCTTCATGCCTGTCACCGCAACCCCGTCCAGTCCCAGCCTCCTGAAGTTCAGCCGCATCAGTTCAGTCGACGCGGGGCTGCTGTCGTTCGCGACCACATGCGCCTGCGGCTCAACCTCAAGCGCAATGCGGGCGCTCCTGACGCCGGAGGCGGCCATTGCATCCAGGATGCTCAGCTTCCTTCTTTCAGCCCTGAGTACAGAAATGCAGATATCCCTGTTTAGTTCCATCTGCCTGTTGTAGAAAACGTTTCCGGACTTCCTGCCCGGTCCCTTCAGGTTGTAGTTCCGGGGAACCAGGAAGGTGGCTCTGCCTTCCACCAGTTCCACATGGTCTTCTTCAGTCACCATAGCTGCCCTTTCATCAGCTTCATGACCTTATAAGGGAGCAGGTTCCTGTTGATTGGGGTTACCTCCAGAATCCTGACATCATCCCTCTTTCTTATGTCCTGCAGCAGGGGGTTTCTGGATTTCTTGTGAAGCGTGAGTATCACAGGTTTGTCCATGTCAAGCACATCCTTCACGCTTTCAACAAACTTCTCGCTCTCCACCTCGAGCTTCCCCACCTCATCTATGACTACCACATCTGCCTTCTCGCCCGCTTCCTCGAGAGCCCTTACACCTACGTTCTCGAGGACGGACAGGTCGACACCGTACTTGCCGTACATGTACCTTGATTCTATGTCGAGATGCGCAAGCCTTCCCCTTTCACCTGAAAGCCTGTTGTAGATCTGGAGGCCAGTTCTCTTGCCCCCTTCTATTATCGGCTCGGTTATCATCCCGCCCACCGTCTTGTTTTCGGCTTCCAGCATGTCGATCAGTTTCAGCAGCGTACTTGTCTTTCCAGAGCCGGGCAAACCGGTCAATCCGATTTTGATAACTTCAGCCATTTCCTATCCCTGTCGCACAGATCTGCGGTCAGATACCTTCTCCATCTCCTGTTGTCACTGCAATTGTTTCTGAAGCCTTTCAATAGGGCAGCCGGCCTGTCTGAAACTGACTGGAACCGCGTCGGGAGTGCCAGCCATGCAGCAGGTCTGCGGCAGGTGTGATGCTGTCCCAGGTTCCATGTTCTGTTCATCAGCTAGCGCTATCACCGTCAACAACAAGAGGCGAACGAAAGCATGCAAAGCGAGACCATTCCTCGTATTATATTCGCAATACCTAATGCTGAGGCATTATTTAATTGATATTGAGCCCAATGAGCCCGAAACGATTCAGAACACTTCCATGAAGTAGTCTATGAAGCTGCTGAGCTTCAGGCCGTCCTCCCAGTGCATTATCCTGTTCCCCTCGTTCGTCACACCTATCTTCGGAAGCCTCCGGAAGAGCAGCCTGTGCCTTCCCTCAAGGCCATCACCTATGTCAGAGAACGTGAACAGCCTCCACGGATCGCCTCCTGCATTCTTCAGCCTGTAGGCGTATGTCGGAACCAGGGAAGAGTGCTCGCAAACCGTTCTCATCCTCTCCGCCTGGCTCTCGAGCTTGTCGCTCTTGCTGAACCTGAAGACGCCGCTTGCGGAGCTCTTGACCTCTATAGGAAAGGCGAAGTTGCCCCTCACAGCAACCAGGTCAACGCCAAACGAGCCGCCTGCCTTCACTACAAGGAAATGCTTGGACTCCAGCCTTCTGTACGCTTCCCTTTCGGAAGGCTCCAGAGCCCTTGCCACCTTCTCTATGAATTTCTGCTCCCCGCCAAGTACACCCTTGAGCTCCCTTTCGTAGATATCTCCCATCTGCTTCGTGCCTGTATCGCCTTTTCTTTTATAATCTAATGCGCAGGGGGTATGCACCGGCGGGCTGAAGACTCAGCACCTACGGCACGAGCCTGACCCTGTCCCTCGGGAAGAGCATCGCCTCCCTGAGGTTTCCAAGGCCCATGAATGTGCTCACGAGCCTCTCCATTCCGAGCCCCCATCCACCGTGAGGGGGCATGCCGTACCTGAATGCCTTCAGGTAGAACTCGAAACCCCTCGGGTTAAGGTTCTTTGCCTCCATCCTCCTGACAAGATCGGGGTATCTGTGTTCCCTCTGCCCCCCGGATGCCATCTCTGTGCCTCTGTACTCAAGGTCGAAGGAATACGAATAGGGCGTCCCCTCCTCCTCCATAATGTAGAACGGCTTGATGGAAGCGGGGTACATTGTGATGAAGTACATATCATACCCCTTCTCCTTCATCAGCGCGCCTATCACCTTTTCCCCCTCCGTGTCTATGTCGTCCCCGTCCCTGACATGCTTCCCCTCTGAATTCAGCATGTCCACGCACTCAGTGTAGCGAAGCCTGGGAAACGGTCTTTTCATATCTCCCGCCAGGCTCCTGCCATACCGTTCCCCCTCCTTTGAATGAGCATCAGCTGTTTTTCCTATCGCTTCTGCCATGAGCGATTCAAGCGTTGACATCACATCCTCCATGCCGTCTATGAACGCCATTTCTGCGTCAAACGAGACGTATTCCGAAGTATGTCTCACCGTATCCGAAGGTTCTGCCCTGTATACAGGCGCTATTTCGTAGACCCTGTTGAGGCCGCTTGCCATCAGTATCTGCTTGTACAGCTGAGGGCTCTGGGCGAGATATGCCTTCTTTCCGAAGTAGTCCACGTTGAACAGCGTGGCGCCCCCCTCTGCCCCCTCGGAGACTATCTTGGGCGTGCTGACCTCCACAAATCTCAATTCGGTGAGCTTCTGTCGCAGGAAATACGTGAGGTCGGAACGGACCCTGAACACCTGTCCCTGCTCCTGCCTCCTGAGGTCCATGAAGCGGTTGTCGAACCTTGTCTCCGTCTCCACCTCCACTTTGTCCACGACACCCATGGGAAGAGGCGTCTCCGAAGGCGAGAGAAGCCTCATGGCCGACGGAATCAGCTCCACGCCCCGCTTTGCCTTGTCCGATCTCCTCACCGTCCCTTCAAACTCTGCAACACTCTCCCTGCTGATTCCCTTGAGCGTTTCGAGCACCTCCGCCGGGGCCGATTTCTTCAGAACCGTCACCTGCACGCTTCCGTAACCGTCCCTGAGGAGCAGAAAAGATATGCCGCCAAGATCCCTTATCTCCTCTATCCAGCCCTTAACTCTCACTTGCCTGCCATCCTCATTCTGCGAGATGGCATCCGTTGTAGACATGGGTGTTTGTCCGGTCATCGCTTACCAGAGGATGAAATGTTCCCCTGATTTATAACATGCCGCAGTGCTCCGTTCAAACGACGGGCACAGATCACATGAACTCTTCAAATTCCTTGACCAGGTCGGGGTATTTCTTCTGAATCGCCCTGAGTATGTCGAGCGTTGTCATCCTCTCCATGTCGACCTGTGTCATGGCATAGACGAGCTTGTCGAATGTTGCGTCGTCCATCTTCGATATCTTCTCCTTCATCAGGTAGTTTCTGTAAAGGTGCTCTTCCATCTTGTCCCTCCACCCTTTTTCGTACCTGTCCATGACTTCCTGGCCCGAGTTGCCTTCGTCCACCGCCTGCCCGGAGACTTCACCCGCAATCTTCCCTGCAACACAGGCATTGTATATGCCTCCGCCAGTGACAGGGTCGATCATTCTGGCGGCATCTCCAACAAGCATCATGCCTGGGACAGTTGTCCTGTCCAGCGGTGCCGCAATGGAGACACCTCCCGCAACTTCCATTATCGACTTGCCCTTCCTGAACTCAGGGTGTTTTTCAATGAAACGGTCGAGGTACATCTTTGCCTCGCCCGGTCCCTTGATCTTGCTTGTCTGCACGCCAATTCCCACATTCGCTATATCGTCGCCCTTCGGGAACATCCAGATATAGCCGCCAGGTGCAATATCTCCTATGAAGAAGTCGGTGTACCGTCTGTCTATGTCAACATCCACAAGCGTATACTGGTAGCATGAGTCAACATCCTTTGGCTTCAGGTTTGTGTTTATGCCCGCCCATCTGCCAACTTGAGACTCGAAGCCGTCCGCGCCTATTACCACTTTGCTTTTTATGGTCAGGTCCTTTCCCATCGACCTTGCCTTTATTCCCTTGACCTGCCCCTCCTCCCTGATCAGGCCTGTGGCCGACGTCTTGACCATGACTTCCGCGCCCGCCTGCGCTGCCTGCTGCGCCAGCGTCATGTCGAACACGTCCCTGTGAATCACAAAGCCGCACTCGTTCCCTGCCCTGCTCTCGTCAACCGTCAGTATTGTCCCGTTGGGCGAAATAATTCTTGCACCGTCCACCTCAGCTGCGATCCACTTCTTGCTTGGCTCGATACCAACGTCGTCAAGCCATCGCTTCGCTATTCCCTCTCCGCACCTGACTGGTGTCCCTATCTCCTGCCTTTTCTCTATGAGAAGCGTCGAGCAGCCCGCCTTCGCAGCATATTTCGCCGCCACGCTACCGCCTGGCCCCGCTCCAATGACAACAACGTCGTACTCGAGATCCATCATGACCGCCACCTGCGTGATCTCATAAGGAGAGCACGCGACTGCAAATGCTTCGTAGTTCACTGTTACACTCCCTATTTAAACTAGATGCCGACTTTCCTGCGACATCCGGATGGGTGTCAGCTCCTTCAATACAGGCGAAAAAACGACGCGCAAAAGGCTGATAACCAAGCTCTGGCTTATTGCCGTTCAACATGGCATCCGTCAGAAATTTCAGATACGACGACCTCGACAGGATCGCGGACATAGTCTCTTCTTCTCTCGGCGAATATTATCCCAAGTCACTCTATCTTGAGAAGAGCAGGGACTGGGGGGACGGCTTCATAGTGGGAGTGGAAGATGGGAGAGTGGTTGCCATGCTGCTGGGCGTCATCCAGGGCAGGTTCGAGACGAGGATCCTCATGTTTGCTGTTGACAGGCAATACAGGAAAAAGGGCATAGGGCATGAGCTCATGAACCGTTTCATAGAGCTCTCGGTCGAAAAAGGGGTGAAGAGGATATCGCTGGAGGTGAGGCGGAGCAATCTTGAGGCGATTCGTTTCTACGAGAAATTCGGTTTCCGCAACACAGGCGTCCTTCTGATGTACTACTCTGATATGGAAGATGGGCTGAAGATGGCCAAGGACATATGATCATCCGTATCCCGGTTTGTTGAAATCGTTTGCTGTTTCACTCTCATACCAGTAGTCGTTGCCGGACTGCCTCTGGGATGGTGTCATCTCGTCGCTGACAGCCCTGAAGAAGTTTCCATAGCGGTCTCGTATCTGCTCTTCCACAGGTTTTGTTTTCTTCAGCGCCGCCCGTATGTGGTCCGCTTCGATGTATCTGCTCTGTCCGAGCACCGCCATGTCTCCCGCAGCCCTTACGACACCGCCAAGCTCTCTGAGCCTTAATGTGAGTGAATCGTCCTTGTGGTCAATCGTCCTCGCACGTCTGGACGCCTCTTTTATCACTTCGTTCACTGCTTCGATCGTTGCATGGGGGATCTTGCCGTCCTTCTGTATTTCCTGGGCGACGAACTGTGCAAGCTTCACCCTGTTGTCAGGGTTGTCCTTCATGGTTGTCTCGAGGAGCACCTCGTACCCGTCGCCGACGACCCTGGACCTAAGCGGTGCAATGATCCGCTGCAGATCCTGTATATTGCAGGAGGCAACGAGTATGAAGTCGCAAGGAACATTGTCCACCCTCACAGATGCACCGGCGCTCTGCGGGTTGTGCCCTTCGATAGGGAACATCCTGTCCTGCATCGCAGTCAGTATGAAGCGCTGCAGATCCCCTATGTGCGGTATCTCGTCAATGTACAGGACACCCTCGTGCGCTTCGTGAATGGCGCCAGGAATCACACGCTCATATGGCTGCGTTCCCAGCTGCGCATGGCCGCCGTACGGGTCATGTCTGACATCGCCCAGGAGCTCCGTTTCGCTTGCGCCAGTGACCATAACAAAGTTGTTTCTCCTGTAAGGCACAATGATCTTGTGAGGGCTCTGCTTTTCCATCTCCCTCCTCTTCTCCAGCGCCTTCTGGTCAAGCACACGTATCACGTCGCCGAAACGCTCGTAGACGACAACCTCCTCCTTGTCGAACCTTTTTCTGGTCGTCGTCACCCTGTCTGTTCCCAGCGTCTGGCCCATGGTCATCTCGAACAGATTGCCGAATATGTCCCCGAACGGATTTCCCTGACCGGAGATGTTGTTGAACAGCTTTGACTTCTGGCACTTCGGACAGTACGTCTCCTTCGGGGATGAGTAAGAGCCGCAGCTTCTGCATCTGTATCCGAGCCTTTCCGCAACTGTTATCGGCGCCTCGGCAGGGTCAACTATCTCCCCGCCGGCATACTCCATGCTTGTCTTCTCGCTTTCCGCCTCAGCCCCGCTCTTGACCTCCACCGTCGGGCGCTCGGGGTGTTCAGGATTGTGAACGACTCTTATTTCCTGCTTTGGCATGGGAAGATGAAGCGACAGCGCCCTCGCTATCATGCTCTTCCCTATTCCGGGCGGACCAACCAGGAGAAGGTTTCTCCTCTGCACAGCAGCTACCCGCGCGAGGGCTATTGCTTCGTCCTGTCCCACGACCCTCTCAAGAGGGTCGCTCGGCAGTGTAATCCCCTCTGTTGTGGCGAGTTCTGACAGGGAGATTGCCTCATCCTTGTCGGTGTTGCGGGTGGATGCCATTTCAGTTTGTCCTTCAGTTGAGTTCTTCCCTTACCCAGATATTGACATTCTCCGGCTGCTTTGTTATGCTGCCAAGCTTACTTGCCACCAGGTAGGGGATCTTCTTTTCGGCAGCAATGTCGAGAATCCTTTGAGTTATAATCCCGTCAAATACCACGCCGCCGATCTTTCCCTCCTCCTGCTCGCGCAGTATGTTGACGAGGTCCCTGACTGCTACATCCTGGACCTGGGCGCCACCGCTGTCAAGGAATATCGCTTTCGATGTGCCGCTCATCTCCTTCAGGACAGTTCTCATCTTTTCCTGAACTTCGGTGAGCTGCTTCGGCTGCGGGCGCCTCTCGCGCTCTTTCTCGGCCTCCTCCTGACCACCCCTTTTTTCTGTCACCTCAACTGCCCTGGGCCTGTGGTTGTCACCCCTGTCGCCTCTTCTGTTGTGCTGTTCCCTTTCCTTCTGGTCAGAGGTCTGCACTGAGAGCCCGAACATCTCAACATACTGTTCGGTGGGCATCTTGTTCCTCAGAGCTTTCATTACCTGCTTCTGTGTGAGTTCCTCCACTTCCTGTCCCTTTGGTGCCCTGGCAATGAAGTCAATGTCAGCCACCTGGAGGAGCTCTTTGAGTATCAGCTCTCCTCCCCGGTCCCCGTCAACAAAGGCCGTGACCACTTTCTCAGTCGATATGTCCTGGATCGATTTTGGAACATTTGTTCCTTCCACCGCAATCGTGTTCTTGATGCCGCACTTCAGAAGGTTGATGACATCCGACCTTCCTTCAACTATTATGATGGCGTCTGAGTCGAGCGCATTCGGGCCGGCGGGCATCCGCTCTTTTCCGAAGTAAGTCAGCTCCTCGGTCTTTGTAGACTGCCTTATCGCCTCAAGGAGGTCAAGCCCGCTCGACTTTGATGCCTTGGACATCTGGCCGAGGAGTTCCTTTGACCTTTCTATTATCTTGTTTCTCTTTGTTATCCGCACATCCTCAAGCGACTCTACATTGATCTTCGCTTTGCATGGTCCTATCCTGTCTATTGTTTCAAGCGAGGATGCGAGGACCGCAGTCTCTATCTGGTCGAGGCTCGAAGGTATCATGATTGTACCTTCCGATTTGCCCATTTTCGATACGACCTCTACCTCTATCCTGCCTATCCTGCCGCCCTTCTGGAGGTCTCGCAGGTCCAGTTCTTCACCGAGCAATCCTTCGGTCTGGCCGAATATCGCCCCGACGACGTCTGGTTTTTCCACTATCCCATCAGCAGACAGCCTTGCCTGTATCAGGTACTTTGTAGTTGATGGGTCGATATTGATGTGTTCGTTGTTTGACATCTGTTTCCGCACTTCCGTTTGTTGTTCTGTAGCTGTCCAGGAAAAACAAGCCTGACGCTCAGCCAGTTCTAGCTCTGGCCGGTCTTAACTGTATTTAAAACCGGCATAGATGAAAGGATGAAAGTCAGCATGGATTCCATGGCCTATCTGGGACATTCTATTAACTACATCCTTATTAACCTTACTCGCGCAGTATTCGAATCTGCATTCACAGGCGGTTAATGTTCAGAGACCCTTGAATTCAAGGATCGTCCGCCGCACGTCATCGCTCCTGAAAACGGATGTGCCTGCCACGAGCCCATCTGCTCCGGCTTTCACCGAAAGCCTTCCGGTTTCGAGTGTTACACCCCCGTCCACGACAATTGTTGTCCCGTATCCGCCAGAATCAATGATTTCCCTTGCCTGCCTGATCTTGACCAGAACGTCCGGCATGAACTTCTGGCCGCCGAAGCCAGGGTGGACTGTCATGATGAGGAGCATATCCACCTCCCCCACGTGCGCCTCTACCCTTCCAAGGGGTGTCTCCGGGTTGACCGCCATGCCTGTGAGCTTGCCGGCTCTTCTTATCGAAGCAAGCGTTCTTTTCATGTCATGCTTCGCCTCCGGATGGACTATGAGCAGGTCGGAACCGCTTCGTACGAAATCGTCGATCAGCCTGTCCGGGTGGTCTACCATGAGGTGTGTTTCGAACGGAAGCTTCGTCGCTTCCCTGATCGATGAAATGACCACGGGTCCAAAGGTAAGGTTTGGGACGAAGTGGCCATCCATGACGTCAATGTGTATGCTGTCTGCCCCGGCGCTGTCTATCAGCCTTACCTGTTCCCTGAGGTTTCCAAAGTCGCTTGACAGTATGGACGGTGATATTCTAGTCAACCTGGTAGACGCCTCCGGCAGAACATCAACCAGCACCCATATTAAATGATATCAAAAGGAGGTGGCTCCCTGTTCTCAAGGGCACATTTTATCTAATCGTAGTGAAATCCGGAATACAATGGCAGAGAGGCATGCGGTCCGTCACGCCGCCGCACCAAGCTGTTCAGTATCGGGTTGCGAGCAACAGGCAGTGAAATCTGTATCCGGAAAGGAGGCTTCTGAGAAGGCAAAGCTGAGCCTGAAGTCGGGCAACGGGAGAGCCCATCTCTGCAGGGTGCATTACAGGGCGTACAAGAAGGCCACGAAGACGGACAGGGAGCTTGAAAGGCTGGCATGGTGAGCCAGGCCGGCGGTCTGTCAGTCGGAATGCCCCCGGGGGGCCGGACATTTGGAGATAGTTTTTCTTGGGACCGGAGCAACAATGCCTTCAAGGGACAGGAATGTTTCATCGACCGCTGTCCTTCTGGATGGGGATGTTCTTCTCTTTGACTGCGGCGAAGGTACACAGAGGCAGCTGATACGGTCAGGCGTGTCTTTCATGCGCATCAGGTGGATAGCGATCACACATTTTCACGGTGACCATGTTCTCGGCATCCCCGGTCTTCTTCAGTCAATGAGCCTTTCCGGAAGGAGCGGGAAACTCTCCTTCTACGGACCTGAGGGCACCGCCGCGCTTGTCAGTTACCTGAAAGCAGGCGGACTCATACCTCGCACATTCCCCGTCGATGTCTTCGAGATGAAAAATGGCTCATCCGAACAGGTTGGCGAATGTACGCTCAGGAGCGTCGACGCGACGCACAACGGCAGGGCGCTCTCCTTCAGGCTTGACGGTAAAACAAGGCCTGGTCGTTTCTATCCGAAGAGGGCAATCCGGCTGGGCGTTGCACCAGGTCCTCTCTTTGGAGATCTTCAGAAGTACAGGAATGTCGAAGTTGATGGCAGGATAATAAGGCCCTCCGATGTCCTTGGCAAGCCAAGACCCGGACCGTCGGTGGGATATGCGATCGACACAAGGCCGAACAGGAAGATATTATCGCTGATGAAGGGCGTGGATGTTCTCATATTCGATTCCACTTTCACAGACAGCCTGCGAGGAAGGGCGAGGGAGACGGGACATTCGACGTCGATTGAGGCTGCAAAGCTGGCCTCCAGGTCCGGAGCGGGACGGCTGTATCTTGACCATATAAGTGCAAGGTACGAGGACGTATCTCCCTTGCTTGCGGAGGCAAGGTCCGAGTTTCCGAAAAGCTTCGTTGCCAGGGACTTCATGCGGCACAGGGTGAGACCAAAAAGCTGAAGCTGGCAGGACCCTGTGTTTTCAGACGTTTAATTTTCCTGTCGAACGATTATTCCGTACGGAATATATCCTGTGAAAAGGGATATTAACTAAGAGACATTCAAGCGGACATACATAAGAGCTGAGGGATATTAATTGGCAAAGAATATCACTGTTAAAGATTTGAAGGTTGAACCGGTCGAGAAGCGCGAGACCGAGATGGTAGAGAGGAAGGGGATAGGCCATCCGGACAGCGTTGCGGACGGAATTTCGGAGCAGGTCAGCAGGGCGTTGAGCAGGTATTATGTCGAGCATTTTGGAAGGGTCCTCCACCACAACACGGACGAGTGTCAGGTGGTCGGCGGCCAGTCCGTGCCTGCTTTTGGAGGAGGAAAGGTCACGGAGCCGATATACGTCCTACTGGTTGGAAGGGCAACCACTGAAGTCAACGGAGAAAAGGTGCCGTACAAGAGGATAGCAGAGGATGCTGCCAGGAATTACCTGAAGACGACGTTCGGGGATCTTGACGTGGACAACGACGTGATAATAGACACCAAGATCGGTCAGGGCTCAGTAGATCTCCGCGGTGTTTACGAGACCAACAGGCTACTCGCCAATGACACGAGCTTCGGTGTTGGTTTTGCACCGTTTTCAGAAGCGGAGACAATCACAAGGGAAACGGAGTTCTACATCAACGGAGAGATGAAAAAGACTGTGCCACAGGCGGGGCAGGATGTAAAGGTCATGACATCCAGACGGGGCAACAAGATCACTGTCACCTGTGCAATTGCAATGGTGGGAAAGAGGATCGAGGACAGGGAACACTACCTCAGCGTCAAGGAAGAGATACGGGAGAAGGTGCTAGATTATGCAGGTAAATACACCAGCAGGGAGGTGGAGGTCCATATCAACACGGCAGACGACCTCGAGAGTGGCATTTACTACAACACTGTCACTGGTCTTTCGATGGAAAACGGCGATGACGGCTCTGTCGGCAGGGGAAACAGGGTGAACGGTCTCATCACGCCCTTCAGACCGATGAGCCTCGAGGCAGCCGCAGGGAAAAACCCTGTGACCCATGTCGGCAAGTTGTACAACCTTCTTTCACACCAGGCCGCCCACAAGATACATTCTGTGGCCGGCGGAGATGTGGCAGAGGTGAATGTCAGGATCCTGTCTCAAATTGGCAAGCCTATTTCAGAACCGCTCTCCACAAATGTCGACCTCGTGATGAACGACGGCGTGCGTTTCGGCAAGTGGCAGAGGGAGGCGGAAAACATTTTAACGGAATATCTTGATAACATCGACAAATACGTAACTCAGAGAGTTATCAAGAATGAACTATCTGTTTTCTGATATGGAACAGCCAGATGAATTCCACAAGGGCCCCCGGAGGAAATTCGGGGCCTTCCACATTTACAAGGCAGTCAGCGAAGTTGCAGTGTCAGGCAGGACAGGCAGGGCAAGGATATCCGAGGCGCTCGGCATAGGCGAGGGGAGCGTCAGGACATTGCTTGACAGACTCGAGGATTTGTCTCTCATAAAGAGGAGCAATGCAGGCATCGTTCTAACGCAGAAAGGAAAGTCGCTGTTTGAAAGATTGCCCTTCACAATAAAGAGGATGCGGCAGTGTGCGCTTTTGCCGGGCCCGTTCTCTTCAATCGCTGTCGTACGCAGGGCATCAGACATGGTCACCACCGGGATAGCGCAGAGAGATGCGGCAATCAAGAACGGCGGCGATGGTGCAATAACCATGATAGTTCGGGGCGGCAAGCTGCTTCTACCGCCCGATTTGAGTGCAGTTGATGACAGTACGGTGAACGATGCTGCGTTTTCAGACATGCGTGTTCTAGACGGTGATGCGGTGATCATAAGTTCTGCCAGGACGCCAATACTTTCGGAACAGGCAACCTTCTTTGCTGCAGCAACACTCTTCTGACCTGCCCGGGTTAATCATAAATACTCCTGTCGTTTTAGGTTGGATAATACATCCAACCGTGATGCTATGACAATATCAAGGTCATCAGTTCTGGTCATCGCCCTCCTCTTTGTAATGATGCTTCCCCCTGCAAATTCCTGGAGCGCTCCCGCTGCGAGCACGGGCACTGCTCAAACCAATTCCCCCGCAGTCATCCCTCAGGCTTCCGGGTCTGTCCTGCTTTCATTTCCGAACTGCACCTATTTCTGGTTCAGCGGGGACACAGGCCGGTTTTCGACGGCCTTCAATCTGACTCTGGCGGCAACTCAGTACTACGGGCTGAGCCTCAACTATTCAACCAGCTCACTGTACGGGCCGTATGTGAATGAAATAGGGGGGTACTGGAACAGCAACTCTTCAACCAGCTTCACAGGGCCGTACTGGCTGCTCTGGGTGTGGAATGCTTCGCTGTCATCGTGGGTGATAAGCAATCTTGGTGCCGGTGATGTGGCAATGGCAAACGTCACAGCAGTTGCATGGAGTTATTCTATGCTGAATGCACAGACGGGCGAACCGTATTCTGCACCGCAGCAGACGCCTCTCGACATGTTCGCCGTTCCATCTCTACGGGGTGCCCCGGACGGCACGGCGTACAACCCAGATTTCACCAACATCGCTGCCCCGTCGCCAAGCAGTCACCTCTCATGGTCTGCCTCTGCTGGCGGATCGGTGGATGTGCAGCCCGTCGACAGCAACGGTCTTTCATACTACGTGACGGACGGTTCCAACGGGACATCAGATGTGCTTGCCTACAACTACTACGGCATGCTCTCGTGGCGCACCCAGATTGGCAGCAGAGGGTTCGAGCTCGCATCTCCGCTTGCAGTAAACGGAATGCTCATTGTGCCAAGTACCGACGGGAACATTTATGCTCTGAATGCAACGAACGGCATGAGCCTCTACACGGTCAGAGGAGTTTCCTCGTCTCCTGACGGATTGACAGGTTCACCTGTTCTTGGACCTGAAGGATACTTCGTCCTCAACGAGAGTGGCGGGCTCGACTACTTCGCACTCAACGGTACACTGCTCTGGACAGCAGCGCTGGGAGGCGGGGGATACTATGTCACACCTTCGTACTCCAACAACACAGTGTTCGCTTTCAGCGGGGCAGGAAACGACAGCATCCTGTCGGTCGTGAACTCCACAAGCGGAAGGATTGAGGCAGGCATACCAGTCAACGGTTCCGTGTTTGGAGAACCGTCCGTCTCGCGCGGAAGGATCGTGTTCGTCTCATCGCTGAGGCTGCAGACTGGAGGGGGATACAACGTTACGGTCCACTGCCTGGAGCTTGGATTATACAAGTGGTTGTGGAATTACTCCGCGGGACTTTCAGGGGCAGCCCCTTCTTCCACAGTCCTGACCGGCGGCAGGGTCATCTTCAGCTCGGGAGGGAGTGTTGTTGAGCTGAATTCAAGTGACGGGCAACCGATATGGAGGATGAAAGTTAACAACCAGTTCTCCTCACCCTCACCGTATTCCGCGGCCGGCTACATCTTCTCATCAACCAACTCAAACACCTCCTCACTGTCTGTCACAACCCTTGGAGGCAGTCTCATCTGGAACTACACGGCCCCATGGCCTAACGACTACTCGCTCTCATCGCCTGCATTCAACGGCACAACTGTATTCTGGGCGGACGATTCGGGACACATCTACTCTTTCCAGAGGCTCGACATCGTGAATTTCAGTTATACGCAGTCCCTTGGAACTGTCAATTTGACCTCAGCGATTGACAGGCATGTTACAGGTGCCGTCAATTGCACGTGGTCTGTAAACGGCACGACAGCGTACGGGAGCAACGTCTCGATCGCGTTTGGACACAACGGCAACTATACTGTGACCGTCACTGTCAAATACTCTGCCGGAACGGAGGCAAGCTACACTTCAGTCATCACAGTCGATACGGTATCGCAGGGAAACAGCAGCGGTAATGGAGCGGGGGGTGCTGGCCTGACTATCACCGCTGTCGTTGAGTACTTGGTTATCCCTGCCATTGTCCTCGCGGCTGCAGTCACGCTCGCTCTGAGGCGCAGGCGGAAGGTCGGTGGGAAATGAGGTTTGTCTTCAGGGAAAGGGAAAGCCTTCTTTCATCGATCAATGAGGTGTCAAGGATCTTCCTCTTCCTCTCACTCTTTTTTCTTTCTGTCCTGTTTTCCAACATAGAGCTCCAGCTTGTTGTTCTGTGCTCCATTCTTGTCACTGCTTTGGCTGGAGGGGTTCTTCGCGACTCTCTCATGTTTGTCAAGTATTCTGCATACTTTTCATTCTTCCTGTTCATCGTGTCGATCGTCTTCGCCCCTGGGGGAACTGTCCTTTTTCACATCTCGTTTTTCAATCTGACTGCATCTCCTCTCCTCTTTTCATTTTCCATGTTCCTCAGGATCATCAGTTCTGTTCTTTCACTCAACCTGCTCCTTCTTGCTGTGAACCCTGATGCAACAATGGCATTCATATCAAGGCTCGGCACAAAGACTGCGGCATCTCTTCTGGTTGCGTCCCGCCTTATGCCCGTTATTACAAACGAGGGTGAAGAGGTGCTTCAGGCCTTTGAGTCCAGGGGGATGTCTCTCAGGCAGGGGAAGTGGCGGGAAAGGGCAAAGTCAGCATCGCAGATTGTCTATCCCCTCCTCTACAGCACAATGGACAGGTCGATATCTGTGGCCGAAGCAATGGAGGCAAGGGGTTTCCCTTCAAAATGGGTAAAGAAGAGATACGTGTTTACTGCCTGGGACAACTTTCAACTTGCTGCTTCGGCAGCGTCCATTGCAGGTGCCCTGTGGCTCTCGTTTCATGGCACGGGACTGTCCGACTACTATTCAGGCTCCTCTGTCCTTGTTCAACTCCCAGTGGCCATTGCAATCCTGCTCCTCACAGTGCCCATGGCGCCCATTCTTGGAAGGTGGTCACATCATACAGATAAAGGAACTGATGTTCAGCTACACTACTAGCGCGTCCCCCTCCATTTCAGTGGGTTCGCTTGAGATCGGCGGCGGTGGGATCACACTCCTCTTCGGCCCAACAGGATCGGGGAAGACAACTCTCCTGAGGTGCATCAACGGACTGATACCCCATTTCTACGGCGGCAGGATGCGCGGCAGGGTAACCGTTGACACTCTCGACACGCGGGAGAGGGGGCCTAGAGAGATTTCAGGCGCAGTGGGGACCGTCTTTCAGGATCCTGAGAATCAGTTCCTTATGCTGACTGTTGCGGAGGAGATTGCATTCGGTCTGAGGAACTCCGGCCTGGATGAAGGCGAGATCTCCCGCAGGACTCATGCAATAGCGGCTTCCCTCGGGATAGGGGACTTGCTTGGAAGGAGCGTCTTTGAACTGTCCTCCGGGCAGAAACAGCGGGTTGCTCTGGCTTCGGTCCTGTCCACTGGACCAAGGTACATACTTCTGGATGAACCCACCTCCCAGCTCGACGAGCACGGCTCAAAGCTCTTCTTCGAACATCTCAGGAAGGAATGCTCGGGGGGAGCTATGACGGCGGTTATGTCTGAGCACAGGATTGCGAGCAGCTCACGATTCTGCTCCAGGTTCATAGGGATGGAAGGCGGGGCAATCTCTGTCGACGGAAGTGCGCAGGAGATGGACAGCTGGTTTATCGACAGAGGAGTCGACGAGCTTGGCTTGCATTCTGCAGAGGAGAAAAGAGGTGTCGGGGGACAAACCGTTCTTGAGCTGACTGATGTCTCCGTATCCTACGGTGAAAGGGCGGTTCTGCAGGACATCAGCCTTTCAATCAGCGAAGGTGAAATTGTCGCGCTACTCGGTGCAAACGGCTCGGGGAAAACATCCCTGCTTAAGTCAGTCATGAATTTCCTGAAGAAGGGATCCGGGATGGTGAAGCTGGACGGCAAGGACATCACAGACCTGCCGCCTGCGTCAGTGTCCGCAATGGTCGGATACCTTTCGCACAATCCGCTCAACTACCTGTTTCAGCCCACGCTACGCGAGGAGCTTGATTTCACTGTCCGTAGCACTGGTGCGGGGCACGGACAGGTAACGGAGAATCTCGTTGCTTCGCTCGGTCTGGAGGGCAAGCTTGAAATGTTCCCAAGGGAGTTCAGCTGCGGAGAGAGGGAGCTCGCTGCCATTGCCTGCGTTCTCGCCGGGGGACGACGCTGCCTTCTCCTGGATGAACCGACACGGGGCATGGACTACTGGCGTAAGTCGTCGTTCATGCGCCTCTTGAGAGGCATGTGCAGGCGTAGCCGCACCTCAGTGCTCATCGCGACGCATGACAGGACAATTGCATCGGTGTGGGCTGACAGGGCCTATGTTATATCAGCCGGGTCGCTGCAGGAGGCAGAAATATCAGGGGGCGGGGCCGGAACCAATGCCTGAAACATCCTTCCTTCAACGAAGGCTGAGAAGGTTCTGGGCTGTGCCGGCCGCGGTTGCGCTGCTGATCATAGCGATGGCGGTAGCACTCACTGCCCGTTCTTCCTTTCTGACAACCATCGGCCTCGCGAGCACAGATATCAATCTCTATTACGGCTCCCTTTCAGTTGTGGTGGCAGGACTGCTGGTCCTTTCCATACTGATGAAGTATGAGGCAAAACCCTCCGGCTCAAGAGAGATAGCAGTCATAGGCGCTCTGAGCGCACTCTCGGCTGCGTCGCGCCTGGTGATACCGATACCAAACATCAAGCCGTGCACGTTCCTCATAATTGCTGCAGGGTACGTCTTCGGCCCGGAGGCTGGTATCATGGTCGGTTCTCTGACGCCTGCAGTGTCCAACATGTTTCTCGGGCAGGGATACTGGACAGTGTGGCAGATGCTCATGTGGTCCATTGCGGGCTGGAGCGGCAGCCTGCTAAGGAAACATTTTCCTGCACTGTCTGTGGAGGCGTTTGCCGCATACGCGTTTTCCTGGGGGTTCTTTTTTGGAATGCCCCTCGACTTTGCGACATGGCTCAGCCTGAACGGTAACATTTCAATTCTGCCGGAGATAATGGCCGCAGGTGTTCCGTGGAACCTGCTGGACGGAATAGGAAACCTTTTTTTCGCTCTCGTCGCGGGGAAGTATACAATCTCAATCCTCGAAAGGTACAGAAGAAGGTTCGAGATAGAGTACCTCGACTGACCGCTTATCCGGGCCAGATGTACACCGCATGATTACACGTCACAAAAACTGAGCTTCGCCTGCTGCATGCTCCTGATATTTTCGTCCGACATTGTACGACGTGTGTGGAAACTTATAAATACTTCACTACACATCTTGTGACACGCGAATATCCTTCGGAGAGAATAAGATGGTAGATAATCGGATTTCCTTGAGGCTCGATGACAACGAGATCAGGGCGATCGAAGAGTTCCTTGCATCACACAGGGAATTCGCCAGCCGCTCGCATCTTGCAAGAGAGGCAATCCGGGTATTCATCGAAGAGGGAAAGGGATGGACTGAACCATCGGCGTCGGACGAAGTCTCGAGCAGACCAAGAACCTACAAGATAACGCTCGCTCCTGTAGAGGCGAACGTGCTTGAGCGGATGGTCGAGGCAGGATACTACATAGACATAGGGGATGCAATAAGGCGTATCGTGGGGAAGAGTGTAGTG
Organism: Candidatus Sysuiplasmataceae archaeon; assembly: GCA_046706185.1. Classification (GTDB taxonomy): domain Archaea; phylum Thermoplasmatota; class Thermoplasmata; order Sysuiplasmatales; family Sysuiplasmataceae; genus JAJZXY01. Next base: position 42,047 of record JBJKPR010000006.1, read on the forward strand.
GACGGCCATCTTGAGAAGACAATCGGGTCAATACACGATGAGAGACGCAAACTGGTGCAGATGGATCAGGACGAATAAGAAAAGGGTCAACTGGTTTGGTGTTTGCCGGAAGGGATGGGATGCACGGTGCTGAACAAGTTCTCCAGACTCCATGGATATTCAGGGCACTGAAGGAGGAGAATCGTTAAATGTCGGAATTCGAGGAATTCATCCAGGAAGACATGGATGTCTCAATCGCGGGCGGAATCGGAGAACCACGAGTGACAGTTGTAGGTTGTGGAGGTGCCGGAAACAACATAGTCGAAAGCCTCTACTGGAACCACCCTGGTGTTGAAACAATTGCTGTGGGTGACAGCGAGGACAGGCTTTCCTCCGTCGGCTGCAGCTCTGCCCTCCTTGTCAGGCCAGAGGAAATTGCGGAAGTTGAAGAGCTTTACTACGAGTGTATCAGGTCCAAGCTCGCAGACACAGACATAGCATTCGTTGTTGTCGGCCTCGGGGGTGTGTTCGGCTCCAGAATCGCTCCGCTCGTCGCAAGGGTGGCTCACGACATGGGAATAACAGCGATCTCCATCGGCATACACCCGTTTGATGCAGAGCAGCGGTCCGGAATGGATGAGACAGTTCAGGCACTCAGGTCACTCTCGGATGCAACTATTGTAATTGACAATAACAGGCTTTTCGAAATAGCGGAAGACATGACCGTCGAGGACGGCTTCGGAGTAATAAACAGGAGCGTCTCGAAGATAATAACGACAGTCACATCAAGGATCACCGATCAGATAGTGTCGATGATGGGCGGGGACATTGCAGAGGAAATAAGGTTTGACATAATGTCACTGTCAGACAGCGTTCACCAGCTTGCCGCGCCTGAGAGCTTTGTGGAACCAGGCCAGGGGTTCGCCCAGGCATCGCTGTTCAGCGTTGAAGGACCTTCATTCAGTTTCTACTGAGCGAAGGCAAATACCTGCCAGGCATGGCCGCCTGCCAGTGTCCGCAGTTGGCTGAACAAAAAACACTCCTGCGGACCGGAAGTTTGAGCGTGCCTGGCAATGACAATGACGGGCTCCCATTTCAGCCAGATGCCCTTTCAACTCACTGGTTTTCCCTCGTTAATCTGTTATGACGTCGCGAAGCAAGAGCCAGGACGACAGGTGTTGCCTGAGTCGGACATCACCCGGTTTTCGCCATTGGCCTGTTCCAGTGCAAGGGAATTCGATGTCATTAAGGCAACAGCGCGTTAATCTGAATGCAGGGGGCCGGATTCGAACCGGCGAACCACTTCTGGACAAGGTCCTAAGCCTTGCGCCTTTGACCAGTCTGGGCTACCCCTGCCGCCTGGACCTTATTTCATGGAGCATGTCATTAATGAACTTAACCGCATTCTTTCTGCTGCCCGGATACGTTATCGCATGCACCTCCACATCTATCGAATCATGTTCCTTTCTCTCCGTGACGTCCAGGGTTGAGGAGAGAACTGGCGAGTGAAGGTAGCATGACTGTTTGTCAAGGCGGAAGTGAAGGACATTGTCATCGTCCATTCTCTCCTCCAGTGTGCGTATGACCTCCTCCAGATCACTCTCGCTCAGCACGGATATCACCCTTGCAAGCGATTCCTTGCCCTTCATCCTCGCAGAGAATATCTCCATCGGCTGATGGAAGTGGCTTTCCGTCTTCCTCGACCCGAAGTGTGCATCCTTCCCTGTAATAAACTCGACGGCGTCACGGACTTTCGCCGGGTCCTCGGTCGCATGGCAGACTGTCCAGCACAAGATATCTGAAATCCTTCCGTTCGTTTGAGTCACCCTGTTCAGACTACTTCGCTTATTCTCCTTGTTGCATACCCAGTCAGGACCTCAATGGGTCCCCTGAGCGCACTGTCCAGCCCAGGGTCACCTGTGTCCACTCTGAGCGTCCGGAGCATGTTCATCTTTTCTGTTGTTGCCACGACTATCACTCTTTCTCTGCCTACAGATGAGATGAATGAGGCAGAGATCTGCTGGTTGCCTCTGCCGAAAATGAAGCCGTTTCCCCCTAATGGCGTCACAACAACGAAGAGCTCATGGCCGGCTGCATTGTGCAGCAGCGCATCAAGCATATCATCTGTCACGTCCATGCCTACAAGTTCCCTGCCCTTCATTATGTCGACTCCGAGCACGGGTGTGTTGTAGCCGAGTTTCCTGAGAATGAACTTCACCGTCGATCCGGTGCTCATTACATAGTACGCTTCACTGCTGATTGACTCCAGGAAGTAATCGGATATACCCTCGAGCTCTTCACCAGGCCCTGGCGATTCACTTTTTGCCTGTTGTACTGAGCGGAGAAGGGGTACCGCTGCGTCCCCGTACCTTTCAACACCAGTACCTTCCTTACCGTCTGTTTTGGCAAAATCGAGAAGGTAAACATGTTTTGTTTTCAGTCCATTTGCCATTATTTCAAGCATAGACCTGCCAAGCTCGCATGGCCTGCCGAGAAAGAGGCCAGTGTACATCTTCACACCTGCAGGTATTCCAAGTATTGGGAAATCGCTTCCTGCTCCTTCCACCACGTCCCGCGCCGTCCCGTCGCCTCCGCAGAATACTATTATGTCCGCCCCGCGCTCCTTGATCAGGCCTGCGGCCGCGACTGTGTCTCTGGCCGTTGTATTGCGCGGCGCATTGTACACCACGGTGTAGTTTCCATAGTGCGCTCCCTTCAGGGCATCCTCACCCATTGCACCCCCGCATGTCAGTATTTCGGGCAGCTCCATGCCCTCGTCGTGCATCGCTTCAGCGAGAGATGCCATCGCCTGCTGAGCCCTCTGTCCTGACTTCTGCCGGGCGCCGTTTCTCAATGCCCGGCCTGCCAGCTCTCCGTCGCTCCCTCTGAGCCCCTTTGGCCCGCCAACTCCGGCCACCGGGTTTACTATCAGCCCTGCCCTTATCACTTCTCTTCTCTCCTTGAAGCGCTATTGGTTTATATACGAAATCCGTTTCACAACGGTCAAGAAGATGATCGTTGTTTACATCATGGACGCAGCCACTCCGGCCGTGAGGGATGGGGCAAGCTTATGACCGGCGGAGGGCAGCTGGACCTCGTAACACTTGAACAGCTTTCCAGGGCCATTCAGGTCAGTGCGGGTATGGATTCGGAAGAAGCCTCGAGGATAGCAGAAATGGTTCTTTCATATTTCGGCTTCGAAGTTCAGGTAATAGACAATTCCCTGGATCCGGAAGACAGGAGGATTTTCTACATGCTGCACGACCTGGGCATACTGTCAAGTGACTGGGAGGAGACCCTCATACCCAGCGGCAGGATGTGGCGCATCTATTACTGGCAGCTGAACGTCAACAGCATCAGGGATGTCATATCCAGAAAGGACAACGTACAAAAGGAGGCTAATGTTTACGACAAGCTGCCAACCGAGGCGTGGGAGCACGAGAAGTGATAAGCGCCTCTGCGGCCGGCCTTGCACCGGCTTGCTTCGGAAGGAGTTGCACTAGTCATGGCGAAGAAGATACTGCTTGTTATATGCGATGGGCTTGGCGACAGACCGGTACCTGAACTTGGCAACAAGACACCACTCCAGGCTGCTGCGACTCCCAATCTTGACAGCATTGCGGCGAAGGCCATGCACGGCCTGCTCTACACCATAGCACCTGGCATTAAGCCTGGAAGTGACACTTCGCATCTTTCGCTCCTTGGATACGATCCAAAGGGAATATACACAGGAAGGGGACCGTTCGAGGCGGCAGGCATAGGCATGAGGATGCGGGCGGGCGACATCGCTTTCAGGTGCAACTTCGCCACCATCGACGGGAAGCATGTGGTGCTGGACAGGAGGGCTGGACGGATAGGCGAGCCAGATACAGGCAAGCTTGCGTCTCTGCTGCCAAGCAGGGTCATAGACGGGGCAACAGTCACATTCAGGGAGAGCACCGAGCACAGGTGTGTTGTTGTGATAAGTGGAGATGGTCTCGGTTCCAATGTAACCGACACGGACCCGGGCGAGACAGGGAAGCCGATTCTTGAAGCAAAAGGGACCGACGGTGCTTCTGCCAGGACTGCAGACATACTGAACGAGTTCACCAGGATGGCGATTGACACTTTTGAGAACGCCGGCGTGAATAAGGACAGGGTCAAGAATGGCCTTCTGCCTGCAAATGCAATACTCGCCAGGGGCGGTGGTGTATTTCCAAAGGTGGAGAAGTTTGACAGGAAGCATCGTATGTCATTTGGAGCGGTGGCAGCAGAAGGACTGATCATAGGCATATGCAGCGTTCTGGGCGGCGAGGTGGTCACCCCCCCGGGGGCGACAGCCAGTATGAACACGGACCTGCAGGCAAAGGGGCGGGCCGCTGTGGAGCTGTTGAAGAGCAAAGACTTCGTCCTGGTGCACGTCAAGCCAACGGACATAGCGGGACATGACGGAAATCCAGGGGGGAAGGTTGAGATAATACAGCGTGTGGATGGTATGATAGGCGAGATCTTCTCATCGTCCAAGGAAGATATTGTCTTCGCCATCACTGGCGACCATTCCACGCCGGTAACTGCAAAGGAGCACACTTGCGACCCTGTCCCGCTTATGCTATTCTCCCGGGGGCTCAGGTCAGACGGTATAGTGCATTTCGATGAGGAGTCTGCGGCTGAGGGCTCACTCGCGGGTCTCAGGGGCCTGGACCTTATGACACTGCTGATGGGATACGCCGACAGGAATGAAATATACGGGGCATGATGCAGTCACTTGCCGTCAATAAACACATTCAGGTAATCGCCATTTTACCTGACGGAGTGGATTGCAGGAGTTCCATCGCGCCACGACACGGTCGCTGCTTCAGCCCCCGCTCGCCGCCTCAACAACCGTGAGTTCCTCGCCCTCCTCAAGGGTGCGGTCGAGAGGTACTGGTGTTCCCGCAATGAAGCATATGACACCGTCCGGCCTTATCGTCAGCGACCTGAGGAGTGAAATAACGTCCATACCCTCCTCCACCTCCACAACACGCTCTGTTCTCATGCTTCCTCTGATGTCAATACGAACGTGCATATGCATCTTTATCCTGCAACAGTGTTTTAAAGGTGTTCACTCTGACGCTAATAACGAGCCGAGGTAGCTCAGCCCGGTAAGGCGGTGGCCTCGAGTTAACTTGAGGGACAGCCACTGGTGCATCGCACCACGGGAGTTCAAATCTCCCCCTCGGCGCTTCATGTTTTCTGGGTGGTGGAACAACGGCTTCCCTCGCCCTCAGCCGATACCCTCACCGCCTTTTTCCTCAATTGTACGGTTCCTGGAGCGAGATGGAGTGCGGTTAGCCCTGTCCTTCCGGCGTATGGTGTGGCATGAATCTCTGGAAGGCTTAAATCCATTGACCTTTCTTCGTAATCTGAAGTGAGGCTGAATTGAAAACACGGGCCAGGAAGCCTGACGGCACGGATACTCCATCCTACCTTTACGTAAAGGAGATAGGAAAATCAGTGAAATTCGATATTGGGCGGTATGAACGTCGCGGTTTCCCAGAGATTGTTCTTGCCACGGGAAAGACCGACGCCGAACTTCTGGGCATAGTTGAACGTGTGACGGCAGAAGGGCACCCGGTTGCAATTTCAAAGCTGGAGCACGGCAGGGCTGCGGAAATGATTTCACGTTTTGCAGGCAGAAGGGACATCATTACAGAGCAGAGGCTCTCCATGCTTTTCTTCAAACCGGTGGGCTGGAAGACGCCGAGCAGAGACGGAAAGGGAAAGGTCGCAATCGTGACCGCAGGCTCTTCCGACATGGCAGCAGCCGGAGAATCCATTGCACTGCTCGACTTCCTTGGCTATTCCCATGACGACTTCTTCGACTGCGGTATCGCAGGTATGCACAGAACAGTCCGTGCTGCAACCGAAGTCATAGCGGGAGGATACTCCGTGGCCGTTGTGTTTGCAGGGATGGAGGGGGCTCTTGCCTCTGTCTTCGCCTCCCTCGTTCCCATCCCTGTGATAGGTGTTCCCACCTCCACGGGCTACGGGTTCGGGGGCGGCGGGACTGCGGCGCTCACATCAATGCTGCAGAGCTGCGTACCGGGGCTTTTGACTGTCAACATAGACAATGGTGTGGGCGCAGCCGCCGCCGCGATATCAATAATCAGGAGCATCCACAGACAGTGATAAGAAAGATGGAATCGTTAAGGAAAGCAGGACAGAATTGATATGAGACTGTTCAGCAGGAGGCTCAACCTGAACGTAAGGCCGATGTCCGTTGATGACATAGAGGATGTCAGGGAGATAGGAAAGAAAGCCTGGTCAGATCTCTACAGCAGGGAGTTTCAGCAGAATATGGAGGTTCCCAAAAGAACCAGGAAGAACATACTTTTCTACATGGATAAGGAACCCGCCGGTTGTCTGGTAGCAGAATCGAACGGCAAGATCGTGGGCGACATATTCTGTCATGTGTGGGGAAAGGTGGGCTGGTTCGGGCCGGTGGAAGTGCTTCCCTCTTATCAGAACTCCGGCATAGGGAAGCAGCTGATATCGAGGGCCACCGAGTATATGGGGAGCAGGGGTTGCACTGTTATCGGTCTGGAGACGATGCCTGAAACGGTGAAGAACATGTCACTCTACTCGGGCATGGGCTGCATCCCGGACAGGATCACTTACCTTCTCGAAAAAGTGCTCGTGGATAGATGGCGCGGCAGTTACGAGCCCCCGGCAGGACTGAGCATAATCAGGTACAGGGAAATGGATGAAGAGTCGGCCCTCGATTCCATCAGGCTCCTTTCCGCCAATGTAATGCCCGGGCTGGACTATTCAAGCGAGGTAAGGTACTCGATGAAGCACGGCACTGGAGATGTCCTTTTTCTGAGAAAGGAAGACAAGACGGTGGGTTTCTCACTTGTCTACACATACAATACGTCAGAGGGGACAAACAACTCGTCCATAAGGCTGATGGTCGTCTCTCCAGACCATTCGGGAAAAGGGGAAGGAGAATACCTCATAAGGATGAGTGAGGAAACGGCCCTCGAGGCAGGCAGGGACAGGATGCATGTCAGGTTCTACACAGGCAACTACCTCGCGTTCCGGACGCTCAAGGACTGCGGATATTCCCTGAAAGGGACGAACATCAGGATGCTCTGCAAGGGAAGGATACCTGAAAACGACAGCATCTACCACTTGAGTTCCTGGGCAGGTTGAATTCGGGCCAGTCACCCTCGTGTTTTTATACGAACGAAATGTAAAAAAGGCTGTGATGAGGGATCTTCCCGTGCTGTCCAGGGATGGCGGCGAGGACATTTTTTCCCGACCTGACACACCATATGCAGTGTCGATCTGCGTCAGGTGCAGGGGTACGAAGTTCCTCTGCGGCAAGCCTGCCTGCCCGATACTCGTGAGGTATTTCGCCGACCAGAAGGTCAAAGTACTCACCGAGAGAAGCGAAATGGACGGGCTCTCCCCTCCCGGTGTGTTCATCGGCCGTTACGGTTACCCGAAGGTTGACATAGGCCCATTCATCAGCCCGGTCACCGAGGGAGTGGATATCATGGACACCCCCGAAAAGTGGCTCGGCAAGAGCCTTGACGAAATCACCCAGATGCGTTTCTCCCTCGTCAGGGGAAAGCACGGTGTGAGGGTGGACAGACCGTCGAGGGACAGGGTGTTTGATATTGTGCAGGAGATTGCAATGTCGAGCTACTCGCCTGAGGTCGAGGTCAAGTTCTCCAGGGCCCCGAGGACATCGATCGGGCTTAGCGATACTGTCCAGCCATTCGGAAGGTCCGGAACGATAGAGAAGGTGAGGGCAGACACCGGCCGTTTCAACGACAGGATTGAGAAGGCGTTTAACGACACCGACCTCAGGGCCTCAGAGGCGGTTGTCAGCCTCTACAGGTCCGATGTCCTTGTGTCTTCCATTCAGAGGGCCTTCAGCGCAGGTGTTCTTGGCATCGGGAAGAACAGGAAGATGGTGCCAACCAGATGGAGTATCACCGCCGTTGACGACATGCTCGGCAAAGCTCTGCTTTCCAGGAACAGGTACAACCGTGTTATAGGTGAATTCAGGGTATACACAATAACATCACTGGACAACAGGTGGGTCATACTGATGCTGCCCACTTCCTGGAGATACGAGCTCATAGAGGCATGGTACCCGAACACTACCTGGAACCCCATGGGTAGGCAGATAGCCATATTCTCCTCGTATGAGTTTTTCGAGGGAAGGAAACAGTATGCCGAAATAGGTGGCTGCTATTACTCAGCCAGACTTGCTGTCAATGAGCTGCTTGAAAGGGAAAAGGTGCAGGCGGGCGTTGTAATACTCCGTGAGTCTCATCCTGGTTACATAATGCCTATAGGTGTGTGGAATGTCAGGGAGCACGTCAGGAAGGCTCTCACCACTCAGCCTCGCAACTTTGAAACACTTGACTCTGCCCTTTCATATGCACAGACTATTCTTGACATACCGGTGAAAAGGTGGATAGCCAACAGCGGCGTGCTGAAGGACTACATGCAGCAGAGGACGCTCGACTCTTTCGTTGCATGACCCGGCACCGGGCATAGACTTAAGACACGGTCCTGTTATACGAAGTTAGTAGGGATTGCGAATGATGGCGGGACAGCCGATTATTATACTAAGGGAAGGGACAGAAAGGGAATCAGGCAAATCTGCAAGGCAGAACAACATTGCAGCAGCAATAGCGATAGCCGATGCTGTCAGAAGCACGCTTGGCCCCAGGGGAATGGACAAGATGCTTGTTGACTCTCTCGGAGAGGTTGTTGTAACAAACGACGGAGCAACAATACTCAAGGAACTGGAGGTGGAGCATCCCGCTGCAAAGATGATGGTTGAGGTTGCAAAGACGCAGGACAATGAGGTGGGGGACGGGACAACCACCGCGGTGATTCTCGCCGGCGAACTGCTGAAGAGAGCAGGTGAACTCGCCGACAAGAACGTTCACCCCACTGTAATTACTGCAGGATACAAGATCGCTGAAGACAAGGCATTCGAGCTTCTTGATGAGATGGCAATTTCGGTCAAACCTGATGATGCCGAGACGCTCAGGAGCGTTGCCGAGACAGCTATCAGCGGCAAAAACGTGGGTGGCGGAAACGAGTATCTTGCTGAGCTCGCTGTGAAATCTGTCAAGATGGTGGCAGAAAAGGTGGACGGAGGATACAGGGCCGACACTGACAACATAAAGATAGAGAAAAAGCAGGGGGCATCTGTTTCCGAATCTGAAATAATATCAGGCTTCGTGATAGACAAGGAAAGGGTACATCCAAGAATGCCTGACCGAGTAAAGGACGCAAAGATAGCACTCATCACCCAGGCGCTTGAAATAAAGAAGACTGAAGTGTCTTCATCGATCCAGATCAAGGATCCGTCGCAGATACAGAAATTCCTGGACCAGGAGGACGAGACGCTGAAGCTAATGGCCGATCAGGTGATCGGCGCAGGTGCCAATGTTGTAATATGCGAAAAAGGCATCTCTGACGCTGTCCAGCACTATCTGGCCAGGGCGGGTGTATATGCTGTTCAGAGGGCAAAAAAGTCAGACATGGAAAAGCTCGCAAAATCCACGGGCGCCAAGCTCACAGCGAATGTCAGGGATTTGACCAAATCAGACCTCGGCTACGCAAAGGAGGTGGAGCAGAGGAAGATATCCAACGAGGAGATGACATTCATTATAGGGTGCAAGAACCCGAAGTCCGTAACGGTGCTTCTAAGGGGAGGTACAGAGCATGTGGTTGAGGAGCTGGATGCCGCATTCACCGATGCCATGAGAGTCGTTGCAGTGGCAGTTGAGGATGGAAAGGTGGTTGCCGGCGGGGGCGCGGTCGAGACATACATTAGCATGCATTTGAGGAGTTTCTCCTCAAGCGTGGGCGGCAGGGAGCAGCTTGCCGTGGAGGCTTTTGCCACTGCCCTGGAGTATATACCAAGGACACTGGCGGAAAACTCGGGACTTGACCCGGTCGACCTGCTTCTTGAACTCAAATCCAGGCATTCAAAGGGCAAGGGTGTCTGCCATGACGGCATATCGATCGAGGATGGCAAGATAAAGGACATGGTGAGGGCGAAGGTGCTCGAGCCTGTGAGAGTGAAGAGGCAGGCCATTTCATCGGCTGCAGAAGTTGCAAACATGATACTGAGGATAGATGACGTTATTGCATCCAAGAAGGGAGGAGCCCCGGGCGCACCGCCTGGCGGAATGCCGCCTGGTATGGGCGGCATGGGTGGGATGCCTCCGGGCATGATGTGAGGCAGCAAACGTTTTTCAGTTCACTGCCCTCCGCTTTTCCTTTTGGAGCCGAGGGCAGACATTATCTCTGTCGCAGCTTCTATTAGCCCCATGTGGCTGAATGCCTGAGGGAAGTTGCCCAGGAATTCGCCGGTCGACGGGTCTATTTCCTCCGACAGAAGTCCAAGGTGGTTTGAGACTGACAGGACATTCCTGAAAAGGTCCTTTGCTTCATCCACCATTCCTGCCCTTGCTAGCGCGGCTATGTACCAGAAGGTGCAAATCAGGAATGCCCCCTCCTTGCCTGCCAGCCCGTCTTTACCCTTATACCTGTACACAAAGCCGTTTGTCAGCAGATGCTCCCTGACTGCTTTGAGTGTGGAAATGAACCTGCTGTCCCGTGCGTCTATGAAACCAAGTAGCGGCATGAGCAGAACGCTTGCATCGAGATACTCCCCGTCGATGCTGCTTGCAAACGATCCTGTTTTTCCGTTGTACGACCTTTCGAGGACAGTCTTCTTTATGCGGCCGGCCGTCTCCGAATAGCTTTCCATCCTGCCACGGAACCCAAGCCATCCGGCCATTTCTGAAGCTCTTGAAAGGGCGACCCACGACATGATCGCCGAATGCGTGTGTCTTTCAGCTCCGTTCCTCATCTCCCATATCCCCATATCCCTTTTTTCCCAGTTCCTGCTCAGGAACGCAGCGATTGAGTCGACTATCCGCCACATCAAATCGGGGAGCTTTGCCGGAGGCTTGAAGGTGGAGTATATTGCTGCAACAACAGACCCGAAGATATCCATCTGCAGCTGGTTCGTTGCGCTGTTTCCCTCCCTCACAGGTCTTGAATCCATGTACCCTGAGAGGTGCTCAACCGTCTTCTCCGGCGGCACCATGTCGCCCTCAACTGTGTACATGACTCGAAGCATTTCAGGCCTCGATGCCTGCCCCCTCAGCAGGTGGTTCAGCCAGAGGAAGTATTTCTTCTCCTCCTCAGTATGACCGAGGGCGTTGAACGAAAGGAGAGCGTATGTGGAATCCCTTATCCATGAGAACCTGTAGTCCCAGTTTCTTTCATGGCCCAGCGATTCGGGAAGGCTTGTCGTCGCGGCAGCACATATTGCGCCCGTGGGGCTGTATGTGAGTAGTTTAAGCACAAGAGCCGACCTGATCACATCCTCCTTCCAAAGCCCGCTGTAATCAGTCTTGTCTGTCCAGCTCCTCCAGTAGTCTATTGTTTCCTTCAGCATCCGGCCTGTGTACTCGAGCTTCGTCTTCTGCGTCTTGTTTTCATTCCATCTCAGCACGATTGGAATGACATCCCCCTTTTGAACAGGGAAGGAGGCGTACGCTTCCGCCCCTCTTGTCCTGATGGGAAACGGCAATGAGAGGGAAAGCAGAGAACCCTTCCCTGAGGCAACGCAGCCGAACCTGTCGCTGCGTATCGAAGTCTCAGCCCTGCCGAAGTCAAACCTTGGCTTGAACCTGAGCGTCACTGTGCCCTCACCAAAAGTGCACTTCAGAAGTCTGTGGATTTCATGGCGGGAATAGGGTATTCCGTCTACCTCTTCAATAGGCATGAAGTCGTCAATATGAATGGAGCATTCTTTGGAGCCGACACCTGTTCTGAGGACATTTGTGTGTGGCCTGTACCTCTGTTCGTGGGTGGTTGCTCCCTGCAGCTCGATCCTGAATTCGCCGCCGGATCTTCTGTCGAGAATGGAGAAGAACACTGGGGAGGAATCCATCCTCGGGAACGAGCACCAGTCGATGGTGCCCATCGATGTGACCATCGCGGCCGAATAGGTGTCCCCTATGATGCCGTGGTTGCTGATTCTGTACTCTGTGGACCTTTGAGGCCCTTTATGCCCGCGAGCCATGTTAACGGATGGGAGAAACGCTGCTCTCTTAAACACCCTTCGAAAAACACGCAGGGCATATGCCTACGTGCTGGTAGCAGTTCCCGGGACCGTTCAAGCGCGGCGCAGACAGTTCAGTGAAAGAGCCTTCTTCTGCGGACGCTAATTGCCCACGCTGCATTTATGAGCGCCATGTGGCTGAATGCCTGAGGGAAGTTGCCCAGGAATTCGCCGCTTTTGGGGTCCATTTCCTCTGACAGCAGGCCAAGATGGTTCGTGTGTTCTAGCACCTTTCTGAACAGCTCGGCACCCTCTTCAGTCCTGCCCATGAGAACCAGTGCGATCAGGTGCCACAGAGTACAGGCTACGAATACCCCCTCCTTCCCCTCGATGCCGTCGTTCATGAGGTATCTGTAAATGAAGCCGTTCTCAGTGAGGTTTTCACCGATTGCCCTCAGGGTGGACCTGAACTTGCTGTTGTTTGCGCTGATGAACCCGACCTGCGGCATCATGAGAACGCTAGCATCAAGGTAGCCGCCTTCCAGGTTACTCGTGAATGCGCCGAGATCCTTGTTGTAAGACTTGCCGAGAACCTCGGCCCGGATCGACCTTGCGACCCTTGCCCATTCCAGCTGTCTTTTCTTGCTTCCAATCCATCCAGCCATCTCGGAAGCTCTTTTGAGAGCGAGCCAGGACATCACTGCCGAATGCGTGTGTCTCTGATTCCCGCTCCTCATCTCCCATATCCCCGAATCCGCTTTCTTCCAGTTCTCACAGACATATGAAGCGAGACCATCCACGACCCTCCAGAGCTGATCCGGCAGCCTCTCCGGAGAGTGAAATGTGAAGTGAATCGAATCAATCACTGGTCCGTAAATGTCGAACTGCGACTGATTCGTCGCGTCGTTTCCCTCCCTGACTGGAAGGGAGTTCATATACCCGGTATAGTTGAATATCTCCGTTTCACCTGGAACCGGATCGCCCTCCACAGTATACATCACCCTGAGCGCACCTGGTTTTGATGTCTTTCCCTTCAGGAGTCGCAGCAGCCACTGCAGATATTTTGTTTCCTCCTCGATGTGCCCAAGCAGATGAAATGACCACAGGGCATAAGTCGAGTCCCTTATCCATGAATACCTGTAGTCCCAGTTCCTGCCGTGGCCTATGGATTCAGGCAGGCTTGTGGTGGGTGCCGCAACTATTGCTCCTGTCGGCGTATATGTCAGTAGCTTCAGCAGCAATGCCGACCTGATGACAGGTGCTTTCCAGTCTCCGCTGTACTGGCTCTTCCTTGCCCAACTTCTCCAGAACGAGGCGGTGTTCCTCAGCAGCTCGTTCGACCAGGCAAGGCGCGGTTCGCGCGGTTCCCTGCCATTCCATCGAACTATGACCGGGAC
>JBJKPR010000007.1:0-26245 GCA_046706185.1 Candidatus Sysuiplasmataceae archaeon
CTCCGCTGTACTGGCTCTTCCTTGCCCAACTTCTCCAGAACGAGGCGGTGTTCCTCAGCAGCTCGTTCGACCAGGCAAGGCGCGGTTCGCGCGGTTCCCTGCCATTCCATCGAACTATGACCGGGACCGTCGTCCCCTCTGTTATTAGCACCCTGCAGTAGGCCGTATTTTCCCTCACACGCCACCGATACTTCGACAGTATGGTGAGACTGTCGTTTTCCGATTCTGCGATGCACCCTTTGGGCCTGGAGTGTATTGCACTACTGTCCCTTCCAAAGTTGAACTTTGGCGACAGGGACATAGTCACCGCTCCTTTTCCGCGAATGCAGGAGATCAGCCTGTGAATTTCATGCCTCGAGTAGATCATGCCCCTGACTTGCTCGACAGGCATAAAATCCATTATTCTAATCTGCCCGCTATTCGATGAAATTGTGGTTTCCAGGATGTTTGTATTCTTCCTGTACGACTGCGCATAGGTGGTTGCCCCGCTGAGTGAGATTCTGAACTCGCCCCCTTTTTCCTTGTCAAGAATGGATGAGAGTACAGGCGGGGAGTCCATCCTTGGAAACGTGCACCAGTCGATGGTGCCCTTAACGGTAACAAGGGCAGTGGAATAAGTGTCGCCAATTATGCCGTGGTTTTTGATCTTGTATTCATCGACCTTGTCGTCTTCCCTGAACTCCATTTCATTGATAGGATCGTTCTCTGTCTATTTAATAGATAGACTTTTGTTCTGCGTCCTCTAGCACACTATCTTGTATTTAAATAATAATGTGTCGATTATTTTTGTCTCTGCCACATAATTATAATAATATTTATTATATGTTGGCTATTAATAATGATTATTTCAGGTTGAATTATTTATTAAACTGGTTTATTGTGTACATGCCATCAACGGGCTAATTCAGACATTCGTCCCTGTAATTGCGCATGTCTGACTGCAATGCGGTTACCCTGCAGAGTGTCAGTGTGCGCGGGCCTGACTCTCTTTCATTTGTCCTGCTACATGGGTCTTTTCAGCTCACCCCGGCCCGTTCAGATCATCTGGGAGGCAGGCTGGGTGAAGGTTGCTGAAAGTTGTAATTTAGTCTGTACATATAAAAATAGAGTTAGTATGTTTGACACCTACTTTTTTCTCTTCGGAAACAATACAGTACCATCAGCAAGCCTTATGGAGCCTCCTTTTCCCGTGTTTATTGTCAGCCCGTACTTGTTTTCGGAATAGATGCAGTTTGTCAGGATGACCTTTGTCCCGGGCATCACACCATCTGCATCGAGATCCTGGATTTGCCTGTCCCAGAATAGAGCTCTGGCCTCTCGACCGCCCGATAGAACGATCTTCATTCCGCGCATTGTTCCCTTGCTCCCGTCCCTCTTGGTGTAGTTGCGTTCGTTTTCAACTTCAAGCAGCAGGCCATCTTCGGCTGAATTGACCATCTTTTCAAGCTTTGACTTCAGTTTATCCAGGCGTTCCTCGGTGAGCTGCCCGTTTTCATAATCGATCAGAAGCTTTGCTGTCCTGCTGTCAATCAAGCCGCCGAAATCTTCGATCTTCTTTTCAAGCTGTATGTCCTTGTACTCCGAGTCTGGCATGTCTGATTTACGCCCCTCTACAACCTTCTGCTGTAAATATACATCAGTTTCTTAATGTATTTGGTTTCATTTGGACAGTATTAACTGTTACGATCTGGTTTTCGTGCTTCTGCCTGATGTGCAGTCAATCTGGAAAAGGTTATAATACGGGCTTGTAGATCGTCAGACAATTGTCGGATGGAGAATGAGGGTCGCTATCTATCTAAGGGTCTCTACAACCGAGCAGGCTGAGGAAGGATTCAGCATCGCCGCCCAGAAGGAGCGGCTGAAGGCGTACATAATGAGCCAGGGATGGGAGCTTGCGTCCACTTATGAGGATGGCGGCTACTCAGGGGGCACCACCAATCGCCCTTCTTTCAACAAGTTGAGAGAAGACATGAGGCATAATCAGTTCGATCTAATTCTGGTGTACAAGCTGGACAGACTGTCGAGGAACATGCGCGATCTTTCGAATTTAGTGCATGAGATGGACGAGCAGGGTGTTTTTTTCAAGAGTGCAACAGAGCCGTTTGACACTACCACTCCTGCAGGAAAACTGATATTCAACATGCTTGGCAGCGTAGCTGAGTTTGAGAGGGGAATGATTGCAGAACGGGTCAGAATGGGGATGATGCAAAAGGCTAGGGAAGGCAAAGGGCTTCTAGGTTTCAATCATCCATTCGGCTATGATTACAGAGATGGCAAGTTGATATTGAACCAGCAGGAAGCAGGCGTCGTGAGATCCGTCTATTCATCATATATTTCAGGCTCCAGCCTTGGAGAGATAGCATACGATCTCAACTCCAGGGGCTTTCGTACAAAGAATGACCGTGTATGGACTAAGCAGACTGTTCTCAATATCATCGGCAACCCATTGTATGCAGGTTACCACAGGTGGTCCTCCTTCTACTGGAAAGGGCAGCATGATCCAATAATCGAAGTGACAAGATGGAACAAGGCGCAGAGAGTCAAGTCTTTCAGGAGCCGTTCACCTTCTGGGATGCTGCAGGTGGAAAGATTGGAAGATGGTGAGTTCGGCATCGCAGCTGCCGCTTAGTCACGATCCCTACTTGTGTTGTTTCTCACTTTTGTCTCTTTTGCTGAGACTTCTCTTCAGGGCTTTCCATTCGCTGGACATATTCGGTCATTTCAGTCAAAGTCGGTTCACCGAATTTTACCAGAATGTAGAGGTTTGCAAGGAGGCAAGGCTGTCCTGATCGCAGGAGTAGACACCATGTGAAGGCGAAGATACCTTGAGATACTCGCCCCAGGTCAGAAAAGTGAGGCTCAAAATCACCAAACCAGTTTCCATATAGCTCAGAGCTATGTGATTATTGTTAATATATGTATTACATATACTATTAATGATTATGTCAAGTAAGGAGAAGATTCAGCCACCTTCTGCTACGCGAGAGTTCAAATCGCCCCTCCGTCGGGAAATGAATCGGTCATCTCAATGAACAATAGGTTACTCATGCCCTGCTGCCGATTCAACTAATGGAGGAAACAAAACAAAAGGGTGAAAGCTCAGAGGGGTGTGGTCCTCGGCAAACTTCAGCAGATGAAGGCCTGTTTCCAAGCAGGGACCGATAGAACACTCCTTGACATTACAGGGTCACCCTGAATTTGGTATTAACTTATATAATTATACTTATGACATGTCTAAATTAGTAAAATATAGGTGCTTCTAATAACTACCAGGTGCAGGAAAAGTTCTTGTCGATGTTGCATTAGGGATAGACCGAAAATGAACGACATTTTGTGGACGGAGAAATACCGGCCGAGCAAACTCGATGACGTGATCGGGAACTCCAGGGCGAAGAGCGCCTTGAGGACCTGGGCAGAAGGTTGGCGTGGCAATACGCTTCCTGAGATCAGGGGAGTGATACTGGCCGGGCCGCCGGGAGTTGGCAAGACGACTTGTGCAATAGCTCTGGCAAACGAAATGTCATGGGACTTCATCGAAATGAACGCATCTGACAGGAGGACAGGCAAGGAACTGAGAAGGATAGTCCTGCCAGGTGCCTCTACGAACACGTTCAATCCTGAAGGGATTTACTTTTCACTGGATGAAGGGAAAAGGCATGTCATAATTCTTGACGAGGCTGACAACATAGACAGCCGTGACGACATAGGCGGAATCGCGGCCGTATCTGAACTTCTGAAGGTCACGTTGCAGCCAGTGATACTGATCGTGAACGATCTGTATGAACTCACTAGACGAAGCGAGAGCATAAAGAAATCCTGCAAAGTGATACGCTTCGAGAACCTGAAGAAGGAGGAGCTGGCACGTGTCCTCCACAACATAGCAGAATCAGAGGGAGTAAGGATAAGTTATGATGCAGCCATGAAACTTGTCGAAATGTCTGAAGGGGACGCCAGAGCTGCAATAAACGATCTTCAATCTTCAGCTGCCGCAGGGACGCTGACGGTGAAGGATCTGTCCGGTCTTTCTAAAAGGAACAAGACAGTCGATGTGAAGGAGGGAATTGAAAGACTCTTTCGATCTTCCGACCTCAAAGAGAACCTTCGCACCATAAGCCTGCTCGAGGAAGATCCAGGGGGTCTTGCGCTTTGGATCGATGAAAACATGCCGCCCAATTCAACAGATATAAGCTCTCTGACTGCCGGTTTCGAAGCTCTCTCCAGATCGTCCGAGTTCTTACGGTGGGCCGGAAAGAGCAGCTATTACAGGCTGTGGTCCTATGCATCTGAACTGATGGCCCTTGGAACCAAGATGGCATCCAAAGGCTTCGAACATGCGGAGCCGGCAAGGTTTCCTGTCATACTCACAAGGTTCAGGCGCAGAAACGCCGTAATTGCAGTAAGAAAAAGCCTCATCGACAAAGTGTCCAGGTACGCGCACACATCTCCAAGAAACGTTCAGCATTCTATGCTCCCATTTCTCAGAACCGGTTTTTCTGCTTCTGATAAGTTCGCAGCGGCTATGACAGCTAAGCTTGATCTGTCCGTCGAGGAACTGGCAGCCCTTCTAGACGAGGCGGAAGACTCAAGACATATTGCCAAAATACACAAAATGGCGGGTGGCGTGACTGATTGAAGAATCTGTCGCTTATTTGTATTTTTAATGACTAAATTTAATGTGTTGTTTTTCTATGTTTAAATATGTAACTGATTAAAATAACATTTATATTATTTGTAGAATATCTAACATGAACACATTCTTCGGGTCACCATGCTCTTGTGTCCAGGCTGAAGCGCAGGTGCCTTCCGTCTGTCGGCGACTGCTCTAAACGAGTCGCCATAAAAGGAAAAACAAGCTAATATACTAATCTCAGTTACTTGCGTTCATGGACGTTCAAAGAAAGGCTGTGCTCGAGAAACAACACTATAAAGTAATCGGGGAGCACAGCGCAGTCAAGGTCTGTCACTGGACAAAAGAGGAAATGATACACGACCGTGGGTGCTACAAGCAGAGTTTCTACGGCATAGAGTCCCATCGCTGCATACAGATGACACCGTCGGTCAACCAGTGCTCGGAAAATTGCATGTTCTGTTGGCGTTTTCAGGATTTTGAAGAAGACCATATAGAGGTTGAGGACGATCCGAAGTTCATTCTTGATGAGGCAATAGAGATCCAAAAAAAGCTCATGAGCGGGTACAAGGGGGACCCCCGTGTATCATCCGAGAAGTGGGAGGAATCCCAGAGGCCGAAGCATGTTGCCATATCACTCACCGGAGAACCAACAGCGTATTCCAGGCTTGGGGAATATATAGAATTGTGTCATGAGGCTGGAATGACGACTTTCCTTGTCACCAACGGGACAAACCCTGAGGTTCTCAGGAACCTGGACCCTCTTCCGACTCAGCTGTACGTTACGATAGCCGCTCCGACCCGTGAAATGTTCACAAAAGTCTGTGCACCAATTCGTTCCAACGCGTGGGAACAGCTGCTTGAGACACTCTCCCTCCTCCCATCTCTTAAAACAAGAAAGGTCATCAGACATACTCTCGTCAAGGACTGGACTCTTGGCTTCGAAGACCAGTATGCCAAGCTGGACAGGATCGCCGAGCCCCATTTCATAGAGTCCAAGGGGTACGTCAATGTGGGCTACTCCCGTGAAAGGCTGACTATGAAGAATATGCCTACTCATGACGAGATACGCTCGTTTGCAGCGAGGCTTGCATCGGAACTGGGTGATTACGATGTGCAGAGTGAGAGAAGGGACTCGCGTGTTGTACTGCTGGTGAGGAAGGGGGTCAACCGCTGGCTCCCCGGACTGGAAAGGCCCCTGGAAGAGGAGATACGGTACAACCAGCCCCGCAGGACTGCACAGGCAGACTGATTCACTTCAGGCGCACAGTTTCCAGGTTCATCGGCGCCTTCGTCTCTATTCCAAACTTCTTGTGAATTGTGCTTGCGAGCTCAAGGCATTTGTGCTCTTCCCCGTGGCCGAGGAATATCCTTGACGGTTTTGGTTCGAGCCCTGCTACGAAGTTGAGCAGCTGCCTCCTGTCAGAATGGCCACTGAAGCCGTCAACAGTTTCAATGTTCAGTGTAATCGGGACAGAAATCTGCTGCCCCCTCTCTGTCATCTGCAGCTCCTTGACACCCCGCTGTATCCGCCTTCCAAGTGTCCCCTCTGCCTGGTAGCCGACGAATATCAGTGTGTTGTTAGAATCATCTGCCCAGTGTTTCATATACTCAAGCACCGGACCCCCGTTCATCATGCCTGATGTGGCGAGGACAATGCACGGCTCGGGATCACTCAGTATTTTCTGTCTCGTCTCCACGCTGTCAACCCGCTTGAATATGGATGAAAGGAATGGATTTTCACCATTCTGGAAAATCTGTGTACGCAGCTGGCTGTTGAGATATTCTGGATAGGCCGTGTGAATCGCTGTCGCCTCCCATATCATTCCATCTAGCCATACCTGGAGAGTTGGAACCTGGCCGGTCCTCATCAGCTCCTCGAGGACAAGCATGATCTCCTGTGACCTTCCAACAGCGAAGACTGGCACGATTACCTTGCCCTGTCTGCCCAGGACTCTTTCAATTATCGCTTTCAGTCCCTGCGATGCATCCTGTCTGGAAGCCTGCATGTCATGATAACCGCCGTAGGTGGATTCCATTACGAGTGCTTCAAGCCTCGGGAATTTGTTATTGGCGGGGTTGAAAAGCCATGTTTTTTCAAACTTTATGTCGCCGCTGAATGCTATGTTGTATAGGCCATCGCCGATGTGGAAGTGCGCCACGGCGGAACCCAGAATATGGCCCGCATTCTGGAATGTAAGCCTTAAGTCAGGCGATATGTCCGTAGTCTCTCCGTACTTGAGTGGAATGCAGTTGGCGACCTCCTTGCGTATGTGTGACGATTCGTACGGTGCCTTCTTTCCCTCTCCCAGGGCGACCTTCAGCATGTCGAGCTGGAGCATCGACATAAGGTCCCTCGTCGGTGGAGTGCAATAGACCGGACCGTCGTAACCGTACTTGAAGAGGGCCGGGAGGAGTCCGGTGTGGTCAAGATGCGCGTGCGTTATCACGATTGCGTCAAGTGACTCGATGGGCTGAAGTTCGGGGGCGTTTAGATAAGGCGCAGGCACATTAGGCCCTCCTGTGTCCTGGTCGGATGTGCCCAGGCCGCAGTCTATGAGAACTTTGCTCTGCCTCGTGCTCAGAAGGGAGGCACTCCTCCCCACTTCCCTGAAGCCTCCTAGCGATGTCACCCTGACCCAGTTTTCACCTTCTATAATCGGTCTGGATAGCCTCCTGCCGACTTTTCTCAGGAACTCCTTTCTTTCGTTGGCGATGGTGCGCATGTAGGTTCTTATGTCGCCTATCGTTTTCGATGGTATTGGCGGCGCCCTTACCACCTTGGGCGCCCATCCTATCTCCTTCTTGATCTCGTTGAGTACCGCCCCCTGTTTGCCAATGACCGCACCTGGGCTGAGGGCCTCGATAATGACTTCACCCGTCTCCTCGTCGAAGAAGATGTCGACAACCTGCGCTTCTTCAGGTATGATTTCCCTGATCTTCTTTTCGGCAGAGTCTTCAGCAGCAAGGAGCGACGGATCTGGCCTTATGTCGACACGCCTTCTAAGGACCTGTGCAAGCTGCCTTACGATTTCAGTGTGCTGCGAGTACACTTCAAAGTTCTTTATGTAGACAACTACAACAGACGCTTCGAAATCGATGTTTGTGACTTCTATGTCGGCCGGAATTGTCTTTCTCACTATGTCTTTTATTTCATCCACTGTTTTCTCAATGGCCATCAGTTTTGACTCCTCGAATTGTTGAGCTGATTACAAATAACGGCAGCTCTGTGCCTAGTAGTGTTTGGACTTAATGTGTTTGTTCAGGCAGCCTTCAATATCTTTGCCCATCTGCGCTCTATCTCCTTCTCTTCCAGCTTCACATAGCCCTTGCTTGTGATATTCACAACGACTGCCTTGCCACCGCTGGCAGAGTCCCTTTCCATGGCTGCGTGCAATGCCCTCAACGCAAGCTCGCTCCCCTCGGCCACGGTCATCCCCTCAACGAAATGGTCTTCAAGCACGCCGAGAGCAAAGGGAGACCCAGAACCAATCGACACGCACTTGTCAGGCGTCATGCCACCCGCTGCATCAAGGCCGTATACTGAAGGCTGGCCCCCATCAACGCCACCTACTATCAGGCCCACATAGAATGGCATATACCTGTTGGACTGGAGGATCGATGCTGTTAGCGTTGCCGCTGACTTTACAGTCATATACGAGCCTGTCTTCAGCCTGTGAAGCTCCACCTCTGCCTTTATGTATCTCGCAAGCGCCTGGTCATCCCCAACCAAGCCAGCAGTTGTCATTCCGAGGTTGTCGTCGAGCTTGTAAATCTTGTCGGCGTGCTTGTGGGCTATCATATTCCCCATCGTAGCACGCGTCTCGGATGCAAGAACAGTCCCGTCTTTGCATGCCATGCCGATTGTTGTTGTCCCTTTTTTCAAATCAGATATGTCCATCAAACAACCTCTGTACAATAGCAAAAAAAGTTTAACGTCACCAATAAAACTTGAACAGCTATTTAAGTCTTCACCGGCAATTCGACCATATTACGACCTCTGCGAAGAAGGATCGGGACAGAATCAGCATGATCATTCAGCCATCGGGAATCCATCAGGCCCAATCAACAACGCAGACCACAACCGTCCCACTATCCGCGCCGTTTCACTCACCATTCCTGAAATGATCAGTCTTCCTGCACGACAGGCCGTCAGACATTGCAGCCCTGTCCGGCGTGTCGAAGTGCCTGTTTTACGAACGAAATTAAGGTGCCAGCAACACTCTAGGAAATCTTTTAATACTAGACGCCCTATCTTTAGGATTAGGGTCTTGGGCTGGTTGTTAGAGTGCATCCCATCCCTTCTGACAAAACTGGCCCATCCCTTTCTAAATGGTAATTTTCACTGTGGGTTTGTGTTGCATGTGGCCATTACAAACTTCAAATAGAGTGTATGTTTCTTCACCAGCAGGGTTTGGACAATGGTACTAGAAGGCCTCGGTGAGTCGCTACGTTCCATCCTCAAGAAAATCAGCGGCTCCGCAAACGTGGATGAAAAGCTCGTCAAGGAGATAACAAGGGACATACAGCGCGCCCTTCTGCAGGCGGACGTCAACGTTAACATGGTACTGCAGCTTTCGAGGAAGGTTGAAGATCGGGCAAAGAATGAGAAAATACCGCCGGGTGCAAGCCTAAAGGAACACATAATAAAGATCATTTACGAGGAGCTTACGGCACTTCTTGGCGAGGCTGGGGCGATCAAGAAGGAGAAACAGTCCATAATGCTTGTCGGACTTTACGGCCAGGGAAAGACCACAACCGCAGGAAAGCTTGCGAGATATCTTTCGAAACGTGGATTGACCGTCGGCCTAATTGCCGCGGACGTGCACAGGCCTGCGGCCTATGATCAACTGCTTCAGATTGGTCAGGAAATTAAGGTGCCGGTCTTCGGTATACGTGGAGAGAAGGATGCAGTCAGGATTGTCAGAGAAGGGATGGTTCATTTTGACGGAACGGATGTGAAGATAATAGACACAAGCGGCCGTCATTCGCTTGAGAGCGACCTCATCGACGAGGTCATCCGTGTGGAGCACGTGGTTCGGCCCGAACAGAGAATACTCGTACTTGATGCGTCTGTCGGGCAGCAGGCCGGAACACAGGCCAAGGCTTTTCATGAGGCTGTCAACGTCAACGGCGTGATCCTTACAAAGCTAGATGGAACGGCGAAGGGAGGAGGGGCGCTTAGTGCAGTCGGGCACACAGGGGCGCCCATCGTGTTCATAGGAACTGGAGAGCACCTTGAGGATCTCGAGACGTTCAATCCTGAAAGGTTCATCTCAAGGCTTCTGGGTATGGGAGATCTCCACACACTTCTGGAAAGAATGAGGGAATCCATCGATGAAAGCAAGGCAGAGGAAACGGCCAGAAAGATAATGAGCGGCCATTTCACACTGAGGGAGATGTACGAGCAGATGGAGATGCTTGCAGATGTGGGCCCGCTGAAGAAGATAATGTCGATGCTTCCAGGTTTTCCTGGAATGAAGAAGGACATTGACCCGGAGGAGCTCCAGGAGCGGCTCGCAAGGTTCCATGTCATAATGGATTCGATGACTGACGAGGAGCTAGACAATCCGAAAATAATAAAGTCCAGCCGTGTCCTCCGTGTTTCCAGGGGAGCAGGCGTGGAACAAAAGGATGTCAGGGAGCTTCTCAAGCAGTACAACATGTCAAGGAAAGCTGTCAAGGGGTTTATGGGCAACAGGCAGATAAGGCGTCAGCTGATGAAGCAGATGAAGGAACAAAAAGGCTATGAGGATTGAGAAGGAAAACCTCGGAAAGAAGCGTTTCCTTTTCATTTCGCACAGGACGCCGGTGGGCGGGGATTTCAGCCTTAATGACCTTCCGGGGAGTGGCGGGAGGGTCGACGTCATTGCAAGGTGCGTTGTTTCGTCTCTGCTCACATCGAACGCAATAAGGAGAGACACGTCCGCATCCGTCTTCTTCTCAGGTAATGAGGGAGGATTGTCAGTCACCATCTCTGGGCTGAGCGTGAAATATCTGAACCCGGATGAGAGGAGCACCTCCGCGCTGCTGAGGAACGCGCTTATAAGGGGAAGGAAGGAGCAGGAGGGAGAGTCGAGCCCGGGCATCTATTTTTCGCATCAGACTCTGGAAGAGTGCCTGCTCAAGCTTTCAGAGGGCTGCAAAGTCTACTACCTCAGGGAAGATGGCAGGAGTGAACTGACACCCGCTGTTCCTGCACTCTTTGTCATAGGCGACAGCCAGGACCTGACAAAGGTGGAAGAGGAGAGGCTTGCTGCCTTCCACCCGGACAGGATCTCAGTTTCGAGCATAAGCCAGCAGTCAGACCAGTGCGCCGTAATAGTCAACTGGCTGTTAGACAACTCGCAGTTGCTGGGGGTCCGATAGGGGGGGCAATCCTATGGCCGGATTGCTGTCCTGCAGAACGACTCTGTCCATGATGCTCTGATGAAGATTTTTATTCATGTATGGCTTAACAGGTGTCATAAAGTGAAACGGATGATGTCAGGGGATACATCAAAACAGGAAATGCAGAGGGAGAAAGAGCCCGATAGACCGTTGTCAAATAACGATTCAAAAACTGCCGAAGATGGCATGTACGCACTTACAAGGGCAAGACATACTGCAGAGGTTTCAAAGCAGATTGCAAAGCTCAGGAAGAAGGGTCTGCGTCACCGTGCCAAGGCAAGCGGGTACCTGGTGAAGGCCAAAAGGTCTGATGAGAAAGCGGCCACGCTGCTCCACAAGGCAAACAAGCTGCGGCAGGAGTCTTCCGCCATTCTCGAGAGGGCGAAGAACAAGGGAAAATCGGCCGTTGAGTTTCAGAAGAAGATAGATGCTAGCGGCCCCAATAACCAGGGTTCAGATGCCGAGATGCAGATGAGCAGGCTTGAGCATGAGGAGGCAAGGCTTACACGGCAGGCGAACCAGATGCAGGCCAGGGCGGCATCGATGACCGAGCGAGCATCCAAGATGAAGAGAAGGTCTGTCGATTTCATGCAGAAGCAAAGAGCCCATGAGATCGAGTCGGCACAGTACCTGAAGAGGGCGGAAGAGCTTGACAAAACGAAGACCTGAGGAGACCAAATCCGGGTTAATTGAGTAATGCTTATTTATACAGGGATGTTACACGTCCTCCGTGCCTTAAGAGCCATGGAAGTGTCTTATTGGAAGCAGGAGAAATTTCTGTAGAGGAAATTGAACAGAAGCGCGATTTGCTGAACATCGAGGCAGAAAAGCACAGAAGGAACCGCGACGAGCTCAACGAAAGGACCAGGCAGTTTGCGGACCTCCGCGACAAGCTGAATTCAGAAGTAAGAAAACTTATCGAAGAGGCTGGCAACCACAAGAGAAGCCGGGACGAGCTCAATGAAAAGGTCAAAGAGGCAAAGGAACAGAGGGAAATCTGGAACAAGACATACACGGACAAGGCAGCTGAACTCGTCGAATTGAGACGTTCCATTACGCCAAAGTCAGGCGCCCCGCCCTCAAAGTTGAAAAGGGACCTGAAATCACTCGAATTCAAGCAGATGACATCTGTGCTCAGTCCAGACAAGGAGAAGGAGATCGTGGAACAGATGTCCAAGCTTCAGCATGAGATAAGGAAGCGGGAGGACTCCCTCAAGTCAAACAAACAGTACTCTGAGCTTCTCCAGAAGGTAAATGAGTCTAAAGAGAAGGCAGAGGGCTTCCACAGGCTTGTGTCCGAACTGGCCGAGGCTGCTCAGAAAGAACACGATTCAATGATGGAACTGTATGACAACGCGGACAAGATCCGAAAGGATGCAGACGATGCCCAGGCCAGATTTGTCGAGAGCAAGCTACTTGCTGATGAGGAACACAAGAA
Source organism: Candidatus Sysuiplasmataceae archaeon (assembly GCA_046706185.1). Taxonomy (GTDB): domain Archaea; phylum Thermoplasmatota; class Thermoplasmata; order Sysuiplasmatales; family Sysuiplasmataceae; genus JAJZXY01. Next base: position 12,456 of record JBJKPR010000007.1, read on the forward strand.
GCATATAGACGCCATCCACCAGGTTCACGATTTTGACAAGCTTCTTTACGGTATCAGGCAGAAACAGAGAAGGCCACATGGTGCAGAGGATGCAGAGAAGGTGGCAAAGGATGCTGAGGAAGTCTACGAGAAGTTCAAGAAAGGTGAGAAGCTGAGCACCGAGGACCTCATGCTGCTGCAGAAATCGGGATATCTGTGATGCAGGACAAGGCTTAAGTACGGAGATAATCTGGATCATCGGAAGAGGCAGTGGTTCATGCAAAGCTCGTCGTTCTGGTTCCTGCTCCTCGGTGTGCTTATACCAGGGGCAATCTTTGCCCTTTTCTTGTATTTCAGGGTCAACATATTCCTCGTCATAATTCTGTTGACATACATTCTGACTGTTGTTTTCACATTCATGCCAAAGCGGACAGGATCCGACTGATGTGATGGCCGTTGGGCGTCGATATTTCTGGAATACTTGAAAAGCGGCCGATAAAGCTGGATGACCTCCGCGGCACAAGGATAGCGGTAGATGCCTACAACACAATTTACCAGTTTGTATCTGCGATTAGGCAACCGGATGGAAGGCCGCTCTCCGATTCAAACGGCAGGCCAACTTCCCACCTGATAGGCCTTCTTCATCGAAACGCAAGACTCCTGGGTGCCGGTATTCGGCCGTTCTATGTTTTTGATGGCATGCCAAGCAGGTTGAAAGCTGCAACCCTCGAAAAGAGAAAGCAGGTGAAGGTGAGGGCGGAAGAGCGTTACAGGGAAGCCGTGGAGCAGAGAGACATGGCGAAGGCATACAGTTACGCCATGCAGACGACGAGGCTCACGGAAGAGATGATAGCCGAGTCAATGAGGATACTCGGTCTGCTAGGCATACCGTACATGACGGCGCCAGCCGACGGCGAAGCGCAGGCAAGCCAGATGGCACACAGGGGAGACGTGTGGGCAGTCGCATCCCAGGACTTCGACTCCCTGCTCTATGGAGCCCCAAGGCTTGTCAGGAACCTGAACATGTCCGGAAGGCGCAAACTGCCGGGAAGACGTGAGTTCAGGGAAGTGGACATAGAGATCATAGAGCTCGAGCCAAACCTCAAACGCCTTGGCATAACTAGGGAGCAGCTTGTAGATATAGCGATTATGGTGGGCACCGACTTCAACGAAGGAGTTCACGGTGTGGGCGCAAAGAAGGGTCTGGCCGCCGTGAAGAAAGAGGGAAGATTTGAGTCGACGCAATATGCCTTATCCATTGACGGTGAAATGCTCTCGGAGGTCAGGGACACATTCCTTAGGCCAGAATTCGTGTCCGAATACGAGCTTGTCTGGCAGAAGATTGACGAACAAGGGATTGTCGAATTCCTCTGTGAGGAGCACGAATTCTCAAGGGAAAACGTCCAGGAAACGCTTTCAGCGCTAAAGGCTTCTGCCGTTTCAGAGCAACAGTCTCTGGACAGATGGAGCTGACCGCAGGGAATCTCGTCCGGAAATTCTGCTGGCTGTGTTTAAATACAATATCAGTCTACTCACCATTCAAACGGTGCCTTCGATGATAAAGAAAGCAGACGGTAACTATGACCCTGTGGTCGTAGAGAAGAATGTATCAGAGTACTGGACCAAGAATGAAGTTTACATCAGGCTGAAAAGCCTCAGGGCGGACGGTGAGCGTGTCTTTTTCCTTGACGGCCCACCGTACACTTCCGGAGACATACACGTCGGGACAGCGCTGAACAAGCTGATCAAGGATTTCAGGATAAGATACTGGAGAATGAATGCCTATAATGTGAGGGATCAGCCAGGCTGGGATATGCACGGCCTTCCCATCGAGGTGCAGGTTGAAAAGTCGTTCAACCTCAAGTCGAAGAAGGATATAGTTGAGAAGGTAGGCATAGGCAAGTTTGTAGAGGAATGCAAGAAATTCTCACTCACATACCTCAACAACATGACGGCTCAGTTCACCAGGCTAGGCGTCTGGATGGACTGGGGCGCGCCGTACATGACTATAAAACCGGAGTTCACGGAGGCAGCCTGGATGGCGATCAGGACTGCCAATGAAAAGGGGCTGCTCTTCGAAGGCGAAAGGAGTACTCAGTGGTGCTACAGGTGCGGCACCGCTCTGGCGGAGGCAGAAATAGAGTATGTGGACAAGAAGGATCCGAGCATCTATGTCAAGCTGCGTGTAAAAGACAGTGATGAATATCTGCTGATTTGGACGACAACCCCGTGGACAGTTCCTGCCAACATGGCTGTAGCCGTTCATCCGGACAGGCAGTATGCCCTGGTCGAGTTCAGGAAGGAGGGAAGCCAGCCACAGAGACTGATAGTGCTGGAGGAAAAGGCTGAGGAGCTCGGCTCGCTCACTGGACAGGAGGAGTATGAGGTGCTCAGGTCGATGAAGGGAAGCGAACTCGTCGGGACTCAATACGAATATCCGCTGGAGGGGTTCGCGTCAAAAGGGCAGGCAAGCGAGTGGTCCTGGAAGGTTCTGCCCTCTGACACTGTTGAAACAGACTATACGGGACTTGTTCACACGGCTCCCGGCCACGGTCCGGAAGACTTCGCCCTTGGGACGAAGTACGGTATTTCGATATATTCACCGATAGCCGACGACGGCACTTTTGCAGATGGTTCAGGCGAAGAGATAGAGGGAAAGAAGGTCACACAGGCCAACGAAATCATAATGGCCGAGCTCGAGAAGAGGGGACTGCTCTACTACAGGGGTGAGATAGAGCACAGGTACGGGGCATGCTGGAGATGCAAGACGCCGCTGATTTACCGATCCACCAACCAGTGGTACATAAGGGCCACAGAGCTCAAGGACAGGATGGTTGAGGTCATAAACGGGATCAACTGGATCCCGGACTGGGCTGGCTCGGCAAGGCAGGCGGAATGGGCCAAGAACCTCAAGGACTGGTGCATTTCGAGACAGCGTTTCTGGGGAACACCAATGCCAATATGGCGATGCTCCTCCTGCTCAGCCACAAAGATAGTTGGTTCCATATACGAACTCTCTGGCGGAAAGGGGTACGTGGACGGTATGGACCTGCACAGGCCTGAGATAGACAAAATTACTTTCAAATGCGAGCACTGCAACGGCGAAATGAGGCGAATACCTGATGTGCTTGATGTGTGGGTCGATTCGGGCATCTGCTCCTGGGCATCTCTCCAATACGCATCTAGGAAGGACGAGTTTGAGAAATGGTGGCCGGCCAAGTGGATAGTGGAAGCAGGCGATCAGACAAGGGGGTGGTTCAACTCTCAGCTCACCACTTCCATAATGATGTTCAACAGGTCACCGTTCGAGTCTGCAATGCTACATGGCTGGGTAAACGACGCGAAAGGAAGGCCAATGCACAAGAGCCTCGGAAACGTGGTCGACCCTATGGAAGTGATTTCAAAGGAGGGGGCAGATTCACTCCGCTTCTACCTGATGAGTTCGCGCGCTCCGTGGGAAGACCTGTCGTTCCAGCCGGACGGGCCGAGAAATGCTCACAGGATGCTTAACATACTCTGGAACGTCTACAACTTTGCGTCCACCTACATGGAGCTGGACTCATTCGTCCCGAAGAAGGTCCAGTGGAGGACCTTCTCAAGGGAGATCAAGCTGGAGGACAAGTGGCTGCTCTCTGCACTCCAGGGGACCATCGCGCAGTGTACCTCGTTCACGGACAAGCTCGAACTGCACAGATACTGCAGGTCGCTGGAGAAGTTCATCGTTGAGGACCTGTCAAGGTGGTATGTCAAGCTAGTCAGGGGAAGGACGTGGACGGAGGGGCCCGATCCCGAAAAGGAGGTCACGTATGTCGTACTGCACCATGTCCTCACAGAACTGACGAAGCTGATGGCGCCGGTCGTCCCTTTCATCGCCGATGAAATATACAGAGCAATGAACCCGGAAAGCATCTCGGTGCACCTCACATCATGGCCAGGGATAAACGAGTCACTCGTGGACCAGAAACTCGAGACAGACATGTCGCTTGCCAGGGAGATAACAGAGATAATACTCAAGTCGAGGCAAGAGACAGGCATGAAGCTCAGGTGGCCGCTGCAGCGCATAGTCATCAAGCCGAAGGATGACAGCGCCAGGCGCTCAATAGGGAGGATGCTGGACATAATAGAGAAGCAGAGCAACTCCAAGAGCAGCAAGCTTCTCCCCGTGGGACAGGAGTGGGAAGAGCTTGTCCTGACAGTTATTCCTAACCCGAATGCGATCGGGAAGGTCTACAGGCAATGGTCAGGCAAGATAGCCCTGCTTCTGAAGGCAAGGCCTGCATCCGAGATCATCGAGGGGGTAAAGCAGGGCTCTTACACGCTGGGTGTGGAGGGACAGATCATAAAGATAGAGGAGAACATGGTCTCGTTCAGCTACTCTCTGCCGGAGAACATCGCGCAGGTTGACTTCAGCGGCGGAACCATCTACATCGACTTCAACATGAACAGGGAGCTGGAGCTTGAATCACTTGCGCGAGAGGTCATGAGGCGTGTACAGAAGATGAGGAAGGACCTTGGCCTGAAGGTCGACGAACTTGTGACAGCCAGCATAACTGCAAGCGGCACCCTGCTTGAGTCAGTTCTTGAATGGAAGCCGACTATCCAGAGCGAGTGCAGGGTGTCTGAGCTCGTCATATCGGACGATGCAAGGGGAGACATAAGCGAATCCTGGAAGATAGACCAGAACAGGCTTGTAATAGCGCTGACAAGGCAGGGAGGCAGGACTGACGAACGGTCACCTGAACCGCCCGCAGGGGAGGAAAATCAGGCTGAAAAAGAGGATTCCATAGAGATGGACCCCGGAGGCACCTATGCCGTATTCGAGGAGAAGCCGGAGAAGGCTCTCACACTCTTCTCTTCCGCTCTTCAGAGCGGTGTCGCAGGCCTTTGTCTCGCAAGGGAGTTTCCGGAGAAGCTTAACAAGAGATACGGTCTGGATGGCGCCCAGGTCATGTGGCTGTCCTCCGTGAACGACCATAACGCGATAAAACCCAACGATCTGGAGAGGATTTCGCTCCAGATAAGCGACTTCTTCAAGGCCAAGTCAGGCATTGTCCTGATAGACGGCATGGAGTACCTTGTTTCCAACAACGGTTTCCAGACAGTGGTCAAGCTAGTGCAGCACCTGAGGGACCTGGCGGCCAAGAGCGGCTCTATCCTGCTGCTTTCACTGAACCCGGAGACACTGTCCACGAACGAGCTCGGCCTGATCAGAAAAGAGGTGGACAACGTCTTCTGACAACCGGCCAGAAAGGTGACTCAGGCCAGGCCGAGGGCTGAAATCATCCTGCTCAGCCCCGGAACAGTGTCAAAGGAAGGGAGCTCATCAAGCGTAATCCACCTGAAGTCTGTGTGCTCCCAGTCGATCTTTATATCGCTTCCCTCTGAGCCAAGGGAGAAGAGAAATGGATGAGACACCCAGACGATCCCCTCTTTTCTTGTGACTATCGGCTCTCCCCTTCTGACAAGCGTCGGCTGCTCGACCGAGAGCTCCTCCCTTATCTCCTTGAAGGCCGTATCTATTGGCGTCTCGCCCTCCTCTATGTAACCGCTCACTGCGGCCCACTTTCCCTGCCAGGAGCCCACATCCTGGCTCCTCTTCAGAATGAGCGTCTTGCCGCCGGACTGGACAAGGCAGGACACAACCTCCCTTGCGCAGACATTGTCTATCTCGACTGTCCCTTCAGCGCCGTTCAGGACAACAGAATCGCCTGACCTGAAGTAGTCTGGCGAAATGCCTGAAACGCCGGGGGTATTCCACTCGGAGAGAAGCAGGGCAAGTGCCTGAGAGCCCCGCTCGAAAATAAACGCACAATCCGAAAGGTTGGACATGCTGCCCAGGAGGGAGGACAACGCCTCGGGTGATGTGCTGCCGTTGAAGACAAAAACACTGTTAGAAAGATGATCGCTGCTGCCTGAGACTACCTTCATGCCCCTGTCTCCGGAATATGCAGGAGCGTCCATGCGCGTCAGGCTGACATATCCCCTGACCAGGCCCCCGCAGAGGGGCTCTCCCTTGAGCCTCAGCATCCTGAAGGATGATGCAGCGACGATTACAATAGCTTTACGCCGGGCAGGGCGTTGCGCGAAACAGCACCTCTTCGCTTAACGGGCCTGTCGGGAATTTCAAAGCTCGTTTTTTTGAACCCGAGTCAGGGGCTTTCCCCTGAAGCCAACCGGAGGCCCCTGTGATATCCAAACTACACTACAGGCCCGCAGGCAACATCATTGGTGCCTGATTTATAAAAATATGTAAAGGATGACTCAGCCTTTCTTCTCGAGTTCAGCATAGCCGCACTTGCCGCACGAAAGCCTGTCCTTGTGCTTCCCGAGAAAGACGCCTGGGCCGCACTTCGGACATGTGCGCCTCGTCCTGTTCAGCTTTCCTTCCTTGATCTCGTAAAATGCACTCTTTGCCATCTGTATCACTTCGGAGCAGTCCTCTTAGGAGCAGCCTTCTTGACGTCCGCCCCCTTTTCGACAAGTTTGTTACGCACGAGTATGTGCTTGTTTTCGGACCGTATGGCAGTCTCCTTGTCCGGATATGCCTTGGCGAAAACAAACGTCTCGTGGCTGCCAAATGAGCTTTTCATATTGTCTATGACGACGCCGTCCTTCCCCACTCCAAGCGACTTGGCAATGGCATCCCTTACCTCATCCCTCTTGGGCGTCGGCGAGTTGGAATGCTTCACTTTCAGCTCGACCTCTGTCCTGTTCAAAAGCCTGTTGTCTTTCCTTGAAGTAACTTCTATGTCCATTTGACTCACTTGAATGCGCTCTTTGAAGCTAGAATGAACTAGCATTTAAAATCTCCCCCTTCTTACTGGCCGGTCCTGCTGCCAACAGGTTTCATCCTCTTCAGTATGGAAAGGGCCGTTTCTATTGATTTCTGGGCAGAGACTATGCCGGTCATTCCCTTTCCAGGCAGACCGTAGACAACGATGGCTCCCTTCATGAGGTAAATCGAAGCAAGTCCCGCGAGATCTTCCTCACCGACGACCTGAATCTTCGACGTCCCTGGAAATCTCCAGGCCATGACAAGCGCGTCCCAGAGCTCCTTTGTCAGTACCGCGGGGGGACTCCTGACCTTCAGCTGCGCGCCCGGAACAGACATGAACTCCTCGACCCACTCTGCCGGAATATCTCCACGCATGGTCTTCATGTCGAATACTACTATCTTCGGTACGATGCCTGATGAAATGAAGGTGTGACATACCATGTCACCAACAGCAACTATTGGATAACGCCTGGCAAGGTCAGGAAGCTCGGACTGCTCTATGAGGGCCGAATACTGCATTGAGAGCTCATCCCTCAGCTCTGCAGGAAGATACAGATCCTCAGTGAGTGTGAACTTACCTGACCCTGAGGGCGTACTTTCCGTTGACATCTATACCCATCTGTTTCGCAATGGCCGACTTTGTGTGGTCCACGATTATCAGGTATCCCTGAAATTCCCTTGATGTCTGGCTCCCGCATAGCGGGCACTGATCTGATTCTGAAATGTAACTGCAGTTCTTGCATGCTTTTATCTGTTTGACGACCACCGGATCACCTTCAGGCTACAACCTCGCCCTTCTCCTTCTTCGACTTCTTGCTCCTGTCCTCTTCGATCCATTCGAACTTGCCGAGGCCGGGCTGCCTTGTGGTTAGACCAATCCTGCTGTCCTTCGGGCTTTTCTCGTTAAGGCTCACAGAGATGATCCTGGCCCTAATGCCGTCCCCGACCTTAAGATCCCTCTTTGTCTCCTTCCCTATGATCCTCTTGCCGCCCTCATCAACATCCAGCTTGTCGTCCATTATCTGGCTTATGTGAAGAAGGCCGTCAAACGGCCCGAACCTGATGAACGCACCAAATTCGATAACGTCAACAACGTGCCCGTCCACCACTTCCTGGACAACCGGGCCGTACAACAGTGCATTGTAGCCTATGGACTGGAAAACGCCGCCATCGCCATGCACTACCCTGCCGTTACCGTCAAGTTCGATATCATAGATCATTACAACCATGTTCCCTTCGCTGTCGAGCCTCCCCTCGATTGAGCTTCTCGCCAGCTGCGAAACCACTTCGCCATACCCTTCACCAAGCCTGTCGGGTGGAACCCTTACAACGCTTTTCCTTGACACGGTGTGATACATTAATCAAACTCTCCTGTTGAGAAAGTTAACAGAGCTGCCATGCGGCAACAGTCTTTGCCCATCATTGGAAGAATCGAACTTGTATTTAAATGTACAAACACAAGCTCAGTGCCCATGCGGGCTGGCGGGACGCACATGTCCTGCCTGCCCAGGCGCATGCCGCTCCGATCATACTTGTCCTGTGAAAGCGCCTCGCGCATGCGGGCCAACGCAAGTTACACAGGGCAAACCAGGTGCATGCAGCCCAAAGAAAACATTATATCGGAGCAGTTTTTCCTCGAAATAGGAGCTTTCTCATGTCTACTTTGGAAATCTTTGTAATCATAGCAGCTGTGATAGCGTTGCTGTATGCTCTGATCCAGACTTTCCTGATTCTCAAGATGGATGAAGGGGAGCCCAGGATGATAGAGATTGCGAGGGCAATTCAGTCCGGCTCCAGAGCATTCCTGAACAGGCAGTACACGACTGTTGCGATTGCTGCAGCGGTATTGACGGTGCTGATAGCGCTTGTACCGAAGCTCGGTTCACAGCCGGGATGGAAAGAGGCGATAGGATTCGCCATCGGCGCTGCAAGCTCCGCCATTGCAGGCTACATAAGCATGAATGTCGCAATCAGGGCAAATGTGAGAACTGCCCAGGCAGCCAAGAAATCGCTTAACGATGGCCTGTCTGTCGCCTTCAGGGGAGGCAGTGTAACAGGAATAACGGTTGTCGGTTTCGCTGTCCTTGGCCTTGCGCTGCTTCTTCTCTTCTACGGTGGCAATCCTGAGAACATGCTCGGGTACATGTTTGGTGCATCGCTCGTGAGCCTCTTTGCCAGGGTTGGCGGTGGAATATACACCAAGGGCGCAGATGTCGGTGCCGACCTGATCGGAAAGGTTGAGGTGGGAATACCTGAAGATGACCCGAGGAACCCGGCCGTGATTGCAGATAACGTCGGAGACAACGTGGGAGACTGCGCCGGAATGGGTGCAGACGTGTTCGAATCTTATGTGGTAACCATAGTCGCCGCGATGGTGCTTGGCGGCACCCTTGTGCCTGTGTTCTCGTTCTTTGGAAACAAGGCTGTGCTCTTCCCACTCTACGTCGCATCTGTAGCAATCATAGCCTCAATAGTTGGTATCTTCTTTGTCCGTCTGGGCAAATCGCAGAACATAATGGGCGCACTCTACAAGGGAGTGATATCCACAGGTGTCATTGCAGTAGTAGGGTTCTACATCGGCGCGTACTACACTTTCAGCGGGTCGTACGTGATGAAGTTCTTCGTTGACGCCATAATAGGCATAGTCGTTGTCGGGCTTGTCATGGGCATAACCGATTACTACACAGACACCGCTTTCCGGCCGGTCAAGGCAATCGCGAAAGCTTCAACCACAGGCGCAGGAACCACAATTATCACAGGTATGGGCTGGGGGCTTCAGTCATCCTTCCTTCAGACACTCACCATAGTGGGAGCCGTCCTCATATCGTACTTCATCACAGGCGGCTCGCTCGGCCCCGGAATTTCGGACTTCGGCCTTTACGGTATTGGTGTCACAGCCACCGCAATGCTCTCCATGACAGGCATCATACTTTCCGTCGATGCATTCGGTCCGATAACAGACAATGCGGGTGGAATAGCCGAAATGGCTGGGCTGCCGGAGGAAGTGAGAAACAGAACGGATCCTCTCGACGCGGTCGGGAATACGACAAAGGCCATAACCAAGGGATACGCAGTGGGCTCTGCGGCCCTGGGTGCCCTTGCTCTTTTCGCAGCATACTACGCATACATTTCAGGACAGGGCTACAGCAGCCTGGCGATCAATGATCCGCTTGTCCTTTCAGGACTGTTCATAGGCGCCACGCTTCCGTTCTTCTTCACATCCTTCCTTATGGGTGCAGTCGGAAGGGCGGCCCAGTCCATAGTGGTTGAGGTGAGGAGGCAGTTCAAGAACAACCCCGGGATACTCGCGGGCAAGGACAAGCCAGACTACGGGAAGTGCGTGGACGTGGTAACAAAGGAGGCTTTGCGCCAGCTTGTCGTTCCAGCACTTGTCGCAGTTCTCTCCCCCATTCTTGTGGGCATCTTCCTTGGACCGACTGCGCTTGCAGGGCTTCTCATAGGAGTTGTGATAAGCGGTTTCGCCCTCGCCATTCTGATGACAGTCGGCGGGGCCGCCTGGGACAACGGGAAGAAGCTGATAGAATCAGGCGACTATGGTGGAAAAGGCTCGGAGGCCCACAAGGCAGCAGTTGTCGGAGACACTGTTGGCGACGCGACAAAGGATACTGCCGGACCTGCGATCAATCCCCTGATCAAGGTGGTAAACACAGTCTCAATACTGTTCATAGCGGTGCTGATAGTAATACACAACTTCCTCTGAGACCAGGTGCCAGCCAAACACTTTAACAACCACCATTTTCTACTCCAATTCATGGATCGTCCGGAAAAGACTGTTCTGATTAGGCGCATCAAAGGCAGGATCCAGCGGAGGAGACTTCTCACTGCCGCGGAATCGCTGAGGAGGGGCGGTATAGTGGTGTTTCCGACAGAAACGGTTTACGGCATGGGTGCGGACGCGCTGAATGCTGCGGCAGTAAGCAGGGTGTTCTCAATCAAGGGCAGGCCGCTTGACAATCCAGTAATTGTGCACGTTGCAGACAGGTCCGAGGTGGATAGGCTCTGCATTGAAGTGCCAGAGAAAGCAGGCGCGTTGATGGACATGTTCTGGCCGGGACCGCTCACGCTTGTGCTGAGGAAAAGCGATGCCGTTCCAGGTGTTGTCACAGGAAACCTGGACACCGTTTCTGTCAGGATGCCCTCCAACGAGATTGCCCTATCGCTGATCAGGTCTGCCCGTACACCTGTTGCCGCCCCGAGCGCAAACCTTAGCGGCAGGCCGAGCATAACCGCCTTTGTAGAGGCGGTGAGCGAGCTGAAAGGGAAGGTGGACTTCATTATAGACGGAGGAAGGTCGCGGATCGGCGTGGAATCCACGGTGATTGACATGACGCACCGTATCCCCAGGCTGCTGCGTCCGGGTGGTCTTCCGGTGGAGGAAATTGAACTTGCCGTAGGTAGAATATCAATACACCCTTCCGCGAGGGGGTTCACAGAATACAGGGGTGCCACCACGCCATCACCCGGGATGAAATATAGGCATTATGCGCCAGAGCACTCGCGTGTGCTGCTCTTCGAGAAGCAGCCTCGCGTCGGTCTTGCGATCTCAAGGACGAGAGACAGGCTCTACGCGTCTGGACACACAGTTGCGATGCTCCTTACAGATGAGACGCCGATCAGCGGCGGCGTTGTTCTCAGGCTTGGGAGCAGGAAGGAGCCTGAGGTGATTGCGAGAAGGCTCTTCTCGTCACTCAGGAAACTCGACAGGAGCGGGTTCGACTATATACTGGCCGAAGGCATTGCTGACGAGGGGATAGGGATGGCTGTCATGAACAGGCTGAGGCGGGCATCCGCCGTGCCAGTGCACACGGCGGGAGAAGAGGCGGGGCGGAGGAGAAAAACTGCTCAGAGATAGTCATCCGGTCTGCCCTCGTAGACAATCTCTTCAAGCTCCTCCGTCTTTCTCCTGAGCGAAGGAAGTGTATTGGCCGTGATGTTTATGTGCCCAACCTTTCTCCGCCGCCTTATCCCCTCCTTCCCGTACCAGTAAACAGATGTCCCTGGCACAGAAAGTATCCTTTCCTCGAGCGCCCTGTCGATGCCCCTTCCGACTATGTTCAGAACACCGCTGGGCACAAAGAGCTCCGGTTCATGTATGGGCAGCCCTGTGATTGCCCGTATGTGCTGTTCAAACTGGGATATGGAAGAGCCGTGTAGAGTATGGTGTCCAGTATTGTGCACTCTTGGCGCCATCTCGTTAATGATCGCCTTCCCGTCTCTGATGAAGAACTCTATGCCCATCACACCGACATAGTTCAGCTTCTCCATCAGCGCTGAGGCTATCTTTCTCATCCCATGGTCAGCGTACGGTGCGGCGTTGTAGAAGAGCATCCCCTTCCGGTTGAGATTGAATGAAGGTCTGTGGCATCTGAAAGTGCCGTCCGGACTGCGAGACGCAATGACAGATGCCTCCGCCTCAAAGTCCACTCTCTCCTCGACGACGAACCTGTCACTGATGCCAAGCTCGAGGGCTGGGAGAGTCGAGCTGTCCGTGTAGACCTGCCCCTTCCCGTCATACCCCCCTTTTGATGACTTTATCACAGCCTGTTCGAACCTGGCGGCCAGCCTTTTTGCCTCATCTGCGTCCTCTGCAATGTGGAAGTCGGCTACAGGGAAACCCTCGTCCCTGAGGAACTCCTTCTCAAGGATTCTCTCCCTTTTCAGCCTGATTGGTTCCATCCCGGGGCTCAACTTTCCTGATCTGGAAGCATAGCGAAGCGCCTGCTCATTCACATGCTCGAATTCATATGTGACCACATCGCACCTGTCGACGAATTCCCTGAATGAACCAACAGGGAAATAGCCGTCGGCAATTCTGGCCGCAGGCCCCTTCCCTTCGTCGAGGACATAGTATTCGTTCGGTAACCTCCTGCCTTCAATGATGGTCATCCAGCCAAGCTGGCCCGAGCCTATTATTCCGACTTTCATCCCGCCACCCCTGCTGAGTTCGGCGTCAAGGAAGCTCTGTGGAGAGGACGGCGTCCGTCTGATCACTGATGTACTTGGCAAGCTTCTTCTTCAGTTCGGGGTGCTTGAGCGCGAGTATCCTCACTGCAATCAGGCCCGCGTTCCTGGCATTCCCGATCGCAACGGTAGCCACAGGCACTCCCCCCGGCATCTGAACGATGGAAAGGAGCGAATCGATGCCGTTGAGGTGCTTCGAGGGAACAGGCACACCTATTACAGGCAATTCGGTAAGCGACGCGACCATGCCGGGCAGATGGGCCGCTCCTCCTGCGCCAGCTATTATCACTTCAACCCCCCTGCCTGCTGCATTCTGTGAATATTCGAACATGAGCTGGGGTGTTCTGTGAGCCGAAACTATGCTGTACTCCGTCTCTACACCGAACGATCGGAGAAGATCGACAGCTTCCTTCATGACGTCGAAATCACTTTTGCTTCCCATTACAACGCTCACGAGAGGCATGAACAAAGTATCGGAGGCACCTTATTAAAGCTCTGCCGCCTGCAAGTGATTTCCATGCGCCGTTCCGCTTCATCGGCCGTAACGGCCCACCGCCTCCGCCATCGCGAGTACATGGCCATGCATTGCCCTTTCGACATCCGCTTTGCTTGAACCTCGTCTCAAGGCAAGCCTGGCTGACAGCGCGTACAGTTTGAAGTGGTACGAATGGGGCTTTCCACGCGGCGGGCAGGGGCCGGCGTAGATTGAGTTTCCGAAATCATTTACCCCCTGGACACACTCGTCCGGGAGCCGCCCCTCTTCCAGCATTCTCCTGTTCCCGCCAATGTTGAACACCACCCAGTGGACGAAGGTCCCGCCGGGCGCATCAGGATCGTCTGCAATGAGCGCATACGCAGCCACGTCCTCGGGAACGTCTGACCACTGAAGTTCCGGTGAAACGTCGATGCCGTCACATGTGTGCTTGACGGGTATCGAGGAACCATCTCCGAACGACCTGCTCGTTAATATCAGGATTATCCCCTGTTATCCATGGCTCAGGTCGAGTGTACGTTTAAGCAGCGATATAACCTTTTCATGGTTTGCTTTTCCTGC
>JBJKPR010000008.1:0-22566 GCA_046706185.1 Candidatus Sysuiplasmataceae archaeon
ACACCGGTGACGCGGACATGAATGCAGCACGGAACATCAGGCTGCTGGGGCTGGCGGGAGTCTATAGTCTCCGTTCGCTTCCAGACAGGTTCATAGGAGATATTTGACTATGAAATCTGTAACTATCGCAGATCATACCTTCACCGTGTATGGACGCCTGAACCGGGTATGGCGGCTGTCCGTCTTTCCTCCGGGTAACGGCCTCAGCCGCTTGTATCACTTCTCTCTTTTTCTTCAGCAGCTCCCTCCCTGATGAGAAGAGGAAAAAAGAGAGCGAAAATCACAGTTCCGAGCAGCAGCAGCGAATAGAGGTCAGGGGTAATGAGGGAGGCGTTCAGTGCAGTAACTGCGATGACCACGCCAACAGCCCCTCGGCTACCGAGAAAACCGATCACGCTGTTCACCTTGAGGTCAATCCGCATCACGCGCGAGAGTAGAACTATCAGGTATGAGCCCAGGCCACCGCTTATCAGAAGCAGGATTATGAGGACGAGCGTGTAGTAAGGGCCGGGGAAAATCACGTTCAGCCCTGCGATTGTGAAGTATATTGGTATGAAAAAGCTGTCGTTCATCCTGTTCAGCGTTCTGGTGAGTATGCCGAGTATCTCCTTGCCAACAACAAACTCGCTTATTATCATGCCTGCAAAGAATGCGCCTAGCACGTAGGTGAAACCGATGGTCTGAAAGAACGTTGCTGCAAGCAGACCACCGAGTATGACAGAGCCGAATATGACTCTCTCACCGTGCTCAGTCGCATGGAGTCGCGAGAATGCCCTCACAAGCGCATCCGAGTTCCTCGCTATGATAAAGTCTGCAACAAAGAGGGCAACAAGGAATGAAAACACCGCCACGATCTTGGTAAGAAACAGCCCGGTGTCAAGGAATGAAGAGAGAAGAACGAATGCTATCAGGTCTGAGATTATGACGCTCGAGATGATGACCTGCCCTGAAGGTTCCTGGAGTAGGCCGTACCCCTTCACGAGTATTGATACTATTGAAATTGAGGGCACACCGATCGAGAGCGATACGATGGTAGAGGCAGCAAGTGGCTCATGAAAGACAAAGTAGAGGATCTCGGTCATCATTAGCAGTGGAAGTGCAAAGCTGACTATCGTGAGGGGTATTGCCTTCCTGTATGACCTGAAAATGGAAGATGTTGTCATTTCAATTCCTATCAGAAGCATTATGAAGAAAAGTGCAACATCCGAAATGCTCGTGAGTTCTGCGCTCGGACCCGCCAGACCCAGTATTGCCGGACCAAAGACAAAGCCGCCCAGTATCTCTCCGGCCACAGCGGCAAACCTGAAATGTTCAAAAACCTGGCCGAGGACAAGGCCGACACCGAGCAGTATCAGTATTGAAGTAATCACGAGCATGTGAGTTCACCGTCGGCTCCGTCCATGCGTCTTATGCATCTCTTGTAATATTACGGTCATCCCCGATATATCCGGTTCCATATTATTCTCCTCCGACCTGACTGCCCGGTGCCCTTCAGTGCTCCCCTGCTGACTGATGCCCGCCTGCAGTATGTGGAAAGAACCAGTGTGGACCTGATGGTTCCCCGGAACGGGAACAGCCGCGAAGAGGTGCATGGCGGCCGGACCCAGCCCCTTCCCCTATAATGCTTAATATACCTGTGGCAATGCGAACGCCGATGGAAGAGCCGCAGGGGAAAGATTCTATAGGGAGGGGCATTGTTTTCCAGTATGCATACTATGCCGCACTGACCCTATCGGGAGCGGCGTTCTATATCTACGTGACACACCTCTTTCCCAGATCCACAGTCGGTTCAATCGCATTGCTGCTTGCAATTGTGGGCCTCTTCCCTGCTTTCTTCACCCTCGGCCTCCAGTACGGATGGCAGCATTTCGTCTCCTATGCGATAGGGGAGAACAACGTTGACGAGATCAACAGGCTTGTGAGCCAGGCGGTCAGAACGGGTCTGATGCTCGCTGCGGCCGCAGTACTATTCCTTGTTGTCACCGCGCATTACATATCCATCCTCTTCTTCCACACGGCAGCCTACACGACGCTGGTGCTTCTGCTTGGTCTTGACATTCCATCCGCCATAATGATCACAATACTGAACGGCATCATGCTCGGACTTCAGAAATTCAGGAGATCAGGCATGATCGGTATGTCATACGTTGTGCTGGTCTACGGCTCATCTGTTGTGCTTCTGAACGTATTTCACTCACTCAACGCGGTTCCAATAGGATGGGGGATAGGGTACATAATTGGTGTTGTTCTGTACTACCTCGAGCTCTCCAAGGCACACATCCGGCAGGCAAAGGGAAGGAGGGAGCTCAGCGACATATTCAGATACTCCGTTCCGCTGTACGCAACAGGCATACTCAGCTTCGGCGCCAGTTACATAGACAGACTGACAGTCGCATTTCTCAAGGACCTGTCGAGTATCGGAGTGTACACACTCGTCCTGCTCGTGGTCAGCGGCACCGGGCTTCTGAGCGCGCCGATTGGCGGCATTGTGTTCTCTAAGTTCTCCGAATTCTATGCGAGAAAGGACAGGGATATGATCCGGGAGGGCGTCCGCATTTCGATCAGCGCAGCATCTGTCCTCTACGTTCCCGCAGCGCTGGGCCTATCTGCCCTTTCGGTGCCTGTTTTGAGGGTTCTCGGCGGTCCTGACTATGTTGTTGGAAGTCTCCCCCTTGCAATCATACTCTCCGTCAATGCGCTCTTCATAGGAGGCGCGACGCTGAACAGTGCACTGCAGGGTACCAGGAAGACGCACGTCTTTGTACTGTCTGCCTCAATGTCTCTTCTCTCGAACCTGGTGCTGTCTGTTGCGCTCATACCTGTCTTCTCTCTAGTAGGTGCCGCAATCGGTTTCTCATCTGTCACGGCAGTCGGTTTCTCCATAATCTATTACTACGCGAGGAAGTCCGATGTTGTCAGGGTTGACGTGAGAATGCTGTCCAAGATTTGGCTGTCAGCCCTAGTTATGGCTGTGGCCATATTCATGTTCGCGACAGTAACCGGTTTCTCAGGGATACTGATACCGCTCTATGTCCTGGCTGGCATTGTCGTATATCTGCTGATGCTGAGGGCCACATCCGCAATAAGCAGGAGGGACAAGGAACTCCTGCTGCGCCTGATACCCGCGGGGCTCGCACCGCTCAGGACATTTGTGGAGCTTCTTTGAATGCACGAATGCGCTGTTGTACTTAGCCATCCGGCATGTAATCACGCTGCAGTTTGAACCCCCCTGCAGTGGCTGAAAACCACGCTGCAAATGTACTTAACAATGACCAGCCTAGCAAGTTATGACCTGCATGAAGGAGGAGAGCAATCAGGTAACTGTTCCCACGGACAGTGGTTACAGAACAATCACGATTGCAATTGTCATGATGGGAGTGATGATGACAGCTGTTGACACGACAGCAGTTGTGCTTGGCCTCCCTGTGATGATTACCGATTTGCACTCGAACATAGCAAGCATGGTGTGGGTGATCATGGCATACCTTCTCGTTCTGGCTGTTGTCGGAACGCAGGTGGGAAGGCTGGGCGATATGCTCGGAAGGGTCAGGATGTACAACCTGGGCTTCGGGATATTCACGCTTGGCTCTTTCCTTTCAGGTATTGCCTCAAACGACACCGGGATCATAGCATTCAGGGTGCTGCAGGGGCTTGGCGGCGCGTTCATCTTCTCAAACAGCGGGGCGATAATTGCAGATACGTTTCCGCCTTCCCAGAGGGGAAAGGCTTACGGCTACAGCGGTGTCGGCTTTTCAGCCGGTGCGGTCCTCGGCATACTTGTTGGCGGCGCTTTTGTGACCTTCCTGAGCTGGCGCTACATCTTCTTCATAAATGTACCGATCGGAATAGCCGCAGCCCTGGCCGGTTATTACAAACTGCACGATGTCTCCCCGAGGATCAGCAGCAAATTCGACGTGCCGGGCATAACCCTCCTCATGGCAGGAGTATTCCTCATACTCTACTCCATGACAGACATAACAGGTTCGGGCCTGTCGACCAGTTCAGTGCTTGAGCTGCTTGCCGGGCTCGTGATTGTTGCGGTGTTTGTGGCGTGGGAAACGTACTCTCCTTCTCCGCTGCTCGACCTTTCACTCATGAAGGAGAGGGTCCTGTTCGCTTCGATGTTCGCCGCCTTCTTCCAGGCGATCGCAAGTTACGCTGTCCTCTTCCTGGTGATAATGTACCTGCAGGGTCCCCGGG
Organism: Candidatus Sysuiplasmataceae archaeon; assembly: GCA_046706185.1. Lineage (GTDB taxonomy): Archaea > Thermoplasmatota > Thermoplasmata > Sysuiplasmatales > Sysuiplasmataceae > JAJZXY01. Next base: position 4,201 of record JBJKPR010000008.1, read on the forward strand.
GACTGACCCCGTGGGACGCATCAATCCTTCTCGTTCCAGCTTACATATTGTCCAGCTTCGTGGCACCTGTTGCAGGGAAGCTGTCTGATGGCGTAGGGGCAAGGGTCGTTGCATCAATAGGTCTTCTGCTCCAGGCAGCCGGTATTTTCATTTACTCGACCCTGAGCCTCGACACACCGCTGGAATATGTCCTTCTGGGGGCAGCCGTCAACGGCATTGGAACAAGCATGTTCTTCCCTGCAAACAACAGCGCTGTCATGGCAAGCGCGCCGCCCAGAGCGTACGGTGTGACATCCGGTCTTCTCAGGACGCTGTCCAACATAGGCATGGTGGTGAGCTTTGCGGTTGCGCTCCTCATAGCCTCCCTGTCCATACCGAGGGAACTCGCTTTCGAGATATTCCTCGGGGTGAGCGGAATTCACGGTCAGCTCGCTTCAGCATTCATTGACGGCATTCATGTCGCACTGCTCGCATCCATCTCGCTTATAATTGTTGCACTTGTCCTCTCAGTCCTCAGGGGGAAGGAGGCAAGGACCGAAAAGGGACAGCACCCTGTGGCGGTAGAAGGAGTGAAGTCACCTGGAAGAGCCGACAAGTGAACGGACTTGCGCAGGCGTTGCCGGCAGGCAATGAACTCAATTGTGAAGCAGCACCTTGACCGCCTTCTTCCGGGGATCCGATGCCGTCCTAATCGCCTTCTCAAACTCGGCCATTGGAAACCTGTGTGTGATCATGCTGCCCACATCAAGCAGACCGCCCTCAACCATCTTGAGTGCTCTGCGTTTTTCGGCAATGGTGTAGGCCACAACGGCGACCACGTTTGTCTCTGCTTCGAGACTGACCGCATCCTGCGCGCCACTCACAAACGCCAGCCTGCCATCTGCGGTGACGACCTCAAGCGCCTCCCTGACGGCACTCCTGCTCCCAGCGGCCTCAACGACATACAGTGTGCTGTTTCTTGAAGCACGTCTGATCTCAGGGACGGGGTTAACAGCACTGCAGTCGATAACATGGTCAGCGCCGTACATGGATGAGAGCCTGAGCCTGTGGTCGAGCATGTCTGCTGCTATTACCCTGAGTCCCCTCAGCCTCGCGACCTGGGTGATGCACAGGCCCACTGGCCCCTGACCTATAACTACAACCCAGCCTGTCTTTCGGGGCCTGAGCACATCCAGCGTATGGATGGCAAGAGCGGCGGGCTCAAGGCACGCTGCTTCCTCCATGCTGATGCTGTCGGGAATGCGATAGACATTCTTCTCCGGAAGGACGGCCTCCTCAGCAAAGAAACCGTTACTGTCGAACCCCATGTAGCTCGTTTCGGCACAAAGGTTCTGCATGCCCGATTTGCAGTAGCGGCATGAGCCGCACCACTTCTGGAACTCAAGCGCAACCCTCCTGCCGGAGCCGTGCAGAATGCCAGATGCATCATGGCCGAGAATGATCCCTTTCCTGGCGGCCCATTCGCCTGAATAGAAGTGAATGTCTGTCCCGCATATGCTCGCATTTTCTATTCTGACGCGCACCTCCCCTCTCCTGGCACGCGGGGCCGAAATGTCCCTTACTGATGTTCGTCCTGGTGAGCCGTACACTACCGCTTTCAACATGATCGCCATGGCGTGAACAGATATCAAGCATTCCAGACGCCTGCCTCACATGCGGCCGGTCTGGCAACGAAGCACAGATTCAAGAAACCCGTGCTTTTCCACCGCCCATCTTCATGAGTTTGATGCAGGAGCAGCAGACTGGATCGGGAAAGTGACGGGAGGATATTAAAGAGGGTTTTCCCATCAGACTCATGTGAAAGGCGTCCTGCTTCACGGAGGGAAAGGGACCAGGCTCAAACCCATTACATACACAGAAGTGAAGCAGCTTCTGCCTGTTGCAGGGAAGCCGATAAGCCAGTATTGCCTGGAGGATATGATTGCAATAGGCATCAGCGAGGTGAGCATAGTTGTTGGCTCTGTCGGTGCTGCGGATGTAATGCAGCACTACGGTGACGGCTCAAGGTGGGGGATAAGCATAACGTACACGCACCAGCCCGAGCCCCTCGGGATAGCACATGCAGTGGGGCTGGTGGAGAATTTCGTCGGTGACGACCCGTTTGTGGTGTACCTTGGAGACAACCTTGTCCACGGCGGAATAGGCAGGCTGCGAGACAGTTTCATTGATGGAAGGTACGACGCGTATGTTGCCCTCTCAAGGGTCAAAACGCCCGAACGGTACGGTGTCGCAGAGATCAGCCATGGCAGACTTGTGGGGCTCGAGGAAAAACCGAAACAGCCGAAGAGCAATCTTGCCCTGACCGGCATTTACTTCCTGAGGCAGTCCGTGTTCCAGGTAATAAGGGAGCTTAAGCCGTCATGGCGCGGAGAGCTTGAAATCACTGAAGCATTGCAGAAGCTCGTCGACAGGGGAATGAATGTAGGGTGCGACGAGATTGTCGGCTGGTGGAAAGACACAGGAACGGCCGAAGACATGCTCGATGCCAACAGGCTCATTCTAGACGGCATCAGGCGGAGCACAGAGAGCGTGAGAAGGCATGAGCACAACATAACAGGGAGGGTTATGGTAGGCAACAATGTCCAGCTGGACGACGCCACCAGGATAAAGGGGCCCTGTTACATAGGGGAGGGAACGGCGATATCAAACACATACGTTGGACCGAACACGAGCATAGGAAGCAACTGCATCCTGAAAGGTGTGGAGATAGAGGACTCTATCGTGATGGACAACTGCAACATCAACGGCGAAGGGGGTGTCAGCATACACGAGAGCCTCATAGGCACGGGCTGCACAGTGGTGAAGGGTAACAGCGTGAGGAAGGGAACGAAGCTGATCGTCGGGCGCGATTCGAAGATAAGCCTGTGAACCGGCATTTCAGTAGAGCGGCGGTGTGTCGACGGCAATCGGCCGCCACCAGTCCGTGTTGTTCCTGTACCACGAAATGGTTGCCTCCAGGGAGGCATCAAGGGAGTGCAGTGGGCTCCAACCGAGCTCACTTCTCAGTTTTGTATCGTCGATGGCATACCTCAGGTCGTGGCCCGGCCTGTCCGCCACCCGCTCCACCATGTCATCTGCAAGGCCCATGATCGAAAGTATCTTTCCTGTAAGCGCGGCATTTGATATCTCGTTCCCGCCCGAAACAAGATACGTCTCCCCGCTCCTGCCCTTTCTCATAACAGTGTCTACAGCGGAGCAATGGTCCTCGACATACACCCAGTCCCTGACGTTGAGCCCGCTTCCATAGAGTGGCACCTTCCTTCCAGTGAGAAGAAGGGTCACAAAACGTGGAATGAGCTTCTCAGGATGCTGGTACGGGCCGAAGTTGTTTCCACAGTTGGAAACCGTTGTATTCAGGCCGTATGTGTTGGAATATGCCCTCACCAGATGGTCGGAGGCTGCCTTGGAGGCGGCATAGGGACTTCTGGGGTTATAGCATGACTTCTCGGTGAACCGCTCCGGCGAATCGAGCTGAAGGGAGCCGAACACCTCGTCCGTGGAAACGTGATGGAAACGCATCGTGTCGTGCCTTCGCGCCTCCTCAAGCAGGCAGAGTGTCCCCTTCACGTTCGTCTCTACGAAAGGCTCTGCGCTCTTGATGGAGCGGTCCACGTGCGACTCTGCGGCAAGGTGCACAACTGCATCGGCGTCCCGCATTGCAGAGGAGACGGTCTCCCTGTTTCTTATGTCCCCTTTTATGAATTTGACATACCCGTCCTCGACAAGCTGCCTTATGGACTCGATGTGACCTGCGTATGTTAGCAGGTCAAGGCATGTGATCTCGTCAGTAGGATGCCTGTTCCTCATGTAGTGTAGGAAGTTGGACCCGATGAAACCTGCACCGCCGGTGACAAGTATCCTCATCACAGTTTCTGATGACTCAGCATTTATAATAAGATGGCACCCGAAGATTTCCACGGGCAACAGGTGCATGGGTCCTGACGGGCAGGATGTCTGGCATCCGCCTGGAAACACAGGGAGGCAGCAGGCGGTCTGCCGCCAATACCACGTATCGTCGAGGGGACTCTGGTCCGAGGTTCTTATAGGTGGACATCCAATATAACGGCCAGATAAACGGTGAATAAACAAAATGGAAACAAGAACAGTTGCTGAAGTCCTGCAGAGCCGACCGACAATCGAGGGAGCGGGCGTGAAGCTGATGAGGGCGTTCGGCAGCCCGCAGCTGGCTCCCCTCTTCGACCCGTTCCTTCTGCTCGACGACTTCGGTTCAAGCTCTCCCCATGAATACACAGCTGGCTTCCCCTGGCATCCGCACAGGGGGATAGAGACGGTGACATACCTCCTCAAGGGGGAGGTGCAGCATGAGGACAGCACCGGAACCAAAGGTACGATAAGGAATGGCGACCTGCAGTGGATGAGCGCCGGTAGCGGCATCTACCATTCGGAGATGCCGAGGCCGCCCCCGAGGGAAAAGGAAAACGAGGAACCTGACACGGAAATGCGCGGCTTCCAGCTCTGGGTGAACATACCCGCTTCAAAGAAGATGGATGAGCCGAACTACAAGAACCTGCTGAGGCAGAACATACCTGTTGCGGAGCTTGACGACGGAACGAAGGTGAAGGTTGTTGCAGGAGAACTCAGCGATGTGCCGCGCCTAGGAAAACTCACCGGACCTGTCCAGAACCTTCCTGTTGATGCCCACTACCTTGACATAGAGATGCCTGCGATGAGCGAGATAAGCTACAATGTCAAGGACGGCTACACTGCGTTTGCCTATGTAATGGATGGCGAGGGCGTGTTCGACGAGCATCAGGGGGTAAGGGCGGGAAAGAGGAGCGTAGTGCTCTACCGCAGGGAGGGAAACAAGGTGAAGGTGAAGACTGAGAGTTCATCCATGCGCTTCCTGCTTGTTTCAGGCAGGCCGCTGAGGGAGCCTGTTTCATGGTACGGCCCCGTCGTCATGAACACGAGAGAGCAACTTGCAACCGCCTTCCACGAGCTGCAGACGGGCGAGTTCATAAAGCACAAGGCGACATCTTACGATTACTTCGAATAGGCTCAACCGGTGCAATGTCTGATGAGCTCAGTATGCCATCTCGGCGACCTTGCGCCACCATCTGAACCTGGATTCGATCTTCGCGTCAAGCGTGAACGGGTCCGTTCCGTGCGTCGCGTTGAGGCTGAGCAGTATGAGGAAGACTATCGCCTGTATTATTCCTGTTCCCGGGTCGGTGTATCCTGACACGGGCAGCCCTCCGAAGCCTTCGCCGACACCCCATGCGAATATTGCGAAGACAGCGCCACCCATGTAGCCCACCTTCCTCGCAAGTCCGAATATGAGACATACGGCCAGAAGCGCTTCGAGCGTTCCGCAGAGATATCCGTAGAAGGCGGGGGCTGCCGCCACCTGTCCCTCCCAGAATGAGAACCACCCAGAGAGAGACTGTGGTGCCATTGCTGCCTGTGCGTGGACAACGCCGACTATGTTGCCCGCCAGATTGTAATAGAATGCAAGAAAGGCTTCAGACAGGTACACCAGTCCGAATATGACGGCAAAGGACCTGCTGAGCTTCATCGAGTTCCTTGCAAACCATCCCTTCAGACCGGATGGCGTAATCCTCGGTATTTCTGCAATCCTGGCCCACCACTTGAAACGTCTTTCGATTAGCCTGTCAAGCGTGTATGGATTGCTGCCGTACGTGGAGTTGAATACGATGAGGAAGAGAAGACCGATTGCATAGATGTTGGCCTGACCCACTGTGACTGATCCCTGACCGTATGGTCCGCCGAACCCTTCTACAACGATCCATATGAGCAGTGCGAGTGTTATGCCCCCAAAATAGGCAATCTTCCTTGCGAACCCGAAAATCAGTGAGAACGCAACAAGGAGTTCAAGGATGCCCGTGCCATAGGCAGCCAGGACGGGATTGGCAGAGACGAAGGAGTACCACCATGAATACCAGCCGCTCATGAATGCAGGCTGCCCTGCGGATGCCGCGAGCACCTTGCCTGGCAGCAGTTTGTAGAGACCCATCTGAAACTTGAAATAGCCGTCTATTGCCCAAAGTGAGCCGAACACAAGAGCGACGATTTTGGCCAGCTGGACGCCCCTGCGCCATATCTGCCTGTTTTCGAAGCCGGCCAGTCCTTTGTCAACCCTGACAATCAGCGGTTCCATCACGCCGTTATCACCGCTTTTCGCAGATTGAACCTGATCGTCGAAGTAGCTCTCCATAATTGGGCCAGTCATTATGTCACCACGATATTTAACGAAAAAGGCGAATATATGAGGCAACGTCTTTTTATACCAAGAAAAGGCGAGGGATGGTAACAGGAGGGGCAGGCGGCAGATGGGCAGTCGGCGAACCAAAACGTTGCATGTGCTTCAGATGTTGATGCGGAACCGTTCACCGCAGGGGAAGGCGTTCAGTGGAGTAGTATTGCCCCGCTTGGATGGCGGACAACGGAGCGTCAGCGACAGCGGAAGAGACTGTGGGTATCTCGTTTATATAGGGCTTGCGGATTGCCTGTGAAAAGACGACATGCCTCATTGAATGCAGTGTGAACAGCATGAGGGCCATAACAGTTCGTGAAGAGATGTTCGAAAAAGAGAGCACACCAGCAGTGAGCATCGTCACGGGCACACTCAACGAAATGGGGAATGTGGGAAGGTTCATCAGCAGCCTATACCGGGAACTCGCAGGAAACACCTCGTTTCAGGTAGTGGTTGTTGATGACGGCAGCACGGACGGCACTGCCTCTTACCTGAGCGGGATTGCGGCGAGGGACAGGAGAATCAAGGTAATACTGAACGGTGAGAGAAGGGGACTGCTCAACTCCAACCTGCAGGGTATAAGGGCAGCCGACGGGAAATACTGCATAGTGATGGACAGCGATCTGCAGCATCCGGTGGACAGGGTAAGAGACATCGTCAGACAGCTGGACAGCGGCGCCGATATTGTTGTATGCAGCAGATACATTCAAGGCGGGTCCGTTGGAAACAGGAGCCCGATGAGGGGGCTCATATCAAGGGTCGCAGTCTTCCTGACAAAGGCTGCAATTCCGGGGACCAGGCGGTCGACGGACCCGATTTCGGGCTTCTTCGGTTTCAAGAAGGGGCTGCTCATTCCCGAAGCCATGCCTTCATTCAGCTACAAGACGCTGACTTTAATTCTCGCGATGAACAGAAAGACATCCCTGAAGGAGATACCGTTCAGGTTCCAGAAGAGGGGTGCGGGCGATTCAAAAATCGTGGACGGATTTGGTTTTGTATTCAACTTCATCATTGAGCTCATAGGATTGCGCAAGAGGTGCCTCGGAATGAGGACAGCGAGAATAAAGTATCCGTATCAGTCAGGCGGGCTCGAAACAACTGGCGAAAGGTCCAGCCACTGATCAGCCCCCATGCGCTTTGCTCAGCCCTGATGTGAAAAATGATCGCTGAATGTACGCTAGAAGACTATTTAGCGTGGTAGGCTTAACGAGCGGATTAGTGCGTGGAATGAAGATAGGTGCATTCGGAACGCTGCCTCCGTTGACGGAGAGACTTTCTTCCGCTAGCAGCGGGATGCTCATCCTTATGTCAAAGAGCCCGTCGATAGAGAAAATCAACTTCTACGGGCAAACGGGATGCCAGATTCCGGTTGGCGTGGAACCGGGAAAGGTGCAAATAAAGGATGTCTGGAGAATAGGGAGTCCTGTATCGCTTGTGAGGGCGATGGTGCACATGCTGAGAGACAGGGAGCCCGATGCATACTTCTTCAATGCGTCGCTGACAATGTTTGGAGCAGGCAAACTGTCAAACGCGGTGGGTCTTCTCGTTCCCTCAATCCTGGCAAAGCTGACAAGGAAGAGGGTGGTGGTCTACATGCACGACTTCATAGAGACCGAAGAGCCCGCGAAGCTTGGATACAGGGTGGGTATCATATCGAGGGTGGCCGCGTCATTCCTGGAGAAGCTGCTCATAGACAGCGCATCTATCATAGTCCCGAGGCCGAGCCAGAAAGCTGTTCTAGAAAGGAAGTACAGGCGGCCCATCACAACCACCGTCATTCCATACCTGGAGGGTCTGAGCGGCCTGGCGTGCGTCCCGGAAGGCATAAGCCATTTAAGGGACGGAAAGAGAGTTGAGATACTCCTGTTCGGCAAGTGGGGTCCGCAGAAAGACCTGAGAGGTGCCCTTAACCTGCTTTCTGACATAATCAGGGTCGACGGAAACGTTCATGTGACGATTGCAGGTGGCATCAACCCCAACTTCCCTGAATACAGGGAGACAATGCTCGAAACGCTTGAGCAGTTTTCATCTGACAACGTTGAGTACGTGGACGAGGTTCCAGACGATGATGTCCCTGAGCTGTTCCGGGGCTCCGATATACTCTTCCTGCCCTACGTGGCGTCTGGAGGCTATTCGGGTGTCATGAACCTCGGTGCGCTCTACAACCTGAAGGTCATTGCATATGACGTGAAGCAGCTCAGGGAAAGCGACTCACTGATCAGGGCAAATACGCTATTCTTCGACCCGGCCAGCCCCTCGTCTGTCGGGCAGATAAGGGCTGCTATTGCGGAGATAAGGCAAAGCAGGGAAACGAAGAACGACGTGCAGGGGAAGGCGGTCGAGGCTGGCAGGGCGTTTCAGCCCATTATAGACAAGCTGACAGAATCAAAGGGACTGGGCAGCCTCTCGCTCAAGAAGACGGTGCCTGCCCTGGAGTACAAGTGAGTGCGGGAATTGCAGTCATGGAAGGCGTCTCATCCGTCGAGGGGGAATGCCTCTAGATACTGCCTCGACAGCACCTTCATGTCGAACCTGTCTGCTTCCTCCCTGCTGAAGGAGCGGGGCAAGCCCCGGCCGCGCATGACCTCGGCAATGCAATCTGCCAGTCCAGAAGCATCTCCCGGTTCGACAAAGAGGCTTGTGCCGGAACGGGAAAGTATCTGCTCATGGGCCCCCGTCTTCGTGGCAACCACAGGTAAGCGAAGGATGGCAGCCTCGACGGCATTGAGACCATATCCCTCCTTGAGAGAGGGGATGACAAGGCAGCTGCACCTCAGCATCATGAGTATTTTTTCCTCTTCAGTCACTCTTCCGATGAAATGGACCCTCCCCGCAAGATTAAGTGACGAGGCAAGCTGCCTGAGTTCCTCCGTGTAACCTGTCGCGTCCCCCGCCACCACAAGACGGAGATCCCTGAACTCCTCTGCCACCTTGGAGAAGGACTCTATCAGCACGTCAAGTCCCTTCGTCCTCACGTTCCTTCCGATTGCCAGAACAAAAGAAGAGCCGGAAGGCAACCATGTCCCGAGCCAGGCGCCAAGTGAACTCTCGTGCTCAACGGCAAGCGAGTATTGCCTCCTGAACTCATCGACATCTATGCCGAGCGGTATTTCAGCAATGTTGAAACCTGAGCCTGACCCGAAATAATCGATGAACTCAAGTCTTGTCCTCTCGCAGAAGACAAGCACGTTCCTTATACCAGACAGGGCGAGCTTGCCGATGGACCTGTAAGAGACATTTGAAAGCATTCTTAGCAATGGCCTGTATCCGGCCGTTGAGACGGCATGGTCCACCACGATTGTTTTCCCGGCATATCTCCTGAGGAGGAAAAGGGCGAGCAGCGGCAATGTCTCCATCGTTCCGTGTATTACTATCATGTCATTGCTTGCTGCGTACCGCTTCAGCGTCCGCATCAGCCTGAAAAACTCCCTGACTTTCAGCGGCAGGAAGTATGTGATTTCGGTCAGCCTGAACGGAGGGTTGTACAGCTCGAAGAACACGGGCTCTCCGCCTGGTGGGCTGTCGGCCGCCATTCCTCCCAGGTACGAGGGAAACGAAGATACAACAGAAACGGTGTGCCCCTGTGCTGTCCATGCATCGGAAAGAAGCCTGTACGTTTCAGCTCCACCGCCCCGGACGTAGGGTGGATAGTCGGGACACACCTGCAGTATCTTCATTTCAGTGCTCCGGGTCGAGGCATGATGTCAGCGGCTTCGACCTTCAGGCATGAAAGCCAGTCACAATATAAAGAAGGGATGCAGGGGACAGGCAACCTGTCATGGAGCGGCCTGAACCACTGAGACTGAATCCAGCGAAAACGAGGTTGGAGATGTGAACCCGTTGTAGCACAGCAGAGAGAATTTCAGTTCATTGAAATTACTTGAATTCAGATGGAACTGTAGCAGGTAGAGCCCTGGAGTGGAAGCGCTTTCATAAGTCGAATTGACCTGGAATGAAAGCAGCTGACCATTGCTCTGATAAGTCTTGAGCACGAACTGATGGGGCGGATTGTATCCTGATGCGACGGACATCGCGTACGTAATGGAGTAACTGCCCGGCGACAGGAAGAAGTAGTTCACACTGTACTGACCATAGGGCAACGGTTGTCCTATTTCAAAGGAGTTCATTATCTGCTGGGAGGCGTTGTACGGCACGTAGTAGACTGGACTTCCCTGAAAGCCGAGTTTGTAGACAACGACGCCCTGCACGCTTTCGTAAACACCGTAGGATGAGTTGCCCGCAAAGTGATTCGCCCAGAACAGACTGAAACCGCCAAAGGCTCTTGCGATGTTGTTGAAGGCCAAGGGGTTCAAAACTGCATAATCCACAGTCTGATTGCTGTAGTATCCTTGGATGTAGACCTTGTCCCTGTTCATGAGCTGAGGCATGTCATTCTGTATGAAGACAGAGGTGTGCACGGGCACGAGGGAATAAGCATGATTTATGTTCGAAACAAGCGGAGACTCTTCAAGCTGCGACCCGAGCTGGCCAGAGCTTACGTTTGCTATACTGAAAGGGGAAAGAAGGCAGAATGAAATGATGCTCGAGGCAATCATCAGAAGCAGCAGTTTATTCACAATTTCGGACTTTGGGATTTTCGAAATGAAGGTAACTGAAGAAATGAAGAGGAAGCCAGCATAGAGATAGGGGTACTGTTCAAACGGGTTGTAGTAGGGCACGTAGTTGGTCGTTGCGGATAATAGGGCAAAATACGCTATGACAGGCAGAATGAACAGTGAAAGCAGGGATGTGAAAAACAGCGGTGAAAGCTGGCCAAAAACATAGATGGCCTTTGCAGGCACATCGCTGCTCAGAAGAACAGCAATATCTGTGTTCGCGCCTGATGAGCCCGTAGCATATGCGTTAGAACCGAGCCTCGAAGCGTTCAGTAAACCGCCTATCGAATAAACGTGTGCTTCAAGAGCAAAGATGACTGCCCATGCAAGAACGACGGCTACCAGCGGGGCCCTTCTTCTCAGAAAGGAGGGCGTGAGAAGGACACGAGCTTCCCTTATGCCGTTTATGACTGACTGGGAAACGCGCCTGAGTATTTCTCCGCGTGAGGATCCTGCGCCGGTAGAGCGAAAGTACCGCCTGGCGCTTGTAACTGTCTGCAGCAGCCGGGCGACCATCGGTTTGTGACTGCCTCTCCTGATGAATTCCACCATATACAACAGGAAGAAGATTCCCGGGGCCCAGCTGTTCGTCATTGCTCCCAGTATTCCGGTAACGACGAAAATGGCCCACCTCTTCTGCAGGAATGACATGTAGTTGAGCAGGAGAAAACCTTCCAGAAAAACCATGTAGTTGCCTCCCTGAGCCATGTAGCCGTAGGTGGAGGGAAAGAGAAAATAGAGGATCTGGAAAGCCAGAGCTATTCTGTAGCTGCCTGACTTGATCTCGGCTATCCTGAAAAGTGCGTAGGAACCAAGGCCAATGACAATCGTCTGGTCAATCAGTATTGTCAGCGGGCTGTTGTAGACAAGGAGTGTGAGCCCCGTAACCATGTAGAACATCTTTGTGTAGGGCATGGCTGAGACGAGGGCGTGAGGAACGGGCCAGTTGACAGGCGCAAAGGACTGAGAAAACAGGTATGACAAACGATATCCAAGGCCGAGGTCGAACAGTGTGTAATAGTTGTTTGTGTAGAGTTTGAAGTTGTAAAGAGACAGCAGAATGATGAACACGAAAGCGAGCAACAGTGGAGTCAGCTTTCGCATCGTGTCCTTGGATAACATAGGCTCCGCCCTCATCAATAAAGGGTACCTGTCTTAAGGATTGGCATGCTCGAATGTGATTTCGCCAGTGAGAACACATGTCAGAGGCTGGCAGGCGAAACACGGCAGGAAAATGTCAGAGGACAGAAAGCAGGCAGTGACATATTGCCGAAACTCAGGTTCAAAGCGGGAACTTGCGAAGGTACTGGAGCCGCATGAGTACCGACACATCAACCACAGCCGATCTTGGGATTGAGTCCTTCCTTCCTGAAAGTGCCGCTCGCTTCATGGAGAAGAAAGAGCGCACGCCATCGGCGTAGTCGCGGAGGGAGCCGGCGAAGATGGATCTTGCGAACATGTATGCCAGAGAAGATGGGAATATCCAGACAAGCGCAGCCAGAGATAGTTGTTTCAGTTCGGAGTAAAGCGTGTTACGCACACCGAGTCCTCTGCGTGAGAGGCCGACTTCAGCTATTACTTTCATGTCTTCCTTCTCGGGCGTCTGGTCCACTATATACGAACCTGTGTCCATTAACAGCTTGTACCCGAGTCGGTGCATCCTGTAGTGCAGGTCCGTTTCATCCCCCTGGATGAATATGTTGGAGTCCCAGCCTCCTGTGCGCATGTAAACGCTCCTTTTGAACATAATGAAATTCCGAATGCCGAAAACCTGAAAAACACCCATGTTGCCCAGGAATTTCCCTTCCCTGTTGAGCCAGAACATAGTTGAAAGGGTATAGCAGTTGAGACCCCTGTTGAGAGACGTGTCAGAATAGCTAGCGCATCCAATTGCCCCCGTATCTTCGTGTGAGCCCAGTATTCTGACCATGTTCCCGATTGTTTCTTTCCCCACAAGTACATCGTCATCGCAGAACACTACATACTCCCCGCTGCACAATCCTGCCCCTAGGTTCCTGGCTTCCTGCGGATTGCCGGAGGCGATTTGCCTTACGGTAACAGATGGGAAATTGCTCTTGACATAGGAGATCAATCGGTCTTCTGAACCGGTATCGACGTAAATTATCTCTGAGACAGAATGTTCAGATTCGAGCAGGCTTGCCAAAGTGCGATAGAGTTTTTCATACCTGTTCCTGCCCGCCACCACAACAGATACTGATGCATGTTTGGTAAGGGACGAGGCCGACGGAGACGATTTGGCACCCATTGCACCTGATAAATGAGACGGTTACTTAAGCGAGTGGTTAGTTCTCCCATGCTGCATGGCGCGCCAAACGACGAAGTGGCAGGGTGGGACAACAATACCCGCCCTATGACGGCAGAACAGTCTTAACTTGCCCGTGTCTTTCAGCAACCGGTGACAGATTGAAAGCGGATTTCGTCTACACAGGAATCAGGGTAAAGGACCTGGAAAAATCGATCGAGTTCTACACGAAGGTGCTGGGGATGCAGGTTTTCGGGAGGCAGAAGATAGAGGAAGTCGGAGGGGAGGTGGTGGATCTGCGCAGCAGCAAGGACGGCCCGGAACTTGAACTCAACTACTACGGGAAGGGGTCGAAGCATGATGTGCCATATACTGTGGGTGAGGGTCTGGACCACCTTGCATTTCATGTGGAGGATATGGACAAGGCGATCAGAGAGTCGGAAGAAGCAGGCTTCCCTGTTGTTCTGGAGGTGCGGACTGCAGCCAGCAGATGGGTTTACATCACGGACCCCAACGGCCTCTACATAGAACTTGTTTCATGAGAACGATAGGTCTGAGGCGGTGGTCAGTATGGCTGGTAATGATGGAAGATGGTTTGACAGCCTTGTCGCCCAGGTACCATTCAAGGAAATGGAGGACAGGCTCTCCCTTTTCGGGCAGTTTGTCGGTGACTGGGAGATAGTGGAAGACCGTTTTCATCAGAAGGACGGAACGGAACTCAAGTTCCGCGGTGAACTGCACTGGGGATGGATCGTAGACGGGAGGGCAACGCAGGATGTCTGGATGATGTACAGCGAGGAGGAACGGCGCGTCGTTCCGATAGGGACCACAATCCGTTTCTACGACCCCGGTATTGATGCCTGGCACAGCATATGGATCGTGCCGGAGAGAAATGCCATAAGGTCCTTCATAGGGAGGAAGTCAGGGGACGAGGTTCTTCTCGAGGCAAAGACTGATGACGGCAGGCCCGAAAGATGGGTGTTCTTCGACATAGGGAAGAATGAGTTCAAATGGAGGGCCGAAGAGTCAAACGACGGCGGAGAGAGCTGGGAATTGACGGAAGAGATGCTGATCAGAAGAATGACAGGACCGTAGCACGGATTTCGGATTTCGCTCTCTCTTTTCACATTATTTAGCCGGAGGAGCTGATATGTTCGGTTCAGATGATTAATAGAATTGCCTTTTAAGTAAAAAGCACGAGGCAGTAGATATGGCCATTCCTATTGCTGACTTCGACAGATTTCTGTTTGCTTTTACGATCGGCTCGCACATACTGCTTGTGTCCGTCAGTATCGCACTCTCAATACTTGTCTCTGTGTCTGAATTTCTTTCGATAAGACACAACGACCCGTACTACGGCGCTCTCGCCAGGAAGCTGCTCCGTGTCTTCATCGTGTCGTTCGGCGTCGGAACCGCAAGCGGCGTGGTGATGGCTGTCGAACTTGTCAACCTCTTCCCGGGGTTCATGACGCTTGTTTCACAAACCGGAGTCATTGCAATATTCTACGTCGAGATATTCGCGTTCTTCGTTGAGACCGTCTTCCTCGTTGTATACGCTTACTACTGGAATTCATTCAGGGGCAAGTACACGCACTGGGCCCTGACGATACCCATAGTTGCGGGGACTCTGCTTTCTGGCGCGCTTATTACAATGGTCAATGCGTGGATGAACACGCCGAACGGTTTCAACATAGCAACATACCTCTCAACCGGACATATAACAGGCGTCAACCCGTGGGCACCGTTCTTCACACCGTCTACCATTCCCGAAATAATGCATGTCCTCTCGATGATCATATTCACAGGTTCAATTCTCATAGCGGGCTACTTCGCATACAGATATCTGAAGAGCGCGGCAGAGGACGAGAAAAATCTCTTCCTCAGGGGGCTGAGGCTTACCACCATACTTGCCGCCGTATTCATTGTGATCACGATATACTCGGGAATAAATGAGATAACGACGCTTCTGACAGAGCAGCCGCTGAAATACGCTGCCATAGAGCTCAACCAGAACCCTGGGTCTGGGCTGCCCGAGCACATATTCGGGACAATAATAGGAGGGAAGGTTGTTGGTGCGATAGACATTCCCGGACTGCAGGGCTTCCTGGTGCAGATGGAGACAGGCATAACGAACCTGCCCGGCCTTTCGCAGTTCCCTCAGTCTGAATGGCCCCCGCTTATCGTGCACACAACGTTCGACATAATGGTGCTCTCTGGCTTTCTCATCGGCCTGTTCCTTCTGCTTTTCACAGTAATGTGGATTGCCAGAAGAAGACCATACGACAACAGGCTCCTGTCCTACGGATTGCAGGCAATTGCGCTCTACTCCCTCGCTGTCATGGAGCTGGGATGGGTAACTGACGAGGTAGGAAGGCAGCCATGGATCGTTTACAATGTCATGACTGTGAACGAGGCTGCAAACTACAGCAGCGGTCTGTTCGTCCCCGGGCTTGTGATAATAGCATTCTATCTCTTCCTCATACCTTTCACTTTCTATTTCTTCGTGAGAGTCTTCAACGGCAAGCCGCTGGAGAGAGAGCTGAGGGAGACGTCAATCGGAGGGGGTGTCAACTATTAATCTGCTTTTCTACGTCAACTTTGCAGTCTTCTCCGTATTCCTCACCCTTTTCATAACGGAGATGATGGGAGCGGTCCTGCTGCTGCTCTTTTACGAGAAATCGAAGAAGAGCGTGCTCGAGTACATCGTTCCGGTCTGGGAGGTCACAGGTACATTCGCGGCATTCTGGGTCGTGACAGCAGATTTTGCATATCCCAGCCTCCTGCTTCCCGTTGCAAGCCTGTTTGCAGCGACAATCATAATCTTCCTTATTCTCTTCGTTGCAAGGAACGCATCCATCTCCTTCGGAGAGTTCATAATAAGGAGAAGATGGCTTGATGAGAAGAAGCTCTACAAGATGTACTCCCTTTTCACGCTGCTCATAGGGCTTGTGGTGATTACTGTCGTCTCCGGAATAGTCAGCGGAAGGGGAATCGACCTTTCAAACTACTCGTTCTCTCCTGCTGTATGGATAAGCGACCCCGCAAGCGTGCTATATGTCGCCGGCGTTCTCATCATAGGCATAGGCCTTGCGCCCATCTTCTACTCAATGGAGGGGTTCAGGCGCCTCACCCTGCCTCTGACGGCTGCCGGAATTGCGGTTTCGGCCCTTTCCCTCTACCTGTACTCAAGCTCATTCATAACACCCATGTTTCTGCTGCCCGCACTTCTGACGCTCGTCCCGCCGATCCTTTACCAGAGTCGTGCGACAGCCAAGTTCGTTTCAAACAAGCTTGTGTTCGGTGTCCTGACATCCGTAATAATATTCTCACTTAGCTACCTAGTCTACCCCACTGCCTTTGGAGGCAGGCTTGTTGTTGACGACATCACGACATCAGGGCCGATGGCGGAGGCGTTTCTCATTTTGTCTGCTGCAGGTGCGATAATCATTGGACTGCTCATGGCGCTCTACATTGTGGCTGTCGTGAACTCCAGGAAGAGGAGGATAGCAGGGGAGCACATTGCCTGAACCGCCCCATGGTCCGTTGAGTGGAAATGATTATGAGTTGCGTTGACGGTGATCATTCATTACCGCTCTGACACGGGAGGCAGGTACGGGTGAAAACATGGAAAGCAGCATAGCCTTCCTCTATCCGGCAGGCAGGCCATACTACCCGCCCATCGAGGCGATAAGCCTGATTCCAGGATATTCACCAGTTTTCATAACTGACAACGACTGCCTTTCTGGAGAACTGAAGCTTGAAGCAAGGTGCTTCAAGCCCGGATATACAACTCTGCTCACCATGCCCGGAAGGGGATCGGCCAGGATTGCATTCATCAAATCACTGGAAGAAGTGTTCGACAGGTTCAGGCCGTCCGTGGTTGTCACATACGAGGTTTTCTCGTCCCTTTCCTACCAGGCTGCAAGGCTGAAGAGGAAAAGGGACTTCACGCACATTGTATTCGCGGATGACACCGTAAGCATCGATCGCGCAACATGGGGGAAATTCCCTCTAACCAGGATCTTTGCCAGGTACGTTGCACAAAATGCAGACCTCTTCATAGCACATTCGCAAAAGGCCAGGAACTCGCTGCTAAGCACAGGTGTTCCGGGAGAGGACATCACACAAATGTATCTGGGCATATTCCTCAGCCCTTTTCTTGAGCTCGGGAGAAATTCCGGCAAAGGAAGCTTCGATATACTCTACCTGGGTCAGCTGCGTAAGAACAAAGGGATAGAGACGCTCGTTAATGCGTTCAGGTCGATGGCTGACGGGAAGAATGCCCGTCTCGTGATAGCAGGGACGGGTCCGATAAAGGACGTAGTGGAGCATGCGGCGGCCGAGGACAGCAGGATAGTATACGAAGGTTATGTGACAGAGGAAAGGAAGATGAAGTTGCTTGAAACCTCCGACGTCTTCGTTTATCCTAGCGAGGACATGCACTTTTTCGGCACAGTCAGATGGGAGGAGCAGGCCGGGATCAGCGTCATGGAAGCAATGGCTGCAGGCATGCCTGTGATAGGAAGCAATAGCGGTGCACTCGGAGAGGTCATAGGTAGGGAAGACATGGTGGTACCGCAGAGGGACCCGTCCGCGCTGGCAGACAAAATGTCTGAACTGAAAGAGGATGATGCAAGAAGTGCAGGTGTTGGCGAGTTCAACAGGAGGAGGAGCGTGGAGCAGTTCGATATTTCCGAGTACGCCAGAAAGCTGAGAGAGCTCATAGCGGAGAGGACATAGAATCTGAACAGCCGCCTTTCAACAGCACAAAGGAGATGTCCACGTCTGCGACCTGGAGCTGGCGGGGGCCTTGAAGAGCTGTCTGCGACACCATGACGGCTTCAGCTGCATGCATATGCTCTGGTCTGAGCCTGCATATTCGCCGGGCAGCGGTTGGTTTATGTAGTCCGGCAGGGTGAACGTTGACGGACCGTCACGCACGAAACATGTATGGGCGCCGACAGCACCTGCAATCACAGATGCAGAGAATTGTGTGACAGGAGAACGCACATTAGCGGCAGACGTGTGCTGCATCGGCGTCACGGTACATCACCAATCTGGCAGAGGCACGGAAAGAGTATTCACATGAAAGAAGGCAGGACTTACGAAGAACTGGTGGGCGATGCACTTTCATGATTCCACCCCGGCGCGGATACCACCGTTTTCAAACGGTGGAGGAGCGCAGAATCCTTTATACAGATTATTACCTTCCATAGAGTGATGCTCCAGACATTGATGGTCAGGCTTGTCCC
>JBJKPR010000009.1:0-27184 GCA_046706185.1 Candidatus Sysuiplasmataceae archaeon
GAGGGATCTAGCCAAACAATAAGCCGATGGTTCGCTTACGGAAGACATAACAGTGAATGGCACAGGCGAAGAGGGGCAGGGATGCGCGATTAAACGGGGATCGTGCAACGACTGACGGCAGCAGGAAGTCAGCAGTCGCTTTGGCAGCACCCCAGGGGCGTGTCAGGAATACTCTTTGGCTTGTCAAGAAATACCCTACCCCATTCTTTGCAGTTGCTGGGCTTGTAGCAGGCGCGATCCTTTCATTGGGGTTGGGAAGACACGCCGAAGGGGATTTCCTTTGGCTTGTGGTTCTGATAGCAGGAGGCTTGCCGATCATTCTCAAGACTGCCATAGGTCTGGCAAGGGGAAGGTTCAATGCAGACGTTGTCGCAATGCTCGCCATTCTCGTCGCCATAATTACCGGTGAGTCGTTCGCAGGCATCGTAATAGTTTTGATGCAGTCAGGCGGTGAAGCCCTGGAGGATTACGCGACAAACAGGGCGTCTTCCTCCCTGAATGAGCTGATTGCGAGGGCACCAAGGAGGGCTCTGAAAAAAACCGATGGCGGTGTGTCTGAGATAAAGGTGGAGGATGTGCAGGTGGGCGACATTCTCCTAGTACGCCAGGGAGACATAGTGCCAGTGGACGGTGTTGTAGTATCCGGCGAAGCGGAGCTCGACGAAGCCGCATTGACGGGAGAGCCTGTGCCGGCATCCAAATCGCCGGGGTCCAGCCTGGTGAGCGGGAGCATTACTCTGAGCGGCGCGCTAGAGATGAGGGCCACCAAGATAAGCAGTGAAAGTGAGTATGAACGCATAGTCCAGATGGTAAGAGAGGCGCAGAAGAAGAAACCACGCATCCAGAGGATCGCGGACAAATACGCAGTATACTTCACACCCATAACGCTTGCGGTTAGCGGCCTCGGCTACCTCATTACAGGCAGTGTCAATACGATACTTGCTGTGCTGGTTGTTGCAACGCCGTGTCCCCTCATAATAGCCACGCCCATCGCAATAATAAGCGGCATCAACAGGGCAGCCAAGGAGAGTATCGTGGTGAAGAGCGGAGCGAGCATTGAGCAGGTGGGAAGCGCGAAGGCTATCGCATTCGACAAGACTGGGACGCTGACCATCGGGCAGCCCGTGATAGACAGCATAATGCCCGTGAATCAGCACACGGAGGAAAGGCTGCTCTATATTGCAGGGTCAGCTGAGCAGTTGTCCTCGCACGCGGTGGCAAAATCCATTGTCGCTGCCGCTCGATCGCGGTTTGGAAACCTGGAAGTCCCGGCTAAATTCCTGGAGTCGCCTGGAAGAGGGATAACTGCAGAGCTTGAAGGAAAGTCTGTCTCAATAGGAGCGTACGCGTATGTGGAAAGCACGCTTTCAGCTCACCCGACTGAGGGTGAAAGACAGCGGCTCACGGCGGCAGGAAGAAACACGCTGTCCTCATACATATCCATAGATGGAAAAATGGCTGGGGTCATATTCTTCAAGGACAGACTGAGACCGGGCGTTGACTCAATGGTCACGAAGCTGAAGACGATGGGAGTCTCGCAGGTCGTAATGCTTACCGGCGATAACAGGGAGAATGCAAACATAATAGCTTCGTCAGCGGGAATCTCTGATGTGCAGTCGAACCTTCTCCCCAGCCAGAAGGTTGAATTCATAAAGGAGCTGGGGCGCAGGCACGGCACGACTGTTATGGTGGGCGATGGAATAAACGATGCGCCTGCACTTGCAAGCGCAACGATCGGAATTGCAATGGGGGCACACGGCTCCGGCATTTCGTCTGAATCGGCGGACATGGTGATACTGGTGGATGACGTGACACTCGTCACTGAGGCAATGTCCATAAGCAGAAAAATGATGCGCATCGCAAGGCAGAGCATCGTTGCAGGACTGGGCCTCAGCGTTGCGCTGATGGTCATAGCCGCCTTCGGATACATACAGCCTGCAATTGGCGCCATACTACAGGAAGTAATAGACGCTTCAGTGATCCTTAACGCACTCAGGGCAAGATGAAGTCTGAGCATGCATTTGCTGCCTGACGATGGATGAGAATATAAAAATACCAATGCCAATTAGGTCTGCAGGTCAGCCTGTTATGTTCAGCCCAGCCATCTTCCTGGCAGCCATTGGAATAACGACCCTTGAGCTATCAGAAGCCTCGGCAGTCGGAATGGCCCTTTATGCAGACAGCGGCAGCTCGCTCGTTTTCCTGGTCCTTTCATCGGGTGTGCTTGCAATCCTTGTACCAACGGCGGTGGTGGGTAACTTCATCACACTGTTTCCGCTGGTCTTCGTCAGAGCGTTTTCTGCAACTTTGCTTCTGTACTTTGGCCTGCGGCTGACCAGGAGCGCAAGGAGGTCTGTAAGGTACGACCTTCTCGGACCGTCAAGCAAGACTGCATCCCATGCTCAAAACAATGCAAAGCACGGTATCCTCGCGACCGCGTTCTCTGTGGGTGCAGTGGAGGCTTTTGAGGCGGCCATTGTCATTGTTGCGCTCCTTCCCAACGGGTACGTATCCACACTGGATGGCGTTTTTGCAGGGACGCTGGTAGTTGTGGTTGCGTCTTACGCGCTTAGGTCGAGGGTGAGAAAGGTGAAGCAGGCAAGTGTCAAGGTCGCCGTATCCGCCCTTCTTTTAACGTTTGCGGTTTTCTGGTACTTTGAGTCTGTTGCCACATTGAGCGATCTGTTGCTTGTCCCCCTGTTTCTTGGCTTCCTGCTGATTGTCTACTACATATCGCACAGAGGGCTGGAAGATGCAGCCGCCAGCCCTGCCGCTTGAAAGCCGGATTTAATCCTGGCGCCCGATTCGGCAGCTCAGGGTCTGGATTGGACCCACGTTGTTTTTATGTTTGTAAACTCAAGAAGGCCGTACCTAGAAAGTTCCCTTCCGAGCCCGCTCTTCTTCACACCCCCAAACGGGACACGTGGATCGGAAGCAACTATCTTGTTCACGAACACCATTCCTGCTTCCAGGTCGGGTGCCATACTCTCTGCCTCGCTCGGATCGCCCCACACAGAGGAACCTAGACCAAATGGTGTCTCATTTGCTATCCTCACTGCCTCATCGTTGGTTTTAAATTTCTTGAGCACCGCAACAGGGCCGAATACCTCCTCATCGTACTTGGCATCTGTGCTCGCGATGACCGGTGCGATTATATTGCCTTCTCCCCTTCCAAGCTGCTCTACTGTTCCCATGGACCTGAGTGCCTCTATCTGTGAGCGTACGGTAGCCGCCTGTTCGTTTGAGGACAGAGGTCCCAGGAAGGTCTTCTCATCCATGGGGTCGCCCATAACGACAGACGAAAACTGGTCCTTCAGCAGGGAGCGGAACTCGTCAAATACTTCCTCATGTACAATGAACCGTTTTGAGGCAATGCAGCTTTGCCCGCCATTCTGAAGCCTGCCAAACGCGGCTTTCTCCGCCGTCTTTGCGAGATCGGCACTTTTCAGAACTATGAACGGATCCGAACCTCCCAGTTCGAGTACGGCCTTCTTGAGCTCCTTCCCGGCAGCTTGCGCTATCTTCTCTCCGACTGATGTTGAGCCAGTGAAAGAGACGCCCTCCACGTATCTTAGCAACTCCAGCGTGTTTGCGCCAGAAATGACAGCTGACTTGAAAAGGGGGGTGTCCATCACTTCTTCGATTAGAAGGCTGGAGCCTGTGACAATTGATGCATGCTTGAGCAGGATACCATTTCCAGCGGTCAATGCAGGAATTGCTGCCCTGAAGGCCTGCCACAGAGGATAGTTCCATGGCATGACGAGAAGGACGACGCCAAGCGGATCGAACCTTACGTATGCCCTGTCGCCGTCCACCTTTACCGGCTCCGGCTCAAGGAATTTCCCAAAGTTTGCTATAGCATAATCAACAAGGGCCTGGCACTTCCTCACTTCTGCTATGCTTTGCGAGATTGGCTTGCCCATTTCAACAGTCATTCGCTCAGCTATCTCCTTTTCTCTTTTCACTAGATTCGGCTTGAGGACTTGCTTCAGATAATCCATTCGGCTGTCGATATCCTTCCTCCACTCGGACTGGTTCTTCCTTATGTCAGATATCTTCTGCCTAAGGGCATCTATCGGCTCTTCCTTGTAGACAGATATTCTCTCCTGACTGTACGGGTTGAAAGTTGCTAAAGCCATACTTATTCATCCTCTTCAGGGGTGCTATACTGTGGTTAACCAAAAACGTTTTTGTCGAAGTCCATGGCCCCTTCCTGCAGACTTAGTCAAGTGATAACCGGGCGAAGCGTCGTGGAAGAGGCCGGACCTCGTCAAAAGCATGAATGAACAGAGCGCGGATGAAATACCATGGGGTGGCCTGCCCTTCCGCCAGAGACTCGGGATGCAATGCAACAGGGATTATCCTCTCGCCCCCTATCCAGAAATTGAGACGGAGGACAGCCGTCAAATCCGCCGGGTTGAAGTAGTTGCCTGGCATTCATTTGCGCCGTGTTGAAGGGCAAGGATGACAACAAGAGAAGGTGTGATTGGGCGCTGGCGGATATGCTCAGCCAGGCATACCACGACACCGAATGGGGGATTCCCGTTCACGATGACAGGATGCAGTTTGAATTCCTTGTGCTGGAGACGTTCCAGGCCGGCCTGAGCTGGTCTACCATCCTCAGGAAGAGAGAGAATTTCGACGAGGCTTTCTGCCATTTTGACCCTCAGAGGGTAGCGCAATTTGATCAGAAAAAGACACGAGAACTGATGCAAAACGAGGGCATCATAAGAAACAAGAGGAAAATAGCAGCCGCGGTGGTGAACGCAAAAGCTTTTCTAATGGTGGCCGAAGAGTTTGGAAGCTTTGACAGCTACATTTGGGGGTTCGTCGGCAACAGGCCAATCAGGAACCGCTGGATGAAACAGAGTGAGGTTCCGGCCATGACAAAGTTATCGGAAACCATCAGCAGGGATCTCTTTTCCAGAGGCTTTGGCTTTGTTGGGCCGATAGTCTGCTACGCACATATGCAGGCAACCGGGATGGTCAATGACCATTTGATTGACTGTTTCAGACATAAAGAATGCAACGTAAATGCGGAGTTCCCATCCGCATAGGTCATGACAGAAAATCCTTGCGGCGAGAAAGAACACTCGTTTACCTCCATCCCTCCCTGGAATCAACCGAGTCACGCCGTCAGAATCGACAGGAGATAGCACGTCCATCGTTCAGGCAGGAAGACTAACAATGCGACGACCTCTTTGTGGGCCCAGCGCAAAATGCGTGATCGTATCTCGAGCGGGCAAGATCCGCCACAGCTTCTACCAGGCTGGGCTTTGGGACAATATTATGAGCCAATGCTTCTGACAAGCTCCGGCTCTGTATATGACAGGTAACAGCACTGCCTCACATTGTGCACATTTGCCTTCAGGAACTCCTCAGTGTTCTTCCTGCCCGGAAGCTTCTTCCTTATTCTCGCAGGAAGCCTTCTCTTCAGCATCGACATTACAGCTTCGGCATTCGAGCGCATGTGGTAGATGCTCAGCCACTCCTGCGTGTTGAGCACGAACGAGTGGGTCATGGTGGCCCATGACCCGACGCCATGGCTCCTGAATGTTGAATTGGATTTGGGGAGGAAGTATGGTGTGACACCATGCCTTTCCGCAACGGAGCATGTGCTGCGTGCCGCATACAGCCTGTCCCCCAGCACCGTGTCCATGGACGGGCAGTTGTATCCGGCCATCTCCATGACAGCGGGGAAATGGGACAGCTCGCCGGCACCGTGGTCGTCTGTCGAAGAGAATGCGGATATCACCTTGGTGTGCACTCCCGCGGCAAGCACAAGGTACTGGAAGTCGTGCTTCCTGAGTGTGCTTGCAGGAAAGAGGGAGAGTTTCAGTTCATTCCCTCCCTCCTTCCTCTCCTTCCTCTGTTCCGCCCTCCTGCTCTCGTAGTTCACCTTTGAGGTCGTCGGGTCGCCGCTGCCGTCGACCGCGAATGTATGCTCGCTGCCGTTGCCAATCTCGTTTGTTATGCGGAACACCTCCTCGAGTATCTCAGTCACCCTTCCTGGGTCATATCCCCTCTCTATCGTCTTGTATGAGAAGCCGCGCGATATGCGCAGCTTCTCTCCAAATACCCTGACAAGCCCTGCGGCAACCCTGTTGCTGACGCCGAAGTAGCTCTGGAGCAGCAGCACCTTCGCCAAGTCCCTGCCCGGAACGGGCGGCCTTCCGGGGCCGTTCCTGGCGGCTGTTCTGCGGGAGGCTATCCTGCCGCATGCCTCCTCCACCACATCCCTTATTGCCTCGAGCACATCGGCAAGCTCGTTCACCTGAGCCTCGTCGTACGAGGCCCAGTCGACGGAACGGCGGGGCCTTCCGTCGTAGTGGAAGGTGCCGCTCCTGACAGACGATGCTATCTCCTTCAGCTCGCTTGAATACAGGCGCTTCCGCGCAATGCCTTTCTCGCTCAACGGCAGCTGAATCGAGTGTGGACTCTAAATGCTTTGGGTACATTTCATTCGCAAACGTTAAGTTTCGCAGATGCATGACTGCCCTACGTATCGCGGCCGACGGAATCAGACGGTCAGGGGCGGCAGGGCGGTGAATATTGTCCCAAAGCCACCAGGCTGGTACTGTTTATATATTCCAGATACTATCCGATAATGGGGAAAGGGGATAAAGTCATGTGGGTTGTCAGGACCCTATGCGCCATTGCCGTAGTATCTCTTGCTGTCTCAGGTTCGCTGGTTGTGGGGAACTTGGCTTCTCCTGCAAATGCCTCGGGACAAAGTTTGGCAATAAGCTTTTCCGGCACGCTTGAACTTGTTGTCAAGAACTACCAGAACACCACGATCGAGGGGCCATACCAGCAGATGCTGGTCTTTGATTCTGCACTGTTCCAGCAAATAGAAAATGGTGATCTTTCCAACGTCAAATTCAGTTATCCAAACGGAACGGTAATACCGTCGTGGATAGAGAGTGGAGCGAGCAACCTTTCAGTCCAGACGATTTACTGGTTGAAGCTCAACGGCCTTGCTGCAGCGTCTGAGCAGGCCATCAGCATGTACTTTGCGCCCAAGGGCACGAACTTCTTCAATGCCACTGGCGATGTCGGAGAGGCGCCGCAGCTCAGCAGGTCATACGGTGAATATGACAACGGTGCTCAGGTGTTTGCTTGGTATGAGAATTTCGCCGGGACGGTCTTCCCGTCCAGCATGGCTTACGCGTACAACGACTCCTATAACGCATCGAGCTATGTCGGAGTGGATAATGGTTTGTGGATAAACACATCCGGAATTTCAACAGTCGGATTTGGAGTTCACGTGAACATTTCATTTGGAGCGCAAACTACAACGGACATTTATGGCGTGCCAATGTACCCCAACTCCTACGCCTATTCCGCAGCCTTCTTTGGTTACGATGGCGGAAATGGAATCAACAACCTGACGATAGGCAATCCATCAGGGAGCGATTCAGTGACCTTCCCGTACGGCCACGGAAACACATCAATGCCGAGGCAGTATGGCATCTGGTCGGTGATGCGAAACGGTAGTCAGGCCTGGGGGATGTACAACTACACTGCAGGCCGTGCCTGCACCGGAGAACCAACTGGCAACTACACTCTCGGAGACCACGGGCAGGGAAATGCGTTTACCTCATTCACACAGTGGTGGCGTGTGAGGGTGACTCCGCCATCTGGAGTAATGCCTCAGGTGTTCATCGACCTGAACAACCAGTCTAGCCCTCTGCCGACAATCGGAAACATGAACCAGGGTGTGGGTAGTCAAATCGGCCAGTCACCTGGAAAGTCGCAACTGCTGCATATCGGTATTCAGCCATTCATATTAGGTGCGGAAGCAGGGATCCTGGTTTCCGCGGTGATAATTGCAGTTGCCGTGGTGATCGAGAGGGTTCACAGGAAGAAGCTGTGAACAGACTGCGATCCTCATCCGGTGCACCATCCTTCTTGCCTGCAATGCATGCTCAGGTGGCGGACTTTCAGAAAGGGGAGCCCCGAAGTGGAATTCCCTGCATCACAGCCTCTCAGGAGACTGCCATCATCACATAATCCAGGAACTCCGATTCGGGCAGTGCGCCCTCGAATGAGACCTTTTCATTTATCACGATCTTCGGCACAGCCAT
This sequence comes from Candidatus Sysuiplasmataceae archaeon, assembly GCA_046706185.1. Taxonomy (GTDB): domain Archaea; phylum Thermoplasmatota; class Thermoplasmata; order Sysuiplasmatales; family Sysuiplasmataceae; genus JAJZXY01. The sequence continues at coordinate 8,088 of JBJKPR010000009.1, forward strand.
CACCCCGTACTTGTTGGCGAGTTCCGGGAACTCAATGGACTCCACCATGTCAGCCTTTATCCTGCTGTTTATCATTGCCATCTGGTGCGCTGTCCTTACCGCCCTCGGGCAGTAGGGGCAGGTGGGCGTCACGAAAACCTGTATGTGCACATCCTTGTCGATGCCTTTGACCTTTTCCACTATTGCATCCGAGAGACGTGTCTTCCCGCTTGAAACGTCTATTATGTCCTCAAGCAGTCCGCTGAATTCATATCCGGATGGTATGCCAAAGTATCTGACTCCCTTGCTCCCGTCTCCAACTATTACTACCGCAGGAATGCGCTCAACACCGTACTCCCTGGCCTTGTCAGCGTCCTTCTGAAGGTCATACTTTTCAACGCTGATCTTCGGGCTTATATCCGAAAGCTCCTCGGAAATCATCCTGGTCTCCTTGCAGAAATCGCATTCGAATTCCTGTGAGAATACCACCAGCTTGATGTTCTCCTTCATTCCCTTGGCAAGAATCTCTGAAACTTTTACCCTGTCTTTTTCTTCGAGTATTGGCATAGACCTCTCGTCTCCTGTCCCTGCGATCAAAGATCCTTCAGGCAATAAATAAACTGCCTGTCGGTAACGGTCACTTATAAAGGAGACCAGGGCCTTCCAGTCACCGGTAAGTCCCCTGGGGGTGCTCGCATGTATAATCGGCGGGTCGACTTTTCCCCCAGGGAGGCTGCTTCTGCCATTCTGCAATCAAGGGCACTTCCTCAAATGCTGAGTGGTGTTACTTTGTGTCGAACATAATGAACGTGGCCGTCAGAAAGGTACGGCTAACAATCCCCAGCATCGAAGGATCGGACATCTCAGACGAACAACTCAGCGAACTGGCAAACGCTTGGAGTGGGCGAGGAAGAGAGCTGCGGAAACTGCCTACATTGTGAGATGCCGGGACTCATCGTAGGGATGGATAAGCTGGATGGTCCAATCCATGCACACAGGAGAATGCATTGAAGACATCTGTCAGCACTGGAAACGAAGAAGCCTGTTACAGGGCATCGTAAAGGGCAGTGGCCGGCCGGAACGGAATTACAAGCAATCTGGCGCAGCCCACAATCACAAGTGTGCCCGTGACTCAACACCCTTTGCTTTGGCCCTCTTTTCGTCGTTGAAAACCTGAATGGCTTCCTTGACTGAGGCGTTTTCATGAACTATCGCACGAATCGCCTTAATCATAGCAACTGGATTTTCATTCTGCCAGATGTTCCTGCCCATGTCCACCCCGACCGCTCCGTCCTGAAGAGCGTTGTGAACAAGGTTGAAAACATCTTCCTCCGAGTTAAGCTTGGGACCCCCTGCGACGACCAGTGGCACAGGCGTTCCGTTGACCACCTTGCTGAAGTCTTCGCAATAATATGTCTTCACTATCTGCACGCCTATTTCCGCTGCAAGCCGGCAGGCGAGAGCAAGGTACTTCGAGTCACGCTTCTCCAGTTCCTTTCCAACAGCGGTGATCGCCATCACGGGCATACCTAGCTCTTCCCCTTCATCGACCAGTCTAGAGAGATTAATCAGAGACTGCTTTTCGTGATTGCTACCGACGAAAATAGAGAGTGCTACGGCCGACACATTCAGCCGGAGTGCTTCCTTCATAGAAGTTGTGATTTCCTCGTCGCTCAGGTCATCTTTCAGGATGCTGGATCCGCCCGAAACCCTTAGTAGAATCGGTATGTCCCAGCTGGGATCAACTGATGTGCGGAGCACTCCCCTCGTGACACTGAGCGTATCGGCATATGGCACAATGGGTTCGATTGTCCTGCGGGGGTTTTCCAGCTTGCGCGTCGGCCCCATGAAGTATCCGTGGTCGCAGGCGAGCATAACTGAACGTCCTGTGGAGGGCTTGATCATTCGCGAAATCCGGTTACTCATTCCCCAGTCCATTTGATTTCCCTTCGAGTTGTTATTGGATAATGCTCGAGGCTAATAACATTTATCATGCAACGATACGGAGCGCATTGCACGCCATGCCAATAAGGAGCCGTCGGCACGATGAATGGCGGAAGACAAGGATTACCTGCTGCAATACAATCTATCCAGACGACAAGAAGAGCTTGACGACAAGACAGCAGCCCGGCTGACTTCAAAGAATATGGCTGCATCTCCGGCAGTCCATCCGCTGCAGGATTTCCATACGGCGCCTTCTGCACGAGTGTGTAGAGTTGCCGATGCCAACGCAACTGTGAAACCGCATAGCTCGGGCGATTTGACAGATGAGTGAAACAAGGGTGGAAAAAGAAACTGTCATGTCCCCGGAAAAAGTGCTCCCGTCGGGATTTGAACCCGAGTCCCAAGCTCGAGAGGCTTAGATGATTGGCCGCTACACTACGGGAGCCCTGCGGTTTACTGCCTGACTTGTATAATGACTTGGGCTTAAACCTTACTCCGTGGCTCTGGACAGGTTTGAATGCAATGGTAGCTGTGCGAGCTGTTCACACAAGCAGCGGCAGAGCAGCGCCTAATCTCAGTTGTGTTGGCGCAGAACGATCCTCAAGAAGGAGGAACAGCTGATTGGTCCGGAGTCTGGTAAGGCACCTGGCCCGTTGCTGCATAGTAGTTCCGTATCACGCGAAAGCTTGCGACTGAAACAGGCATTAGAATGAGGGCTGCGGCCACGAAAATTGTTCGGAGAGGAAACGCTATCGAAATGATGGAGAATAGGGTGGCCATCACAGGTGTCGAGCTGCCGAGGAACACCTTGACGAAAGCAAAGACTCTGCCGAATATCTCCCTGGGCGTGTGCCTCACAAGCCTGGATATCATTGGCACATTTATCACTGGAAGAATAAGGCCGAGGAAGAAGACAGCTGCAATGTCTATGGCTGCAGATTCGCTCAGTCCCAGGACAAGCAACACGGGTGGATAGAAAAGCATAAGAGTCGCGCTTACAAAGGGTCTTTCGATACGGTGCATGAACTTGTTGGCTGACATAGAGCCTACCAGCATCCCGGCTGGAAGAGCAGCGACGAATACCGCGTAGGGGACGGGACCGGTATGAAGGTACAGGTTGAACAAACCGGAGCCGTAGACGTCGAGCGTTACAATGAAGCCGTTCAGGACAAGACCGAGGAGCAGAAAACCGACGAGTTTCCTGAAGAAGGAGAACACCTCCCTGTATCCACTACTGGAGCGGGCATGCCTGTTAATCACCGTGACTTCCTCCGTAGCAGGAATGGATAGGGCAACAGCCACGGCAGTCAGTGAGAGAAGGAGGTATGGGGCATATTCGCTCAGGAACACAAGGGAGAGGGCACCCATTCCAAAACCGACAAGCGTAGACATGCTGGTGAAAGCCTGCTGGTATGAAGTCGCCCTGCCTATTCCTGCCTCTGGCACATGCTTCTTTATGATTGCCGAAAACGTGTCCGCCTTGAGCGAGGACCCGAAGCTGATGACTGCGGCAGAAATGTAGACCAGGTAAACGGAAAAGCCGAAGAAGAAAACTGAGAAACCGGCCGCCATGAGCACGGAGGCAGAAAGGTTCAGGACGGTGTTGTTTCTGCGGTCTATTACATGGCCAATCGGGACTGAGGATAGCATTTCGACAAACAGGTTTATGGTCGGTATCATGCCAACAAGAAAAACGGAATGGTAGACTGTGATAACCTTCCACATGAAGAAAACAGTAAACAGGGCCCATGAGATCGTTGACAGGGATTTCGAAAGCTGAAACCTGTAGAAGGTAAGTCCCAATCCTGTCTCTTCCATGTTCACCGGCAATCCGACAATACCAGCCGATAATTAAGGACGATCGCCGGAAGTAAACTGGTATCGCAGCCAGACAAACTCAAATCGGAGAAAGGGGTTCTCAACTGCTGGACTTCAGAGGGCCGCTCAATGTTCAAATAATCATAGCCTTTATTGATGTCAGCCATGAAATCATGTGACAACTGCTCCGGCATATGGACGTGCCCCATATGCGGCGCCAACATTTCCCACTTTGACCATGTGGGTGTGAGAGGAACTGTGAGCGTTCTCAGGATACCAATCATAGGATACAACCTGAAATATGACACTCAGCGCTCTGGCGTCTGGCACTATGCGAAGCCATGCGGCCACCGGTTTTCGGTCAGACAGGGAAGCGCTGATTTGAAATACAACGGCGGGCCGCTCTGGCAGGATGGCTACACATGGGTGAACATCTACTGGGGCACATACTACGGCAGTCCTGCGGCCTCCGCCTGGATAAGCAAGGTGGACAGAGCGACAGCTGACATCGAGGCGGACCAGGGATATTCCGGGGGGCTGAAACAGTACAACGTGGGCATAGGAACCGTTTCGGGGCATGCGATAATTCAGGAAGACCCCGCCTCTACAATCACTGATTCGGAAATAGCCCGAACCCTGGTAGGATGGATCTCCTCAGGTAAGGTCAGGAACGTAGGGCAGAGGGGAGCCTACAACATATTCCTGCCCCCCGGTGTGTCAGCATTGCTCTCGAATGAGCAGTCCTGTTCCGTTTTTTGTGACTACCACAATACTGCCAACGGAACAAAGGGACCTTTCTACACGGTTGAACCATACCCTTGCCAGCAGGGGTGCAACCAGTGCACATCAAATCCATTTGACACGCTGACCTCAGGGCTCTCGGAGGAAATGGTGGAACTCAAGACAGACATGGATCCAGGTACCGGGTGGGTCATAGGCAACGAGGAGCTGTGCGACTATTGTGATACAAACTACGTCTGCAGGCAGATAAGCACAGGGGAATACGTTAACGCATGGTACGACAGGAGCGCTGGGGGCTGCTGGCAGGGCAAATGAGGGAGCTGAATGGTGCGCAAAATCTACTGGGAAGACGCATACATAAAGGAATTCGACAGCAATGTTGAAAAAGTGGACGGAAACAAGGTATACCTTGACGCCACAGCCTTTCACCCGCGTGGTGGTGGACTCCTTGGGGACACAGGTGTTCTGAACGGCAAGAGGGTCGAAGACACGCAGAAGGAGGGCGAGGGGCAGATAGTGCATATCATGGAGGGAGAGCATGGTATGAAGGAGGGGGATGCCGTTCATGGCGAAATTGACTGGGATAGGAGATACAGGATAATGAGGATGCATACGACTGCCCATGCGCTCAGTGCGGTCTTCAACAAGCAGGCGGGAGCGCTCATCACAGGCAACCAGATCAAACCCGATGAGTCCAGAATAGACTTCAGCATAGAAAGCCTGGACAGGGAGCTCATGAATTCATACGTCGAAATGGTCAACGAGGCGATATCCCGAAACCTTCATGTGAAGACATACTTCCTGCCGAGAGATGAAGCGATAAAGATACCGGACGTCGTGAAGCTGGCAGGAGCAGCACCTCCTGACATTGAGACTTTCAGGATAGTTGAGATAGAGGGGCTTGATATACAGGCTGACGGAGGCGTTCATGTGAAGAATCTGGGAGAAGTCAGGAAGGTGCTGCCTCTGAAGTTTGAGAACAAGGGGAAGAGCAACAGAAGGCTTTACTTCACGCTTGAGAGCTGAACGGCGCACAAATGCACTTGCCCGCTCACGTTGATTGCACCGTGTATTAAAGAGCTGCGTTCAGGATCGCATGCTCGATGGTGCCCATCTGGAAGAAAAAGCTATCTCCTGTTGAGTTAGCCTGATCGTTGCTCCGGTTGGCATAATCCATGATCCGGCATAGAGATGTGCTCTTCGAAATTGGAAGCTAAATGACTGAAGCTCGGTGAAGCCTGCAGCTTCCGAGAGAAGCGATCACCGGACTGCAACTGATGTTGCCATGCCGGAAGCATACTTTCAACTGTTGATCAAGTCAGTTCTCCACAATGATCTTCCTCGACTCCGCAGCTTTCTCTGCGAGTACGAATGCCTCAGGTGCCCTTTCCAGCCGGAAGGAATGAGATATTATCACGTCTGCTTTTTCACCTGATGATGTAAGCATCTTTATGGCCTTGGCCACGTCCTTTTCCACGCCCGAGTAGGAAGTGATGAACTGTATCTCCCTCCTGAACATATCAGAGACATCGTGTATCAGAGCGGTTCCCGGATGAGGCAAGCCAAACTGGAGGAGCCTTCCACCATTTCGAAGAGAGGCTATGCCGTACTCTGTTGCACTGGGATGTCCAGTTGCGATGACGGCCGAATCGGCGCCCCTTCCGTCAGAAAGCTCTTTCACAGCACTGAGCATTGCCTCCCCCGGTTCACCTGCGGCCAGGGCACCGAGCCTTGTCGCGAATTGGTGCCTTTCTTCGGAAACATCCATTGCAACGATTTTTCTGACGCCCATCTCTTTCAGTGCATATATCTGCAGCATGCCTACAGGACCGGCACCTATCACTGCAACGGTGCTTTCACTGTTGAGGCCAAGCTTTTCCAGGCCGCGTATGACACAGGCGAGTGGTTCAATCAGTGTTCCAAGCCTGAAGGACAATCCCGCAGGAAGCCTGAACAGACCACCGTGAACGATATTCCACTCGGGCAGCAGGAAAAACTCTGCCAGTCCACCTGGGTGTATATTCGCTTTTGAAAAATGAGGACACATGGTCTCGCTGCCGTTTCTGCAGTAGTGGCATTCATAACAGGGAACGTGATGGTGGGGAAAAACTCTTTCCCCCACAGCAACGTTTTCAACATCCTTTCCTGTATCCGAAACAACTCCCACCGCCTCATGGCCAAGAGTCCTGCTTGCATAATTCCCTGAAATTTTCTCCAGATCTGTGCCGCATATGCCGCATGCCTTCATCGAGACAAGGACATCCCCATTCCCCATCTTTGGAACGGGCAGGTCTTCCATTACCGCCCTTCCCTTGCCAATTACACAGACCTTCATCGGCGTGCCCAAGGATGACTGAGTTAAAAACCCCTTCCATGGCAGATAACCGGGGCCCTGCCCCAGATATGTCTCGTATTGAATTGCTGGAGGGAAGTCCCTGCAAAAAGTTTTTACTCATACTGCAATCGTGTAACGGGCTGGCATGCATTGGCGCGAAGACCGATAGCAGATATAATTTTCCCATATACAACGAAGATGACAGGAATTAGAAGATACTCCGAGAAGCTTATATCTGCTCTGGAAAGAACAGGCACACCGGTGAGAGTGCACAGGATAAGGAAGATTGAGTTCAGCGTTGGCGGCAAACCTGCGGGCGGACTCCTTTCACAGAAGCTTTTTTCCCTGCTGGTGAGGACAAGCTGCCCGGTCATCCACTCACTTTCGCCAGACGTCATCACTGGAAGAACCAACGTGGCAACAATACATGACCTGATTCCATTTCATCACAGGGAAACATTCATGAGGACAAGAAGAGAGAGGGCTGGCTACCAGCTGATGTTTGGCAGGCTGGAAGAACTGGTGCTCATAGTCCAGACTGAATTCACCAAGAACCAGCTCGTAGATTACGGCGTAGACAAAGACAGAATAGAGGTGTGCGGCGTTGGCATACAGGACATCTTCAGGCCGTCGGTCCGCCCTTCCCCCTATCCTGATAACGGCATGAAGCACCTCATAACAGTAGGCGACTTCAATCCAAGAAAAAGGTTCGACATCATATACGAGGCAGTGAACGCAATTGAAGGGGTTGATCTGTATCACATCGGCCCTGTCAACAACTGGGTGAGAAGACACGCTGAACTGAAGAACATTGCGGACAGGAGCGGCAGGATTCATCTCATGGGAGCGCTGCCTGATGACAGGCTGGTGGACTATCTCTCACATGCAGACCTGCTTGTCCACGCAACTCTGGAGGAGGGGGCGGGCTTCACACCTGCAGAGGCTATGGCGTGCGGAACCAAGTCGCTAGTCAACCCGATACCGGTGTACTCGGAACTCTATGGAGACAATGTATTCTACTGCGACCTCAGTGCCGAAGACTTCTCAAAAGGGATTGAAGCTGCCTTGGAAAAAGAGGTGGACAGAAGCCATTTGATCGAGGCGGCGAGGAAATTCTCTCCCGATGAGGAGGCAAGAAAGGTTGCTTCGGTATATAGCAGGGTCGCAGGTGCAGGAAGAGCCTGACTGACAATGTGCTGTCTCCTTTGACATCCCGGTTGGTGACCCTTTCAATTAGCTTTATTAGGGTATCAAAAGAGTATGGGACTGGATGGCATTGCATGGCTCTGCTCTTTCCCTCTCCAGATTCCATACTTCTCTATGCAGCTTACCTGGTACTTATGGGTTCGATCCTGGCGTTCGCAATATATGAATTCAACTCCGGCGTGGCTTTCCAGGTGGCGGCCCTGCTGTTTGTGGGGATAGTTTTTGCGGTGCTTGTCCACTTTGGCGTCATAGCAACATCGGGTTATTTTGTCTCCTTCGTGACAGACTTCGCCACTCCGCTGATAACGAACCTCGTCCTTGTTCTTGTCTTTGTTGGAATGGGGCTGAAGCTGGGCTGGGAGGCAAGAAGGTTCAGCGGTGAAGGGGTGAGGATATTCGCCGCGTCAACTGCCATGGCGTTCGTCGACATAATTCCGGGAGCCATTGCATTCGGCTACATCTGTCAGTTCGTCTTCGGCTGGCCATGGATTTACGGTGCGCTTCTCGGAACGCTCATGGGGGAGACCTCGGCTGCTGTTGTCGTTCCTTACATGGACCACTATTCAACAATCTCCCAGGAAAAAGGAACGTCGAGTGCGCATGTCTCAAAGCTGGCAAACGTGATTAAGCTCGAATCGACCCTCAACAGCATAACTTTACTCATCTTTCTCGTGCTTTTCTACAATGAGATATATGCAGGAAACGTCAATCCGAACCTGTCATCCTTCATCTCAAGCACAGGTACCTCGCTTACAGGCGTGTTCGCACTTCACTGGCCTGTCCTCCTGGTTGTGATTGCAGGGATCCCCGTGCTTATATTCATAGGTTCAAAGCTGATGATCATTGCGACCCAGAGAAAACTGGTGGACAGGGAAACGAGGAAACTGAAAGTGACTGCAGTCTTCTCCATGAACGACATGATGCTTCCAGTTACCACGGACACTCAGGGAGTGAGTGAGAAGCAGTTCAGGATAGGTATGATGCTATACGGGATTGTACTTGGAATTGCACTTCTGATTTACGAGACGATTCAGACAGAGCCTGCCACTTCATTCGCGGGCATAGGCACTCAGCTCTTCTCGCTTGTAGCACTCCTCTACCTGGGTTTCTTCCTCGGTTATCTGTTCCCGGGCAACACAACATACACTACGGACTCTGCAGCACATGAAACAGGAAGAAGGGCTTTTACGGGCATGTTGCTCTTTCACGAGGAGTTCGAACTCCTGGCAAGGATAGTGTTTTACTTCAGCGTTGGCGTCAGCCTTGGTTTCATGATACTCTCACCTCCATCGAATTCACAGGCGATTGCGGCAAATGAGTGGACAGGCATAGTCATCCTCAGCGTGATAATGGGCCCCGCGTTCCTCCTCCTCAGATATCTGAGCGGCGCCGTCGGCCTGCCCATCACATTCTACAGCAGGTACAGGCACGAGAGTTTTCGTGCAGACTTCAGGCTCCTTGCAGCAACCATGCCCAAGGGGATTACTGTAGCTGCAGTGGCGGTGCTCATACTGCAGAGCGGCATAAACTACGCCGCCGAAATCTATGTTCTGGCGCTCATATCAGTGGTCATCTCGACGGTTGGCTTCACGATCATATCGACAATGAAGGAAAGACAGCCAAAGGCGGAAATCGAGGAGGAAAGCGCCGGGGCTGCAGGCAACTGAGGACCCTGGCTTCACTCCACGAGACCGCTGAAAAACTCTTCAGGCCTGGATGCTGCTTCCGCCTGAATTGAAACGATGCTTATGGGAGTGATGCTGATCTCAGACTTTGTGAGTACTGTGTAGAGGTCTGTCCCCTGCTCGGCCCTCACCTTCTTTGTGCCTGCAAGCCAGAAATATCTGTTCCCCCTCGGGTCCTTCCTTTCGACGACATAATCGTCAAACATTTCACCTGCCATCTTTGTGACTCTCACCGGTGTCGTCTTCCTTGTCCTTACAGGGAAATTCACATTTAGAAGGTCCACACCGGGTGGGAAGCCTTTCTTCAGGAGGTAAGAGACTATCTTCGCTGCCCACCATGCAGAACTCTCAAATTCCTTCTCGGTTAGATACTCATCCTCAGAGCTCAGTTCTTTTGAGAAGGCGACAGCCTTGATGCCAATCACTGAGCCGGACATGGCTGCAGAAACTGTCCCTGAAGAGAAAAAGGACTGCATGCTTATGTTGCCCCCCATGTTTATGCCGGAGACTATCATCTCTATCTTCTTCCTCATGAGCAGCTTGTGAACCGAAACAAACACACAGTCAGCAGGTGTTCCGCCGATAGCTGTTGCTTCATAGTTCCTCAGCCTTACATTGCTTATCCTGACAGGCCTGTGGAAAGTGATGCTCATGCCTGAACTGCTCTGGGCGCCCTTGGGCGCGACAACCTTCACCTCGGCAACCCTTGAGAGCGCCTTTGAAAGGGCGATTATCCCCGGGCTGTATACGCCGTCGTCGTTTGTCACGAGGAGCATGCATCACTATCTCCTTCATGCTTAAACCAGTTGCCCATTGGAACTATATTCCTGATTAGAGACAAATGCATTCCCTCCTGCCTCCTGCAGGACGCCCCGCTTCGAACGTAAAACCTGCAGCAGTTCACGGAAATAAAAGACAAGCACATTTTTAAACGAGCTGTGTTTACATAAAAACCGGGCCCGTAGCTTAGTTCGGATATAGCACTGGCCTTCTAATGAAGGCAGAAGAAGAAAGCCAGATGTCCCGGGTTCAAATCCCGGCGGGCCCGCCACCCTATCCCGCATAAAGGACGAATATGAAACTGGACCCCCCCAAGGCCATAATGCTTGACCTGGACGACACAATAGTCGCCTTCGATATCCTGCAGGAGAAATGCTGGAACACAGTATTGAACGAATATGCGCCTGAGGTCGGTGAAAGAAACACAGAGATGCTTGCGGCACGCATAAGGGAGGAGTCCAGACTCTTCTGGTCTGATGTTGAGAAGCACAGGTTATGGAGACAGAACCTGGATCTTGCCAGGAGGCATATCGTTGAGAAGGCGTTCAGGGGTGCGGGGCTTGACGGAGACGGGCTCTCCGAAAGGCTGGCTGACAGGTATTCGGTTGTCAGGGAAGAAGCCATCTATCCTTTTCCGGGCGCGATAGATACTATCAGGAAGTTCAGGGAGTTGCGTATCAGTCTTGCGCTCGTGACAAACGGGAGCGCCGAGTCGCAGAGAAGGAAAATTGAAAGGTTCGATATCGGACAGCTGTTCGACCACATACTGATCGAGGGTGAACAGGGGTTCGGCAAGCCTGACGAGAGAATATACCGAAAGGCCCTCGCAGATCTAGGCTCGGAGGCATCAGATACGTGGATGATGGGGGACAATCTCCTGTGGGATGTCATTGCACCCCAGAGAGTGGGGATTCGCGGAATATGGGTAAACGTGAGAGGAATCAGGAAGAGAACAGATGACGTGCCCTTCCTGACAATCGGCTCGCTGTCTGAGATCTTGGATTATATCTGAAGTCCTGCCAACAATTGCGACGGCCTGAGTGTTTCTTTGCAGGAGAACAGTGGCTGTAGAGAATCATGCCAATTCCGCCTGTTCATCAGGGTTGGGCTTGACTGCTATCATGAGAAGGGTAACGCCCTGTCCGCGAAAGAGGTCAACCACTTCTGCCGGAAGACCAGCACTCTCAGCATAAGGTCCAAGGTCCGGTTTCTCCACCGTTCTTACCAGAAAGCCGGCATCCATTGCCAGGGCGGAAAGTGACTCCGGTTCGTAGAATGTTGAACGCGTCGCAAACGGTTCAGGGGCAGCCGGGCTCCCCCTTGCTTCAGGCGTTTCTGTGACAATTGCGAGGCGCCCGCCCGGGACTAGCGCTCTGCGCATCTCCTTCAGGACAAGCAGCGGGTTTTGAAAGAAGAAGAACGCATTCAGGCAGACGCAGCAGGTGAAGAAGTTGTCTGGAACAGGCAGGCTCACTGCGTCGCCCTGCAGAACGGCGAGCCTCCCAGCTGCGACCGCAGCGCTGTTGAGTTGTGTTGTGAGCCTCACCATCTCAGGACTGTGGTCCACTGCCGTGGCAGTGCAGCCAGACTCGAGCGCTTTGCCGATGAACGCTCCGCCGCCGGGCCCGATTTCGAGCAGCCTGTCATCCGGCAAGAGCCCGATCCTATCAAGCACCAGCAGAAAGGAGGGCCAGTGGTACTTCGGATCGGAGTAAGTGGCCGCCGCTTCCCTGCCTGAGGGCCTTCTGGCACGGGAATCCACAAACCAGTCTCCAATGACGCCCGGGGAAAGTTGACGGAAGAGGGCAGGAAGCAGTGAGTGGGACGACCATTCCAGCATCGATATGCCTGAAGACGAGAGCAGCCCCTCCAGCCCGCTGATGGCCACCTTCGCGACTGAACCGCTCCTCTTTTTCTCCAATCGGAGAGTGATAATAGCGCTATTGGCCTTTGTCCAGGTGGCAGGCTGCACTTCGATCCTGATGGACTTCCTGCTCCAACTGGTAACATTGCCATATGCAGAAAGTCCGTCCTCCAGGGTTCCGCCACTGACGGCGTTTATCCTTATACCGAGGCGTGCCATGCCGTCTATCAGCCCTTCAGATACGTAGCGGAACGCCTCTCGGGCATTAACGCCCAGCGGTATGGTGAGCACGACAGGCTCCGGCCGCGGTTTTTTTCCTGATGCCATTCCTCCGCAAATCGACCTGAAGGTATAAGAAGAAAGGTGCTGACACTCCCGTCTGCCTTCGAAGGAAAATGGTTGAGTGACGCAACTGATGCGCTTCAAATCTTGCGCAGCATTATTTCATCTGCAAAGTGCTTCGGTCCCTTCCGGAGGATCAGGTCGGAGTGAAACTTCGTTCCGGCTATGTGGTCATGCAGGTTCACCGCGTTGATCTCGTCCCATATTCTGCCCGATACCTCCACTGCGTCTTCCCTGCTCATATAGGAATACTTGTGAAAGTATGATCTCCTGTCCTTGAACGCTGTTTTCATCAGCACAAGAAACCTTTCTATGAACCACTGTTTTATTATCGATTCGTCTGCATCCACATAGATGGAGAAGTCGAAGAAATCCGAGACGACAAGACCAGGGAACCGCTCCGAAGTGAACCGCCTGCCGCTCTGCAGAATATTCAGGCCCTCCACTATTACCACATCCGGCTTGTCGACTGTGTCAAACTTCCCCGGAACTATGTCATATTCCAGGTGTGAATAGACTGGCGTCCTGAGCTTGCCCTTTCCTGACTTGAGATCCATGAGGAAATTGAGCAATGCCCTTGTGTCGTAGCTTTCTGGAAAACCTTTTCTGGACATTAGTCCCCTTTCAGCAAGAACGCTGTTGGGATAGAGGAAACCGTCGGTCGTCACAAGGTCGACTCTTGGTTTCTGCTCCCACCTCTGTATAATTGCCTGCAGTATCCTTGCAGTTGTGCTTTTGCCTACTGCCACGCTGCCGCCTATGCCGACAACATATGGCACCTTGACATGCGACTTGCCGAAGAATTTGCTCCTTGCCCTGTAAAGGGTAATTGATGCGCCGTAATGAAGTGCAAGGAGCCTGCAGAGAGGGAGGTACACTTCACTGACCTCCCGGAGTGATATCTTCTCGTTGATACCTAGCAGTTTTTCAAAATCCTCCCGCTCCAGAGTGAGGGGTGTGGAGTTTCTGAGCTTCGACCACTGTCTGCGGCTGAAGATGATGTACGGCGTAAGGTCCCCTGACGGCACTGTTGACAACTCCGCTGTCTATTGCAGGATGTGCTCCATGCAGTGTAGCGAGCACTATATTGTTATTTTATCTTTGCCGGCTATCCATGTTTCCCTTGAAATAGCAACTCCTATGACAAGGACCACACAGGCTACCAGTATGTTTACCAACCACGAAGCAGCAAGGCCAATGCCGGTCTCCATTATGGGTATTAGGGTAACGGCCCAGGAACCAGCGATCGCACCGCCGTTGTATGCGAAGCCGGCGCCGGTAACACGGTACCGTTTGCTGAATGTTTCAGACAGGAGCGCCGGTATTGTGGAGAAAATCATTGCCTCGGTAAAGGCAATCACACACATGACTGTCACAAAAACAAGCGGCGCCCTGGACAGTGACAGGTAGGTCAGCGGCCCGATTATTACCAGGAAAAACAGGGAGTAGAAAAGCATTGGTCTTCTCCTCCCACCTATCCTGTTTATCAGCGCGCCGCCAATCCAGACGCCGAAAAGGGAAATGAAGTTGATGAAAAGTATGTAGAACAGGCCGGATTGATTGCTTAGCCCCAGATACTGCTTGGTCTGTATGTAGATGGGCCAGAAGCTGAAGGTTGCAGAGTTGATGTACAGGAGGGCGGATGTTATTATCAGTGCGGCTGCCATGGGCCGTCTCGATTCTCTGAATAGCGTCCTCATCGGTGCCTTTTCAACTTCACTCTTGATCGCCATTTCGCTGAAAACATCTGTTTCGGCGACACCAAACCTGATGGCAAGGATTAAGGCTCCCGGTATCAGGGTGGTGAGGAACATTATCCGCCACCCTATGACTGCGACGTTAGTGAAAGATGAAATCAGGATGAGTGCTAGCGCAGCAATGAGAAACCCGGTTCCGAACCCGCTTTGAACAAATGCCCCCAGGAACCCCCTTTTCTCAGGCGGAATGCTTTCCATTGACAGTGCAGTCCCCCCTCCGTACTCCGCCCCGCCGAACATCCCCTCTATGAACACTATGATGTAGAGCACTACTGGAACGATTATCCCTGCATTCGAGTAAGTTGGCAACAGTCCAAGTGATGCAGAGAACCCTGAGAAACCAATGATGGATATTATCAGCAGCCTCTTCCTGCCTATTCTGTCTCCGAGTACTGTGCCGAGGAACAATGAGCCCACAGACCTCGCTATAGCGCCAACTACAAAGGCGAAAATCGTCGCTATGAAGCCGCCAAACCCAGTCGGGAACAGAATTCCGTTTGATATCACAGATACCAGGAGAAGATAGCTGATGCTGACGTAGCCATCCATCAACCACCCGGACCACGCGGCTATCACCTGTCGCCACTGGCCCGGCTTGAGACCATAGAGACTCATTGAGGGGCTGTGATGACAAACGTGGATAAGATACCTACTGAAGTGCAGGGCAGAAGAGTGCCCATGCCCCGCAACAGTAAGCTTATTAACAGAACGGGATACAAAGCGCCGTGTCAGGGGAGAAAGAGCGCGCAGTTCATGGCGGCAGCATGACCGCAGGCATCGCTCTCGTGCTTCTTTTTGTGACGACATTCATGCTTAGAATGACAGGGAACATGGTACAGACGACAATACCACTCTTCGGGCAGGATTACCTGCAAATGGGATCGGCTGAAGTCGGCATTGCTTCGGGAGTCTTCATGTTAGCCGGAGTTCTCTCTCCCCTTCTGATCGTTTCGAGGATGAGGGTGGACAAGATGACCCTCGCACTGGTCATGTTCTCCGCACTCTTTGCTGCAACAGTCCCTCTATACTACTTCGCTGCAAGCCTGGTCTCATTCTATGTGCTCATAGTCCTCACGGCTGTCGCCTCGTCAACGGTCATGCTTCTAATGCTTACATCTTCACAGACGCTGAGACCTGGAAGTGAGCACAGGACGATAGGCATCTACACGGTGGCGCTGAGTTCCAGCCTGGTATTCGGCCCGTTTCTAGAGGGCATTGTCGCAGGCAATTACGACAGCCTGAGGCCGGTTTTCCTCGCATTCTTCCCGTTTGTCCTGTCTTCAGTCATCCTGCTCGCCGTGAGGCACCACAAAGACGCTCCTGCCCAACCTGCAGAAAGGGACGGCCTGACTGGTGGCAGCAGTGTCTCTGCGCTGCCGTCTTTGAGAGCTGCCCGCGGCCTGTTCAGGTCAAAGTCATTCATGCTCCCCACACTGAGCCAGATGAGCTATTCAATAGTGTTCGCCAGCATTCTTTCCTTCGGCGGGATACTGGCAGTGCAGCGCATAAGCGCGGGATACAGTGAAGTGTTCTACCTCTTCGGAACGTTCTTCGGGACCTCGTGGGTCACAAGGGTCACTCTCACAGCTGGAAGAAACCCCACGAAGAAGACGAACCTCCTGCAATTCTCCATGTTGCTGTCCATCGCGGGCATGGTGCTCGTCAGGTTCAGTGATGTGCCGGCCACCATGTTTCTCTCATTTGCCATACTGGGCATTCCTCACGGCCTGCAGTACCCTGTTTCTGCAATGATGATAGCAGAGGGCATCCAGAGGGAACGACTGCCGGTCGCAAATGCACTTTTCTCCTCGACTGGTGCGGTTCCATTCGCACTCACGCCAATAGCCGTGGGATATCTTGCGACTTACGTCGGGCTTGCTCCTTCCTTCCTGCTCATGGCGCTTCCCGTAGCTCTTCTGTGGGCGGTGTTCCACATGGTTGAAAAATCATTCACGGGCAGTGCAACAGCCGCTGAGGGAGAATGAAATCAGTTTTTCAGTCGTTATGACAGAGGTGCTTCGAATTGCTGTTGACGAATGAACGGACAATACCGTTAAACTCATCGGGTCTCTCAAGGTGCGGAATATGGCCAGCACCGTGAATGACTTCGAAAAGCGATCCTTTGATCGCCTGGTGCAGGGCCCTGCCGAGTGCGAGTGGCAGTATCCTATCGTTCTCCCCCCATACAATGAGCACCGGCTTGTCCACCCTGACCATGCCATCCCGAATAGCTGCATCTTGTCCATAGGAAGCTGGCGGCACCTCCGGTATCGCTGCACTGTCAACTAGTATGAGTCCATCGACGGCATCAGGGTGATTTGCAGCCAGATTGATGCCTACCAGACCACCCATGCTGTTCCCCACAATAGTGGCGCTCTTGAAATTCATCAGATGCATCAGTTCCAGCACGACGGCGGACAAGAGTTCAGCTGCATCATGAAAGGAACTCTCTCCGCTCATGTTCACTCTTGGCAGTGTTGGCGCACATACCCGCCCCAACGATTCGAATGTTGCGACATTCTTCTTCCAGGTCCCGGAGAATGAGTTGAGGCCGTGCAGCAGCATGAAATTGGCCCGGCCGCTGCCTGAAACATAGCACCCTACAGTCCTTCCATCCCTGAGGACTATTTCAGCCTCAGGCAGTGAGCTTCTCAGGTTCATCATTGGTGTCGGACAACTATCCGGCTTCAGTGCTTTACCATTTCGGATTGCGGGTGATTCTGCCATCGACTATGCGTACCCATGACTGCAATTGCCTCCACGGAGAACCTGTTTATATAGTGACATGCGGATACGAAAGCATGACAGCAGCAGGAAGACTTGTGTTCAATCATGCTATGATTTACACATCTTCACTGGTGAAGTCTCTTTGGTTCTACCGCGACTCACTTGGCTTCGAGGTACTGGAGCAGATTGGTGAGGAGTATGCCAGGTTGAAATCCCCTGGCGGAGACAGCACAATCGCTCTCCACAGGAATCCGGCAGAGAAGGCGAACGCCAGCGAAAAAGGCATCAGGCTCTACTTCGAGGTTGACAATCTGGAGGTATTCTGCGAAGCGCTCGAAAGGAAAGGTGTAAAGTTCGTTCAGAAACCGCAGAGAATGCAGTGGGGGTGGGACCATGCATACCTAAATGATCCGGATGGCAATGAGTTGAGCCTTTACTCTGCAGGAGACCTGCGGCTCAGGAAGTCAGAAAGATAAGGGCGCAAGAGTGCTCATCCCCCCTTCACTTTTCTCTCCTGTCACCGTCTGAAGAATGTTCAGCAGATATCACACCGAGTGTTGATAGCAGCCTTCTGTGTTCCTCCTCGCTTGTCCATTCAACTCTCAGGTACTCCGCTATCTCCTTCTCTGACATGCCTATCCGCCTAGCCTCTTCGACCGTTGTCCTGTATGCTTCGACTTCAACTGGGCTGTCAACGTAGGCGAAATTGTCATCATACAGGGTCCTGCCGTCAAGGAACTGCTTGACGTGGCATAGCTCATGGACTACGTCGAGATATACAGTCCTGAAGTCCGAGTTGTCAAGGTGATGAGTGCTGATCAGAAGATGCCCGTCCCTGTCGCTTGTGCTCATGTATCCCCATCGGGCGGAGAAGAATTCAACCTTCAGGCGGGAGAGAACATCTTCCGTGTCCTTTCCGAAGAGGTTTCTGACAACTGCTATCTTCTCAAACCCTTCGAAATACTCCGTGAAAGGTCTCAGGTCAGTCTTGACTCCCCTTGGAAGGGAGACGCCGTAGTCGTTTATCTTCTCCATGTTCTTCGTCTCTGGTTCGCCGGCAATCAGCGACCAGTGTTCAGAATCCCTTCTCCTATGAAATGCTATCTGAACCACCCGATTGTCTTTGCGGCCTGTAGTCCAGGTGCCGATGCTGGAGATGTCAGGCAACGCATCAGGCTGCAGTCAGAACCGACTCTGGGCAGCTCGTCCTGCCTGTCCATCCAGCAGGCTGCAGGTCCTCTTCACGGGGAACTGCGTCTCCTCTATCCGCCCGATATTGTTTCAGGCCCGGCGACTTGCAGACAAATCCTTTTAAATGCTTTGGTCGATTTAATTCAGCTCTAGATGCCCGGTACTAAAACGTTTCTGGCGGCCGTGTTAGTTCTCATGTTCGTTGTCAGCGGAGCATATGCAGCCGTACAGAGTGCTCATAGAAATGACGGTAGCATGCTGCCCCCTCAACATTCTGCGGTCCCGGCCTCAGGCTCGACATCCATAGGCAAGACAGTAGCGACAGAGTACCTCACTTCAGTGCAGTTGGCCTTTCCCACAACTGTCTGGTCTGGCATGTCAATCCCTCAGACGTCGCCGCCCCCGGGTAATACCACCCTGGATTATCCTGCATCCCTCCTGGGTCCGACATATTCGGGCTACACACTTTTCGAGCCTGGAGCCTCTTACAGCGCCTCAACGAGCGCAAATTCCTCTATCCCCGTCCCTACTTCGAACAATGCGTGGGGATGGCTATGCGCGCTTGGAATCCAGGGAAAGGCGCTTGTTGTCCCAAGCGGCGCCTGGACCTTCAATATGGGGTTGAACATTTCATCCGCAGCAGGTTCAGGAAGCAGCGGGACGCTTGGTATCGGCGTTGAGGCATACTCATACAACGGAAGCAGTGGCACATTCTCATTTCTTTTCAG
>JBJKPR010000010.1:0-10594 GCA_046706185.1 Candidatus Sysuiplasmataceae archaeon
CCCTCCCTGACCTGTCCGATGATGGCGTTACTATCCGGATGCCTGCTCAAGTACTTTATCTACTTAGAAAATCGAGGAACAAGCACCATTTTCGTGAAGCTGCTCTCATACTCAGTGCTCGTTCCATCGCCAGAGAGTCGGGCGGGCAGAAATGAAAATGGGCTCACCCGGATTTGAACCGGGGACCTCCGCTGTGTGAGAGCGACGTCATAACCGCTAGACCATGAGCCCCTGAACTCTGCGTCAGCTGATAAATGGAAGAGGTAGTTATTCCCTTCGCCAGTCGGTGAATTGGGTTATTTTCCTTGTTTCGAGCGCCTTCCCTATCATTCCCTTGGCGCCGGTTGCAACTATACCCCTCCCCCTGGGGGGGTAGTGCGGATGGGACATCAGGAGTGCTTCGAAGTCATATCCGAGCAGTTTCTGGGCGCTTGACGTCATTGCTGCAATGTCAGCATCCATCAAGTTCACGTTGAGCACAAGGTCATCCGAAAGGAACCAAGTCTTCTTGTCCTCCTCTGTCGGCCAACTCATCAGTTCTGCGCTGTATCTGTCCCTGTTCCCGAGCCAGAACATGTCACCGCAGAAAAGTGCACCCCCGCCCCTTGAGAGAAGCATGCTCGAGGAACCGTGGGTGTATCCAGTGGTCGGTATAAGCGTTGCATCGTCATATAATGTGTAATCCTCCTTGAATGTGATATCGGGCGCGCAGCCCTTGACTAACTTTGCATCTTCTTCGTGCATCACAAGCTTTGCGTTGAACTTGCTCTTCAGATTGCATGCATCCCCGAAAGCCCTGATGTGCGTTATGAAGATGAAAGAAAGACCGCCGTTCTTTGCAATGAAGTCTGAATCGCTTTCCTTCAGTTCCGGAGCATCCACGAGTATATTGCCCTTCTCATGCTTTACAAAGTAACCTGAGTTTCCGAAGGACTTCAGCGAGTACTTGTCTATCAGGTAAATACCGGGAAGGACTTCTTTCATGGGCGGAACTAAGCGCAACATGCTTAATAAACTTCGGCTCAGGTAGCTGTTGCAGCGCGTGGAAGGTGACGAGTAGCTGCCCAAACAGGGAAGTTAAGAGTGGTCCTGCCCGCACGATGCCTGCCGCACACAGAACTCAATGCAGGATGGATGAAAGATGAAACTGAACGAGCTTGAGAAGATGCTTGGGAGGCTCGAGCAACTCGAGGCTCCTTCCCCCGGCCTGGAGCAGTACAGCACCCCAGCAGGGATAGCCGCTTCGATCGTATACGATGCGGCGTTGAGGGGAGATGTATCAGGCAAGCGCATCGCCGACCTTGGCTGCGGAATAGGTACTTTCGCCATCGCATCCATGATTATGGGGGCATCCTGCGTGTCAGGGTTCGACGCAGACAGCGCGTCGATTGAGATTGCAGGCAGGAACGCGCTGAAACTCCTGCCAGCCGACAGACTTGCAATGACGAGTTTTGAGGTGGCCGAAATAGAGGATGTCACAGGCACGTTTGACACGATATTCCAGAACCCGCCGTTCGGATCGCAGAGGAAGAATGCGGACCTGCCGTTCATAAGGAAGGCGCTCGAGGTAAGCGATTGTGTCTACACCATTCACCTGGGACGCACGAGGGAGTTCCTCAAGGAGAAGTTCGGTGAATTTGGCGGAAGGGTGGAATTTGAAAAATCTTTCACGTACCAGATGCCGCGGATGTTCAAGTTCCACACCAGGCAGGTGCGGAAATTCGAGCTAATCCTTTTTAAGGTAGTGAAGATACACAGTTAGCAGGAAGTATACATGGAAGAGAAGTTTGTAGTGCCTGGCGAGATAGTGGCCATTGCGGAGGAGTATGTGCCTGGCAAAGGCACCTACGAGTCCGATGGCAAGATTATTGCATCTGAAGCGGGCAAGCTTACACTTGACCCCAAGAACCACACGGCCTATGTCGCACCAAGGAACCCAATCACAGAACCGAAGAAAAAAGACAAGGTCCTCGCTGCCGTGACGGACGTGAAAAGCTCAATGGCAATTTGCGAAATACTGTCCATAGAGGGGGCGACGAGGCAGATAACAGGCGATGCAGAGGCTACACTGCACGTGTCGAGCATCTCTTCGCAGTACGTCGAGACAGTGGGGTCAGCCGTGAGAGTGGGGGATGTGATACGTGCGGAGGTGACACAGTCCCAGCCCTCGACACAGCTTACCACGGTGAACGGCCACCTTGGTGTGGTGCTTGCGCACTGCAGCAGATGCAAGTCTGTGCTCGTACTCAAGGACAAATCACTTTACTGCGGCGAATGCGAGCGATACGAAAAGCGCAAGATAGCGGACGACTATGGCGGACTGCCAGTGGCCTGAATATTGGCAGAGTAGCGTTCAGTGCAACACAAAGAGTTAAAAGCATAGTGCAATAAAGTTGAGACGAGGACGCATCTTAGATGCCCAACAGCAAAGTTTCCCGGAAAAAGACAGTGGGTAGAAAGGAAGACGAGCAGCTTCAAAGGGAGATTGATTCTCTCAGGGGCGAGATAAGGGAAATGAAGGAGATCGTGAACATGCTGCTCAATATGGTTATTGACACTGACGAGGAAGAAGAGTATCCAGGCGTCCAGTTCCCCGAATTCGAAGAGAGGTACGGCCCGAACAACTGAAGTGTTGCACATGCCCTCGAAGATAGAGGAGTTCGTCAGGGCTCACGATGCGTGGAGGGCCGAAAGGTGCATCAACCTCCAGCCATCTGAGAACCTGCTCAGCAGGGCGGTGCGTTCTGTTCTATCCAGCGACATGGCAGGAAGATACACTCTGAGGAGCAACGAGTTCATATCCAACGCAGGCGCGCCAAACAGTTACGGTGGAACAAAATACCTGGATGAAGTCGAGGCGCTTGGGGAACAGACGGCATCCTCCCTTTTCCACGGTGCCCACGTTTCCCTGAAACCGCTTTCAGGGCACATCGCATCCCTGCTTATGGTGGCAAGCACATGCAGGAAAGGGGACACCATAATGGCAGTGCCTTCCGCTGATGGCGGATATGACGGTTACGGGGAGGGGTACATACCTGACCTTTTCTCACTCAGGTTCCAGCCGCTCCCCTTCGACAGGGAGAGCTGGAATGTGGACTCAATTGCTGCCGCGGAGGAGATAAGAAAGAGCAGGCCGAGGCTTGTAATCCTCGGCCAGAGCTTCATACTCTTCCCCTATGACATGAAGCCGATAGCCGATGCGTGCAGTGCTTCAGGGGCCGCCCTCGCCTATGACGCATCCCATGTCATGGGCCTCGTTACGGGCGGCAGGTTCCAGGATCCTGTCTCCGAGGGAGCAGACATGGTTTTAGGAAGCACCCACAAGAGCCTTCCCGGGCCCCAGGGGGGCCTGTTCGTAACAACTGATGACAGCATATGGAAGGAATTCAGGAGAAACACGACGTGGCGTTTGATAGACAACGCGCACTGGAACAGGATCGCAGGTGTTGCTCAGGCGCTGCTTGAAATGAAAAAGCACGGCAGGAAGTATGCGTCACGCATACAGGCAAACACCGCATCTCTGGGCAGGCACCTCAGCTCCGCCGGACTGCAGTGCAGGTTCGCGGCGCTTGGTTATTCAAAGTCGCACCAGTTGCTCCTTGAAGGAAGCTCTCTCGCGAAGCGCGGTCTGACTTTTGGTGCACTGTCGGAGCTACTTGGAAGGAACGACATAATAGTTGACACAACCGGAAGGCTAGGCACGTCTGAAGTGTCCAGGCTGGGCATGGGCAACGGTGAAATGAAGGAGATTGCAGCCCTTGTGGTGCAGGCCCTTGAGGGCAATTCTGTCAGAAGCAAGGCAAATAAGCTCAGACGGCAATTCAAAATACACTACACATGACTGAACATGGCGGGGCGCAGCATTCGAAGCGGAGGACGGATGTATATGTGCTGGACACGAGTGCCATTTACAACGCCACCGACTACCCTGCTGACAGGATGCTGTATTCCACACCGCAGGTGCTGAAGGAGCTGAGGCGTGTATACAGGACAGAGAGGGCCGAACTGTTTGTACAGTCCAGGCTCAGAATTGCGGAGCCGGACAGAGAGAGCGTTCAGTGGATACGTGAAAAAGCGCAGGAAACAGGGGACATAGCAAGGCTGTCCCCCACGGATATTGAGGTTCTCTCCCTTGCAAGGGAAATGGGTGCAATACTAGTGACCGAGGACTATTCAATGCAGAACATAGCCGAAGCTGCGGGAATAGAATTCAGGTCGCTCTATCTCCCGCCGATAAAGGATTACGTGGAATGGGAGCTCAGATGTGTGTCCTGCGGAGCCATCTCCAAGGAGAAAGCGGCGAAGGAGTGCAGGATATGCGGCGGAAAGCTGATAACGCGCAGGAGGAAGAGCAGGCCCATCAGGGAGTAGCCATCATCTGCGACGCCTTACTGGCGCAAGCACGAAGTATGACCCGAGCAGCAGTATCGTCATGGCAGCAATCATGACCGCGTCCGACTCGTAGAAAGGAGTGTATGCAGTGTTCTGTGCAACATAAACAGCGCTCCCCTGGGAGGAAAGGTTCAGGCCCGAGGAGCCTGTTCTCTGGTAAGGAAGCTCGCTGAACGATATCTGCGGATGGACCGGGAAGAGGGAAGAGAGCGAAGCAGAGGGAGCCGATGACTGCTGAAAATAGAGTGTTCCAGGAGCACTGAACAGCGTGGTTGTGGGTAGCGGAGCAGGTGGTCTGGGCTGGTAACTGCCGTTGAGACCGTAGAACATATCGAGCGGCAGGTTAGAGTAGGAGACAAACCTGTTCAGCGCAGGCATGTTCCAGTTGTAATCGATGAACGCGAGAAGTGATGCGTGGTTCATCACGGTGTTCGAAACATAATCCTCCTTGGCGTACGGGGAAATGAGGATCAGCGGCACGCGGAACCCGAGCTGCTGCCCCCCTACTGACGGCGGGGGGACATTGTCATAGTAGCCTCCCCCCTCGTCGTAGTTGACGAAAAGCGCGGTTGAGTTCCACTCAGGACTGTGCATCACGCTGTTCACCACAGCATAGAGCCACATTTCACCCACTACGATATTGTCGCTCGGATGCTGGGAGTAGCCGCTGACTTCGACGCCTATGGGGCTCACAAAAGACACTGCCGGAAGGCTGCTGGACGCGAGCTCGGACTGGAACACACTCCAGCTCTTCACGTTGGATGAATACTGTGAGATTCCCTGGAAATATGAAAGAACATCAAGCCCCTCGGAAGGGTAGGCAATATAGTATGACCAGCTGACACCGTAGTGATTCAGCTCTCCGAATATCGACTGGGAAAAAGGTATGTACGGCGGCAGGCCGTAGTCGTTGATGACCGGCGAGAAGCCCGCGAGGCCGTAGAGGCGGTTGGGCATTGTTGCAGTCAGGGCAGACGAGAAGTACATGTCCCCCAGTGCGTACTGCTGGGCCAGCGCCCACTCAGGGGACATCTGAACCGCGGTGAAGTAGGTCATTGACTGCTTTCCTGAATTTGCACTGAAACCGTTCATCGCCCCATTGTTCCAGTCAAGGTGATACGCGGTGTATCCCTCAACCGGATTGGCGGTGGAGTACTGTCCTTCTGGAACAGGGGAGAGGTTTGCTGTCAGCCCGCTGGAAGCCAGGTTGGAAGGGACTGTCAGGTTCGAAACAACCGAACTGTTTGTCGAATTCCCTCCGTAAGGATAGACGCCGAAAAGATTGTCAAAGCTGTGATTTTCCATCGTGACTATTATCACATGCCTGATCGGTGTTGCCGGCTGGTTTGACTGCTGGGCCGAAGCAGCGGCGACCACTCCGGAAGAAAGAGCAGCCGAGAATACAAGCATGGCGGCCACAAGGCACAACGTTCGCCTCATCGGATGAGCGACCTCCCGATGAGACGCTGAATGGGCGGACTCACGATGCTGCCCCCTCCGTTCTTCCCAGGAAGGCGACACCCAGGAGCATGACCGCGGCAAGGGCATCTCCTGAAAGGATGATCAACGGCATGTGACTGTCAAAGAGAGCGGCATAGACGATGAGCATAACGGTCATCACAAAAAGGCCCCCGAGGCCAATGCCGATTGCAGAAGCCATTGTGCTTCCCTCCCTCAGTGAAAAAAGGGAGACGATGAATATGTTCCCTGCAACTGAAATGAAGGAGAAAAAGAACATCTCGTAGTTGCTTACTATCTTTGAATAGAAGACTGCGGCAAACATCAGTACGAATGCGAGCGGGACGGAAAGCGAAGATATGACTGTCCTGAGCATGCTCTTCCTGAATATGAAGTAGGCAGCAGCAGGGAAGAATACAGAGCCTGTGATAAAGCCTGAAAGTATGAACGGTATCTCGAGTGAGCTTCCAATCGTGGTTATCAGGTCCGACAGATAGAAAAGGGATAGCGCTGTTGTCGCGCTCAGAAGCGAAGCAAGCAGAAACAGGGCCGATCTGTGAACTCTGCCTCTCATTGGGTCCGAACAACACCCTCGAGTACTTATCAGTTGGCGCTGCCCGAACAGAGGTCTCGCATATCTGTGCAAAGCCAGAGAGTATCGTGACTGCATGCCACTCACTACCACCGAAGTTGTAACAACAAAATTTGTAGTAATTGCTTTATAAAGCAACCGCCTACGCTCCAATCGATGAAAGCGATACACCAGACAGCCGCTCCGCGCGTGCTCGAGGCAGCTGCCGAGCTAAGGAAGGGGAAAGGCATACTCCTGCATGATTCGGCTGGAAGGGAGAATGAGGTTGACATTGTTTTTTCTGCAATCCACTGCAACCCCGAATGCATAGCGTACTTGAGGAAAGAGGCTGGTGGTCTTATCTGTTCAGCCATAGGCTATGATGTTGCCGAAAAGCTCGGTCTCCCGTTCATGCATGATCTACTGAAGGACATTTCCAAATCCTACCCTCTTCTTTCCTCCCTGGTGGAGGTTGCTACACCCTACGGCGGCAAACCTGCCTTCTCGATCACCCTCAACCACAGGGTCTCGTTCACAGGTGTGACGGACAGCGACAGAAGCGCCACTGTTATGGCAATTGGGAATGTGGCAGGCATGGTGGCTGAAGGCAAGGGCGATGCACGCGGTCAGTTTGTATCTACACTCAAGACACCAGGCCACGTGCCGCTGCTGATAGAGGCCCCTGGTTCTATTCTCGAGAGGAGAGGGCACACCGAACTTTCGATCATGCTCATGAGGACGGCAGGACTTCCGCCGGCGTCGGTGGTTTGCGAGATGCTTGACAGCACAACACACAAATCCCTTGAGCTTGAGGATGCCAGGAAGTTCGCCCGCGACAACGGGATGGTCTTCCTCGAGGGCAAGGAAATAGCATAGGCGGCGGTGCACTTGGACGCAGAAAGTGTAAGGATGGCCATTATATGTTCGGAGTTCAACGGCGAAATTACAGACAGGATGCTCAATTCGGCGCTGGCAAGATGCAAGGAGGCCGGGGCTGAAGTGCGCTATGTGTGCAGGGTGCCGGGTGCTTTTGACATACCGCTTTTCGTCAGCGAGACAGCGGCGAGGGAGGATGTGGATGCGGTGGTGACGCTGGGCGCAATAGTCACAGGGGATACGAAGCACGATGAGGTCATAGCCTCCCAGCTCGCAGCCTCCATATCACAGCTTTCTGCCAGATACGGAAAGCCTGTCTCTCTGGGCGTTTCGGGGCCCGGGATGACATGGGAACAGGGAACCGAAAGAGCGGATGAGTATGCCTCCAGGGCAGTCGATGCGGCACTGAAGATGGTTTCAGGGCTGAGGCAGCTGAGGAGAAGAAGGGAAGAGAAAGAATTCCCTGCCGTGATCGAATAGGTGATGTTCCCATCAGAACAGCAGACAGGGCCCACCCGAAGGGCGGGCTGCTGATAATTGGCGCTTCAGCACTTTCAGGTAGAGAGCTGGAGTTCGTAGAGGAGACAGACATACTGGTCGTCAACGGAAGAATAAGCGAGATTGGGGATGTCGGAAGGGTCGAGGGGGTCGTGGCAATAGACGGGAGGGGGCTCATCGCAATCCCGGGGCTGATCAACGGCCACGTGCACCTGAACGATGCACCGTTGAAGGATCTTGGCGTCGGGAAGAGCCTCGACGAAGTGGCACATCCGGTGATTGGCCTGAAGAGGACTGCGCTTGCAGGTCTTTCCGTCGCTGCGAGGGTAGAGGCGATGGATGTTGCCCTCGCGGAGATGGTGGGAGGCGGCACAACAACAGCGGTCAATTTCCACGAGGAAAAACCCGAATTGCTTGCAGCAGCCATGGAGAGGAGCCCTGCTGCGTCAATACTCAAGAACCTTGGCAGGCCATCAGTCTATTCGAGCAGCACGGATATTGAACATAACACCGGGTTCAGCGAGGAAGAGGTCGGGAAATTCAGGAAGGAGCTTGGTTCTTACGACGGTGTCGGACTGAGCGGTGCAAACGAGTACTCGGACAAAGCGCTTGAGCAGGTCGCATCAGCGGACGACGTTCTCAGGGCAATACATGCGGCCGAGAGCAGGAGCGCAGTGGAAGCCTCGTTGAGGCTGACAGGAAGGTCGGAGGTGAGCAGGGTAATGGCACATCTGAAGCCGGACCTCCTGGTTCACATGACGAATGCAGGCGCGGAAGACATAAGGATGGCAGCGGAGGGCAACGTATCTGTTGTCTGCTGCCCCAGGTCAAACGCAATACTGGGTAACGGCTCACCCCCTGTGAAGGAGCTGATTCGTTCAGGCGTAAAGGTGGGCCTCGGCACTGACAATGTCATGATCAATTCGCCGGACATGTTCAGGGAGATGGACTACACCTCCCGCATGATCAGGTCAAATGCCGGCGACCCAGCAGCTGTAGAGTGTGTCCAGTTGCTGAAAATGGCCACATCCAATTGTGCGGAAGCTGTAGGAATCGGACAGGAGACGGGCGCACTTGAGGTGGGGCTCTACGGCGACATAGTGCTTCTGGACAAGTCAGGAGGGATAGCGGGCACACGCAACATATACTCCGCCATTGTCCACAGGGCGGCGCCGGGAGATGTTGCAGCGACCGTCAAAAGGGGAGTGATCCTCCATGAAACTTCAAGGATAAAGAGGTTGGAATAATGTTCTCAGGCATAGTGGAAGGAAAGGCGAAGGTGAAGAGTGTTCAGAAGGCAGGCAACAACATAAGGCTCAATGTGGAGCTGGGCAGAAAAGCCTCCGCCGTCAGGGAGGGGGACAGCGTATCAATAAACGGCGTGTGTCTTTCCGTTGTATCGAAGAAGGGCACGACGCTTGCATTCGATGCGATTGCTGAAACACTGAGGAAGACGAACCTGGGCAGCCTTGCACCGGGTGACAGCGTCAACTACGAGACTAGCATGTCCACAGGGGACATCATAGGGGGGCACCTCGTGACGGGGCACGTCGATGGCACAGGCAGGATTGCGGAAACAACCGACGAGGACGGCTCTACGAGGATGGTGGTCTCTGTTCCAAAGGAGATAGCCGGAATGGTTATGGAAAAGGGGCTTATTGCGGTTGACGGCATCAGCCTGACGCCTGCAGAAGTAGCTGAGGACAGGTTCACCCTCTACCTGATCCCGGACACTCTGAAGAAGACCACAATATCAGGCAAAGTTGTTGGGGACCTGGTCAACATAGAGCTGGACCTGTTCGGCAAGTACATCGAGAAATACGTGCAGAAATACGTGGCTGCAAGTCTTTCCGTAAAGAAGAAACGGGGCAGCAGGACCCGCTAATGGACTCATTATCAGCAGTGGGAATGGGAGAACAAGCTTAAAAAGGGCTCAGCGCGGATTTTTGCGCGATGGCTTTCGACCTTGAGTTCGGCTGCAAGAACCTCGTTTCGCTGATTGTCTCGAGGAAGACAGCCGAAGCCATGTCGAAAAACGACTTCAACAAGCTCGACGAGTCAAGGAAGCTTGAGTACGTCAACCAGCTCGTCGACCTAGGCTGGGTGAAGGAACAGCGGCCGCCCTCTGGCGGCGGAGACTATGTCATATATGCCTTCACTGAAAAGGGCAGGAAGATTTACGAGAACCCTGTCGAACTTCTGAACCTGACGGATGCGGAACAGGAACACATTTCCCTCCTCCGAAAGCTGGACTCCCTCAAAAGCGACGACTCGGTGGCAATGATGCCACAGGTTCTGCTTTCCCTCGCAAACGCATGCCTTGGGGTCGGAAGATATGACAGCGCCCTGATGTACTCGATAGAGCTGCAGAAGAAGGCAGAGGAGATAAAGAGCACATACTTCAAGGCAGAAGCAGAGCTCATGGTTGGCCGCGTCGACAATGCAAGGGGGGAGATGGAATCCTCCCTCAAGTCATACATGGAAGGAGCCGGCCTCTTCAGGAAGATAGGGGAGGTGGCAAGGGAGGCGGACTGCCTCAGGTCGGCGGGTGGCGTCCTTTTCAAGATGGGCGACTACAAGAGGGCAATGGTGATGTTTGAGGAGAGCAAGAACAGGTTCATGCAGATCAGGCACATGCTTGGCGTTGCCAAATCGAAGAGCAACCTGGCCATACTCTACTCGATTGCGAAGGACTACGACACTGCAGAGAAGTACTGGAAATACTCCCTCGACTTCTTCCAGGCGCTGGGCGACAGGGAGAGCGAGGGAAAGATACTGAACAACCTTGGCGCAATGCTC
>JBJKPR010000011.1:0-91634 GCA_046706185.1 Candidatus Sysuiplasmataceae archaeon
TCAAGCCGCTCGAATCAGATTCGATGCCCGTAAGCACCGCAGTCCCGGGCATCTATGTGTGCGGGACTGCAACAGGACCAAAGGCAATACCGGATGCAATCACAGAAGGCTCAGCGGCGGCAATGAAGGCACTCAACTATGTCAGAAAAAGAGCAATCAAGGTACCTGCCGGAGCTTGAGAGGGCGGAGCTGATTTCGTTGGCGGACGCCACTATCGGTTCCCTCTCCGGGGAAGAGATCGGTGTTTTCATCTCTGCGCTCCAGTCAAAGTCCGCCAAGCTTCTTTCCATAGTCAGGGACAGGGAGGAGTTCGTGGATGAGGACTTCATCGAGTTCTTCGGCAAATTCATCTCCTCGAAGAAGTACGCAAGGGCTATACTGGCTGGAAACGGCGGTGCGGAGCTGACAGCGGCGATCAAGTCGCTTCGGGTGTCAAGTATGGATCCGGGAGTGAGCATACGGCTGTTCAAATCCCTGAAGGGAGCGGACACTGCGGTGCTGATGGACGTGGCCTTCGAGTCTGTCCATTTTCTGAACCCGGACATGTACGGACTCTGCAGCAGGTGGGTGTTCAATCCAGAGAACGGCAGGGGAGCCCTTTCTAGCACTGTCAGGGGACACGTACCTTCAGATTTTGCATCGAGGCAGATGCTTCTCAGTGAGGCAAGGAAACTCCTCGAGGAAGCAGGGTACAGCCTCAACGGTTTCTACTGCATGGACGTCATCTGCTCTCTGGCATATGCGGGCGGCATCATGGGATCAAAGGACTCATCCATGAATTCGGGCGGCATGGAGGCGCTGTTCCCCAACAGCACTGTTCTCGCTGCAATGATACTTGGCATCAGGAGGGAGATCCTTGCCCATACATGAGAAGAGCCTCATAGACGGCGTCGACGAGCGGGAAAAGGCAGTCGTGGACGGTGTCGACGTTTCGGGCCGATGGAACACGTTCATCAAGGAAAGGCTGCTCAGCGACTACAACGAAGACTTCGTCCAGGAGGTAAAGTCTCTGCCCGGAGGCAGGACAGTCACAAACTGCTGGCAGTGCGGGACATGCACCTCCGGATGCTGCCTTCATACAGATTACGGGCTGAGGGAGTTCAACCCGCGCTACTTCATCTACCTGGCACAGATCGGGAATGTTTCCGAGCTGAAGAAGTACGAGGATGTCATCTGGAGATGCATCAGCTGCAACAAGTGTGTTGAAAGGTGCCCCAAGGGGGTGAAGGTGGAGGAGGTCGTCCACACAATCGACGAGGTAATGAGAAAGAGGGGGATCACCGAGGACTCACCAGGTTCGAGATGGGACAGGACATACCTCGACAACATAATGGGGACGGGCGTCCTTGACGAGCTCGGGCTGACACTGAAGTATGTGCGGAGCGAGAAACCGGAGGATTTCACCCGCGGTTTCATGGCCAGAATGGCGTTCAAGATCATAAAGAACGGGAATGTGAGGACGGGCCCCATAAGGAGAAGAACAAAGGGCTGGAAGAAGATGAAAAAGGTGGCAGACAGGATACTCGAGGCAGACGGTTATGGCTCAACAAAATGAGAATATGGCATACTACCCGGGCTGTTCTATGGACGGGCTCGGAAAGGCTTACCAGAAGTCCACAGAGGTGGTGTTCAGGGATCTGGGCATACCGATGAACAGGATAAAGGACTACAACTGCTGCGGTGCGACTGAAGTCAAGAACATAAGCTATGACCTGTCCGTTTTCCTTCCGAGCAGGAACCTTGCACTGGCCCAGAACATGGGGGCGCAGACAGTGATCGCCCCATGCAACGGATGTGTCTACGCACTTGCGAGGGCAAACAAGACGATAAACGAGGATGAGTCGTCCAGAGAAAGGCTGGGCAAGTACCTTTCAGAGGCTGGGGTCCCGAGCTATGGAGGCAACGTCGAGGTCAAGCATGTTCTCGAGGTCATAAGGCACAACGTAGGGCTTGAGGCAGTGAGGTCGAAGGTGAAGAGGCCTTTGAAAGGACTGAAGGTTGCATGCTACTACGGCTGCCTGTACACGAGGCCAAAGGTCTACACAGGCGCGGGCCTCCAGGCCGGGAAGGACAACCCGGAGCATCCCTTCTTCATGGATGAGCTGCTCCAGGCTGCAGGTGCCACCACCGTGGACTACCCTGTGAAGACTATATGCTGTGGCGGCGGCCACACAATAGCTGACAGGGAAGTGTCGATCGGGTTCAGCGCAGCGATACTGAACGAGGCTGCACGCGCAGGTGCCGACCTCGTGGCGACGATGTGCCCGCTTGGCCAGGTGAACATAGAGATGAATATACCGAAGATCACGGAACAGTACGGCGCGGAAATAATAAGACCTGTTGTCTATTTCACTCAGCTCATGGGCCTGGCATTCGGCCACTCCAGAAGAGCGGTGGCTTTGAATGAGAACATATCGGATGCCAACGGCGTGCTCAAGAGAATGGGATACTGACGGTGGTTGAATGGCAATACTTAACGGATGCGAGATACCTGACGAGCTGCACTACTACCTGGAAGGCAGCCAGATGACCTGGATAAGGCTGGAGGGAGAGAACGCTACGATCGGACTGACGGACCCGGCGCAGACGAGGGCGGGCAGGATACTGCACGTGCGCATCAAGGCGGCAGGCACATCGAGAGAGAAGGGGAAGCCTGTTGCAACCATCGAAAGCGGAAAATGGGCAGGACCTGTTCATTTCCCGCTCACAGGCACCATAACGAAGGTCAACGAGCAGCTTGAGCTCAGGCCGGTGCTCATAAACGACGACCCTTACGGCGAGGGGTGGATAGCACAGATCAAGCTTTCAAACCAGCAGGAAGTAGGTGCTCTCCTGAAGGGAGAACAGGCCAGGGCAAAGTTCAACGAGATAATAACAAGGGATAACGTGAAGTGTATCAGATGCCAGAAGTGATTCAAATGGATGAGGAAACGAAGAAGCTTCTTTATGTCATGACGAACGGTCCAGAGAACCCCGATAAAACGTACGCCCCAATATACACAGCGGCGCTCTCTGCTGCAATGGAGATAGACACTTCGATGTATTTCCTCATGCACGCGGCGGAGCTGCTGAAGAAAGGTGTTGCGGAGACTGTGGCGCTCAAGAAAGGGGGCAACCTCAGGCAGTTCATCAACATGGCACTCGAAAACGGCGTTAAGTTCTACGTGTGCGAGGAAAGCCTGAGGGATCTCTGCAACATCGAGACATCTGATGTCATTGATGGCGTCAAGGTTGTCGGCACTTCTACGCTCGCGGACCTGGCTCTCGATGCCGATTCCGTTATAAGCTTCTAGGTGGGCAGGTGCCTTCCCTTTCTGTCATAAGGCTTGGTCCGGTCGACGGCTTTGTGATGACAAACGCATTTGTCGCTCTTGCCGAGTCTGTCTCGAGGGGGGAGAGGGGTGACACTCTTGTCATATGCCATCCCAGTGCCCCCTTTGCCAATGCGGGCGTCCACCAGGAGGTTGACAGGGAGATAGACATAGACTACTGCAGGTCCAAAAGTGTACCTGTAATCAGAAGGGTGATAGGCGGCGGCGCCATCGCAGACGGCCCGTGGGAGCAGGATTACTTCCTGATCACACCGCTTGGTTCTGCAGCAACAGCAGGGACACTGAAGGATTACTACGGAAGGATGCTTGAGCCGATTTCTGCCTCACTGAAAAGGCTTGGCATTGATGCAGAGCGGCAGGGGCTCAACGACCTTGCAGTCGGCGGAAGGAAGATAAGTGCAAACGGTGCCGTTGACATAGACGGTGCAAGGGTGCTGACGGGTGACATACTTCTAGACCTCAACGTAGGAATGATGTCAGGCATACTGAAGGTGCCAGACGAGAAGTTCAGGGGAAAAGTCGCTGACAGCATGTCGAGGTACCTGACATCTGTCAGGGAGCAGACAGGAAGAGAGGCAGACAGGGAAAATGTGATTTCATGCCTTGTCGGCGAGTTTGCAGGTGCATACGGAGACAGCTGCTCGGAAGGGTCGCTGACTGAAATAGAGAACGAGCGGATTGATGAGCTTGTCGATGAAAGAAGCAGTGAAGCGTGGATATTCGAGCGCTCCGCATCCAGCGCACGGATGAGCGACCGCATGAGGAGGGTTGTCAAGATCAGGGAGGGGATGTTCCTGTGCGCGCATGACCTGAAGGCGCAGAAGCTTGTCAGGATCACAATGCTTGTTGACGACGGCAGGATCGCTGAAATCACAATTTCGGGTGATTTCTTCACCGTTCCAGTGAGCTGGCCTGTGACCAGGCTTGAAAAAAGGCTCGCAGGACTGCCGCTCGAAGAGCGGGCGATACGCGGTGCGATCAGGGAAGTGCTTGATGAGGACTCGGTTACACTGCTTGGTGCAGGCGCAGACGATATAGCTTCGGCAATCTTGGAGGCAGTGGCCCATCCTGTCATTGTGCCACCGGGCTGATCTGAATGGCAGCATCAGCTGATGAACTGACTGAGATCCTGTCCGGTGTCCCCCATCCGGAGTTCAACAGGCCGATCACAGAGCTCGGGATGGTCAGGAGCGCCAGGAGAAGCGGAGACCGCCTGGTGGTGGAGGTGCAGGTCAATTCGCTCGAATATGAGCTTCTTCATGTTCTCAAGTCAGACATAGTTGCAGCCGCCGCAAGGCACGGGGAGAATGCGGACGTCAGCTTCTCCCGGGGGAGCATTGCAGCGCCGGCAGCTGAGGGCGAAAGGGTGGAGCTGACTGTTGTGGGGCAGCAGCCATCGTCAGGCATAGATGCGCTTGCGAGGAAGGGAGTAAGGAATATAGTCGTGGTTGCCTCGGGAAAAGGTGGCGTTGGAAAGAGCTTCGTCACTGCGACGGTTGCGACACACCTCGCACTATCAGGATACAGGGTGGGGGTGCTGGATGCGGACATAACAGGGCCAAGCATATCAAGGATGTTCGGTGTATCTGAAATGCCGAAGCTCAGGGAGGACAAGATGATGGAGCCGCTCTCCACCTCCATGGGACTGAAGTTGATGTCAATCGACCTCATAATGGACAGGTTCAAGACACCGCTTGTCTGGAGGGGGCCGCTGATCAACAGCGCCATAAGGGGGCTCTTCTCGGAGACTGACTGGGGGGATCTGCACTACCTCCTTGTGGACCTTCCTCCAGGCACTTCCGACGCGCCGCTGACAGTCTTCCAGTCGCTGAAGCCTGACGGCGTCATGTTCGTGACGAGCCCGCAGCTTATTGCAAACACCGTTGTCTCCCGCGCCGTCCAGATGGCACACGAGCTCAACACACCAGTGCTCGGTGTGGTTGAGAACATGTCGTACCTCCAGTTGCCTGACGGGAACAGGCTGAACGTCTTCGGCAGGATGGGTGCGGAGGAGATAAGCAGGAAGCTGGGCCTCGGTTTCATGGGCTCCCTACCCATAGACCCTGCGGTGTCACCGCTGGCTGACAGGGGCGAGATAGAGCTCTACAGGAGACAGGAACTGTTTGACATAGCAAGGAACCTGAGGTTCATGCTTCTCAGGTCAGCAGGCCCGAAGAAAGCGATATTCAGGGGTGCGTGAATGCAGCTGAGGATAATCGCAAGGACAGGCAACCCTCTTCAGCTGCCTCCGTTCGACCTCAATGCGGTGCCGCAGAACGCAGCTTCCGTCCTCAACAGGCTCTTCTTTGAAGGGCAGGTGGACCTCGGCGGCCTCGTCGAATTCGATGGGGCGACATACGTGTGCACGCAGCAGGGATGGGCGCTGGTGAAAGGGTGAGGATTGCGATCCTGCTTTTCACCTCGCCTGTCCAGAATGACAACAGCGAGTATGTACTCGAGATTGCAAGGTCGTTGAGGGGAGCAGGGAACGATGTGCGCATCTTCCTTCTTGGTGACGGAGTATACAACGCCTGGAACAGGCTCGTTACAGACAGGGTGGAGACAGTTGTTTCCAGGCTGAGCGAAGAGCGGCTGGACATGACTGCATGCTCCACCTGCTCCACCTTCAGGGGAGTGGACAGTCTGATAGAGGGGGCGAGGATGGGGACGCTGGAGGACCTGGTGGAGATGGTGGAGCAGTGTGACATAATGCTCAACTTCACCTCGGAGAGATGAGACCGTGCGGACAGTCATTGTTCTCACCAGGGCGCCGATGCAGGGCGTGCATTTCCAGGAGGCTGAGAGAGCCGCTATGATGTTCAGCGGACTGGGCCATGCTGTCGACTTCGTCCTTGTCGATGACGGTGTGCTTTCAATGCTGGAAGGGAGCGGATACAGCTTCGGCCTCAGGAAGCTCTCGCGTGTTTTGGGCATTGACGGGCTCAGGACATACTATCTTGAGAGTTCGGCTAGAGTGAGAACGGACGCCCGTGCAGATGGCTTTGCCGCCCTGACCGACGGTCAGTTTGCAGAGATGCTGCTCGGCTCGAAGGTGGTTGTCTTTTGAGCGGAAGCAGCATTGTGATTGTGATGAGCCGCTGCCCGGGCGAGGACTCGTCATGGTGGTCAGTCATTGGCAGGCTGGGGGAGCTGGGAGAACTCACCGTGGTGCTGATAGGCTCGGCAGCATATGCTGCTGCTGCGGACAGGCTGAGGCGCAGAATGGAGCGCTTCGCCGTCAGGATACTGGAAATAGGATACAGGGTCCCGAAGGGGTCAGGCAGGATCGACATGCATGAGTTTGAAGCGCTGCTGAAGCAGGCGGGAAATGTTGTCTCCATCTGATGCGTAGAGCGTCCCGAAAAGGTTCCCGGGTTCAGTGCGTCTTCCTGATTACGAATTCAGTGTAGCTGCCATGGTCGTTGACAGCGACGAGGGTATGGCCAGTCCTTCGTGCCCATGCTTCGAAGTCAGATTTTGCGGCCGGATCATCAGCCAGAACCGTAAGCACATCGTTGAGCTGTGCTTCCTTGATCGCCTTTGCAGTCTCCATTATGGGCATAGGGCACTGCAGGCCCCTCAAATCACGTACCTTCTGCTCCTGTTGGTCCATGGCTGCAGTAAGGGGCCACTCACTATATAACCCTGCAAGAAGTCGCGGCGGCCTACTTCTTGCCGTCTTCCCTGAACTCCTCACCCAGTATCTTGAGGAGCTCGAACAGAACTCCCACTCCCTTCCTCACGTCCGGGTCCGACAGGCTCAGCAGGGACATTCCGCCCTTCCTGGGCGTAGCGCTCTCAAGCCGTGCCTCAATCGACTGGTCCGTAAGGACGCGGATCACCCTTTCCGCTGTAGGAGAGGTCATCATTTCAATCAGCTTGTGAAGCGAATTCCACTGGGTGAGCATCTGTGAGAGTATGGAGGCTATGTTGCTTGTGGCCTCATCGTTCAGGCCGTCCCTCAGGAACTTGAGCACGTATGCCCATTCGATGACAGCGTCAATGGCGCCGTCACGCTCAAGCCTTGTGAACTTGGTAAGCGACGTCACAAACTCGGGGCTCGAAAGAAGCGATGAGTACTGTCTCCAGATTGCAAGCATCTCTGTCAGGTTCGTGGCAATGTTCTCGATTGCCTCGTCGTTCAGCCCGTCCTTCAGGAACTTGAGTGCATAGGAGGCGTTGACCACAGCGTCGAACACGCCGTCCCTGTGCATCCTGCCAATCTGCTCAACAAGCGATGAGAGCTCATTACCCTCTGCGCTGACGCTTTCAAGAACCTTCTTCGCAGGGGGAGTCGATATGGCTGATGCTGCCTCCATGAAGCTGCCGCCCATCTTGGAAAGAGACTCGATTGCCTCATCGTTCAGCCCCTCCTTCAGGAACCGGACTGCGGCGAGTGCCTGAGACAGCGCATCTATCTGCCCTTCGTCCATCATTCTCGAAAACTCGCTCATCACACTGTTGAAGCGTGGTATGTTTGAAATGAAATCCCTGACCTGCTTCTCGTCGTCCACACTCAATGCGATGCTTCTTGCACTTTCAGCGTTTTCACTGCTCAACTCAATCACCATATACTCATAAGTCTGCTTCCCTCGGAGGAATCAAGGAAGGATGTCAGGCCGCCTATGCCGTCAACAATCTCCATGAAATCCTCTTTCCCCAGCCCGAACAGCCTGGAAGCCATGCTGCAGGCCGTGATCTTTACCTTGCCCGTTCCTTTTGCTTTCTTGAAGTAGTCAAGAAATTTGCCACCATTCTCGACTTCGACTATCTTCCTGGCCGAATCAGCGCTCGAAAGGACTGAAGGCTCCTTCCTGAATGCCTGGACGCCGTCCATTGTGGCAAACACGGTCACGTCGTCGCCCATGCTTGATGCGAGGAACGCTGTCATTGATGCGAACTCCACCTTGTCCAGCTGATTGGAGCCAAGGATGATGGCAATGCTCATGCACCACACACTCATACCATGGTGCGAGCGTGGACGCTCCAGTACAGCTTGTTGTATGCAAGCTTGCTCCACCAGTAGATCTGCGACGGCGTTGGCGGAACAGGCGGATGGTTGTAGTCGAACTTTATGTATGTCGCCTGGTCCATCCCCGTCGCGATGAAGCAGAACACGGAGCCGGCGTATGACTTCATGCCGCCGCTGCCCGTCACGTCTGCCGCAACGTTGTGACTGACCACATACGACTCATAGTCGGCGGTAGAGCCGGCCTTGGATATCGCTATGTCTGTGGTGTCACCCATCGCGTGTATGTCGTCGTGCCCCTTGACAAGCAGGCTGAACTTATCCGTTGAGACCCAGTTTCTCCTGTCACCGAGGCCTGACTCGCCTATCACTTCAGCCCCCTTGTGGGGAGGAACGCTGACAAGCATATCGTAGTCAAGCGTCTCGCCCTCCTTCGAAGTGATCTTCTTTGCAGCGCCGTCAACGGATGCAAGAGTGAACTGTGTGTGCACGTTGATTCCCCTTTCACTGAATATCCTGTTCATCATCTTTGCAACGTTTGGTATGCCGAAGACTGCAGGAGTCGGATAGCAGTAGTCAATCTGCACCTTGTCCCTGAGCCCTTTTTTCCTGAAGTAGTCGTCAAGCATCAGTGTTACCTCAAGCGGTGCGACCGGGCACTTGTGCGGCAGCATCGCCGTGTCAACAACGATCTTCCCTCCCTGGAACGACTGTACCTTCTTCCACATGTCCCTTGCCTTTTCAAGGCTGAAGAATGTGTCGGCACCGTCGGCAAAGCCGGGGACCTCGCCAAACTGCAGATGAGAACCAGTGGAAAGGACAAGATGGTCGTACTTGTGAGCCTTCCCGTCCGCCGTTTTTACAGACCTGTTGTCTGCATCTATCTTGCTTATGGTGCCGTTGTCGCCTGTGAGGAGCTTTACACGCCTGTCAAGAACGCTCCGCTCTGAAATGTGTGTTTCCTGAGGCTCCATCGCGCCCATTGAGACAAGCAGAAAACCTGGTTGATAGAAATGCGTGTCACTTTTGTCAAGCACGGTCACTGACGCTTCGCCGCTTTCTATCTCGTTTGACAGTCTCTGAGCTATTCTGTTGGCAACTATTGTTCCACCCAGGCCTCCGCCTGCTACGAGGACATTCTTCAATTTACTTCACCTTCCTCAAAACGAGGGTGTACTTCCCACCCTCAGAGGTACTTTCGACAACTTCGTTGCCCGTCCTGGAGGCCCAGACGAGTATGTCGTCTTTCGTGGACTCATCACCAAGAACGATCACAACACCCTCACCGGGATATGCATCGTTCATGGCCCCTGCAAGTTCGCCTACTGGTCCGGCACAGTTCTCAGACGTTGCGTCTATGGTCTTGTATATCTTCAGATCGGACAATATCTGTGCCCCCGGCTTAAGCAACCTTGGGGTGAATGCGTTATGTATATGAATAGTTAACGTACAATGACGGCGTGATTCGAAATTCAAAAGAATGCAATGCGAATATCGTCACGGATGCGGACCGTTTCCATACTAGTTGAATGAGATTTCCGTTGCGTTCAGCCAACCTTCCTGAGAAGGGGCCTGAGGTCCAGTGTGTTTGAAACATCTGCCGCCGCCAGCCAGCCGCGCCTTGCCATGGAGACGGCATACTTCATGTTTGAAAGCGAAGTGAAGTGGTGGGAGTCGGTGCCTAGCACAAAGCTGCATCCGTATTTGCGAGCCTCGATTATCATCTCGTCGTTCAGGTCAAGCCGGTCGGGAGAGCCGTTCACCTCAAGGAGTATCTTCCTCTCCTTCGCAGTCCCGAATATCCTTTCCGTGCTGAACCCGTATGCTTCCCTGTAGCCTATCTGCTTGCCTGTGGGATGACCAAGTATGGTGAGGTAGTCGTTCGACATTGCTGTGAGCAGCCTGTCGGTCATCTCCTCCTTGTCCATGTTGAACCTTGAATGCACAGAGCCTATCACGAAATCCAACCTTGAGAGCAGCCCATCGTCGTAGTCCAGCCTGCCGTCCGGAAGTATGTCAACCTCGCTGCCGCACAGGACCCTTATCGAGTATTTCCCGGAGGAGTTGATCTTCTCCACCCTTTTCAGCTGTCTTTCCATCATCTCCTCGCTGAGCCCCTTCGCTATCTTTGAACTCTTTGAGTGGTCTGATATGCCTATGTACAGGTAGCCCTTCTTCTCTGCAGCATCTATCATAGCTTCTATCGGGCTGCTGCCGTCTGTCCAGTTTGTGTGGCAGTGCAGATCTCCCCTGATGTCTGCCTCAGTGACAAGCTTCGGCAGTTTTCCCGCAGCGGCTGCGTCGATCTCACCCCTTGCCTCTCTGAGTTCGGGAGGTATGTACTCGAGACCGAGCGCGGAATAGACTTCCTCCTCACTGCTTCCGGCAACGGGTTCGTCGTTATCTCTCCTCGACAGCGCATACTCGTTCAGCCTCATTCCCCTGGCAATAGCAAGGTTTCTGAGTTCCACATTGTGGTCCTTTGAGCCTGTGAAGTAAAGGAGCGCGGCGCCGTAGCTTCTCTCCTCAACCACCCTGAGGTCAACCTGAAGCCCCGACTTCAGCATCACGCTTGACTTCGTCTCCCCCTTCGAATAAACAATGCTCACTTCTGGATGGGAAACAAACCTTTCCATGACGGCAGACGGGTCGCTGGAGGCGACTATGATGTCCAGATCGCCTATCGTTTCCTTCCTTCTTCGCAGCGACCCGGCTGCTGCTATCCTGCTCGCAAGCGTTTCGAGGTAGGCGGTCATGCTTGACGCGACTTCGTCACCTGCCGACAGCATGAACCTCCTGCTGCTTCCGCGGTAGAACTGTATGCTCTGCAGGATGCGTTCCTCTGTCTTTTCGCCAAATCCCTTGAGCCTGCTCACCCTGTGCTCCTCACATGCCCGCTGCAGTTCGTCAAGGGATGTGATCTTGAGCTCTATGTATAACCGCCCCACCGTCTTCGGCCCCACTTCCTGCAGATTGAGAAGCTCGAGAAGGCCTGGGGGGATCCCCTTCCTCAGTTTCTCAAGGTAATCCAGCTTCCCTGTGTCCACAAACTCCCTTATCTTCTGGCTGATCGCCTCGCCAACGCCTGGCAGTTCGGAAATCGTTCCGTCACTGATGTAATCACGAATGGGCTTTGGAAGCGCCTCGATCGTCCTCGCTGCGCGCCTGTATGCGATCGGGCGAAACCTGTCAGAGCCCGTGATCTCAAGTATGTCCGCTATCTCGTTCAGTATGCTGACAACCGGGCCGTTCGAAGGGTCCATGAGCCTCTTGTCTCCCTGTAATTGCAAACGTATTTCTAGATAAATAAAGTAAATCGGGGGCATGATGAAAACGGTGAGGATCAGATACTGTCAGCCCTGCGGATACATGCCAAGGGCGTTTGACCTTGCAAAGAGCATACTCGACGCCCATGGAATGGCGTTCATGAAGAAGCTGAGCGTTTCGATGGAGCCGGGGGACCACGGGATTTTTGACATAGTAATCGACGACCAGCTTGTGTTCTCAAAGGATCAGGAAGGCCGTTTTCCTGAAAATGACGAGATCGTGGACAGGCTCAGGCAGTCGCACTGAATTACCCGGAACGGCCTGCCGTCAGCCCCGGGACAGCATTATATCTGAGCAGCTGCTGCGATCCAAAGGGCAGATGGAAGAAGCGCCGCTTGAAACGGAAGAGGAGGCTGTGGGCCTAATTGCATCACTCGACCCAAGGCTCAGGAAGGTTCTCAGGGAAAGGAACATACTTCAGCTGCATCCGGTGCAGGAGGATGTATTCGCACCCGTCTTCGAGGGAAGGAATGTTCTTGTGTGCGCACCGACGGGCATTGGAAAGACGGAGGCTGCAATGCTGCCTATACTGCAGCGGATGGTTTCATCGCCGCAGCCCGACGGCATAGCCTGCCTTTACATAACACCGCTCAGGGCATTGAACAGGGACATGCTTCTAAGGCTGCAGGAGCTTGCCTCGGCTGTTGGTCTGAAAGCTGCGGTCAGGCACGGCGACACCTCTCAGTCGGAGAGGATAAGACAGTCCTCGCATCCGCCCCAGATACTGATAACAACACCCGAAACGGTGCAGATACTGCTGATAGGAAAGAACCTCAGGAACTCGCTGAAGAGCGTGAGGTACGTCGTGGTCGACGAGATTCACGAGCTGGTCTCCGGTGAGAGGGGGGCGCAGCTTTCAGTTGCACTCGAACGGCTTGCAAGAATTGCAGGGGAATTCCAGCGAATCGGCCTGTCGGCAACCGTCGGGACGCCCGAAGAGGTGGCAAGGCTCCTCGTCTCGGACAGGGATGTGACCATCGCAAAGATACCTGTCGAAAAGCTCAGGGAGATGGAAGTCCGGTGCCCTGTACCCGGATCGGAGACGAAGAAGATTTCAGCCAACCTGCAGGTGGATGAGGGGTTTGCATCAGCGCTTGAGATGAGCAGGGAAATCATAGACGGGCACACGAGCACCCTCCTTTTCGTGAACACACGGGACCTTGCAGAGGCAATCTCTTCCAGGTTCCACATCTGGCTTCCGGATTTCCCGGTCGGCGTCCACCACGGCTCCCTTTCAAAGGAACTCAGGATGCAGATGGAGGAGGAGTTCAAGGCAAAGAAGCTGAAATGCATGATATGCACCTCCTCGCTTGAACTCGGAATAGACATAGGCTCGGCCGATTTCTCGATACAGTTCAATTCACCCAGGCAGGTCACGAGGATGCTGCAGCGCGTCGGTAGGGCAGGTCACAGGGCAGGGGCAGTAAGCAGGGGAGGAATAATCGCATACGACGAGGACGAGCTGCTGGAAGGCGCCGTGATAAGCAGGAGGGGAATGGCCGAGGAGCTGGAGAGGCAGGTCGTGAGGAGACTGCCCCTCACCGTCCTTTCAAACCAGATCGTGGCGATGTCGTCAGAGGGGACGTACACTCCGGAGGAGATGTTTTCAACAATAAGGAAAAGCTATCCGTTCAGCGGGCTGAGCAGAAGCAGGTTCCAGGAACTGTTCAACTTCGCGGTGGAATACAGGCTGGTGAAGCTGGAGGGGGATGTTGTGAGGAGGTCCATGAGGGGCCTCCACTATTTCTACGAAAACATCTCAATGATAAGGGATGAGAAGACATTCAACATAAGGGACATAGGCACAAGAAAGATCATTGCAACGCTCGACGAAGGGTTCGTTGTATCGTTCGCCGAGGAGGGCGCGGTGTTCATCACTCACGGAAGGAGCTGGAGGATAGTGGAGCTGAGGGAGACTGAAATACTGGTGGAGCCGGTTGCAGTATTTGGCGCCCTTCCTTCATGGGTCGGTGAGGAGATACCTGTCCCGTTCGAAGTTGCGCAGGAAGTCGGGCGCCTCAGAAGAACGAGGAACCTGGACGACTACCCTGTAGACGCCGAGTCGAAGAGGAAGATCACGGAATACCTGGAAAGCATGAAAGATCCCTTTGTACTCGGGACGGACAGGAGGGTTGTGATTGAAGTCTCCGGCAGGAGGGTTGTCGTCAATGCCTGCTTCGGAACAAGGGTGAATGAAACGCTGAGCAGGATGATTGCAGCGATCATATCAGCGAGGTCCGGAGAGAGCGTTGGAATAGACATCGACCCGTACAGGATAGTCCTCGACATGCCGAGGTCGTTCAGGAAAGAGTGGGTGGAGGAGGCCATAAGGTCGATACAGCCCGAGGCGCTGGACACGTTCATGAGGAAGATTGTCTCGAACGTCTCATACGCAAAATGGCAGTTTCTCTTCGTCGGCAAGAAGTTCGGCATCATAAGGAAGGACGCAGACTACAGGGAGCTGAACCTGCCCAGGCTCATGGCAGGCTACGAGCAGACGCCTGTGATGGATGAGACAATAGACAAGACTGTCTGGGAAAGCATGGATATAGACGCATGCGAGAGTGTGCTCTCGATGATTGCTTCAGGGGAGATAGAGCTCGTTTACGGCCCCATATCACCTGTCGGGGAGAAGGGGATAGACACCACCAGGGAGCTGTACAAGCCAGCGAGGGCTGACAGGGGCATACTCGATGCGCTC
Organism: Candidatus Sysuiplasmataceae archaeon; assembly: GCA_046706185.1. Classification (GTDB taxonomy): domain Archaea; phylum Thermoplasmatota; class Thermoplasmata; order Sysuiplasmatales; family Sysuiplasmataceae; genus JAJZXY01. The sequence continues at coordinate 14,330 of JBJKPR010000011.1, forward strand.
AGAAGGAGGCTGATGGACGAGGAATTCACCCTTGTCTGCCTTTACTGCAACGCGAGGAAGAAAACAAGGGCAGTCAGGGAGGAGAAGCGCATAAAGTGCTGGAAGTGCGGCAGCAGGATGGTTGCGGCGCTCAGCAAATACGAGTTGGAGGAGCTGTTCGGCAGCGCGGGAGAAAGGGAGGAGCAGTCGAAGCGAACAAGGAAGCTGAGGAAGAATGCCAACCTCGTGATGGAATACGGTCAGAGGGCCCTTCTCGTTCTTGCAGGAAGGGGCATCGGTCCCGACAGCGCAGCAAAGATCCTCGCGAGGCACGGCGGGGACGAGGAGCAGCTTCTGAAGGAGGTCCTGGAGCAGGAGATTGTATTCGCCAGGACGAAGAGGTTCTGGGACTAGCGTGCAACAGTATTCACGAGCGTTCCCACGGATTCGATGATAATTTCAACCCTGTCGCCAGGATGGAGCTGCGATACGCCCGCAGGGGTGCCCGTTGCAATGACATCCCCCCTCTCCAGCGTCATCACCCTGGAGATGTCACTGACAAGCCGCTCAACTGGGAAAATCATGTCGCGTGTATTGCCCTTCTGCATCGGCCGTCCGTTTAACCTCAGCTCTATGTCTACGCCGTCCGGATTGGCGACGTGCTCCTTCATCCTGACCTCAGACATGGGGAAGAAGGTGTCGTAGCCCTTGCAGACGGACCAAGGCTGTCCGGCGCTTTTCGCCCTGTCCTGCATTTCCCTCGCTGTCACGTCGTTGCAGACGACATAACCCATTATGTGCCCATCGACCTCTTCGGGTGCAAGCCCGCGTGCCCTGTCTGAAACGACAACACCGAGCTCCGCCTCGAAGTCGACCCTTCCGACTCCGGCGGGCAGCACTATGCTCTGCCCGTTGTGTATGACTGAGCTGGGGGGCTTCAGGAAGAAAATGGGTTCGGCCGGAACCTGGTTGTTGAGTTCCCTTGCGTGAAGCACATAGTTCCTGCCCACACATATTATCTTTGTCGGTTCAGCATACAAAGCACTGACACCTCCTGTTCATGGAAGCAAATGCACGCCTGCCGGAAAAAAGCATTCTCCTTGCCTGCCGTTCAGAGCACCCCCCTGCTCGTGAGGACAAGTTCGGTGAGAAGTTCGCCTGTTGAGAAGCGCTCGAGACTGAAAGGCTTCATCAGTTCATTCACCCTGCCTGTCGTTATGTATTCCGCGATGAACTTGCCCACGGCGGGCGCCATCATGAAGCCGTGGCCGCTGCTTCCTGCCGCGTTGATGAAGTTTGGGATCGAGGGGGCAGGGCCAAGAACAGGGGAGTTGTCGGGCGTCATATCATATGTTCCGGCCCATTGCCTTACAATCCTGACATTTTTCATGAATGGAAGCAGCTTGATTATATCCCTCGCGTACTTCACCATGAAGCCGAGGCTCGCCCTGAGGTCGAAGCTCTCTGGTTCTGCTATGCTCGTATGGCCGATGAATTCGCCCCGGAGCGACTGGTGTATTGTGATGCCGTACTTCAGGGAGACAAGCATCGGTTTCATGAAATGCTGCAGCGGCTCCGTTACGACAAGCTCCCGCCTCACAGGCTTTATGGGAAGCGATATGCCGAGGCCGCCCGCAATGTCGGGGGCATACGCAGCGGTTGCGTTTACCACATAGTCTGCCTGGAAAACGCCAGAGGGCGTCCGGAGGGATGCTGTTCCGTCCTTCCCGACTTCGACCCTGCTGACAGGAGTGTACTCGAATATCTTTCCCCCTTTTCTCCTGACTGAGAATATCAGACCCGAGATCACAGCGTCGTGATGGAGTATGCCGTCGAGAGCATGGAAGTTGGCTCCCACCAGCCCCTGGCGGTTGATGCCTGGAACAAGCTCCCTTACCTCCTGAGGCTCAAGCCAGACAGATTTCACACCGTTTTCGTTCTGCATCTTCCTGTGCCTGCTGTATAGCTCCTGCTCCTCGTCCTCGAAGCAGGCGAACAGGTAGCCGTCCTGAGTGAACAGTATGTTGTATCCAAGTTCCCTCGAGAGCCCCTTCCATTCCCTCTCTGCCTCCACCATGAAACGTATCGTGTGCGGATTTGCGAACTGCGCCCTTATACCGCCGGCATTCCGGCTCGACTGCCCGCTCCCTATATAGTTCATCTCGAATACGGCGACCTTCCTAACACCGCTCATGAGAAGCCTGTGGGCTGTCATCAGTCCGTAGATGCCTGCCCCGATGACTGCGACATCGAACCGTTCAGTCATTTCTTCTCCTCCTCGATCGGTATGTCGGTCAGGGCGAGGGCGCCGAGATAGACAGGTGCAACAGGAGGCCTGACGGTTGGCAGGTCGACCCCCTTTTCTGAAAGTGTCACGAATTCCTCATACACGTTCCTGTAGCACCTGGCACCCTGGCACGGCCCCATGAAGAGGCCGGAGAAACGCCTCATCCTGTTTATTGTGTCATACCCCTCGGAGAACAGCCTCCTCATGTCGCCGACCGTAACATCGAGGCAGGGACACACGACTGCCTTCGGGTCATGCCCCCCGGCATCAGGGGTCATTTCGGCAGGTGGCTGACTGGCAGCAGTGTGGATGGATTGTGAAAGGGAACGTCTGGCGAGCATGCCTGAAGCTGCCGAAATGCTTTCTCCAGCTGCAAGGGCTGAGGCGACTGACTGGAGACTGTCCTGAAAGATGAGAGAGCCGCAGGCATAGATGCCCTGGGCACAGCCCATCGACTCGCTTGTCACGGGGACTGGGACGTGCGTATCAGTGCTTATTCTGCAGTTGAGCGAGAGCAGAATGGCCAGCTCGGCCCTGGGCTGTTTCCTGCCTGCCAGGACGACAGTGTCAGCGGCGAACTGCCTTCTGCCTCCTCCGTGTAGTGAAACCGAAAGCGTCTCCACAACAGATGTGCCGTAAGCCCTCCGGGGCCTTCCGGTAACTATCTCGGCAGCAGGGCCGAAGACTGATGAAAGCGCACTCCTGTATTCATCTCCTGCCTCGAAGCCGAGAACTATGTGAAGCGGCATGATGACCGCTGCCACCCTGGCAAGGTAGCTGGTCGACAGGGGCGTTTCGAGGTAGAGCAGGGGCATTTTCCTGCCCCTGGTGAGCCTTTGTGGCAGCGAGAGGAGAGTTCTTGATGTGATGACGCCCGGTATGTCGTTCTTCGGGAAGACAGGCTTTACCTCCTCAGAGCCGGTGCACAGGACTGTCGTTTTGGGCCTGATGATGACAATCTTTGCATATCCGCTCACCGCTGAAAACTCACCCCCTTCGAACGCGCCAAAAACGGTTGTGCTCTCAAGCAGTGTTGCGTTTCTTGCATGCAGCAGACTGTCCAGAGTTGTTGTCTCGGCGAGCCCGTAGCTGTCAGGCGGCAATCCTGCTGCCTTCAGGTCCAGGAGGAGCTGGCTAAGGTTCTCCTCGACAGCGTGTCTGGGGAGCGCGTCTACAAGCAGGACTGCACTTCCCTCTGGCAGGTCGAGTGCCATCAGAGCAGCGAGCCCTGCACGTCCTGCTCCTATCACAAGCACGTCGGGGGAGATGTTCTCAGAGCGTGAGAACTCAAGCTCACGGACAGAGCTCGCAACTGATTGTTCAGGGTCCAGCGGTCCGCCGTAATCGTTTATCCTCTTGACCCTTTCGAAGAAGAAATTCCTCGCGTATTCAGACCGTGTGAAATTCCTGTAGTAGAAACCAGTCCCTGAAAAGCGCCCGATGTAGGAGAGAAGGCTCCTCCTCGTCTGCTGCGTCACCCTCATCCCCTCCGCAACCCTGACCCTGTACGCATTCACGTTAGCTATTCCGTCGACACAGACCCATGCTGAAGGCACTTCCTTGAATGGATGGTACTCATCCCTCCAGACGCGCAGGCGCATGCTCCTCGCGCCCGGCCTTATGCGGTTGGACTTCAGCGCCTCTGCAACGGTCATCCCCTCTTCTGCAGCGAGCTGCTTGCCGTTGTAACTGAAATGTATTCGTGCCATCTGATCATTACTTCTCGAATGTTGGCTTTTGCTCAGGCACCGACATGCCAATCAGCCTGGCCGCAGGCGCTGCGGAATCAGGTGCGAAATGGGCAGCTCCGTTCATACAAAATTGTTCAGGCAGAAGACAGGAAGAGAGTTTCCCTGCATATTGATTTATGACAGCCATCCAAAACACTGGATCGTGATTGATGGTTGCCATAGTTTAAACTTTCTGATGCGCCGACAGCAGCCAATCGCTTCCTGCATGAAAGAGATGGCATTCACGACAGGGCGGCTGGCTGTCACAGCGGCTGGCTGAAAGGCGGTGAGAAAAGCACTGCCCTTGTCGGTGCGGCTTCCCTTCCTTCCAGCCTGAGAGGGAAGGCAGCAAGCGTGTACCTGCCTGGCTTAACTCCTCTGAAGCACAGACCCTCAATTATCGGTATGTTGTGTGAAAGCAGCGTATTGTGCACGGGTGCATCGTGAGATCCAAACGCCTCGACTGAAAGATAGTCTATGCCAACAACAGACACGCCCTTTTCAACCAGTTTTTCAGCAAGACTGCCCTCGAGATACACGAATTCCCTTGTGAACGGCCTGCCGTAAAGGGAGGAATTGCGCGTCTTGAACAGAACACCCTCTCCCGCGCGGACCCTCCTTCCCCTGAGAACTTCGGCACCGACGGTTTTTCCCCTGCACTCAATCAGGTGAACGTTGACGAAAAAGTCTTCAAGCGGCAGCCGGTCGATTTTCATGCCGCCGTCTATGAAGTGGTACGGCGCATCCACGTGCGTCCCTGTATGAACTCCTTCCCTCAGCTCTGTCAGGTTCACAGCATCGCCGTTTGCCCTGCTCATCGCCCAGCTCACCTGGAAGGGGGGGTTGCCCTCGTATATCGGCATGCCCTCCTTCAGCGCCACTGACACATCCATAATCCTTCTCTTTGCCATGAAATCAGCTCCCGAGTTCTCCAGCCCTGGTGATGTAGCGGTCAACTGCGTCCACAAATGCTGCATGGCTCCACGTCAGCGGGGAAACTGAAACAGGATTGCCGTTTCTCGGGTCAAGCTGCTCTGCGAGTATCCCGCTCTTGAGGGCATACTTCGCGCTCCATTCAAGGAACTCGGCTGACTTTGAGAGCGACTTGCCGTCCTTTGCAGCTGAAGTGTACCAGTCTGCGAGCCACAGCGTGCATATGAACCATGGGTTACCCTGAACATCGGAGTTTGCAGAATCCCTCTGGTACCAGTCGCCTTCATACCTTGCAACGCCTCCCACATCACCCTTCACCCAGAGCTTATCCTTCACCGCATTCATTGTTGACACCACCATCGGGTCGTCAGCAGGAAAAACATCGAAGTAGAAGATGCCGGCGAGGCTTGCGTCGACAGCACTGTCCACCTTCCTTGGTTCTGCGCCTGAGAACTGGAGACCGCGCACGAACCTCTTTTCCGCCCTGCTGTACAGGTGCTGTACCATCGACTTCTTTATGTCCTCTGCCGAACGCGAATATTTCATCGCGTTTGCCTCCTCACCAAAGCACCTGCAGAAATTGGATGCGGCTACTAGCCCCGCATATACAGCGGAGCAGGTGAATGTCCATATCCCCCTCCTCTCCTCCCACAGGTCGTAGCTGTCAAGCGGCAAACCGGTTTCGCTGTCGACATAGCTGCACATGAAATCTGCCGCGTTTTTCACCAGCTTCCTGTACATAGGCTTCACAAATTCAACATCCCTGAACCGCCTGAAGTGGTTCCAGAGGGAGTGGAGAACGAGTCCTGTCTCATCCTCCTGTATCGGGAGCGAGGGTTTGCCGTCGAGCATCCACGGATGCCAGCTGCTTGCAAATGAGCCGTCCGGGTTGTATTTCTGAAGGAAGTAGCCCCTGCCGCTTATGAGTTCGTTACAGAGCTTGTAGAACCGGGACGCGGGCTCGTAGTAACCTGCATTGTCGAGCGCCATTGCCACGAGGGCACCGTCCCTGGGCCATATGTAACTGTAAGTATCCCTGTTGAACCTGAGAAGGTCTGTGTCGTTGCCTGCCATGATCCCGCCGTGCGAATCGACATTTGTCATGATCGAGAGGAGGCTTCTCCTGTAGAGACGCTGTATGCCTTCGCCGAGGATGCCGTAGTCCTTCTTCTCCTTGGTCGCCCAGAGCCTCCAGTAGGCGGCTGTCCTGTCGAGAAGCCTCTGCACTCCTCTCGACCTGACGAGATTCTGCAGTTTGTCGACAGACTTGTAGTCCTCCCCGGCGGCCATGAAATAGAAACCTGTTCTCGCCTGTCCTGAGGGTATAATGAACGTAATGCCCATCACAGAGTCCACGGAGCCTTCTGAGATTGCGTTGCCTGAAAGTATGCCGTCCTCCGCGTCCTTCCAGGTACCCTCCTTCCCTTCGAATTCCTTCAGACCGCACGCAAACTGTGCAAACCTCTCCATCTCGTCACTTCCCCCATCCATGAGGAAGTAACGCCTGTCCTTGTAGTGTATGAGAGCAGTGAGTTCCGGGTCGTAGAAGGCTGTATCTCCTATGTCGTTGCCGTAGAGATGAAAATCATGATGGAAGAAAAGGCGGACCTCCGCATCCGGACCGGATATCCTCTGAACTGATATGCTCCTCAGAAACACATCGACGACAAAATCCACCGCGTCGCTGAAATGGATCTGTATTCCAAGCGAGTCGTTCCTGAGGGTAACGTCTGTGACAAGCGTGTCTTCGGCGTACCTGAGTTCCCTGTTCCAGCCCGGGGAATCTGTCCAGCTGAAAATGCCGTTGACCCAGACACCCACCCTGAACTCGTGGCCCACCGAGTGGTTCTCCCTTCCTATGTACGGATAGTAGATGTCCCTGATGACGTAGTTGCTGTCGAATGAGACGAGCAGCTTCTCGTTTCCCACAGGGAGGTCTCGCGGCATGGTATCACCTAGTCCAGTCGATTGTTACCTTGACAACATCTGCTCCCTTCTCACTGTAGGCGGCCGAGAAATCTTCGGGCGGAAACCTGTGAGTGACCATTTGTCCAAGCACACCGGGATAAAGCTTCTCTATGGTTACCATGTCGTTGAGAGCGTCCCTGAAGTAGCTTATGTTAGCATTTACAATTCCGATCACAAGCAGGTTTCTCAGCACAATGGAACGCATTATCTCCACAGCAGGCAGCTGATATACCTGAGAACCGCCGGGAATGCCCGTCAGTGCTATGACGCCGTTCGGGCCGAGCGAAGGTATAAGGTCCAGACCTATGGCAGGGTCGCCAGTCGCCTCGACAATCATATCAAACTGCCCTATTGACTCTGCGAATTCAGATATCGAAGTTGTCTGCGAGTCGATGTGGTCAATGCCTGCTGACTTGAGCAGCCCCGCCCTTTTCGTGTCGCTGCCGTGGCGGTCAGCGGCCCAGACCCTGAAGCCCCGCACCTTCGCCACAAGTGCCGCAAGCAGTCCAACTGGCCCGGTTCCCAGCACGAGAGCCTTCTTGCATGAAAGCCCCTCGCTGCAGTCCCATCCCCACTCGACCCTCTTCTGCAGGTTAAGTGACTGCGTGACTGCCTTCTCCCCTATGGTCATTGGTTCGGTGAGGACAGCATAATCCCCTATCCCCTCCGGAACAGCAGCTATGTAATCCTTGCTTTCCACGACCGTCTCTGAATTGTAGCCGTTCAGCCCCTTGATGCCCCTTTCCAGATAGTTTCCGGTGAAGCACATGTCCGACTGGCCGTGAAGGCAGCTCCAGCATTTGCCGCAGGACCTTCTCACAGTGGGAACGACTAGCTGTCCCTCCCTCAGGCTGCTGTTGCCTGGTTTCTCCACGGTGCAGAGCGACTCGTGCCCTATTGTCAGCAGGTCTTCACCGGCCGGCGCCTGGCCGTAGTAAGCCGATATGATCTCCCTGTCTGTTCCGCAAATGCCTACAAGTCGTGGTGACAGCGTCACGAGCGTACCATCACTGGAAGGTGCTTTCCTGTCTGAAATCATCACGCCCGGAACGCCCGGTTTTACAACAATTGCCTTCATCCTGCTCTCTCATGCAGAAACAGACAGATTAGATATTTATTGTGTTCCAGGTTCCCCGTCGGATGCCTGGTTTCCCTGTGAGGGAAATGCCGACTGAAGCGAAGCCAGCTCATCGCTGTCAAAGAGGCTTCCTCCCACCTCCGTATTCTCCATAACATGGTCAGGAGTTCGCGCGCGCGGGATCGGGAAAATGCATTCACTTCTTGATACAAGGTAGGTAAGTGCCACCTGCGCGTTTGACCTCAGCCCGTGCTTGCCTGCGAGTGAGCCGAACACCGCCGGCGCTTTTCCATCCTCCCTGGAAAGCCTGCCGTGTCCGATCGGATAGTACGGAAGGAGTGCAATCCCTTCCCTTTCACAATGAGGAAGTATGTCATACTCCACCTGCCTGTGAGACACGTTGTAGTGCATCTGAGTGGATGTGAGACGATACTTCTTGAGCGCCCTTTCAGCCTCGAGCATTGATTTGAAGGAGAAGTTGCTGATGCCAATGTGCCTGATCATTCCCCTGTCGACAAGCTCCTCCATTGCACCCATTGTCTCTTCAATCGGGACCCTGAAGTTAGGAAAATGGAGCTGGTAGAGGTCTATGTAGTCTGTCTTGAGGCGTTTCAGGCTCCTTGCGCACGAGCGTATAAGCTTCTCGCGCCTGAAATGCGTCGGAAACACCTTGGAGGCGATGAAGACAGATTCCCTGTCCCTCCCCTCCAGCGCCTTCGCGACTATTGGTTCGGAAGCGTATATCTCGGCGGTGTCGATCAGGTTTATGCCCCCGTCCAGACCTGTCTGGAGCGATTCGAGTATCATGCCCTCGTTGAGCCGCTTCCTGAATACGGAGGCTGCGAATATCCATCCAAAGTCGTAGTATGTCCCCATACCGACGACAGACGCCCTGAACCCAGTCTTCGCCAATTCACGGTATCTCATCACATGCACCAATAACCTGCAGCTATAAGGCTGAATGCGGCATGCACCGAGTGTTACTCACTCAGAAGTGAGGTGGGAATGTTCAGTAGGGGCCCCTTCGGTCCATGGCCTTCTTTCCGGACCGGTAGTATACCGCCCAGGCAAACCAAATGTTGAAAAGTATGCTTCCGAAAACAATCAGGGTGACAGCGAGCAGTTCTGGTTCCAAACTCCATCCCTCTCAATATTGATAATGATGAAATACTTGGCTAATAGCCTTTCTATGCAGAGCCTCCGTACGCAGTGAAAGCCATGCTGGCATTCATTGAGCATTGCCCGGGACTGCTGACCTCAATCGCTCTTGCCAAAGTTCTCAGAATCGATTTCAAGCGATGTCAACATCGACAACAGACGAATAAACCGACTTACATTTACCGTGCTACTACGACACAATCTATTTATAGAATTTCGATCACTGCGAGCGGACCATGAAAACTGCGTGTGCCCCGGTGTTGAACGGAATCGGCCAGAGAGCCGTCAGGTCTATTTGTCAGTTGACCTGAACGGCCCGGCGCACACTTGCAGCTAAAGGGCATAAACATGAGAGGAGCAAAAGTTCTCGTCAACACGTTGAAGGAACAGGGAGTGAAACTTCTATTCGGCATCCCGGGCGGTGCCAACCTTGCCATCTACGACGAGTTGCACGAGAGCAGCCTTCGCCATGTGCTCACAAGGCATGAAAGCGGTGCTGTACACATGGCTGACGGCTATGCGAGGGTCACAGGAAGACCGGGAGTCTGCCTTGGGACTTCGGGACCGGGCGCAACGAACATGATAACAGGTCTCGGGACAGCCTATCTGGACTCATCGCCGGTCATCTGCATGACGGGTCAGGTTTCGACAAAAATGATGGGCAACGATGCGTTCCAGGAGTCGGACAGCTTCGACATGATGATCCCTGTAACAAAAAGCAACTTCAAGCTCAGATCCCCTGAGGAAATTCCTCCTGTTTTTGCAAAGGCGTTCTCGGTCGCGACAAGCGGAAGGTTCGGTCCGGTTGCCATAGACATCCCGTCTGATACAGTCGCCTCTGAATTTCACGGCGAGGCATACCTGACGCTGAACGGTTCTGAGCGCATGCCGCGTGTGAAGGGGCAGTTCATCGAGGCGGTGGAGATGCTCAACCTGGCTTCGAGGCCTGTGATGCTCGTTGGCGGCGGTGCAAAGTGGGCGAGGTGCGGCGAGGATATAATGCAGCTTGCTGAGATGCTTGGAGCACCGGTTGTCACGACAGTCATGGGCAAGGGGGCCGTCCCTGAGGACCACCCGCTCGCCATGGGGACTACAGGGATGCACGGAAGGCGTTCCTCTGCGAGGGTCATGGAGGAGGCGGATGTGGTCCTTGCAATAGCCACCAGGTTCAGCGACAGGACGACAGGAAAGACGAGCGACTTCATCCCGAAGGCTGGCATAATACACGTGGACATAGACAGCGCTGAGGTCGGGAAGAACGTCAGGAATGTTGTTGGTCTGACAGGCGACTGCTCTGAAATCGTGCAGACGCTGAAATCGATGGTGAGAAGGAAGGCAGACGAGAGGTCCGGATGGACCGCCAGGGCGGTGGCGATGAAGTCCTACTGCCAGTGCGACTTCGACCTGACGGACAGCCCGCTGAAACCGCAGAAGATCATACATGAGCTTTCAAGGCTGCTCCCTGAGAATGCAATACTGACCACAGATGTGGGACAGCACCAGATGTTTGCAGCTCACTTTTTTGAGGCGAGCCGGGGAAGGAGGTTTATCACGTCCGGCGGCCTTGGCACAATGGGCTTTGGACTACCGGCCGCAATGGGAGCGAAAATGGCTGAACCCGGATCAAAGGTCGTCTGCCTGACTGGTGACGGGGGCTTCCAGATGACCTTTGCCGAATTCGCGACAGCGGTTGAGAACGATATTCCTGTCTTTGTAGTCGTTATGAACAACAGCAGCCTGGGAATGGTCAGGCAGTTCCAGAAGCAATTCTACAGCAACCACATCTACGCAGTGGATTACAGCAAATCGCCGGATTTTGTAAAGTTTGCCGAGGCAATGGGAGGAGAAGGCGTCACTGTAGAAAGGGCTGGCGAGGTGGCTGAAGCCATAAAGAGAGGGCTTTCAAGCAGCGTCCCGTTCGTCGCAGACATGCGCATTGACGTCAATGAGGACTGTCTGCCGATGACACCGCCGTGGGCCGGCAGGGATGGAACGATTTACGGAAGATGCAAATGGAGGGACATAACGGATGGCGAAATTACGAATTTCGGCAAGTGAGGAGGAGGGCACACTCCAGAGGGCCATATTCGAATTCAGCAGGAGGAACATTGAGATCGAACGCCTCCTCTACAGCAGGGAGGGGGAAAGGGCGGTCCTCCACATAACTGTGAGGAGCGATGCGGACGCGCTGAAGGTGGTGAAGCACCTCAGAAGGATACACGGTGTCATAGAAGTCGTCGACTCTCTGAAGCAGGAGGAGACGGCAATTGCCCAGAGCAGGGTTCAAATGACACCACAGGAAATGCTTGGGTGAAAAAAATGGTCAACGCATTCTACGACAAAGACGCAGATACTGGCATATTGAAAGGAAAGAAGATTGCAGTGATAGGCTACGGCATACAGGGCAGGGCACAGTCGCTCAACCTCAGGGACTCGGGCCAGGATGTCACGGTGGGCCTGAGACCGGGCGGGGAGAGCTGGAAGATTGCCGAGGAGGATGGTTTCAAACCCGTACCTGTGAGAGAGGCTGTCGGACGGGCCGACATCATCATGCTTCTGATACCCGACGAAGTGCAGTCCGACGTATACTCCAACGAGATACACAGCCAGATGAGAAAAGGGCAGGTTCTCGAGTTCGGGCACGGTTTCAACATACATTTCAAGAGAATTGTTCCGCCGGAGGGAGTGGACGTCATAATGGTGGCACCCAAGGGGCCCGGTGCCATGGTCAGGAACACATATCTTCAGGGTTTCGGCACACCTGCGCTCGTGGCTGTTGAGAAGGACAGCTCGGGCAGGGCATTCGAGACGGCGCTTGCAATTGCAAAGGGTATAGGCGCGACCAGGGCAGGCGTCATAAGGACGACATTCAAAGAAGAGACGGAGACAGACAACTTCGGTGAGCAGGTGGTCCTTTGCGGTGGAGTGGCAGAGCTGATAGGAAGAGCATTCAAGCTGCTCGTCTCCGAAGGATACCAGCCCGAGGTTGCATACTTCGAGGTGCTGCACGAGCTCAAGCTTATTGTCGACCTGATACAGGCCGGCGGGATTGAGAACATGTGGGACAACGTGAGCAATACGGCCGAGTACGGTGGCAGGACGAGAGGGCCGAAGATCATAGACGACCATGTCGGCGAGAGCATGAAGAAGGTGCTCGAGGACATCAAGAACGGCAGCTTTGCGGAAGAGTGGATGAACGAGTACTACAGGGAAATGCCGACGCTGCGGAAGATGAGGCAGGAAGCGGGCAAGGAACAGATAGAGGACGTAGGCAAGGAACTCAGAGGTCTCTTCGCCGTAAGGAAAAACTGACCTTCATGATTCCACCCCGGTGCGGATACCACCGTTTTCAAACGGTGGAGGAGCGCCGAATCCTTTATTCCGGCTGCATGCAGCGGCTACAGCTGCAATCCTCGGACATCGGTAGAAAGCGGGCCTGCGGCGCATCAACGGCATGTCGATATGCAACAGCTAAATCGGTAGTAATGCATTGACCGGACTGGTTATCACAAGGTGATGAACTGAAAGGAAGGCTGTCGGAGGTGAGGGCCGTTGTGACAGGCGGAAGCAGCGGCATGGGCCTTTCCATAGTGAGGGCACTCGCAAAGGAGGGAGCCTTCGTTGCGATGGCGGCGAGGGCGGGCCAGAAGCTGAAAGATGCCAACCAGCAGCTGAAGAGGGAAGGGCTGGATGTCTTCGCGGTCGTCCTGGATGTCGAATCATACGAGTCAATAACAGAGGTTGTCAATCTGCTCAAGTCACACTGGGGCGGTGTTGATGTCCTGATAAACAGCGCAGGAGCGGGGATGGACCAGTTCAACCCCGATTTCACAAGGAAGGCGATGCCTTTCTACTCGTTCAGCCACGAACAGCTGAGAAGGGCGATGGACGTGAACTACATAGGCTGTTTTGCTGTGACGCAGTCTTTCATGCCTGTTTTCATCGAAGAAGGGCATGGCAGAATAATCAACGTAGGCGCCGATGACCACACGATCTCCATCAGGGGCTTTGCACCTGTGGGGCCGTCCAGGGCTGCGGTGAACGCTCTGACAATGATAATGGCTAGGGAACTGGATGGTTCTGCAATCACGGCAAACCTGCTCACCCCCGGGGGCTTCGTGTCATCCTCATCGATGCCTGCCGATGCCCCGGAGGAAAGCTTCGGCACTATCCTGTCCCCGGATATAGTGGGTGAACCGGCCGCCTTCCTTTCTTCAGGGATGGCGGAGGGGCTGAACGGCGAGCATGTGGTTGCAACCGGGTTCAAAGAGTGGATTTCGCGGGAAGGCATTGCCCAAAGGTACAGGGAATGGGTTTCCGCCTCTGCAGAGAACGGTTGAACACGAGGGAACGGAACACAGCAGATGCTTCGCACCATGCTGTGCCAGCCTGAAGGAAACCTATATATCGGCACGGTTACTAGCTTTCAATATGAGTGCGGAGAAAGCGCCATCACGGTTCAAATGCTGGTTTTGCGGCAGGGAGTTTGATACGGAGGAGAGAGCTAACGAGTGCCACAATGCCGGCAGTTACCCTGTTTACAGAGACGGGACAAAGAGGAAAAGGAACCCGTTCGGCAACTAGCCCCTTCCGCAATATTCCTTGAATTCGCAGCTGCGACATTTCCAGAGAAGCTCTGTCTTTTCGCCTGAACCGTGCCTCATTCTGTGGATCACAGACAGAACATAGTCCCTGTTCCTGCCGTTCCATGGGATATCGAATGTGGCATCCCGGTAGACAAGTTCTCCCATCCGCACTGGCCCGATGCACTCCTCCACAATGAGGCAGTAGGCAAGCACCTGTGCCACATCCCACTGCCTGGCAGTGCCGTGACAGGCTGCACTCTTGTGCTCCACCGGAATGAAGAAGTTACTCCTGCGGACCACCTCGTCGGGCCTGCCAACAAGCCCCGTCCGCCTGGCAAAATACGGGTCTCCACCGCGCATTACCATGTCCTGGCTCACGACCCTGATCCTCGACCTGCTCCAAAGATAGAGCATCACCGCGCCTGATGATGCTGCCAGGACGGAGAGGACAACGCTCAATACAGGAACCATATTGCCACGGCAACCGCAACAAGCAGGAAAGAGGCGAGAAGCATCAGATGCTGCGCAGCCACCCTGCCCAGAAGCGCTGCGCCCTTTCGCCTGTGGTAGCTGGAACCGCTGCCCTTCCTCTCGCGGACGGCAACAGGCTCTGAATAACCAGCAGGAGGATTTCTGCCGAGCCTGTACTTCCGCTCGCAGTACACAAAAGTTGCTATTCCGGATGCGCTGAGCCATCCGTCCCCGCCCTCGTCTTTCCCATCAAACAGAGACACGGACACCAAGCCTCTTCCTCATCGGTCAGCCACACGAGTATTTAAAGCAGGCCGAGGGGGTGGCCAAACGCGGTCCGGAGAGGCAGGCTCAGGTTTCAGTGAATGTGAAGCGTATCCCCTTCCTTCTCAGCAGCGAGATGAACTCCATGAACTGCCGGTCGAAGAAGCCGAAGTACTCCGGCGGGTATGTGCCGCTGGCGTCGACCATGCCGTCTGCCAGTATCCTGGCCATTGAAGAGGCGGCATAGCCTGTCATTCTTGCCATCGACTTTGTGCCTGTCTTCTGGCTGTACCTGTCTGTGTTCACATATTCAAGCCGCTTCCCGTTGGTTCCAGTAACCCTGGTCAGGCACGTGTCCCTGAACTCAGTCCCGAAGGCGGCGAACAGCGCCTCCGTGAGCCTTCTAGGAACCATCCCTCCTACTTTCTCATTCGAGAAGTAGCCGAAATCTCTCAGCATCTTCATCGCCTGCAGATGACCTGGATATCTCATCGTCTTTTCGTACATGCTGTCCACCCTTACGGTCTTCAACAGTGTCCGGAGGCCGTCGGAGTAGAACCCCTCAAGCTCCCACTTGCCAAAGCCCACCTTGGTGATTTCAGACAGCGGGTCGACAGAAGCGACCTGCCCATCCCTGACAATTCTCGCCGGGCGTGTGTATTCATCTATAAGCCCCTCGACATTGAAAGTGACTGCGTGGTTGAACGGACCAGAGTGCTCCAGCGGCAGCCCCGCGACGAATATCTCTATGCTGCGCACGTTCTCCTTCTTGTAAAGCCTGCCGGCCAGTACGTTTGTTATGCCGGGGGCGTACCCTGCATCCGGAACATACACCGTTCCCTGCTTCCGTGCAAGTGCATCCAGCGTCAGCGGATCCTCCTCCATGAACGAAGTATCCACCACCGTCTTTCCCATGCTGAGCAGCCTCCTGACGACGTTGTACGATATGCTTCCTGGCAGGGTTGTCACAACGATCTCGGAGCGCTCAAGGAGATGTCTCCTGCTGAAGACATCATCCGCGTACTTTCTCTTGATGGAAAGACGCGAAAGTGCCTCCCTTGACCGGTCAAAGGCCGCCACCTCAAAATCTGACGAAAGATCTTCGATGACTGCCGAACCGACGAGCCCCGCACCGACGACAGTGATCATCGTGAACGCATAAGGCAATGCACTTTAATAGACTGTCGAATCGACGCGTCGGGCGGGCGGATTATCATGGATTGTTCCACGATGAAACTACTTATGCTTTAGGCGTGGAACGTACACGACAAGAGACGAAGGGAAAGGGTTCCTGACCTTTTTCAGGTCCAGCCTCTTCATCAGCGTGGACCAGATGTACGGAGTGACTTCGATACCTGTCATGGCTGAGATGTTTCTCTTGTCCGTCTGAGTGATCAGGTAGCCCTGCCTGACAAGCTGCTCCTCTGCAGCTGCGGCCAGCTTCGTCCACGTCTCCTCCGAGATCCGTGACCCTGCTGGAAACAGCGCGTACCCCCCTCCGGCTGCTTGCTGTCTGCCGTGAGAATGGAGGTCATCCTGGGCCGTGGAACCGGCGACTTTTCCCTGGAGGTTGCCCGCACGGAGACGGGACTCGACTGAGAGGAGGATCCCTCGGCACGCGGAGCTGGTGATGGATGCCATCTGTACTGTCTTCAGGACGGAGTCCCTTCTCAGGTCCACAAACGAATCGACTATGCCGCGGAGGGAAGCAGAGCTTTCCCTTGCGGGCTGAAATGAGCTGTCCAGGTCATCCTCTATAGGAAATGAAGATGCAACTGCGAACGGGAACCTGTCCCTGCCTATGTAGTAGTAGTGTTCCGGCCCGTCTTCAAGTATAGCGTCAGACATTAGTCAGACATCGACCTGTGTGTATTTAAAACTGACCAACGGCAGCCTGACTCGTACATGGAGAGATGCTCTCAACCGGGCATTAGCCAGCTCAATATCAAGAGAGATAGCATGACTATTTTCGTTTAAATACAGTCGCACGGCATATTTCAGAAAAGTGAGCTGCCACCAGTCAGATGCACAAAGCCAGGAATCAGGTCAAGATGGGAGAGGAATTCATAACACCTAAGGGCGTATTTGAGGCGCCGCAGGAGAATGCAGCCTTCCGGGACAAGCCAGCTGGAATGAGGAGGTTCTCGGCAGGGCCAATAGCTTCAGCAATAGAGTCGCTCTCAGAGGCCGGTGACTGGAGGTCTCTCCTCTCAGGCTACGTGGCGAAGGTCTCGGGACAGGCAAGAGAGTTGTTCGCTGTTTTTGTAGTCGTGAGCAGGGATCTGCAGCTCAGATGGACAACACACCAGGACATGATCGACCAGGGTGCACAGCTGAAGTATGAGGAGCTGCTTCCGCTGAATGCCGACTTCGGTGACCCGGTCAAGACAATAAGGGGCCCATCATCAGGCATAACACTCATAGATGAAATTGCACTGTCGACCGGTTCCAGCGAGTTCACTCTCTTCAGGGGCACAGGGAGGGGAAGCGCGACTCTCTATCTCTATACCGGCGGAAGGAGAAAGCTGACCGAGGAGGAGGCCGTCTCATTTTCCTACGTAACAGCAGTTTTTGATGCAATAATAAAGAGGGAGTTTTCAGTGGGCGAACAGCTTGCCCATTCAGCAAGGCTCTCGGCTGCAATCGAGCTTGGAAGGCAGATTGGCGACAATGCGCTCGCAGGAAGTTTCATGAACAGGGCTGCAGACACGATACAGAAGAAGATAGGCATAGACTACGTCGCCCTGATGGTTCTGGATGACAAGAAGAGAGAGGTGGAATTTGCAGGGATCAGCGAGTCGCTTACACCCCTCTATGATACGCCACAGAGCATGAAACCGGGGAACGTGATACTCGCGGCCCTCGGGCAGAAGGAGCCTCTCATAATCAATGAAATAGAGAACAGCGGGTACAGGCCCCTGGGGACAGGTGTCAGATGGGCGGCCCTTGTCCCTCTTGACACGCATTCGAAGAGGAACGCACTTCTTGTGCTGGAAAGCAAGAGCCCGTCTCCATACAGCGATGGAGAGCTGAAGGACATAGAGATTGTGTCATCTCTGCTTTCAGACAGACTCTCCACCAGCATCTCAGTTGCTGAAAAGGAGAGAAAGGTTCTGGTGAGGAACATGCTTCTCGAGGAACTTCTGCTGCTCCACAGGCAGTCAGACCCTGCCAAGATAGCAGAGGAAGCACTTTCATTCATAGAATCGGTTGTCCCCTCCACAATTTCTGTGTTCTACGCGCTGAACGAATCCAGGACAACGCTCATACCTGTCACTTCAAGAGGATTCTTTGCGGAGGAGATGCTCTCATACTCAGTCCCTGTGGGTGAAGGAATTGTGGGCAAGGCGATTTCCAGCGACATGCCCGAGGTCATAAATGATGCACATGCCGACCTCAGGGCGATCAATCTGCCAGGCGGGTCTGGAGAGCCTGAATCCATACTCGTCATGCCGATAAAGAGCATCAAGGAGGACATAGGCGTCATCACGCTCCACAGGTCCGGCAGGAAGGGGTTTTCAGCCGAGGATCTTGACTCCATCACTCTCATCTCCAGGCAACTTTCGACGGTGATGGAGAGGGCAAACGCAACAGTGGAGATGAGAAAGGTCGTTTCAGAGAAGGAGGCGGAGGCAACACTCACATCGCAGCTCGCGGATGAGTTCATAGCGGCACTGTCCGATGAAAGGCTCGAAGCGCTCCCAGGACAGATACTCAGGAAGTGCACTGAAACAGCCGGATGTGAATCGGGCTGCCTTTTCATCAGGCTTGGAAGTTACGAGGAGTTCAAGTGCGTTGCACAGCGCCCAACATCGAAGCTCACAGGAAAGAAGGAAGTCAGACATGAAGACATCGAGTCCCTGAAGAAGGAGTCTGTACACCTTGCAAACAACACTTACGTTCTGGAGGACGGCTACAAGGTGGAGGATGCCTGTGAGAATCTGGGCATAGGAATGGACAGGAACGCACTGAAGTACGAGATGGACAACATCAGACCATATCTGATGCTTTACCACGAGGAGAGCGTGCCCGGGTGCGAGACAGTTTTTGCAGGGGTGGGTTATACGCTTTCAAAATCAAAGCAGCTCTTCAGGGGATATCTGCTTCAGAAGCTTCTCAACTTTTTTGAGATCAGGTATTCCAGAATACACGACAGGAAGGCAGACACCGATGAGCTCCTGAGGACAAAGAAAGCCTCCTACTTCAAGGATGCAGTCTATGCGGAGACAGACCTTGGCAGGCTCTTCGAGAAAGTCGTTCCCATCATTGGCGACCTCGTCGGTGCATCCATGGTTTCCATCTACCTTGCCAACTACACTACATCCTCCTTCGAGGTTGAAGCATCCTGCACCTACAACGGAATGAGTGATCCTCCGGAAAAGATGGTTATGAGCCAGGCAGGGAAGCTTCTCAGCTCCCTCGACACTCACAAGAAGGTCGTGAGGATTGCGGGGGAGGAGGATGGGCCGTTCAGCTCACTCTTCTCACACCCGATGCTGGTGGGGAAGATCTCCTCAATGGACGGGCTCGACTATGTGGTCATAGCTGCGTTCGAGCAGGAGACTGACCTGTCCGCTGCTGACAAGCTCCTGCCAGACCTCCTCAAGGCACTTTCATCGAAGGTGAGGCAACTTACAGCCCTCAACCGGGAAAGGCAGAGGACAGGGCTTCTGAACCTTATAGACGACATATCCCGGACGATAACAAAGCAGGGGGAGTTCTCACGAATGCTTGATGCTGTTTCATCTGCTGCCGGCCACCTGATTGGTGCGGAGTATTCCCTTGTGGGTTTCATGAATGCGTCGAACATCGAGTGGAGCGGTTACTACGAAACAAGGGTCCCGGAGGCTGTAGAAAGGCTTGCAGTGAGGTCGATGGAGAAGGGGGAGGAGAGCATAGTCAACGACATGTCAGGGCTTGAGATAGGGCCGGATGAGGATATGCCCGGTTCAATCAGCAATCTGATGGTTTTTCCTGTGACAAGGAAGGAATCAAACCTGCCTGCAGTCTTCATACTGCTCTTCAACAAGCTTAATGGAGAAGGTTTCAACGAAAACGACGCATGGATACTTGAACGGCTCGGTTCGAACATTCTTGGCTCGATAAAGACAATAGAGGCGCTCAAGCAGGAAAAGATAATGAAGAGGAAGGCAGAGCTGAAGAAGGCAGAGCTCTCAGAACTCCTCGACGGTATCGAGGGGGGCATAATAAGGCTTGACAGTGATGGAGCGGTCTCCTTTGCAAACAGCGAGGCAAGGAGGATGTTCTCACTATCACAGAACGACTCGTCGCAGAAGATCGTAGAGCTGCTCAGCGATACGGACTCGCTTCAGGTGATTGATCTGCTTGATTCCCTGAAGAAAGGGGAGAGGTTCGAAGGCACTTATACATTCAAGGTTGAGGGAGCGCTCAAAAGAATATCTGTTTCTGGAAAGCAGATCGTGGATCATGGCAAGAGGAAGGGCACCGTGCTCTTCACAAGGGTTGAGGGAACAGTCAGGGAAGGGGCTCTCGAGGCTCAGGGGCTGACGGGTCTGGCCATCGAGAAGCACGCAGAGATAAGGAACATGCGCTTCGAGATGAGAAGGGGCTTCAGCTATGCCATATCGGAGGAAAAGCCCTCTGTTGCCTACGCCACGCTGCTCGACCTGCTGGCCGCAGGGTTTGAGGCGCTGGTGATAAGCAGGGACCATCCGTCGCGTCTCAGCGAAAAATACAATCTTGGCAAGTCCGACCTGCGGTGGCTTACCCAGGTGGTGGGAAACAATAATCTTGACCCCTCGAAGCTTTCAGTCATAACAAGTGCAATCATCACTTTCCTGGAAAAGCATGAGAACTCAGTTATTTTCATTGACGGCCTTGAATATCTGCTTGCAAACAACAACATGATCAGGGTGATAGCGATGCTGGAGAACGTGATGCAGAAGGTCGTCGACAACGGTGCGGTCGTGATAGCGGCGATCAACAGGCTCACGTTCGACCAGAAGGACCTTGCCATGATAGGCAAGATGTTCGAGGAACTTGACACGAATGAGCTGAAGAAGAAATACCTCAACAGAGAGATCGAGGAATTTGGGGAAGGTAAGGATGATTCGTCAAACATCGATGCAAACGATTAAAAACAGCATACCATTACACTGCTTGCTTTCCTGTTTTGCCTGTTGAGAGGGTGCGCGAGCATGCGTGGAGCAGAGGGGAGCGGGAAGTGCGTTTGAATGGGCGGGGCCGGTATGATCCAGGTTGCATGTGAAAACTGTGGCGCACAGATAGACCTCGACGCGGTCAGTGTCGCCACGAAGAGGAAGCTGCACAAGACTGTCGAATGCGCAATATGCAGGAATGCCAGAGTCTCAAGGGATATGGAATTGCTGACGCAGATATTCTACGGCATGTACGAGGAGGAGACTGACTTCGGTGAACTCAGAAAAAGGCTCAAACCGTTTGAGCCAGTAAGCTTCTTCTAACGCTTTTTGTTTTTCTTTTCAATGTGTTCAAACACCGCCGGAACGATTCTGAACAGAGACAGGAGGGCGGCAATGAGGGCCAACGGAAACAGGCTCACAGAGAGTGAATACTTGCCTACGACGATGAACGAATATTCCCTTCCGAATATGTAGATTGAGTATAGTGCGGTGAGGCACTGGGCCGCTGCCCTGAGGGACAGCCCCGAAATACGTTCGTTCCCAAGCAGGGAGGCGAATATCGAGGCTATCGTTATCGCCATGCCGGTGTATGTAATGTCCGCAGTTGCGTTGCCCAGGTTCTGGCTGACGGGAAGGCTGTTGCCGGCAACGACTGTTGTGTACACGCCTATGAGCGTAAGCGGAAGCACGACGAATAAGAACACACTCTTCATTGCAGAGACGGCTGCACTCCCTGTATGAAGAGGATATTGAACGGGTGCCATGCTGCTCACCACCACATCCAGCGCATCCCGCCGGCGGCGGATGCGAGAGCAGAGGGTGTTATCTGAATGCCTGTCGTGAGGACAACCCTGAAACTTATGGCGCCGAGGGCATACCTGCCGGAGAGGGTGATTGAGATTGTAACATTTGTGGTTCCCGACGGACCTGTCTGAGAATAGAGTGCCTGGAGAGCGCTGAACGGGACGGGTATGGATACGTTGAGCCCAAGTTCACGGCCGGGAGGGATTGAGGGGAGGGTGCCGGTGTAGTTGTAAAGGTTAGCGTTGCTGCTTGAGAGAATCTCGGCGTTGTAGAGCAGGCCGTATATTGAATATATCCCCTGGTTGTTGACATCCACCGTACCGTTGATATAGAGTATTCCTCCACCGGCATGCTCGGCAAAGCCGCCGGAGCCGGGTACGGTCGCGCTCACCTTCCCCTGCGCTACAGGTACTATGACTGAAACAATGAAAAGCATGAGGAGAACGCCGGCCAACGTTATTGCCGTCCTCGAGGCTCTCCTCGCAGACCCGGCTGCATTCACAGCGCCAAAGTTCAGTTCATCCGTATATAAGAGAGATCTTCTGAAAATCAGCAGACCGTCAACTGCAGGAGGCGCATATCGCCGGCCAAGTTTCAGGACACTGCCCCGGAAGGTTGTTCATGTGAACCTGCCCGCCTGGAGGAGATGGCTGGAAAGCATTTTTGAAGTGAAAGAACTGACAGAAGGAATGAGTTAAATACGCTTTACAGTAATTGACAGTCGATGACTAGTCTGGGCATCGAAGACAGAATCACGCGCAAAGTCGTCGTGAGAGTTGTTGACGAAATAGACAGCCAGATATTATCCATACTGAGGGAAAACGCACGGACAAAGAACGTAGAGATTGCACGTAGAGTAAATTTGACAGAAGGCGGTGTCAGGGCAAGAATAGCAAAGATGATCAAAGACGGCGTTATAGAGAAGTTCACAGTCATAACAAGAAGCAACGATGTTACAGGTCTTGTTATGATCAAGACACAGCTTGACCAGATGAGAGTTGTTGCCAGACGCCTCAAGGAACTGGCGGTATCCACATATGAGACAAGCGGCGAGTTCGACCTTGCAGCGGACGTGCGTGCGGATAATGTCGAACTGTTCAACAGGA
Source organism: Candidatus Sysuiplasmataceae archaeon (assembly GCA_046706185.1). Taxonomy (GTDB): domain Archaea; phylum Thermoplasmatota; class Thermoplasmata; order Sysuiplasmatales; family Sysuiplasmataceae; genus JAJZXY01. The sequence goes on from JBJKPR010000011.1 coordinate 36,837, forward strand.
AGGTTGACGAAATACGGTCCTTCCCTGGTGTAGTCAGCACCATGACGCTCATAAGAATGACCTGACATACAGCTGGAAAGGGGGACCTGCCTGCGGTTGCAGGCGAAGCTGTCTGTTCTGGTGCTCTGCAGGGATGGTGCGCCCGCAGATCAGTGCCTCGGCGGAATGCCAAGTCCGCGGATTTGAGAGAGCTGCCTCTGGCAGACGGGACGGGTTCTGTGCGGCGGCGCAACATGAGCCATGGAGTGGAGTGGCGCTCTGCCTGTCACTCGCGAGTTCAACAGCACAGTTACCGGGCTTTATCCGGAATGAAACAAATATCCTGAGAAGGGCAACCTGTTTTTCCGTTCCAAGCTGACTGCGCATTTCAGAGCGGAACGGATGGTACTGCGGGCTTTGTGATTAAACTCGGCTTATGCCGAACATTATTCACTTCCCACCATCTGCTCCGGGGATTGCCGGAATCATCCTGTCTTCCTCCGGGTTCCCCTTCATTGCTTCAGCTGGAGGGCCTTTTGAACGGTCAAGCCTTGACCGCCCCTTGTTTGATATGTTTATGGCCGCATTTACATCCCTGTCTATCGCCTCGCTGCAATGCGCACAGTGGCCTGTCCTGCTGCCGACACTGAATTGGAGTCTCTCCCCGCATCTCCAGTGCTTTGAGCTTGTGCCCATTGTTTCCCTGCGCGACAGCTGTATGACCCGAATGCCTTCCCATGCAGCCTTGTAAACGATTTGCCTCTCTATCTCGCCTGCCCATGCAGTTCCATGAACTATGCTCCTGACTCGCCTGCCCTTTCCGTCCCCCCTGCGGAAGAGTTTCCACTTTATGTCGGTGATGTCTTCCAGGACGATGGCTTCACGCCTTTCCTTCGACCGCGTGATTATGCTGTTGGTGATTGCATGGATGAACTGCCTTGTGCGGTTCTGCTTCCTTCTGCCATACTTCAATGCAATCCGTTTCCGTATGCGCACATCGTTGCGCCTGAACGATGCCACGATGCCCTTTGTGTTCAGCTGGACATCTGCCAGCTTCTGCAGGTCGTAGACATCCACAGACTGTTCGTTGCCCGAAGACACGTTCCCGACATTCCTGTCCACGCCCTGTGTACTGGTGCATTCAATCAAATCAGTCTCCTTCGAGAAAGAAATACTGCATGTGCTTGCATACAATGCGATTGAACGCACTTTCAGTCCGGGCTGTGACAGCACGTCGAGAACGTGCCTGTTGAGAGTAATTGCTTCACTGTGCCCGTTGAGAGGTATGTGCAACTGACCATCACGGATGCTGAACCCATAACATGAAACAAGCTCGGGCCTCCTGCAATATGGAGATTTTGCGGGCCTGCCACGCTTGATGGATTTCTTCCTTGCGGACAGTATGCCCGATGCCCTCGACATCGCCGTCAGCCTGTAGTATGAGAGTGTCCCGTATTCCTTCAGGTCATGATAGCAGAGTTTCGACAGGCGGCCAAGTGAACTGACATCATGGTCAATGCCCGCACGGATGCAGTCGTTGGTCATCAGGCGGAACTGTTCCATCAGATTGAGCAACGCAGGTGATGGACTGAATTTCTGTATTACTGATTTGTAGGCAAGCACAGATAATCGAACAACATTCGGATATTTTTCACTGTCTGAGGGTTTAATCACAAAGCCGGTACTGCGCAAAGTTTAATAGCTTCGCGATAAAGGGTAGCCTGCCATGACGCTTCTTTCCATAGAGATTCCAACATACAACGAGGCAGAAAACCTGCCGCTTGTTGTTGAGAGGATAGAAGCGCTTGGGATGGAAGTAGAGATAATAGTTGTTGATGACAACAGCCCCGACGGAACAGGGCAGGTAGCAGCAGACCTTGCCGAAAGATATGGAAATATCAAGGTGCTGAGAAGACAGGGAAAGATGGGAATCACAAGCGCAATAAAGGATGGGCTGTATGCAGCCAGCGGGAAGTATGTTGCTGTCATAGACTGTGACCTTCAGCATCCTCCAGAGTTCCTGCCTGAGATGATGCAGGAGGCTGAGAAGGGGACGGATGTTGTGATCGCATCCAGATACGTTCCTGGCGGCAGTTCGAGTTTCAGCGCTCCGAGAAGGGTCGTTTCCAGGACGGCCACAGCTATTGCACATCTCCTCCTGAGGCAGACGAGGACGATCGCCGACCCGCTATCCGGCTATTTCATCTTCAGGAGGGGAATAATTAACCCGGATGACATAGTGTCAAACAGCTACAAGGTGCTGCTAGAGATACTTGTCAGGGGAAATGCAGTGACGCTTGCTGAGCTCCCGTATGCATTCGGCGAAAGGGTCAACGGAACAAGCAAATTCGGCCTGAGGGAAACGCTCAGGTATCTGAACCTCGTGCTTCTGCTCTCCGACTACAGAGTCCTGAAGCTCTTGATGATCGGACTTGCAGGTGTGGCAATAAACGAAGGTGTGCTTTTCCTGCTCGCCCCTCACACAGAGCTGCTTGCCGCCTCTGCTCTTGCAGTGGAAGCATCGATCGTTGCAAGCTTCATACTGAACAATTTCTGGAAGTCCGGCAGAGGAAGGAGGTCGGGCATTTTAAGGAAGCTGGCGGAGTACAATACATTTGCAATATTCGGGGCGCTCACAAACATGGCGGTACTTGGCCTTCTCGTCTTTGTTCATTTTGAATATCTCGCTGCCAACTTCATCGGCATTATGCTCGGTTTCGCTGCAAACAGTACTACAAACAGGGAACATTAGCAGCGCCAATCTGCCTCCTCTCCGGTACAGCAAGAAAGACCACGAGATGATGCGAATGCGGCCTTCAGCCAATATTGCATGGCTATCGCCGGACTGGGTTTCATTCACTGAGAAATAATATAAGACCGGGCGGAGGTAGCTTCTTCTGCTCGTGAATTATACATGAAATTCCCTGGAAAATCCTTTGACAGGCGTGTCAGGGCTGTTGCAGTAGCAGCAGTGCTCATAGCTGTCGCCTTCTCGGGAGTTGTTCTAGTGAGCCAGCTGGCAGGGGCTCCTTCAATCAGGCTTACCCCTCAGGTGTCTCTCTGCGGTAATCCAGTGTCCATTGCCATCATACCGCCCGGAGCGATTGTCAAGGGCAGTTTCTTCCAGCTCAGGACAATCACCTTTGCGCCGGCTGCTGATCCATCGAGTCAGGTGACAGTGGGGAACCTCACGTCTCTCGGAGGTAAGCAGACGTTCTGGTCACCTGGCAGATATGTTGTCAGCGCATCGTACGTGAACGGCGGTTCCGCTGGGATTGTATCAAGCACACTGACCGTCCTGCCAGTCAACTTCACGCTGCCTGCCCTCAGGTACGGGTCTGGTGCAAGCTACGCTGCATACAATGCCTCCATGACAATCTCCGACCCGTACGGCCTTTACACGGTGCCGCTGGGGGGTGCATCTGGCGCTGAGCTTTCGGTGATATCGGTGTATCTTCAGTTCTCAGCGTCACTGAACACAACCGTGAGCAACAGTGAATTCCAGACAGTGGACGGTTTTTCAGCGGCACGTGATGTATATGCAGTGAACAGCACTCTTCATTTGACTGGTACCGGCTATGCTTATGTGCTTGCAGGAGGCGTGGGCCTGAACCTGAGTGCAGCTGTGGACATAAGCGCCCGTTCCGACTTATTCAACTCGCTCGCAGGAAACAGCACCGTTGGCCAGACAGACTCCCTCGCCGGTGGACTGACGCTGAGCTATCTTGGCACAAGACTGAACATAAGCTCGGGGAACGGTTCGAGCCTGGACTCGTTTGCGCCTTCCTCCCCCGCCGCACCAGTGAGCCTGATTCTCCAGTCACTTGCGCCGAACGGGACATTCCACATGCCGAAATTGCAGGCACAGAGTTATGCCTCTGTTGTCCCGCCGAGGCTCGACATGAACCTGACAGGCAGTCATGGCGGATATGGTTGGAAGGCGGGCAGCTACGTTCCTTCGCTTGGCACTTCGACGCTTGACATAGTATTCGGGCAGGGGGCAAATGCCTCCTACACAATCACTCTGCAGTCGAACAGTTCATTTCCTGCCTCATATGAAATCGATGCAGACTCAGCTGCAAACGGTGTGTACACGCAGATGCATGCTCTTTTCAACAGCACCGGTAAAGCCCCTGGAACCTCTCTTGTGAAGGCAGATGAGCCCTCCTGGACTCCGGCTGGTCCGAGGGGAAACTACACAGACTGGCAGTCTGGACCTCTTCCTCCGATCAATGACAGTTCGCTTCTCACTTTTCCGATAAGGTCAGCATTCAATTATGCGCTCAACAGCACTTCGCTTAAGGCATATCTTGGCTCAAACACGAATGCGTTTGTGACCTCCGCAACATACAATTTCTCCGCACCCTCGTGGTCCATCAGCTTCGCTTCGCCCAGCGGAGAGATGTTCGCGCTCAATGTGAGCGACATCGGAGGCAAAATGAACGCTTCTGCCTACGCATACATCGGCAGCCCGCCAGGGAGCAGTCCGTACGGAAAGGAGCTTCTGATGCTGCATTCTGCATACCTGATAGCCATGAACAGCAGTTACGCAAGTTATCTCGAAGGGCAGTCCGGGAACCTGTCGCTTTCATCTTTGAGCTTCACATTCGGCGCTGCATATATTCCGCAGTTTTCCCCCCTTCTTCCTCCTCCGCTGCAGCACGCACAATTTGCCATCACGCTCAGGTCTTCATCGGGGGCGCTGCTCTGCATCGATGCTGGAAACGGTCAGCTAATGTACTTCGGTAACGGACTGTTTTCTTCGCTGCTCTGAGCCGTTTTAGTCCAGCTTCCTGCGCAGCACACGGAGCAGATCCTGCGCCCTGGCCCTTCCCCCAAGTCTTTTCATGCACTGCCCTACAAAGTAGTTCAGGACATCCTTGCCCCCGTTCCTGTACCTTTCTGCGATGTCGCTGTTTGCCGCTATTACCTCGTCCGCGACCTTCTCAATCAGCGCTTCGTCTGCAAACTTGCCCTGCGTATTGCTCAGCTCCGCAGAAACATCCTTTCCGTCGAAGACACGCCTGAGCAGAGAAGCGGAACTCTGGTTGCTGAGCCTCCCCGAGGCACGGGCAGCAGCGATCGATACAAGCTGACTCAACCTTCCCGGTTCCACCACGAAGGAGGGAGGCAGTTTCCTGAAGTTGAGTTCTCCCCTGATATCCCTAGCAACAAACTGGGATGAAAACCTGCCGTCTGACCTTGATGCCACTTCGTCATAGACACGGATGAGGTCCCTGCTTGCGACGATCGTCCTGGCATCCTCCTCTCTGGCCCCGGAGCTGCACATTGAACCAAGAATTGTGAACGGACTGGCCATGTCCGGAACATGGACGGACTCTATGCTGACGGGGAGCACGTCAGGGTCGTGCATGTACCTGTAGTCCTCAGCCGTTTCCTTGTATCGCATGGGAAAGGTCTTCATCTTCAGCTCGTCAAAGTGCCTCGTCTCCTGCTCCACACTTTCACCTCGGCCGATCATAGCGATCTGCCTTTCGTATTCGAACTCAAGCGCCCTGACGACTCCGCTGATCGAGTTGATGTTCTTGACCTCGACACGTTCCCCTCCCTCCACCGAGATGTTTGTATCGACCTTGAACGGTGTTTCCTCCCTCACGATACCAAGGTACTCGAGTAGCAGGAGAAGGTCGACCAGGAGGTGCCGGGCATCCTGCCCGCCTCTGAGAACCGGCTCAGTCACGAGCTCCAGCAGCGGTACGCCAGACCGGTTCAGGTCGACAGTGCCCTTCGCCATGTCGTACTGCCCCGGATCCTCCTCCCAGTGCATCTCCCTCAGAGCGAAGCCGTGAAGGCTGCCGCCTGTAGACAGCGGTTCAGCGGTTCTCTGGTAGTTGCTTGGCAGATCAGGGTAGAAATAATGCTTCCTCATGGTAGCAACCGGTTCCTCGGAGATCTTCATCGAGAGGGTACGTGCAATTAGTATGCCTGCCTCGATGCATGCAGCGTTGGGCTGCATCGGTTTTGAGCCGGGCTGGCCGGTGCATATCGGGCATATGTTCGTATTGGGTTCGGCGTTCAGGAAATCGGCGCTGCAATCGCAGAACATCTTGCGCTCCGTTCTTGGATAGATGTGTATCTCAAGGCCGACCTTCTGTTCGCCTACCAGCTCCATCCCTTCCTGTTGAGGTAGTGCATTGCTGAAACGACTGATTCATCCCTGCCCCTTCCTGCAATCAGCTGAAGCCCCATTCCCTTCCCGATTGGCATGCTCCCGGCGGGAACACCAGCCAGGTTCGCTGGAACGGTGAGCACGTCAGATGCATACATGCGGAGCGGATCGCTCACCCTCTCCCCGATCGGGTAAGGTTCCGACGGCATCGTGGGCATTAGAAGAAAATCGCTGGCGTCAAGGAGCCCGTGGAGCTCCCTGGAGACGAATTCGCGGGCTGCCAGAGCCCTCTCGTACCAGGCGCTCCTTCCCTCCGCTGAAGTCACATACGTTCCGATGAGAATCCTTCTCCTCACTTCGGGACCCAGAGTTGACCTGGCGTTGAGCACTGCCTCCTCGACCGAGTAGCCTGCCCCCCTCGTTCCGAACTTCAGGCCGTCATACCTCTGCATCGCGGAGGAGAATTCAGAGTACATGATCAGGTAGTATGACGAGAGTGCCAGGTCGAGTGACTTCATCTCCACAGGTTCGACCTTCACACCCTCTTCCCTGAGAAATGATACACTCCTGTCAAACGCCCCCACCACACCGGCGGAGCAGTGTGAAAGTGCATTGGACGGGACTGCCACCGTTGCAGCAGTCGGGTCGAACGACTCGAGCAGCCTGACGCACTCCGTCTTCCTCATGCCGTCCGTGGTCTGATCCTTCGGGTCCCCGCCGGATATGCAATCCATAAGGTCTGCAAGAAGCCTCTCCTCCCCCCAGGGGACGATTGGAGCAGGTCCCTCAAGGCTCATGGAGAGGTCCGCGAGCCCGTATCTCGATACGCGGCCGTAGGTGGGCTTGAAACCGATCACACCGCAGTAGGCAGCAGGACACCTCACAGATCCACCGGTGTCGGATCCGATGGCAAAGTCGGCAATGCCTTCGGATACGCAGGCCGCCGAGCCGGAGGAGCTGCCGCCCGGGACAAGACCTGGCAGAAGAGGATTGAGAGTGGGGCCATATGCCGAATTTTCGCCCGAGGAACCGCATGCGAACTCATCCATGTTGTTCTTGCCGAGAATCATTGCACCCTCACCCCTCAGCCTGTCCACGACAGTTGCATCATAGGGTGCTGTGTAGTTCTCAAGTATTCTGGAGGCGCACGTCATCCTAAGCCCCTTGACCGATATGTTGTCCTTTATGCCTGCGAGGAGCCCCTCCATCGGACCGGATGCATGCTCTGCAGGTGCCGCCGCGAGCGTTATGAATGAGTTGGACGTGCTTCTTCTCGCAGCGTTGAGCCCGTCAGCGAACCTGGAGCGCGGCCTGTTGCCCTCCGCTCTTGACATTCATTCGCTCCTTGGCACGATCAGCATTTCGTTTTCCTTCCGTGGGAATGACAGAACTATGCCATCGGAAACGGTACTCTCTGCGGCAGTCGAGCCGTCCTTCCTTCCGCCTGTTGCAAGATGCCCCGCAGATGGTTCTTTTCCTTTGAACTCTGTCACTGCCCTGAAGAAGACAAGTATAGAGTTCACTTCCTCGAAAGCTCTCTTCTCCTCCTCTTGTGAGAGGGGGAGCATCGACAGCTTCCCCAGATGCCTTATCTCATCCATGTCAAGCTTCTTCAAATCAATCATCCCTTCACAGTTGCGAAGATCGAGCACGTCTCTGTTCTGCTGACACCCTCGATGGAACGAAGGTGGTCAATCACTATGCTGCCGATCTCCTCTGTACTCGAGGCATGCACTTCAGCAATCATGTCCCACGCGCCAGATATCAGATGAAGCTCGGTGATGCCCTTGACCGAGGAGATACGCCTTGCGACCTCCCTCTGCGACGCAACGCCCGGCATAAAAGCAATCAGAACAAAGGCCGCGTAACCCGAGCCAATCTTGCCTTCATCCAGCTCCAGTGTGTAGCGCCTTATGACACGCTCTTTTTCGAGCCTCTCCATTCTCTGCTTGACGGTGGCCCTGCCGATACCGAGCCGTTTCGCTATTGCGGAAACTGGCATTCTGGCATTATCCTTGAGCACATTGATAAGCTCGATATCCTTCCTGTCTATCATTTTACCGTACGGTGATAGTCCGAGTGTTGCTATAAAGCTAATTGGCTTCAACGGGGGGCAGATTACAGCAAAAAGATAACTACTACCAGTGTATTGACAGCAAACTGTTCCACTGGCTCCGTAGTCCAACGGGCAAGATATCTGGCTGTTAACCAGGTGATGACCGTTCGAATCGGTCCGGAGCCGCCTGTGTGGTTGAAAAATGCACTCATCACGAGAAAGCAGCTGGGCCAACTGAGGAGGACGAGAGAATATCGCAGATGAATATGCCATGCCGTCAATTCGCCTGGGCGCCCAGATCCTCGGCTGTGGCTTCTTCCTCCGCGTTTACTTTCGGCGGTCCTCGAATGATTAAACCATAGATGGTTTATTTTTCTTGCCGATTAATTGAGTTGTATAAATATAAGAATGGCATTTAGTAAACAAACCAGGTTTGCATTACTTTCCCTGGTCTCAGGTCGTGCGGCGAGTGGAGGCCACTTCAAAAGAGACAGCCGATGTGTTCAAGAGGCTCGGTTTGACGAAGTATGAGATATCAATCCTGCTTGCCCTCATAGCCAACGAAGGGTCTCCCATGGATTACAGGGACCTGCTTGCAGATACAGACGTTCCCTACGGTCGTGTACATTCAGTGCTTCTGCGACTTGAGGAAAAGGGTCTGGTGACCGGCATTGGCGGCAGGCCAAAACGGTACGCCGCAAAGCCGATCGGTGCGATGATAGAGGATTACATAACAACGCCTGTACTCGAAAGCCTGATTGCTGCCCAGAATTCCCCGGACAACCAGTTCAGGGACGTCTGGATAAAGCAGGTCTCCTCCCATGTTCCTGTGATACGCGTCGATGAGGTAAACGGTGGTGCCGAACTCGAGTTCATCACAGGCGTGGATAACCTGAGAAGGAGGGAGTACGACGAGGCGCAGAAAGCGCGCAACTCACTGCACCTGTGCCTTCCGGCCTCGGCTTTCCTTGACAGGAGAAGGTCTGTGCCCCTCAGAATTGGCGATGATGTCAGGACAGAGATAATAACATCCCTGAGCCCGAAGCAGTTCCTCCATCGAATGCCGTCCGATGAGAGAGCGAGGTGGCAGCAGACAGTAACAGGCAATGGTGACCTGATGCGGACAGCGTACTACAGTCATCCGAAGGTGAATGAGAGGATGCTTATCGTCGATGGCAGATTTGCATCGATCGGCACTTCACTCATACCTGTCACTGCCCACATATATTCAAAGAGCATGTGCAAGGCGCTTCTCGAAAGGTTTGAGGCGCTGAAGCAGGGTGCAAAGAAAATTTACCTCGGTGCAGCAAGTTACTCCTGAGACAGCTTCCTGCCCTCGCCATTCACCGGTCCGCTGCAGGGATGAAGGAAAGGAGAATAGTGCTGCCACCGCATGCACAGCAGGCATCCGTCAGGGAGAGACAGCCGACTTCGATTGATGTCACTTTCCTACGACTTTCAGACAGGGCTATTGAAGATGCCTGATAAGGAAAACATGAGCCCTGTGCATTACGTTGCGTTACAATCACGGAGCATATAAACAGTGTGCCTCACATGTTGAGCTTTCGATATTTCTAGAACAGAGTTAATCCCTTCACAAAGGTGAGCGAAAATGGCATTCGTAGACGACTTGGGCCTGCAGCTTATCCTGATCGGCCTCGTTGCTCTGACGATATTCTATGTCGGAGCGAGGACCTACATCAGGTACAGGTCAGGTGGAACAGACAAGGCAACGAATGAGTTGAAATCAAGTGCACCTATGATCGGCATATTCGGTTTCGTGGTGCTTCTGCTCGGTTTGTTTGGAGAATTTGCATGGCCTCTTTTCACTGGCACTGCCGGTGTGAAGTACAACATTCTCTTCTACGACCCGACTGTTCTCTTCGGAATCATACTCATAGGTTTTGCGTTCTCACTTGCTTTCAACCTGAAGACGCAGTATGTCGGACTGTTTGCATTGGCAGCCGGCCTCGTAACCATATTCTATGGTGTCAACGGTTACAACCTGGGCATGACAAATGAACCAATCGGACTCCTTGGCCTCTATGTGGCGTTCGGCGGCGCAGGGCTATTCACATATCCGATGACACTTCTGATAGACAAGGTTGTTGCAGCGAAGTCGATTCCATCGGGAACAACCGAGAAGAAGGAAATAGGCATACCGGCCGGCACAGTGATGGTTGCGGCACACGCGCAGAAGGTAGTTGGCCAGGCGAAGTTCAGGCTTGGAATGACATCGAATGTCACTTTCCTGCTGTTCCTTCTGTTCATGATTGGCGCAGCGGCTATCGCATTCTATATCGGTCTCGAGGCAATACCGAGGCACCTGGCAAGCGCACCCTGATCAGTTCTGGAAAGGGTCCAAACCTCTTCCCCAAATCACTTAACCTCCACTTTTCTGCAGCTTCAGGGGACTGCCTCACTTTCAAATGCTCTCCCACGTCTGGCAGTGCAGAGGTGCTCATGACAGCTGACTTTGGTATGCACTGTGTGGGCCGAAGGTTCATTGGGGTGCGGATGCAAGCTCGGCTCCCTTGGCGAGCGCCTCAAGCTTCTGCAGACCTATGGAGTACGGCACGTTGTGGAAATTGGCGAACGTCTGGAAGCCGCAGTCGGTGCCGCCCAATATCCTTTCTGGACCGATGCCTGAGATCGACGCGAACCGCTCCAGCCTCGCTGCAACAGTCTCTGGCGTCTCGAGGAATGGTGTCTTCACATCGATCACGCCGACTGCATACTTGAGCCTGGAGGGCCAGCCATGTTCCTTCACGTATCTTCGAACTGTGATTGAGTCGCCCTCATGCCTTGGGTTGGCTGCCTCGCCGACGACTGTTCCTGCCTTGAGCCTCAGGACCTCCGGCAGGACGCGTGAGAAGTCAGCGTCGAATTTGTGCGAACCAAGATAGTTGCCGTAACAGTAGTGGACCCTGATCCTGTCCTGAGGCAGTCCTGATATTGCCTCGTTGATGGCATCAACATGATGAGGCAGGGCATCGTAGAAATCCATGTTCCAGTCGCCAGCAAGGTGCTTGGCCATTGCAAGGTCGGGCGCATCTATCTGCAGGTTTATCCCGTCCACCTCAAGTATTGTCCTGTATTCCTTCCTCAGCTCCTTCGCAATGCTGAAGAGATAGTCCAGGTGGTCCCCGTACACACCGCTTATCGGGAAAAACATCGTCATTACGCCTGGCGATGCAGAGTTGAGGAATATTTCTGGTGCCCCCTCCTCCTTTGCCAGCCTGACAGCGTCCCTCGCTTCGCTCTTTGCCAGTTCCCCGCCCGTGTACTGGAGTTTGTCCAAGATCCTGGGTGCGGAAAACGCGGCTGCGGCCGCCTCGCTCCTGAGAATTGCAAGCATGGAAGGATTGCTCTCCTCCATCTCAACAGCCATGTCTGCGGAAAAGGCCATGCTTACCCTCTCGCTGTCCGAAAAACCGCTGAACCTGTTTGCTAGATACTGAGTGTAGCCTGCCTTTCTCTGCTCCCCGTTGCTTACTGCATACAGCCCGTGAGGAGCGCCGTTTGGATGGAGCTGATCCCTGATTGCACGCCTCTCCGCGGCTTCGATAACCTTGCTGTGAGAACTCTCTATTTCACCATTGGGCGGGAGCAGTTGGACGATGTCATCAGGCCTGAACCAGCTGCCTGTCATAGTTGTCCTTATCGACATAAATATCCAGACTGGGAAATGACAGACAGTTATTACTTGTTTGGACAGATATTATTCCGTTCGTAATATGCACATGCGGGGAAAGTTATGAGTTTCGGGCCCATACAGAGTTCAGGAATCCGGCAACTTCGGACATGTATTTTTCCCTCTCTTCCCACATTGGCAGATGTGAGCTTCCTGCAAACAGGGCAAGCTTCGAGCCTTTGATGCCCCTGTGTATCTGCTTCGCGACCTTCGGCGTCACCTCGTCATACCTTCCCCCGGTGACGAGCGTCGGGACGTTTATCCTGTGAAGCTCCCGGCTGACATCCCAGTACCTTATATTCCCCACAATTGTGAATTCGTTTGGACCGTTCATTGTTCCGTATACAGGAGTGCTTGTGTGCTCAAGGCTGTACTTCAATTCAGGGGGCCATTCCTTCAGCCTGCACAGGTGCTTTCTGTAGAAGACATCCACCGCCCTGAGGTACTCTGTGTTTGTGTATTCCCCTTCCGCCTCATACTTCCTGAGCGTCGCCTGCACATCAGAAGGCAGCCCCTTCTTCAGCCTCTCCATCTCGCTTATTGTGAGCGGAACGCTGGCAAGGCCGCCTGCCGTGATCATGCTCCTGAGGTTGCGCTGATACTTCAGTGCGTATGCTATTGCAAGCAGTCCGCCGTAGCTTGAACCGAAGAGATGCATCCGTCCGAGGGACATCTTCCTTCTGAATATCTCCAGATCCTCCACCGCTCTTTCTATGGTCAGGAGCGCCTGGTTCTTGGGAAGCTGCGACCTGCCGCATCCAAGCTGATCGTAGAAGATTACAGTGTATCCGTGCTCGGCAAGGTCTGCAAGGGGCAGCAGGTAATCATGTGTGGCTCCAGGACCGCCGTGAAGACAAACCACATTTCCGCGCCTGTTCTCTCTCCCGAACAGCTTGTAGTAGAAGTCATGCCCCTGAACATCCACGTACCCCTCTTCGGCCATGCGGGTCAATCGCCAGATGTTTACAAAAAGCTGCCGGAAGAGCCTGCTCACATTGTCTTGTTGACCCATACGTCGGGAGCAGACTTCGTTATCTCAAGCGGAAGCCTGTATGTTGGCTGCTGTGGTCCGATTTCCTTTGCCCAGAGCACCATTTCGGCCAGGCCCTCCTCAAGCGTGTGTGTGTTCTTGTAGCCTAGCAGTTTTTCAGATTTCTCTGTAGTGCTGTACGCTATGGTTACTTCCTGGGGCCTGGCCGGCACATGCTCCGGCCTCTGTTCCGACGCCATTATACTCAGCACTGTTGAACAGGCCTCGTTGATCGTCACCTTCTCAGGGCTGCCGACGTTTATTATCTGGTTCCTGGCTGCCTCATGGAAACCTGCGTTTGCTATCGCACTGGTGGATTCCTCAACGTAGGAGAATGCACGGACCTGGTTTCCGGAGCCGTATATTATCGGGTGCTTGTTGGTCATCAGCCTGTTTATCCAGATGCCGAGAACATTTCTGAACGGGTCGGCAATGTTCTGCTTCGGACCGTACACGTTATGCGGCCTGATGATGGTGTAGTCCAGGCCGTGGGCGGCACTGAAAATCTCGAGCATGTTTTCACAGTACGCCTTGCCTGCGCCATACGGGTCCTCCGGCATCCTTGGCATCTCCTCGCTGAATGGGGCCTTCTGGTTGCCATATACCGCCATGGATGATGTGAAGACAAAGCGTTCGACCTCGTTGTTCACCGCGGCAACAAGGAGGTTGTTCATCGGCTTTATGTTGATGTCATTAATCGCGATTGGCGAAAAGACAGACTGCCCCTCGGCGGCGTAGGCAGCCAGATGATATACTATGTCCACCCCCTTCACCACGCGGTTGACGAGCGAGGTGTCTCTCAGGTCGCCTTTGACGAAGTTGCACTCGCGGCTCACGTTGCTCATGTAGCCACCGGAAAGGTCGTCGACTGCAGTCACACTGTGGCCCCTCCGTATCAGTTCCTCCACAAGCCATGAACCCATGAACCCGGCTCCGCCCGTGACGAGTATGTTTTTGCCCATTGGTCAACCCGGATGCCATTATTGCAGTGCCTGTTTAAACAGTATGCCTATGCAGCAGCAGAACCCCTCTGGTCATCAAAATAATGACATGTTGATGCTTCTATCACCATATAGGAAGTAGGAAACCGATTTAGCACCCATCGTCCAGATCACGAAATATGAAAGGGGTCATCCTGCATGGTGGAAGGGCAAACGGCCTCAGTTCCCTTGCCTACAGCGAGGTTCAGCAGCTCCTGCCAGTTGCGGGAAAACCGATAAGCGAATATGCGCTACAGAGCCTCGTGGATGCCGGTGTGACGGAGATAAACATAATTGTCGGCAACGCGGGCGCGGAGGAGGTGATAGGCTACTTCGGAGACGGCAGGAAATGGGGAGCGCATATCACATACACGAGCCAGGAGAGGCCGGAAGGTATTGCCCAGGCAGTTGGATTGGCGGAGAGGTTCGTCGGCAATGAACCATTTGTTGTCTATCTTGGAGACAACATGCTTCAGGGAGGCATTACAGGGCTTGTAAGGAAGTTTTCAGAGAGTTCCATGGATGCGCTCCTTGTCGTCAACAGAGTGCCTGACCCGGAAAGATACGGCGTCGCAGAGATCGTGGATGGAAGGATCGTAAGGCTCCTCGAAAAACCGAAGGAGCCGCCATCTGACAGGGCGCTTGTAGGCGTTTACTTCCTGAGGCCAAACGCCTTCAGGGCAATAGAGAGGGTCCATCCATCGGCGAACGGTGAATATGAGCTGACGGACGCATTGCAGATGATGATCGACGAAGGACTGGATATCGGTTACCAGGAGATCAGCGGGTGGTGGAAGGACACAGGCACGATGGAGGATCTTATTGACGCAAACAGGCTCGTGCTCGATGGAGTGGAAGCTGAGATCAGGGCTGTGGGCAACCAGGGGCGTGTGTCAGGAAGGGCAAGGATAATGGAGGACGTCAGGATAGACGGAGGCTCCGTTGTGATGGGCCCGTGCTACATAGGGAGGGACACAAGGCTTGTCAACGCATTCATCGGCCCCTATACAAGCATAGGGAGCAACTGCAGTATAGAAGGAGTGGAGATAGACGACTCGATCGTAATGGACAGGTGCAGGATCGAGGGAAACGGCTTCACAAAAATAAGCGAGAGCCTCATAGGGACAGGCAGCGACGTTGTCAAGGGAAACGGCGTAAGAAAGTCAACAAAACTACTGGTGGGAAGGAATTCAAAGGTAGAGCTGTGATGCACGGCAGTGCGGAGGAGGGCAGGCTGCATCGGCTGCGCGAGAACAATGAGACTGATGCATACAAAAGGCCGCTTTTTTCAGTGATACTGATTGCATTCGACAGACAGAACTACATCTCAGGTGCCTTCCGCTCGATTGTCTCGCAGACGCTGGACAGTTCGCTGTATGAGATCATTGTGATCAAGAACTTTCCGAACGCAATGATAGACGGATGGACCGGCGCTCCTTCAGTCAGGGTCGTCCAGTCCCCCTCCCCCTCAATCGGTGAATCATATTCAGAGGGTGTGCGCATCTCTGGCGGGAGGATAATCTGTTTCCTTGACGACGACGATGAATTCGAGCCTGACAGGCTCGAACGCATACAGGAGCTGTTTTCCACAAGGAAGGGGCCAGTCTACTACCATAACCAGAGGACGGTGGTGGATGAGGATGGAAGGGCAATAAGGAACAGATGGGCCTCGTCCCTTGCCGGAAACCAGGGCGTGGACATCATCGAAGTGGGGCCAAGTGAAGTTGCAGAGAGCTCGCTCCCTGCCACCTTTGAAGCGTATTTCAATGAAAGCTCCATGGCCCTGAGCCGTGAAGTGCTGGAGGGGCACCTGGGGGAGCTGGAAAGCGCACCTACCCTGATAGACATATTCATGGTATGCACGGCAGTCGCGGAGAAGGCCACCTTCGTTCTTGACAGCAGGAGGACGACAAGATACAGGGTGCATGGCAACCAGGTTTCCGGCTGGTCCAGCGGGAAGTTTTCCGACCCTTCCATAAACGAGGAGAACTCGGTAATAAGGAAACACATAGATGTTGAGAGGAGCTGCATGCAGCTTGTCAGGGGCACGTTCACGGAGCAGATATTCATGAGAAGCCTTCCAAGGCTCGTGCTCACAAACCAGCTCTACTTCTCGAGCAGGAAGGAGACTGGAAGGATGCTCAGAAATATGTATGCATACCTGAGGCGGAGGAACGCGTCAGACGTGCCTGACATGCTCCTGCTTGCGTTCCTCTCCTTCACATACTCCATATCACGCCTCCTTCCCAGGAAGGTGGCAGGCATGCTGAGAAGATAGTGCCGCGCAACAATCCGCCCTTGGACAGCATACTGCACGGCAAGTAGCCTACTTACTGTCTATTCCCATCCTTTATCACATACCGCCCCGTATTCAGCTGATTGTATTGAACGAAAAACGGAGCACACTGGCAGATGGTGGAAACGTGAGCGTGTCAGCTGTTGCGGACTTCGGATTCCTTGGCCAGGTACTGCCCCGGCAGGACGGTAGCCTGTCAGCGGATGCCGTATTCGGCTCGAGCGACAGCGTGATTGCCTCAGGGCCGGTGCAGGTCCGTTTCACCAACAGACTGCCCTGGACGTCGCTGCAGGGGGGTTGACGGGGAATGAAGGGGGAGGAGCCCATTGTCAGAGAGATGGTGGGCAGGGCACTTGAAGGGAGGAAGTTTGTACCCGGCGAAACACCGATCCGTGTGGCCCAGCCGCTGTTTGACGGCAATGACATAGGGCTGTTCCTTGAAAGCGCGAGAGAGATGTTCTCAAAGAACTGGATCGGTGTTGGAAGGTACACGAATGAATTCGAAGAGAATTTCTCCTCTCTATTCGATGGGAAAATGGCCCTGTTCGTAAACTCGGGGACCTCCGCCGATTACCTCGCAGTGAAAGCGCTGGAGGAGAGGAAGGGCGACTGGGACGGAGGGAACTGCATTACGACCGCGCTCACCTTCCCGTCCACAATCAACCCTGTACTCGCCTCCGGCCTGAAGGCGAAGCTGCTCGACATAAGGCTTCCTTCCTATTCTATCGACACGGAGGAACTCGAAGAGGCTGTCGATGAGGAGACGAAGGGGATAGTGCTTGCTCACATACTTGGACTTCCGCAGCCTGCTTCGGAGGTTGAGCGCCTGGCGCGCAGGCAGTCCATGTTCTTCGTGGAGGACGCATGCGATGCGCTCGGCGGCAGCTACGACGGAAGGCTTATTGGGGATTTCGGTGAACCCTCCACATTCTCTTTCTACGCCGCCCATCAGATCACAACGGGTGAGGGGGGCATGCTTCTTACCTCGGACAGGGATGTGTACGAGACGGCGAGGTCGCTGAGGGACTGGGGAAAGGCGTACGCTCCGGACAGCGTGGCGGGTCAGGGCTTGAGGAAACTGAGGCATCTGAGAACATCAAGGCTGCCCCCTGACTACGATGCACACTTCATTTTTGAGAGGAAGGGGTTCAACATGAAGCCCATAGACATACAGGCTGCACTGGGCATTTCGCAGCTGAGGAAGCTGCCTGAGTTCACAAGGGCACGAAAGAAGAACTTCGATGCTCTGGCGGACAGCCTTAAGGACAGCGGTGCGGACAGAAGCCTCATGGTAGCCGAACCGCTGCCGGGCAGCGAGGTCTCGTGGTTCTGCTTCCCGCTGCTTGCTGAGCGGGGAGTGAAGAGGAGAAGAGTCGTTGACTTTCTTGAGAAAAGGAGGATAGAGACGAGGCCGATACTCGCAGGCAACATAATAGATCAGCCGGCGTACGCGGAAGAGGAGTTCATCCCTGCTGGAAGCCTGAGGAACACGGAAAGGGTGGCAAGGGACGGTTTCTTTGTGGGCATACACCCGGCGCTCGGCAGCGAGGAGATGGACTACATCGGCAGGATGCTGAAACAGGCTTTGCTGGAGTAAGTGCTCAGACAGCTGGCCCCAGCGTCTTTGAGGCCCAGTCCAGAAGTCTTTCCACGCCCTCCCGGACACCGATCTCAGGCTTCCACTTCAGTTTCCTTCTGGCCCTGCCTATGTCCGATATGTAGACCTTCTGATCGCTGTTCCGCCATTCGCCGTAGGCAGGTTCTATCCTGCGCTTAAGCCTGCCTTCAAGCAGGCGCACCAGTTCAAGGAGGGATGTTGTATTTCTCCACCCGCCGCCCAAGTTGAAAACACCTGATGGCAGATTCGATTCAATGAAGCAGTCGTACGCCCTCACAAGGTCATCCACATGGAGCACATCTCTCACCTGCTTTCCGTCGCCGTATATGGTGAGCTTCCTCCCGAGCAGAGCTGAAATGACGAAGTGAGCCACCCACCCCTGGTCCTCGCTTCCGAACTGCCTGTCGCCGTAGATGCAGCTCATTCTGCAGCAGGCTGTCCGGAGGCCGTATGTCTTGCCATACTCCTGAACGTATATGTCGGCTGAAAGCTTGGACGAACCGTAGGGGGAATGCTTGCAGGCATCGACAGAAAAGTCTTCTGGTATTCCCCTTGAGTAATCTTCGTCGGAGAAGTAGTACCTCAATCCGCTGCTCCTGACAGGTATTGAATTGACATTCTCACCGTATACCTTGTTTGTCGAGCAGAAGACGACACGTGGCTCCTTTCCAGACTTCCTGCATGCCTCCAGGACGTTGAAGGTCCCCCTCACATTTGTGTTGAAATCATGTGCAGGGTCGTCAAGGGAGGTTGTCACTGCCACCTGGGCGGCGGTATGTATGACTGCGTCGGCGTCTGAAATAAGTTCATCCACCGTTCTCTGCTGGAGAACAGACCCCCTTACGAGCCTTATGTTTTTCAGCCCTTTGAGGTAGTTCCAGTTATACACCTTTGTGTTTACGCCGAACCCATGGACAGGAGGCCTTGACAGGTTGTCCAGAACGGTCACATTCCATCCTTTCCTTGCGTAGAATTCGGCAGCATGGGAACCTATGAAACCTGCACCGCCGGTGACAACTACATTCCTACCTTCCTTACCAACCATTCAAATCAATCCTCAAGCAGGCAGCGGGACTGCAGACACGCGCATCAGTCACTTGCGTATCTCTTGATAAAATAATTAACTATTCCCTGCGGGAGAAACTTCCTGATCGGCAGGTTCATGAGCCTGATGCCGATGAGTGTGATAAACATGATAGGTATCACCCTGAATATCGGCATTCTTGTCCGCGGATCGTGCTCCCACCTTACACCAACTTCCTTTATAGTTGCGCCATTCCTCCTTGCATGGTAGAGCATTGCAACATCGAACGTCCTGTTGTTCACGACCGTGTTTGACATTACATGTCTTGCCACTTCAGACCTGAATGCCTTGGCACCGCACTGCGTGTCCATGACAGGAAGGCCTAGCAGCCCTCTGACAAGAACGTTGAAGACGCGCCCCACAGTCCTGTTGAAAAGCGGTTCCTTTGTGACCCACACGCTCTCCGGGAGCCACCTGGACGCGACCACGCAGTCGTAATCACCTGTTGCCTCCAGCATCCTCCTGAGGTCATCCGGGGAAAGGCTGCCGTCAGCATCGACCCAGCATATCACGCCGTATCTGGCAAGGCCGATGCCCTTCCTTATGGCGCCCCCCTTCCCAAGCTTGGAACTGTACCTGTAACCGGTGACACCAAGGCCGCTGTACCGTTTGATGACCTCGTGCGTGCCATCCGCCCCGTCCATGACAACAAGAACCTCGTATGGCTCATTGATTGACTGCAGGACAGGCAGATACTGGTCCAGCGACTTGCATATCCTGTCCTCCTCATTGTAGGCGGGGATTACAAGTGAAACTCCTTCGCCCTTCAACTCCAATTCCTCTCAGGCCCCACACGGTGAAAATGAGCAGGTCGTTTATTAAACCATCTCCCATATTATTCCGACCGAATATAGCCCAAACCGCTTGATCAGCGTGCCGAAATGAACCGCTTCCTTTCCTCTTCCGCCCTGGCGAAGTTATCCCTTGCCTTCTGCCTGGAGGACCACTCAGCAAGCTCCCTGATTCCTTCGCTCAGACCTGTGAATTTTACCGGGCCGAAGCTTTTCAGAAACCGGGAGCTGTCAGAAAAATCGTGCCTGTTGTCTCCTGGCCTGAAATCGTTGGTGACTTCGGGCTCGATGCTGCTTCCGATCTCCTCGTTGAGCATCGAGATCATCTGCAGAAGGGAGGATGGCCTTCCGGTGCCGAGGTTGAACGCACCCTCCCCTTTCTCAAGCGCCGCCACATTGGCCCTTGCCACGTCGCCCACGTAGATGAAGTCCCTGAGCTGTCTACCGTCTTCAAACACAACCGGCCTGTTGCCGTTCTTGAGCCTTGACATGAATATGGCAATCACACCAGTATACGGATTGGAGAGGCTCTGCCTCGGGCCGTAGACATTGAAATACCTGAATGCCACAGCAGGTATGCCGAGGGCGGAGGAATAGCTCAGTGCAAGCCGCTCGGTCGCGTACTTGGACAGGGAATAGGGGTTCAGGTTCTGCGGCGGTTTGTCCTCTGTGACTGCCACCGGTTCGGTCTCGGCACCGCATATGCTGCATCGCACCTCCCATTCCCTCTTCCTGAGCTGCTCAGCGCTCCTGGGAAGGGGGTATATCGTGCCGTGTTCCCTGCACCTGTAGGCGCCCTCGCCGTAGAGGCTCTTGCTCGATGCCACAACCACCTTGCCTATGCTCTTTCTGAGCGAGGCATCCCTTGTGAGAAGCTCGAATAGTGTGGATGTACCGACAATGTTTGTCTGGTTGTATTTCCTCGACTCCCAGAAGCTCTGGCCAATTCCGACACATGCTGCAAGGTGTATCACATGGGTCACACCCTTCAGCGCCTTAAGCCAGTCCTTCTGGTAGCGGACGTCGCCGATGATGTACTTTGCCTTCCTGTTGAGGTAAGACGGCTTGCTGCCAAGATGTACCTGCCTTTCCAGGTTGTCGAGGACCACAACATCGTACCCCTCCTCAATCAGAGAGTCGACGGTGTGGCTTCCGATAAAGCCCATTCCACCCGTCACAAGTACCCTGGTCACAGAACGGCGTTAGGGGCTGCCCATATTAATGCTTCATCATTGTAGAATGCGGTGGAACGCGTCATCTTGGCCTTTCGACGAAAAAGGCACCGATCCGCCTTACGAATGTAAGTCTCCTCTTCAGGAGCGATTCGGCGAATTCCACTAGGAAGACATCCGCCTGCTCGACGCTGCCTGTGCCAAGAACAGCAAACACCGAGAAAATGGCGAGTATGAAGAAAACAACAACAATTCCGGCTATCTGAAGCGTGGGGTGTAGCAGGCTCAGTATTATTCCAGGAACGATGAGCGACGCTGCAAGCGGCTTCGCATACTCGGCCCTGAACGGATGAAGCCTTCCCTCCCTGTACATCTCGGAAAGTGCGAGCCCCTGATAAAGCAGAAGGCCCACCACAGAGGCGGCCGATGCTCCCATTCCGCCGTATGCAGGTATGAGAATGAGCGAGGCTACGACGTTGCCGACCGCAGAAACACCTCCGTTCAATGCAACAAGCTTCGTCCTTCCGAGCGCTGTGAGAAGTATCGGGGCAGGACCAAGAACAGAGGCGATGAAATTGCCTACTGCAAGAAGCTGCAGCATCTCTCTCGCCTCCACATATTTCAGCCCGAATGCGGTGGCGAGCGTGTCTGTCGGAAAAAAGAGGAAGAGGAAGAGAAGCGGCACAGACAGCACAAGGTTCCACTTCGTCGCAGTGGTGTAGCTGTCCCTGAGTTCACGAAACTGCGATCTTGAGAACAGCTCCGCTGCCACAGGCAGCAGTATGAAACTTGCTGCATTTATGCCGAAGAATATTATCCTGCCCAGAGACAGTGCTGCCGAGTACTGACCAACGGCGGAGGCGTCCCTGAATACACCGAGAAGAAGTGTGTCTGCATAGTTGAAGAGATATGAGAAGGCACCGGCAATGAGCAGCGGTAGGCCGAATGCAACAAGGAACCTGCTTTCCCTTGATGTGTCTCTGCCTATGAACGTGAAGAGTGACTTCCTCTGAGCATAAATAACAGAAAGAGCTGCCACAATCACCGTCGAGATAAGATAACCGATAACCACGCCGTAGAACCCCATACCTGTGAAGTAAAGGAGAGCGCCTATTGCGGTGAAGAGGATCGGTGGAAGCGTGTTGTTGAAAAGAGCGCTGGGAAGCGCCTTCTTGTATCCCTGGAAAATGGCAGATATTGTTGAAGTCACCTGCGTCAGGAACACTGTAGGGGCGAATATGCGTATCAGCGGCTCAATTCCCGGCTCATGCAGTGCCGAGGAGACGAGCGGTGCGATGAAATAGATAAGCAGCGAGAATGCGGCGGCGGCACCGAGTGTTATCAGCAGCCCATACTTGACTATGCCGCTTCTTCTTTCTTCAGGAACGTAGAGGAGGTTCCTGGCTATTGATGCGGTTACGCCCAGTGGAGCGACGATGGAAAGGAGCGAGATTGCGGCCATTGCAAGTGTTATGATTCCCCACTGGGAAACAGTGATCAGCCTGAGTATCACAATCCTGTTCACAAGTGAGAAGGCGAAGAACGAAATGGTCCCGGTCAGCGTCACTATTGCACCGGAGCTCATCGAGAATATTGCGCTTCTCAGCACCTCCCTGTCGGAGCCGCCGGCAGCTGCATCGCCCCCCTTAGCAGGCAGCTGAGTCACTCTCCCCCTGTATTCCTGCCCGGCAGAGGTTATCAGCATGGCACATCGAGGTGAAATGTCTGCCTGACATGGGCTCACTCCGTCTTCCTGTTGAAGAGCGAGTTGCATCCGCCTGTCTGAGGGAGATGCCTGTAGTAGACAGTGTGTGGCCTCTTCTTCCATGAGTTGCGGTTCACAATGAAGAGCGTCATGCATATTATCGATGAAGCAGCAAGAAGAGAGGCCGAAATTCCTATGTATGAAATGAACTTGGACTGTATTGGCAGTCCGAGAGTGAACGTGATGGTGTGCGCTCCAGGCTCAGGATACAGAAGGAAGCCTATCAGCGAGTAGTCGACCCTCACCGCCTCCCATCCGGACAGGCCGCGGCCGTCCTGGACCTGCCAGGGATTGAGCAGGTAGTTCTGGTTGAATACAAGGAGCACTGGTTTGCCTGTCGTGTCACTGTCTGTCATGTTTATGCTGTACGAGTATTGCGAGGTCCTGACGTATGACAGTTTCACGTCTGAAGCAACAGCCGTTACAACGGGCGTCACAACAAACATCCCGGGAGGTGGAGCGTCTGTGACTGGGGGCGGGTTTCCAACAAGGGCGCTTCCTGGCTGGACAAAGGATCCGTTAGAGGAGTATGAGTTGCCTATCCCGATGGAGTTTATTCTCACATACTGCTCCCCGGGCCACTGAAGCAGTGGTACGCCGTTGAGCCCTGTGCCGTTGTCGCTGACAGGGTATATTTGTATCACAATGTAGTTGATCACCTTGCTTGCAGAGTTGGACACGACTGCAGGCAGGTTGATAACCATCGACGTGTTCCTGCCGCTGCTTGTGTAGTATCCGCCACCGTATGCAGGTGCAAGCATGCCATCACCCCATCCTAGGCTGTTATAAGGTGCGACTGTAAACAGATAGTTCTGCTGCAGCTCGTTCACAGACATGTTTGACAGGTCAGGCGTCGTTATGACGTGTATCGATATGGCGGTGTTCCTGTTTGTCGAGAAATTCAGTATAAGGTAGGGGAATATCGTTGTATTGATCTGCAGCGGTACACCGTTGAAGTATGTTGGAGGAGGTGACCACAAAGGCGGTTCTAGCTGGTTTGCATCTATACTCTGTTTGGTCGAGTTGTTGAGCGATATCACGATACTGTTGTTCTCCCACGAGGGGAAGAAGTCGTGCGCAGGTGCATAGATTGAGTTAATGAGAGACAGGTTGTAGAATGTTTTTGTTATGTTTATCTCCTGTGCGGCATATCCGTCCGAAAGCAGCGAGGGGTCGATGGTTGAGGCACCGATCCTGAAGACGGAAGGGGAAGTATCAACCCTGTAAATGTAGTCCTGGCCGATGATTTTTGCAAGCGTGATCCCCTGGGTGACATTAAGACCGTTGAGTATTGTGCCATAGTCGGGCGTCTTTGTGTACGACCAGTATGGCGTCTCTCCCACCTGCCCCTCTATGACGACATAGCTGATGCCCATGGAGGAAAGTATGGAGGCGTAGCCGGCCATAGTTGCCGTGTTTGCGTGCTCAATCGTCTGGTAGATGTAATCTGTCAGGAAATTGGCAGGACCGTCTATGACAGCAGTGTTTGGCATCAGGAAAGGCAGCACGTCGTATGAGTCGTAGCCGTGCGTCCAGTTCTGCGATATGAAACGCCCTGGATAGAGGAGAGCATAGCCGTCGGTCAGGTTATGCTTGATGTAGTTCGCCACATCCTCCACATAGGAGGGGATCTGCATTCTTGCGTGGAATGGTTCGACTGGCACGGCGTCACCGGTGTATATGGGTGTTGACATGGAAAAGAACGGTATCCAGAGAAGAAGGACCACAATGGTTGCGGATGCCGCCATCCTGAGTACCCCGGACCTCCGCTTCGAAAGCTGTCCCGGTCCGGGTGAAGGCATTGACCAGTCGCCCTTCAGCCTGTTGCGCCTGAATGTAAGATATATCATGTCAAGCGCTACAACAAGCGAAAGAATCAGCAGATCCTCGAAGGCGTAGAGGAGTGAACCTGTCGGGTTCCTGAGTATCTGGAGAAGAAGGGTGTTCCTGTTCAGCTCAAGCAGGAGAGGGAGTATTGGCGAGTTTACTCCCACCATGAAGAGGGAGAGAAGGAACGTGGCGGAGAGAAGATATGCGAACTTCAGCACGACGCGCTTCCTGTAAAGTGCTGCGGAGACGCATCCGGCTATGAGTATCGCCGGAAACACGTAGCTGGCAACGGAGCCAATCGTGTCGAACATGAACGTGTTGAACGGCGTATATATCTCAGCATTGAACTGGAAATGAGGCAGGTACATTCCCCTGAAGAGCAGCGGAATCTGCATCATTTTGGTTGAGGAGAGGAATATGGCCGTGTTCTGCGCCACCGAGCCGCTGCTTGAAAGGTAACCCGGGTCCGATACGGAGGCGAGGTATGAAGTTGAAAGCCACCAGAGGCTCGAAATTGCAATAACCACGATGACAAGAGCATACGACACGGAAAGCTTCAGGATTGATTTGCGGAAAGTAAGTGAGCCGAAGAAAGGGAGAGGGACGAGTATGAGCGTAAGGAGAAGAAGTGAGATGTTGGAGGGTATGTTTGTGCTGAAGCCGAGCGTTCCGGAGACGAACATGAGGAACACATAAAGCGGGTGAATGCGGCCGGTGCTCACATAGACCCTTACCATTGAAAGCGTGTAGTATACAAACATGAAGCCGAAGCCGAGGAGCAGGAAAGTGGAAGGGAGGCCATCCCACCATATCAGCGCCTGGACAGGGTAGTTCACAAACGATACGATGCCGGCCACAGTTGCAATAGGCACTGCAATGTGGTCAGGCATGACCCGTCCAATGAAGAATTCCCTAACTATGCGGTAGAAGTAAATGCCTGCAAGTGCCTGGAGCCCTGCCCATGTTATCACCTCCTGTGAGGGGATAGACAGGCCTGCCGCGGACAGGAGTGTGCTCCAGGCGGCAATAGGCAGGTTGAAGAAATTGAGCACATTCAGCCCCCCCATCTGTGAACCTGACCAGGCGTTGAAGTAAGAAACAAGCTGTCCGGAGGGGTTTACAGGCCAAATCTCATCAATGAAATGAATAACGTAGTTTCCGCCGACGTTTATGAGTGTGACGTAGACAGCCACCAGGCCTATGATCGCAAAAGGAACGATGTCAGATCTGCTGAACTCCGGTGGTGGACCTTCAACTGCCGACGAACGGTTGTAAAGCAGGTCCTTCATCCGGATGATGAACCCGGTCAACCGACTTCCCCTTACCTTTAAATTCAGTTTTGATGGGTATATTATTGTTTTTACGGTAGACTATTGAGTTAACATAGCGGCACCGGACCGCTGGCATGGGCAGGCGGTGGCTGCACACCCCTCCCGTGCGTGTATGCCTGCCTACTTTCCCCTTCCGCTGCGCCTGTATGCCACAATGCCGACAGATGCGATAATTACCGCGGATGCGGATGCCAGCAGGACGTCAAGAATGGTCACACCCGTGCCGGCAAGGGTGAAAAGCAGATCATTCCACCATTGGGACCCTCCACCCTGACCGTTCAGATTGGTGAAGGTTATCTGCAGGTTCGCAGCCTTCCCGGAAACAGCAGCGCTGCCGGAAGCTGGCGATGCAGAGTAGCTGGCAGGTGAAGTGACCGTGAACAGGTAAGTGCCGTTCTTTTCGGTGAAGACGATGGTTGAGTTTGAGGAGCTGAGCGTAAAACCGTTCATTGTTACAGACCACTTCTGACCGTTCAGTCCGCTCTCCCTGAATGTGATGCTGTAGGTGCTGTTTTCAGGCGTGAGGCTTGTGAAAGGTATGCCGACTGAAACAGGGTTTCCATTGACGGTGACGGAGCCGGAGGTGTTGGATGTGTAGCCGGGCACGCTGTCAATCGTGTATGCGTATGTACCGTTTGCCTCGCTGAACCTTATGCTGCTGCTGTTAGTGCTCAGGTGTGTCACGCCTAAGGTGACACCCCATGTTGTGCCCGTCGGAAGCCCCGACTCTGTGAAAGTGACCCCAAACACCGATGGCCCCGGCGGTGTAACTATCTGCGAAATGCCTGTGCCGTTTGCAAAGTAAAGCGAGCTGGTTCCGTCTCTGGATGGCGTGTACACGGCGGTTATGTCAGTGTAGCTGTATCCCGCCTTCACGCTCTTTATGAGTTCGTTCTGCCCGCTTGTCGAATTGTACCTGTAGAGGTTGACTGTGCCGTTGACATGCGCCTGGTTAGGCAGGGAGAAGAGCACGTTGATGGGCGGCGCAGAGGTTGATGTTGTGGAAATGTAAGTCATGTTTGGCTCAAGCGCCTCCTGATATCTGTAGCCCTGGTATGTGAAGTTGGGCTGGACCCCGCCCATTCCGTTGTAGGAGAGCACCCAGGAAGAACCGTTGTAGGTGAAGCTGGGTATGACTGCCCATGACCACATTGCAGGGTTTGTGTGTGCCGGCGACTGCGGGTTGATCATATAGTCTGAAGTTGCATTCTGCGCAACCGTCGTGTTGAATATGTATGCCCCTCCGGGGCCCGGCACAGGCTGCAGGGTTGTGCCATAGCCCATCGGTATTTCGTATGTAATGTCGCTACCGTTGTATCCCTGAGTGAACTGGTCGTACTTTCCCCAGTGGCCGCCGGGACCGTATGGCCAGTACGGGTTGATGTAGCTCATGCCGCCCGGGGCAGGGTAGTAGAAGAAGTGGTTGCCGATGAGTGTAAGGTTGCCTCCGCCGCCGCCGTTCTGGTAGGCCTGATCTGTGCCAATAGGCACTGTCAAGTTTGTAAGGTTCATGAACCAGTTGTCTGCTATTGTCACGTTTGCAGCTGTTGCCAGTATGTCCTCTGAATGCGGCGGCTGGTACCAGTACATGTAGTTGTCAGGTATGCCGAGCACATACTTCGGACTGTTCAGGAACACATTGTGAGCAACATATCCGACCACTCCATGGATTGCAAATTCAATGTTCCCTGCTATACCGTTCCAACCGCTTCCAAAGCTTGGGTGGTCGAAGGTGTTGTATGTGATGTTGATATACGGCGTTCCCTGCCAGACGACGTTCACGCCGCCCTCCATCCACAGGTCGGAAAAGCCAGCTCCGTTGTGCGCTATTGTATACGCTGTGTAGTTGAAGTAGATGTACTGGAACGTGTTGTTGGAGAACTCAACCGCGCCCGGCTGCTGCGATGAGAAAAGCCTGAAGAATGAATACGTCTTTGCATCGTAGACATAAGGGAAGAGGTTATGGTTGAAGGAGGCAGTCATCTGCTTGCCGTTGAGAGCTATCGGCCTTGTGAGTATGAAAGCACCGAACCCGAGGTCCATGTACGAGTAGTTGACCCAGAGAGGACCGTTCAGCTGCAGGTTGATCCTTGCTCCGTAGAAGGGGGGCGGGTTTGCTATGCTGCTTATCACCTGGTCCGCCTGCGCCTGCGTGTAGTTGAAATTGAAATTGTCGTTGTAGAAGTGCAGCCAGGCGTTGTAGCCGCCCAGTATGGGCGTCACATTTATGTTCGGAAATCCCCAGGTGAAAACTGAGTAGGAGAAGTTGATATCTCCCATGTATCCTGATGATCCTCCGTTTATGCTGAACGGGAGGTACGGGTGGGTGGGCGATATGCTGTCGTACGCATCTACGAACGAGTAGTTGCTCGGTGCCGAGAAGGTGAGTGTGGAGTGTGTGAAATTGACAAATGTGGCGGCAATCTGTCCCACAGCTATCTGAGAGGCGTAGGGCCACGTCTGGTTTATGAATGACTGCACAGAGTTGAAGGTGTATATTGCCATGTCAAGGGTCGAGTTGCTCATCATGACGTGTGTGAAATTCAGTACACCCTGGGCAGAGCCACCCGTGACGACGCTGTTCACGATTGAAACATGGTCGAGGTTTGACACAGTCCTGAAGTTGCCCGAATCGAACACGAAGCCGTTTGTCCCGCCCGGGACAGTCGTGTTCAGTATGACATCATTGTAGAAGTTGCCGAATACACCGCCGCTTCCCCCGTTCATGTGTATGAAGTACGAATAGGAAGCGTTCACGAACCCCATCTCCAGCCCGCCGGCTGCGTTGGGGGTATTAACAGCACCCACACCGAAGAACGTGCTGTGGCTGGCAATCACATCGGTGACGCCGTCACCTGACTGGAATTCGGGATGGTTGGTGCTGAGGAAGTAGACTGTGGAGTTGACAAAGCTCACGCTCGATGGAATACCCTGCGGTGCATAGCTCTCGTTCATGTACACGAGAGCGTTGCTGAAGGCGAGTGAGCTTCCTGAAGAGAAGTGCATCGGGGAAGACACATATGTCGTGCCCCCGTCTATCACGGTCGAGCCCTGGATATTCCAGGCGCCGTTTCCTGCCGGAAGAGCGGAGCCTGTCAGCTGGCCCGTGGTGTAACTTTCGCCGCTCATTGAGCTGTCCACAATTGAAACAACTGAATGCCCCGCCAGCGAATAGGGCTGGGTCGTGACGTTCGACATGTAGTATCTAGCACCCGTCAGCGGGTTCGAGTAGCCGTTGACAAGCAGGCTGTAGGTGTACGATGCTGACAGGCCTGTGAAGACAAGGGACCCGTTGGCGGCCGTATAGCCCGACGACAGTGCGCCGTTTCCGGCGCTTGCGTTCAAGAGCGTCACGTAGAGCTGAGGCATATTGTAACTGCTGCCTGTGTTTGAGCGCTCCGAAAACCAGATGGTTCCGCTTCCGCCGTTGTTGACTCCAACGCTTGTTCCGGAGGAGGGGAGAAGATATCTTGTAATCGATGAGGAGCCGGGTTTCAGGAGAATCTGCTGCGAGTAGCCGACGACACCGGAGGCCTGCTGTGTGATTTCAATGAAATACCATCCGGCGGGAGCCGAGACGTTGATGTAGCCCGACGTGGAAGTGAAACCGCCATATGCCGCGCCTGTTGTTATGTTAGTCAGAAGCACGTAGGCATGCTGGGAGGCGGATCTGGAGGATATTGAGCCGTTGTATACGGCTATTTCGAGCGACGAGGCCGGTGCCGAGAGGCTGTCACCTCTCGCAATGCCTGCCGGTCCGATATGGCCAGAGGCACCCGTTGGCTCCGTCGGTCCGATCTGTGAGAGTGGAACAGTTGGTCCCTGTATGCCCTGCGCTCCTTCACCGGGCGGCGGGCTGACCTGCGTATACTGATAGGGGAATGGGAAGCCGAAGTACTGCTGCACATTCGATGGTATTGTCGATGCGTAAAACACTGCACTCAGACCATCGGAAGCAGGCGTGTAGGTCACTGAGGCGGTTGTCACGGGGCTGCTTGCCTGAATACTCTTTACAAGAACACTCCCCTGGCCTGCGGTGTACTTGTAAACGTAGAGCGTTCCGCCGCTTGTGGGAACGGTGAATTCAAGGTTGACAGAAGGCGCAGATGTGCTTGTGGTCGAGATGGCTGTCTGGTTAGGCTCGACCGAGGTCGTGTACTGGTAACCACCGAATGTGAAATTGGGCTGCGGACCTCCCACCAGCCCGTTCTGGTATGATATCATAGGGGCGCCTGACTGTATTGTAACATCTGGCGTTATGTTCCAGACCCACACGCCCTTGCCTGAATACATCGGGATTGGCGTGACAAAGTGCGATGTGTTGAATACAAATGTACCGCCGGAAACCGCTGTCAGAGTGCTGTTGTAGAATACAGGGATCTGGTAGCTCATGGCAGAGACTGTGTTCTGGTTTGTCGCCTCCACATTCATGTTCGAGAAGATGGGAACCGAGGACTCGCCGTATGCGGGGGAATAGTAGAAGTGATTGTCTATCAGCCTGAACTTGCCAGCCCATCCCTGGGGACCGGACTCGTTGTTGTTCCCCCCGATGGGAATGATCTGCTCGTTGAGGTTCAGGAAATAGTTGTTGTAAATTGTTCCCGTTCCTGCCCAGATCACTATATCCCAGTAGTATGGATTTGAATGGAACCTGTCCGGACCGATTGTGTAGGAGTAGTTGTTCTCAAAGAGACTGTATGACACGTTCGCGATCACCTGGCCGGGCCTGCCCTCACCCAGAAGAACATCGACTGGGGCCGTGTTCGTATCGGCGCTTGTATTGCCTGCAAAGAACGGCTTGAACGTTACATGGGTGACATTGAGATATGCAGGTCCTCCTCCTGCAGGCGGATATTCGACGTTCATGTCCTCAATCAGCTGCCCCTGGCCGTTGTATGTGTGGCCTGTTATGAGATTTGTGAGTGAGTAGTTCACGTAGACGTATCCCCATGTATCGTTGGAGTAGGTCACGCTGAACGGCCCCTTGTGCTTCAGGCTCCCGAACAGCTGGTTCTGCATCGTGTCTGCATTGATCTCATTGAGGCCGGTGAAGTAATCGTGTGAAAAGGTCATGTTGTTTCCCTGGAAGTTGAACAACCCCCCTGTCACTTCGGTCGTGTAGTTTACGTAGAGAGGATTATCACCTGTGCCGGAGCCGATAACATGGTAGTCCCAGCCGTTGACGATCTGCTGAACAGTGTAGTTTTCATTGATGTAATCGTCATAAAGGTTTATCCTTGAGCCGCCGGTGAAAACATTGATCCATGGAAGCCTGGTCGCCTGGTTGAAGAACATCAGGCTTCTTGTTATGTTGACAGTCCCTGTATTGAAATTTGTATTCCCAACGGACGCCATGTATGAGTTGATGTCCATGGCTGGCGGGGGCACGAAGGTCAGATAGATGTTTGTTATGAACACATTCCCGGAGCCGAAGTTGACATACCCGGGCGTTGACGGAGGGATGGTGTAGGTGACATTCGTATTGTTGTAGTAACCAACCACATTGCTGTACATCTGGGTGCTCGCATTGTTCCTGACTATGTCGTTGGAGAAGACAGTCATTGTGGTGACAGCTGGACCGAAGAGAGGTGACTGGGATATGACCGAATTCTCAACAATCCCGTTCGCCACGGAAAGCTGTCTGCCGCTCTGCACCTGAATGAACTGGTCGTTCTGGAAGGTGCCCGCAAGGGCAAGGTTGCCAAGCAGGTACGAGTTTCTGACGCTGTTGCTTATTATGCTTACAGCCTGCCCTGAGAGCGGGACAGAGCTGGAGGCCGCGTATATTATTGAGTGGTCCATGTAAGGCTCGACGGCGTGCATTGATGCAGGGTCGCCGAAGAGGCTGTCCAGGTTTGTCAGAATTATGACCGTGGAATTGACGAAGTAGATGTTCAGGCCGCTGCTGCCGCCTGTTCCTGACTGGCTTTCGTTGAAGTAGACCCTGGCGTTCACGAATTTCAGCGAGTAGGAGTTGAGGTTCAGCTTCTGGGATATGTATGTCACGCCGCCCGTAACCACTGTGTTGCCAGCAAGCGACCATGAAAAGCCGTTGGGAGAATACTGGGTAGGTGATGTCCCCGAAACTGAGCCTGTGGTGGATGTCTTTCCGCCGAGGTTCAGCGGCGAGCTGTCCACGAAGTTCCTTCCGTTGAGCGTAAACGGTTCGGTGTAGTTGGCAATGTTGTAAACGACACCTGTAAGTTCATTGCTGAAACCGACGAAGCCGAACGAGTAAGAGTATGCAGGATTGACATTTGTGAAAATCGCAGTGCCGTTCGAAAGCGCATAAGCTGTCGCAAGCACCGAATTTCCGCTGCTGGCGTTGAGCAGCCGCACTTCCATCTGTGGAAGATGCGAGTATGTGCCTGTCCCGAAGGGAGCTGTAGGCTGCTCCATGTATACCGTGGACCACTGGGTGGATGAGGGCCCGTTAGACACGCTGGCCGTACCGTATGATGATGGAATTAGATACCGTGTGAATGAGCCTGATGAAACAATGTCAACCATCTGAATGAAGTCAGTGTATCCCGCACCTGCAGTGATGCGGAGGAGGTACCAGCCCGCAGGCACTGTGAGTGATGAAACACCTGATGAGTCTGTGACGGAGGATGAGCTGTTGCCGTTTGTAACATTGAGGAGCGTCACAGCCACCCCTGTTGCAGGAGAGTGGGACGACATAGTGCCGTAGTATGCCGTGATGGTTACAGTTGCCGAGACAGGGTTCCATGGCACTGGGCCAGAGTAGTTGACCGGGCCGATGTGACCCGATGTGCCTATGGTTCCCTGAGGGCCCAGAGCAGAATAGGGGACATCCGGTCCCTGTATTCCCTGGGCGCCTATATTCGAAGGCACAGACGGCTGGCCGTACCTGTAGGGGAATGAGAAACCGTTTACTTGTGCGGCAGCAGCAGCGCTGTTCGCCTGGCTGGAGGTTATGACAACTGCTGTGGAGAGCAGAGTTAGCACTGCGAGCAGTGCTATGAAACGGGCCAGAAAACTCCTGTGGAGCCTGTTACTCGTCCTTGGTGTTTCTTTCGTCATTTCTCTTTCTTCTTGCCTGGAGTTCGTATGAGATAGTTGCTGCGGCCGAAGCAATCAGGACCGCGAATACAGCGAACTGTATCAGTGCGTATGCTATGCCGACCTGGCCGGCATATGTGGTAACCGGCGAAGTAACCACGCCAGTTGACTGCCCACCTACTGGGGACAGCACAGGGTAGCTGCTGGTGTCAGACCCGCTGGGAAGATAGGGCAGGAGCCGCAGCCACCAGTTTGGAGGTGGCATTAATATCGGCATGAACGGGGTGGGTGTCACAACAACTGGCGGTGGAGGCGTCCATGAGTAATTGTATGTCAGCGCGACAACTGCGAGCAAACCATCCGTGGCGGGGCTGTATGTGACATTGAGCTGTGTGCCTGCACCGTTCAGGGCGAATGGCGTCGAGCGCATCACAGTGCCGTTGGAGGCGATGAAATTAACATAGACGCTCCCTGTGCTGCCATTGGGGTCTATGCTGTTGTGCGGGAAGGACACGGTGGGGCCGAAGTGGAGGTTTATTGGCGGCGCTGAACCAGAGTCCGCTCCGACTTTGAAGTAGTTGGGCGCGATACTCTCCGTGTAGTTGTGGCCCCTGTATGTGAAGTTGGGCTGAGGGCCGGCCATTCCCTGGTATGAGAGAAGCGGGGAACCGTTGATGATTGAAAGCGACGGGACAATTTCCCACGACCAGTAGTCCCTCAGAGCGGTTATGTTGGGGCCGATGCCGTCAGGAAGAGACGGGAACGGCTGCATGATGGATGTGTTGTAAATGTAGACACCGTTGTTGTTTGTGTCTATCATCTGGTTGAGTATATTCGCTCCGCCGGGTATCTCATATGTTACAGTAGACTCAGTCGGGGTGCCGTTGATGATGGGTGCACCGGTGACATTCTGGGCGTGATAGAACGGGCCGTTGATGTCGACATGGGTCTGCCCCTTCAGCGGCGTGTAGAAGAAGTGGTTGTTTACGAGCGTGAAATTGGTCACTCCGACAGGGCTGCCAGGCCATGTCCCGAACATAACCATGGGAACTGTTTCGTTGTTCAGGTTGAGGAACCAGTTGTTCTCTATGTGGTTGATGGAGTAGACCTCTATATCAGCGGCATAGGGCCTGACAAGCGCTGTTTCCCCAAGCGTGTATTTCGGGTCATTCCAGAATATGTTGTTCTTGACATTGTACACAACGCCCCACTGGTCCTGCTGCAGGAACGCAGGGAAGCCCTCAAGCGCCCATGAGCCGAGCAGTTTGGCGTGGAAGGTGTTGTAGCTCCAGTTTATGGTGGAGTTGGGGCTGAAGCCGGAGAACTGGTTCGTCTCGAAGTACTGCGCGGGGCCCGGATAACCGAAGGACACAGCGCTGTACAGGTTGGTCAGCGAGGCGTTGTAGTACAGGTAACCGAATGTGTTGTTAGTGAAGGAGTAGTTGCCGCTTATCGTGTCGATGTAGCTCGTCTGGCCTCCCTTGAAAAACTGCACTATGCCCGGCACAATTGCATTTAGATAGGGCAGGACATCGTGGCTGAGAGTGGAGTTGTGCCATATCCATTCCTGCACCATCGTTCCCCACTCAAGATAGGAGTAGTTGATCGCGAGGTTGTTGAACCCCCAGAAGTTGAGGCCGCCGACCTGCCAGTCGCTTATGTGGTCATTCTGCCACTTCAGCTGTGCGTTTGAGTGGTTGTCTGCAATGAAGTCGTTGAACATGAACATGTTGCGCATCACGCCGTTGAATGTGACGTTCGCCGGTGTGTTGGAATAGTCCATGTATGAGTATGATATGTTCGTGTTCTGTCCTATGGCGATGAATATGCCGCCAATTGAGTGGCTCCAGGAAGTGTAGTTCACATTGCTCGGTGGCGCGGCTGTGAAATTGTCATATATGTAGCGGACAAGGTCCGGCGAGTACCCCTGCGGGCTGTTTGTGAAAACAACGTTCGAATCGGAGCTTGGTATGATTTCGGTCATATTGAGCGTCGTGTTTGATATTGTGCCCGATATCACACCGAAGTTCGGCTCAACCTCCTGCATTACGCTCCGCTGTATGTTGAGCTCCCTGTAGGCGCCCGAAAAACCGAGCACTGTGAGCCTGAAGTATGAGTCGGTTATGTTCAGTGTGTATGTGTTGACTGTGTTTCCCATCGCGTACCATGTGCTGTCAATCATTGAAACATGGGACATCGTGCCGGAGGAGAAGGCTGGGGCGGTTGTTCCGGAGGTTGAGGACTCCATGTTGCTCATAAGCACGTTGTTCAGGTTGCCCGTGAAGGGGGTGCCCGGGTTGAAGTTCGACATTGTCGTCCTTGCATACTCCACAACGGAGTTGCTGAATACGGCGTTGGATGGTGTGCCGAAGGCAGAATAGCCGTAAGCCGGAATTGCCGAGCCGAGGACGACACTGCTGTTGACGAAGTACTGCCTGTACGTGTATGAGGGGTTGCTGTTCTGCAGACCCATCTCGTTCATCATCACCACTACTGAGTTCTGGAAGAACAAGCTGCCCTGGCCGTTCACTCCCTGAGAAGTTCCGTTGAGGAATACCCACTCGTTGCTGAATGTGAGCGACACACCCTGGGCAACCGACGGGAGTGCGGAAAGGTAGACATGGCCGCCTGAAAACACAGTGTTCTGCGTCACTGACCAAGTCGCGCTCCCCCCGTTCGGGTTTATGAACGCGGGAAGCTGCTGGCCCTGAAGGGTGCCGGTGTAGCTGTTCATTCCAACAACGAGCGCGGTGGAAACACTCCCTGACGCGCTGTGCTGACCGGTGCTCGAATTCGTGGCGAACCATCTGTAGCCTGTGTATGGATTGCTGTATCCGTCGGCGACCGCAATGTAGCTGAATTGCGAATTCAGATTTGCGAATACCGCATTGCCGTTGTTCCCCGTGACAGCCGTTGCAATCACAGGAGTGCCCGAGGCACTTGCGTTGAGAAGCTGGACAAGGAACTGGGAGGCGGGCGAAGACTGCCATGCCACCGGGACGCTCACTGTCAGCGTTCCTGTGTTCTGCCCGGACGGGCCGTTGTTGACGCTTGCCGTCTGCAGGCCGGACGGAAGCATATACACGGTCACAGACTCTGCGCCTTGAACGAACATTTCGTTCGAAAAGCCGATTGTGTTTCCTGTAGTGTCATTCGCATGCAGCACGTACCATCCCGCTGTCGTGCTGAAGTTGGCCCAGCCGTACTGTGTTGTGGTTGCCGACTGCCACGCGCCTGTTGTTATGTTCTGTATTGACACGGGCACACCTGTTGCGGGCGTGCTCGAACCAGTCTGGCCAGCGTAAACCTTCACACTGAGCGCAGCGGCACTCTGCTGGAATGACCATGAGCCTGAACCCGAGGGTCCGAGGTTGCTGTTTGCCCCTGCGTTTGCATTGTTTGTCCTGACACCCAACTGGCTAATCGGGACTGTTGGCCCCTGTATGCCCTGGGCGCCTATGCCAGGCGGTACCATGGGCTGAGCGTAGCTGTAGTTGAATGTGTATGAGCCGAAGGGAGGCACCTGCGGTGGAGCCGGTGCGGCTGCCGTAGCCTGCTGGATACCCGCGTGTGACGGCGCAGCAAAAAAAACGAGCGCCAGGAGCGCGGAAACTAACCCGAGGCCTATCAGCTTTTTCAGCATTGTTCCATCACGCCTCACAGGTAGGGCTGATAGCCCGGGCGCCCGTTTATCTGTATCTTCACTGCAATCAAGTTTGAGTTTTCAGGTGCTGTCAATTCCGACCGTCCTTTGTCTTACGATGTGTTGCATGTTCTGGCTTTGCGGTGTGTGTCTGGTTTGTATTGGCAGGTCATGTCCTGTGCCTTCTGCTCTATGGCCTGCTTTTGGCGATTGACTTTGTTGCGCTACTTAAGGCTTGCCCGAACAGCTCTTCGAAAACCTCCGGAATTTCCGATTTCAAAAAAGTAATTCCTACTTCGTTCAATGGTTTGATACGAATCTCAGAGCAGGCGGCCATTTGTTTGTGGATAGTGCCTCAGATCGGCCTTTTCAGGGCCGCATACGCCTCAGTCCCTGCCCTTCACCATTCTTGCCTCTTCCGCAACACGGAGCAGCTCCCTTCTGTAGTCCTTCCACCCGTAGCTGTCCCGCCATGAAACAAGCCTCTCAAGTGTCCGGGAGTAGAACTCATCGTCGGTGAACAGTTTTTTCACTATTACGGAGAAGAGGCGCGGGTCGTTTTCCACGACAAACTCCGAACCAAGATGCTCAGCCACGTACTCCGAGGCACCAAGGTTGCTGCTCACGACGGGGATGCAGCCGTTCGAAACAGCCTGGATAACGCCGAAGCTCGGGCCAGTTTCGCTTATTGTGCTGTTGGACCAGCGCAGGTAGCACCTTGCGTCGGAGTAGTATCTCTGCAGCTCCTCCTCGGAGCTGTTGAAGTGCAACTCCACCCTGTCGGAAAGACCTCTGCGGCCCAGCTCGGCAATGAACCTTTCCCTGAGCTCCCGAGACCCGAAGCT
This sequence comes from Candidatus Sysuiplasmataceae archaeon, assembly GCA_046706185.1. GTDB lineage: Archaea > Thermoplasmatota > Thermoplasmata > Sysuiplasmatales > Sysuiplasmataceae > JAJZXY01. The sequence goes on from JBJKPR010000011.1 coordinate 74,104, forward strand.
GCCGCACATCATGAACCTGATACCCTCCGACTGGAGCGCAATATCGATCAGGAAGAACGGGTTCCGCACGAATGTCCACCTTGTATCCACAAGCACATAGTCCCCCTTCGAGCTGCTGTATGGCAGAGGCCTGAACGCATCCGGAACGACACTGCTCCTTATGCCCGTTTCAGCCTCCATTGTCCTCCTTGTTGCCTCGGTTATTGAGACGTTGGCACAGACCCTGCTCAGCAGGAGCCTGAGGTACAGGCGGAGCAGCAGCCTGACAGGGAGCGGCAGACCCGAAAATGAGGGTGACTCATGGAAATACAGTACGCTCCTCGACCTGTACCTGCTGGACATGAAAACAGCAGGTATGCCAGACCACATGTTCATGAATATGATCAGGTCAATCCCGTCACCGAGGGAGTTGAGCTTTCTTGTGAAAAAAAGCTCTCCAAGCAGATTCACTGCATCATCCAGCGAGAATGCATCCCGCATGAAAAGCTTCATCACAGGGCTCTGGATGAGCTTCGAAATCCTCGAAGGCAGGCTGCGTTCAACGAGGTCAAACTTGAGCCCTGCGATGCTATCCCTTATCAGCTCGCTGCTGCCGTCATCGTGAAAGAAGACAAGATGCACATCGTCCCCCTCCTCTGCAAACGCCTTTGCTATCTCCAGCGTAAGCTTTGTCGCCCCCGTCCTTGCAGAGAGGGTTTCCTTTATTATGAAGACCCTGAGGGCCATTGCACCGAAAATGATCCATGTGGCCGTTTAAAGAGATTCACTTAATAGTCAATGGTTTTCCTGCTGCCTCCTGCACCATCCGGGTGCATAGTTTGAATGCAGTGGTTCAACGGAGGATTCAGATATGGGCCCTCCTGAGGTTGCTGGCAAAACTGCTTGCGACCTTCCTCCAGTCATAGTCGGATGCCGTTGCCTCGCCGTTTGCGCCAAACTCCTTCTGCCTGTCGCTCGACCCGAGGAGTGATTCCATGCATTCAGTGAGCCTGTAGACGTCCCCCACGGGGTAGAAGAGGCCGTTCCTCCCCTCTCTCACAAAGTCAGAAGTGCCAAACACCTCAGACTGCTCTGGCCGGGCAACGATCACCGGGAGACCGAGAGCCATTGCTTCAAGAGTTGATATTGAGAACCCCTCCCTCTCGGAGGCCAGGACGAAGACCCTGCAGGAAGAGAGTACCTCGCTCTTCTCCTCGTCTGAAAGGAAGCCGAGAAAATCTATGCGGTCCGCGACACCCTTCCTGTTCGCCCTGCTCATCAGTTCCTCCCTGAGGGGCCCGCTGCCTATTATTGCCGCCCTGCCTTCCCATCCGTAGCCGTACCTGAGCATGGAGAGCGCGTCGATGAAATCTGACTGCCTCTTGATATTGACCAGCCTGCCCATGTTGACAAAGTCGTAGGCGAAGTTCGAAAAGCCATTGTTGCGTTTCGCGTGGAAAATGCCAAGCTTCTCGTTGTCCACTGCGTTGGGGACTATCAGCAGCCGGTTGTCCGGCACACCGTAGTTGTCCGTCAGGCTCCTAGCGGTGGTCAGCGAAACGGCAGCAACCACGTCGGAGAAGGAGATGCCCTCCCTCAGCAGCCTTGAAACTGTAATATCCGTCAGCCACCCCATGTGCCTGCCGAAGTAGCTGTATTTGTGCCATGCTTCAGAAACGTCGAGAACGCACGTCGAGCCCAGGGAGGACACCCACTTCCTCATGAAATGCAGGTGAAGATACGGTATTGCCTCCACGATAAGGTAGTCGGGCGTCCATTCACCCATCGGGTTGTGCGAGAGCGCAAGCGAGAAATTGGTGCTGTGCAGAATGCTCCGCTTGCCTGAATGGTCATTCTGGAAACGGTTTGAGAAGGAAGGTATGAACTGCGCCCCGTCAGGAGTTATGAGAGCATGGTTTGCACTGGTGAAAACACGGACATCGTGACCAAGATGCGCCAGCCTGTTGGCAAGCTCAAAGACCCTGATTTCATAGCCGCCGAAGTAAAATGGCGCGCTCTTGTCGGTTATGAAACCAAAACTCAGACTCTCCACTTGCCCTCCCCCTCTTCCACAGTCACTTAACCACATCCTGAGAGGGCTGGAAACCGCTAGCTGCCCAGGGAAGACAGGTATTCGATGCCGCGCATAAGGAAAAGCCCGGGAACGAGCGTTATTGAACGCACGTCTCCCGACGAGATGACGGCACTGACGACGGCCCTTCCCCTTCTCACCGGGGACCTGAGCGTTCGCCAGAACGCCACGTGTCTGCTTGCATACATGCCGGACGTTGTGGCATACAGGCGCCTTTTCTCCAGGTACTTCAGGAGGCCGACATCCTCTTCGTGGTGGTACACCGTTGTGTTGACCCAGCCCACAGCGTAACCACTTTCAAGCAGCCTTGCCTGCAGGTCAAGGTCCTCATAACCGACCATCTCCCTGTCATAGCCGCCCACGTGTTCGAAGACAGACCTCCGTATGAACCGCGGGCTTTCGCTGAAGAGAGTTCCGAACATGCAGTCTTTCTCCAGCGCCCTCGCCCTTGCCCAGTAGTTGCGGCCTGTAACCACCTTCTCCCTGAGGCACACTGCATCCAGCTTGCCCACACCACCCATGCACTGCTCTATGGTGTCAGGAGAGAGCCGCATGTCTGAATCCAGGAAGAGAAGGAACTCCCCACGAGAGACAGATGCCCCGTAGTTCCTGGCCTCAGACCTTCCTGAATCATGGTCGATGAAGGATGCATTCCACCTCCTGCACACTTCACGCGTGCCGTCATTGCTGTGCCTGTCCACGACAAGCACTTCGAAGCAGTCACATGTCTGTGTGGCAAGCGACGAAAGCAGCCTGTCAAGGCTGACAGCACTGTTCCACGCTGGCACAATCACAGATACGGCTGGCTTTTCCGCGTCCCCCGGCATCTCGCACTTCCCTTTGCGGGCAGGTCATACCTGCGTTCTGACGGGAGAGGCGGAATGACGCCTGAGACATGGCTCACGGGTCAGAGGGCCGCCTCCCCCGATCACAGCAACGCTTCGGTTTCCCAGCCCTCTTCAGGTGTTCTCGAGGCTTGCCGCTTTATTTTGTGGTTCCCTACTGGCAGTAAGAACTATATGTACTCACGATCGCAGCAGAGGCGGGAGGGATTCGGAAAAATGATCCGTAGCGCGAAAAGTCCGGCAAATATGCGCGCATGGCATGTACCGCCGCGGGGCTCAGGCGCCGTAGGCATCCGTTACAGCGGCGGCGTTGGCAATGCCGAAACGCTCCTCTGCATAGCGCCTGCAATTGGACTTCATCCTTGCCATTTCGCCAGGGTCGTTCATGAGTTTGAGCATGGATGCCGACAGTTCGCGGGCATCGGGTTCAACTACCCTGCCGACCGCACTGCTCAGAAGTTCTGGAATTGCGCCCCTGGCGCTGCCAATCACCGGCGTACCGCACGCCAGCGCCTCCATCGCCACCCTGCCATACCCCTCCTCATAGACAGAGGGGACGACAACGATATCCGCGGCACTGTAGTAGTCCCTCAGCTGCTCCTGCCTGACCGGGCCCGCGCACAGAACGTTGAGCCCCTGGTTCTGTGCGCTGAGTATATCGTTCAGCAATGGCCCCTCCCCGACAAAGACGACCCTCGGGCAATCGGCTGCAAGGAGCCTGCATGCATCCAGCAGGAGCGGGACGCCCTTCACCTGTGTGAACCTTCCGACAAAAACTGCAGTAAAGCCTTCCCCGAGCCCTGTCCTCTCCCTTGCCGCATCCCTTGCCACAGGAGAGAAAAGGGAGAGGTCTATCCAGTATGTCATCCTGTGCAGCCTTTCGGGCCTGTCCAGCAGTCCATCCAGTTCAGCTCCCACCCTGTTGGAAACAGCGATCACTGCGTCAAAGTGAGACAGCACCCTCCTGCCAAGCCTGTTGAACAGTGTGGCGGAAGATGCGCTGAGGAAGTCCTGGACGTAGTGGACTGTGATGACTGACCTTGTGCCGAAGAGCCATGAAAGGAGCGCCGCGGCCAGCGCCGAATTGAGGTCATGGGCGTGAACTATACCGATCTCTTTCCTGTGAAAGGCCATTACGACCGCTGATGCTGCCAGGAGCATTGGTGTGAGCAGGATGAACCTTAGCCAAGTGGCGGACTGAAAACGATAGAACATGTTGTGCACCGGGGAAGGCAGCCTGTATACCGTGAGGGCGCCGGATCTCTCGATGTAGCTGCCTGTCCTGCTGCTTGTAAGCGGCTGGAAGGTGACAACGCGGGTTCTTCTCCCGGCTGACGAGAGGTAGCTGCACAGGTCGTTGAGATGGGTCTCGACCCCGCCGATGCCGGGGCTGAAGAAAAATGAAAGGATGAGAACGCCCTTCCCTCCCATGTTTCAGGCCTCACCTTTTCCAGTGAGCAGGAGAGCAAAAGGGAGTCAGCACTTCACCCTCCTGAAAGACCGACGTTCGGCATTCGCCCCCGCCTGAGCTATGTTCAGGTCGGAGGCGATCCCGTCGAATATCTCCTCCTCCCTCTCGGCCGCTCTTTCCCAGGACATCCGCCCCTCGACCCACTCCTTCCCCTTCCTCCCCAGCTCCTTCCTTAGCGTCTCGTCCCTCAGCAGGCGCACCACTTTTTCTGCATAGTCTGCCGTGTCGGCAAAACGTGCCTTGATTACCCCTTCGCTGAATTGATCGAAGACAGGCAGCTCCCAGAGGACAGCGGGTATGCCGTTTGAAAGCGCCTCGAGAAGAGCGAGCGATATACCTTCATCGGAGGAGGGGAAGAGGAAGACCTTCGAATTGCCGAGGGCGGCTCTCTTCTTCTCCTCGCTCACGAAGCCTGCCACATCAAGGTTGCGGCCGATTCCGGAGGCTTCGAACCTGGAGCGAAGCATGTTTGCATTGTTGTCCACCGACTTTCCTATGAGCTTCAGCCTTGCATCCGGGATCTCGGCGGACACATGCTTCCAAATTTCAGGGAAATACATTATTCCCTTCCTCGGCTGAAGGACGCCGAGGTACAGCCCGTCGGAAGCGTTCCCGTCCGCCTCTCCCCTCCACTCGACGGTCTTTTCAGCACCGTTGAACGCAAGGTAGAGCGGTTTGTCCGGGAAAAATGACCTGAGAATCCTGTCCTCCTTCCCGTTGTCGAGGCAGATTGCAGCAGAAGAATAACGTATTGCCCTCTTGTAAAGAACAGAAAGCGGCGAGACTGCGCTTGAGCTGAACCTTCTGGCCGTGGCTGGTATTATGATGTGGTAGAAAATGATGAGCGGTTTCCGGCTCAGCCTTGCAACGAGGTAGGCATAGACAACACTCTGAGGAAACTCGTCGTAACACACAACCGCATCCATCTTTCTTGCCATGGATGCGAGCTTTGCAATGCTGCCCGGCAGGAACGGACCGGGCTTGTAGTGGGCACCCACCACTGACCTGAAGGATGGCAGTTTTCCTGCTATGGAGCTGTCAGCCTCCTGGAGGGACTGCGTGTCCACGCAGACTGTGACCTCATGCCTCCTGAACCTGGAGTACACTTCAAGCACCCTTCTTGCACCTGCACTTGGCTTCGAGAGAATAAGAGGCGGACATATCAGCAGTTTCATACGATCGCTTGTAAAAAGAGAGCGCAGAGGGGAAATAGACTTTTTCTAATTATGCAATGGTCGGAAGGGACTGCATGGCGTGTCACTGGCTGCCGGATGCGTCCATGAGCGGCCCTACCGTCTGGATGTACTCGCTGGCTATGTTCTCCCATGACAGCCTGTTCTTTGCATAACGCATTGCATTCAAAGACACCTTTCTGACCTCATCAGGGTTGTCGAGGATGTAGGTCACGGCCCCGACTATGCCACCGACGCTGTTGTCTGTGTACAGAGCGCCGTTGAGGGAGGAATAGCCTGCCTCATCGAGTATCCTCCTGCTCTCCCCGACAGAGGATGAGATGACAGGATTTCCTGTAGCCATGTACTCTGCGAGTTTTATGGGAAAACGAGCTCTCTCCCAAATTGTGCTGCGCATCAGCAGAAGTGATGCATCGCTCCCGACAAGTGTTGAAAGCCATTCGCCCCTTTCCATCTTGGGCAGGTGCACGATGTTTGAGACCTCTTCCTCCCTGCCCCCCGCGCCCACCACCAGCAGGTACACGTTCCTGCCGTCTTCGTGCAGCCTCCGACCCAGCTCACTGAACAGCCTGCTGTGGCTGGAGTCTGCGAGCGTTACAACGATCAGGGAGCTTTCAGGAAGAGCTATCCGCTTCAGAAGCCCTGCCCTGGCGGTCTGCCTGGAAATCGATGCGAAGTCGCCGGTGTCGATCCCGTTCGGAATTACGGCAGCCTCCCTGCCTGAGTAGCCATTCACCTTATCCATGAGGAGGCCGCTTGCAACAACCAACCTGTCAGCACCGCCGACTGCATTCCTTTCAAACGCTTCCTCCATCCTTGACTCCATCCTTGCCCTTATGCCGTCAGGGTCGATGCCCCACCAGTCGTCTATATCCACCACAAGCGGCTTCCCCGCACGTCTTGCTATCGAAGCTGCAATCCAGGTCTCCGGAAAAGCGGGGGCGCACACATGGACGAGGTCCATCTTCCCGATCCCGTAGACAAGCGGGCCAAGTGCCGACCTGAGCATTATGCCCGGCAGGACCGTCCTCTCGAACAGCCTCGGCAGAGTGATGACCCGGAAGGAGGGGGTGTGCTCCACCCTTGTAATACCCAGATGCCTGAACTCTTCCGGACAGACCATTGTGAAGTCGAAGCCCATGCGTGAGAGCTGCATGCCGAGATACCAACCTCGCCAGTAGCTTCCCCTGTTGAGCTGTGACTTCGTGACAAAAAGGATACTGGGCATTTCCCTCACACAATCTCATTCCCGCAGCGCTGCAGGTCAAGACATGAGACAGAGGCATGAACTTGCCCATCAGCTTTGTGTTACGAGCCTTCATTTCGCCGCCCCCATCATTGGCCTGCCCGGGGAAGAAAGGCTGCTCCTCACCCCTTTCAAGAGAAAATAATCAAATATGCGCGGCAGGCTCTATTAGTAACCGTATGAGGGGCCAACGGGGGAAACAGTTCCTGTGATGTCGCCTTACATCTCGGTGCTTGTCATAGCGCACAGGAGAACACAGTACATCAACCATGCGCTTGAGTCGCTTTGCACCCAGACGCTTGACAGGCGACTGTTTGAGATCATTCTTGTGAGCAACATAGACATCGATAACGAGGTGCTGAGGAGGTCCGGGGCAAGGCTGATACGAACTGACAGGAACGAGCTTGAGGTGAAGATCGCGATCGGTCTCGATTACTGCAGCGGGGAGGTGATATCCCTTCTCGAGGATGACGATGTCTGGGAAGACGGTAAGCTTCAGGCAGTCTACGACCTTTTCACTGAAAGGGAGGATGTCGGATACTACCACAATTCTTATTCACTCATAGGGGAGGACGGTCAGCCGATGGTGCACCCCATGTTCAGGCTGATGGAGAAGCGCATGGACAGAGTGGGTGCCCTCTCCGTTTGCGGGAAGGCAGCCAGGTTCGGGGTCATAAGAAAGATGATCAAGGTGGGGATGAGCTTCAACACAAGCTGCATGTCGATCAGGAAAGGAATACTGCAGGACAGGACAGATTACCTGGTGACGCTCAATGCGAAGAGCTCAAACGTCGACAACTTTCTCTTCTTTGCAGCGCTCCTCTCAGGCAAGCAGCTCTACGGTGACAGCCGGAGGCTCACGAGGTACAGGGTGCATCCGGAAAATTCATCCAAGAAGTTCCTTTCAGTTGGAATAACACCTGAAGCACTCGGTTACGGGGTGCTTCTCAGGATGGTCGGAGCAGGCAAGGGGGACGGGCAGATAAGGAAGAGCGTGGAAAGTATGATTTCTGACCTCAGGTTTGAAATTTATTCCAGGGAGGGCCTGAAAAACAGGGGTATGATGCTGTCCGCGATAGTGGAGCACCTGAGGTACTTCTCGCTGTATGATTTTCAGTACGACGTTCTCCTTCTCCTCTTCGGCTTACTCTACTTCATATCTCCGAGGCTGGGCTCGATGATGCACAGCATACCGGGTGAGCATCTGACATAGATTGCCTGGATTGCACAATAAAGACTGTCGCTACGAGATATTTAAATAGACTTGCCGGGGTGGTAATACCCGGTGGGGGATCTGACTTCCCGGAAACCGACCTTCAGCATATCGATGCCGAGCTACAACCACGCACGGTACATCAGGGAAGCAATAAGCTCCGTGCTTGAGCAGGAGAACTGCGGTGAGCTTGAGCTGATCATAGTTGACGATTTTTCAACGGACGGGAGCAGGGACATAATCAGGGAGGAGGCCGCCAGGGACAGCAGGATCAAAGTCGTTCTGCATGACGCCAACATGGGCATCTCCAGGACAGTCAACGAGGCAAAGGGCCTTTCAACCGGTGAATACATGCTTACGTTGGCTTCCGATGACAAGCTCGTGCCGGGTGCCCTTGCGAAGATGCTCGAGGCGTTCCAGGCCCCTTCACCTGTCGATGTTGTGATCTTCGAGGGCAAATGCGTGGACAGGAATGGAAACCCGCTTGGATACAACTACTCTGAGATACACCTGAAGCCGCCATCAGACATGGCCAACGTCTTCAGTCACCTGCTGAAGGGCAATTTCATAATGGCGGGTGCAACAAGGGCAAGCTCTGTCTGGGAGCGCGGTATCCGCCTGAATGAGCAGCTCCGATTCCTAAGCGACTGGATCTACTGGATAGATGTTGCTGCCGAGTCTACCTTCAGGTATCTTCCAGACCCCCTTTATATCTACAGGATACACGGGAAGAACGCTTCGTTCATGGACGGATGGATCAGTGACAGCGCCAGAGCATACTCCATGATAGAGGAGAAGCACAGTGCAAGGCTCAGCAAGGCGGAAGTTGCCTATATCCGCTACATGGAAGGGCTTTCCTTCGTCAAGATAGGAAGAGTGTTCGAGGGCAGGAGGGCTCTCCTGAGCTCCCTGAGCTGCAGCCCCTTTTCTAACCAGGGGGCAAAGACTGCGGTTGCTCTGATCTCAAGCTTCCTGGGTAATTTGGGCAGCAGCCTGCTCGGCGCGTACGGTGCGCTGAGGTTTTCACACGACAGCAACATTTCAATGCACAGGATAAGGAAGAGGTACAGGGGAGAGGAGACAAGGGAGAAGGGCAACTGACCAGGTGGTCGCCTGATGTCACACTGCGGCGGCTTTGCTCTCAAGCGCTCTGGCAAGCGAGTCGACGACATGGTCGACCATGCTGTCGGTCATATGTGGGTAGATCGGAAGGCTGAGGACTCTTCCGGACAGCCTTTCGGTAACAGGGAACGACCCAGGGCTGTACCCGAGGTCCGCGTATGCCTTCTGCAGGTGGGGAGGAACAGGGTAGTGTACCATCGTATCCACGCCCATCGATGAAAGAGCGGCCCTGACCCTTTCCCTTTCAGCCACCTGCACCACGTACAGGTGCCACGAGGGCCTTACACCCTCCATAACTGCCGGGAGCGTGAGCGTCTCCCCGTCCATTTTCCCGGAACCAAGCGCATGCGCATACCGCAGGGCAATCATGTTGCGCCTTCCGTTCCAGCGGTCGAGGTGGCCCAGCCTGACCCTCAGAAAAGCGGCCTGCAGTTCATCGAGCCTGGAATTGTAGCCGATGGTCGTGTGCAGATACTTCACACCTGAACCGTAGTTCCTGAGGACCCTTATCCTCTCGGCAAGTTCACTGTCTGATGTGACGACTGCTCCCCCGTCGCCAGCCCCGCCAAGGTTCTTGACCGGATAGAAACTGAAGCAGGTGATGTCCGCATAGGAGCCGGTTCTCCTCCCCTTGTACGAAGCACCATGGGACTGGGCTGCATCCTGTATTATGACTAGGGAACGCCTCTCCGCCAGAGATGCAATTTCATCCGCATCGGCCGGCTGTCCGTACAGGTCTACTGGCATTATTGCCTTCGTCCGGCGCGTGACTGCTTTCTCAATTGACCGTGCATCGATGTTGTAAGTTACCGGGTCTGCGTCAACCGGGACGGGCGTAGCGCCGGAATGCGTGACGGCGAGCCATGTTCCGATGAATGTGTTGGCTGGCACTATCACCTCATCCCCTGGCCCTATGCCGGAGGCAACAAGGGAGAGATGGAGCGCCTCAAGCCCGCTGCCCACGCCAATGCATTCCCTTGCGTTGCAGTATGAGGCAAAGTCGGATTCAAATGCCTTCACCTCCTCACCCAGGACAAGATTGCCGTTCTCCATGACGCGTGAATAGGCTGCATCCATCTCCTCCCTGGTGCTTGAATACAAGGCAGAGAGGTCAACGAACGGGACCTTCAAGGAATATCACCGCCAGTCAGTGCAATGAATTCATCATAATCGCGTATGTAGTCGCTCTCATTGTAATGCGTGGAGGCAAGCACGACGTAGACTGTATTGGGATTGAAGTTCTCCATGTTGGTCCAGATGAGGTTTGGTATGTACAGTCCCCTGTTCGGCCTGTTCAGATGCACAACCTTCGTATCCCTGCCGTCGCTCAAGACAACGTCCAGGCCGCCCGAAAGGCAGATGACAACCTCCTCCAGTTCCCTGTGCGCATGTGCGCCCCTCTTCTCGCCCGTGGGTATGTCGTAGACATAGAACACGCGTCGTATGGCAAACGGCACATGACCGCCCGATTCAATGAAAGAAAGGTTGCCCCTCCTCTCTGCGATCTTCGGGAATTCTATCATCCTGCACCTCTCAATCCCAAGACCGCGCTCCTTCCCGACAGCATGGGTGATAACCATGCTCATTCACCCCCGGCCCGTATTGTCTTCAAACTGCAACACCCCTGTCCATAGAATCCCTGAGGTTCAGCTCGTAGAAATCATGAACAAATGCCCTTGCACCGTAGCTCTCCTTGTATTTTGCGAGCCCTTCGTTGAGGTGCAGGCCCTCGTTCTCTGTGGAAATGCCGAAGTCAAAGTAAGTCTTGTCTTGATAGACATCCTTGATCAAGTGCTCGTAAACAAGGTCCAGGGCCCCGATGCCCTTTCCCTGGTTGCTGTTCGCGTTGTACTGTGCATGAACAGTCTCCCTGTGCTCGAAGACAATGACTCCTGCGACCAGTCTTGACTCACTGTCTGAGGCAGTGAACAGCTTTATATTGTCCGGAAAGAGAAGAGCAAGCCGCTTGATTTCGTCAGGCGTATGGACAGGCTTTACATTGTACTTCTCATGAAGTACCTCCGACTGCAGTTCCATGAATGTGTCAAAGTCATAAGAGCGCTGCACAGTCAGACCTGCACTTTCCGCCTTTCTTATTTTGCGTGAGCGCATTCTCCAGTAACCGAGCCGTTCCGCCCTGGGCATGTAGATTGCTGCGCTCACATCCCTTCTGAAGAGCCTGGCCCCCATCCTGTAGAGCGCATAGAGGTCTTCCTCCGCCGGCGCTGAATGGTAGATGTGCGGAAGCGCCTTGTAAACCAGCCTGTCTATTCCCTGACCGAGCAGATAGTCGCTCATGGAAGAGAATACAGATAGCATCCCTTCTGTTGTCATGTCAAAACCGGAGATGACCCCACCGAATGTCAGCCCGTTGTGGCTGTAGAGGGTCGCGCCTACAACATGCGCTGGCATTTCGGCCACAAGCTTCCCTTCGGCATCCATGAACATGAGCGAATGGTCGTTGAACCTGTCTGAATGATACTCCATGAAATCCCTGTTGAACAGGAAGGTGCCGTTCTTTGCACTGCTGTTGAATGAGTTCCATTCCTCCTTCCTGCCTGAATTGTATTTGTCAGCATGGACGCCAACAAGACTCTGCATAGCCTCCCCCGCACCAATCTGTCTGCATAAACCGCGCCTCCGGATGCAAATCGAGCGATTATTCAAAGTCCCTGGCTCATTTAAAAAGGATAACATATTACAGTATGTAGAACCGGAGAATGAGATGCCTCCCACACGCATGCGCCCGTCCAGATGTGCTGCGGGAAACAATTGCCGCCGGATCATCCCCCTGCCCCTCCGCCACATGTAGCACGTCAAGCTTTGGCCACCGGCTGGATGCCTGGAAATGTCGTTCTGGCATCAAGGTCGAGGGGATACAGGACTTCAGGCTGTGCTGCACCTTTCTGTTCTGCAGAATGCGGCTTTTTCCGGATTCCCAGTAAGTGATAAAAATATCTCAAACTTTATCAACATGCCACCCGGATACTGATGGCGCCCTGAAGGGAAGACCGCGTCTTCAGTTTGCTAAGTATGTGATAGCCCATGCAAAACAGCACCGAAGGAGGAAGGAGACAGAGCATCCTGTATGTCGATGATGAGCAGATGATGCTCGATGTCCTGAAGGACTATGTCGAAACAATGTATGACTTGCAGGTAAAGACCGCCTCCTCCACATCTGAAGCAAGGAAAGTGATGGAGCAGGAAGCATTCGATGCAATCATCAGCGACTATCAGATGCCGGGCCAGAACGGAATAGAGTTTCTGAAGGAGCTGAGGGAGAGCGGGAATACAACACCGTTCATACTCTTCACGGGAAAGGGAAGGGAAGAGATAGCCATAGAGGCACTCAACAACGGGGCAGATTTTTACATTCAAAAGGGAGGCGAGCCCAACTCTCTCTTCAGGGAGCTGATACACTACGTGACCATATGCAGCGACAGGAAGAGAAGGGAGGATGAACTGCAGTCTACCAAGGAAACTCTTGAATCGTTCGTTCAGAACACGGCAGACGCATTGATAATCTTCGACATCCAGGGCAAGATTCTTTCAGCCAACTCGGCGTTCGAGGAGATGTACGGGTGGAGCAGGGGAGAGGCAATTGGACAGATGCTCCCGATGGTTCCAGCGGAGCAGATGGATGAGGTTGCCCGAATGTTCAGGGAAGTGGCAGACAAGGGCTCACGCTTCCACTATATTCGCAAGAGGTTGAGGAAGAACGGTGAGCTGTTTGACTGCAGCATGACTGTGTCGCCAGTCAAAGATGCGGATGGAAGGACAATCGCAATCGCAGGTCTTGCAAGGGACATCACGAACGAGGTAAGGGCGCGTGAGACCATAGAGAGGCAGAGGGAGGAATTCAACGTCCTGCTCAGGAGCATCGGCGACGCGGTCATTGCAACAGACAGAGAGGGAAAAGTCACCTTCATGAACCATGTGGCGTCCATGCTTACAGGATACGATCAGGAGGAAGCGCTTGGCAAGAGGGTCGATTCGGTATTCCACATAATAAACGAGGACACGCGCGAACCTGCGGAGATTCCTGTCAAAACTGTCATGGAGAAGGGCATCGTCGTGGGAATGGCAAATCACACGGTTGTCGTTTCCAGGAATGGCGTTGAGCGGATGATTGAGGATTCTGCTGCGCCCATCAAGGGCCCTGACGGAGAGATAAAGGGGGTCGTGATGGTTTTCAGAGATGCAACGGTCGAGAAACTGGCACTCCGCAGGAGGGAGGCAAGGCGAAGAGTATCGGAGTTGCTTGCGACTGCAGAGAGGCTCGACAGTGCCCTGCCCGCGATACTTGAGTCAATTGCAGCGTCGCTGAAGTTCCAGGTAGCAGAGATCTGGTTTCCCCAGAAGGAGAGCGGCCGCCTGCAGCTTCAAGGCAGGTGGCACAGGGAATCCAGGCATCTGGAGGAATTCGAAGAGGAGTCGGAAGCGTTCACATTCGGGAAGGGAGAAGGGCTCCCCGGGAGTGTTTTCGGTTCGGTGAAACCAAGATGGGTGGAATTCATAGGAGCAGATTCGTTATTCAGAAGAAATGAGATTGCAAGGAAGGCAGGCTTGAAATCGGTCTTCGGTGTCCCACTGAGCAACAGGGGGCAGCCGATAGGATCGATGCTCTTTTTCGGCTCATCAGATATGCCACCTGATGAGAACATGATGAACACAATGGAGGACATAGGAAAGCAGGTCGGCCTGTTCATAGGAAGGCTTGATGCGGAGCGATCGTTGCGCGTGCTAGTCCAGAACATGCAGTCGTTCATGAAGCACTCCCCTCTGATCATAATCAGGACAGACCTTCAGGGGAGAATAATCGCTGTCAACGATTCGTTCGAGAAGGCCTACGGCTGGAGGGAGGAGGAGGTCGTGGGCAGGACGATAGATGTGCTGATACCGCCCGGTGAGAGAAGGGATCTGGACACGAAGCTGAAAGCAGTCGCAGAGGGTGAGCCGTTGAGCTACGAGGCAAAGAGGGCAGCGAAGGACGGAAGGGTGATGGACCTCCGGGTGATGCTTTCACCGATAAAGGACGAAGGAGGGAAGGTGGTGCAGATCACAAGCGTCTGCAGGGAAATCACAGAGGAGAAGAAGGCGCTTGCGGGCATCAGGCTGAACAATGCTGTCATAGAGAACCTCAACGAAATGGTGCTCATAACAGAGCCGGATGCGAAAGGCGAGCCTGTGGTTGTTTATGCGAACCCTGCTTATCTGGCTGCCTCCGGACAGGGAATGGAGAAGATGCTGGGGAAGCTGCTGTGGGATCTTGACAAGTCGTCCATTGACACAGCTGCCGTCAACCAGATGTACAACTCATACAGGGCCGGCCTCCCATACAGGGGAGAACTGATTCACTTCGGCAGGGATGGAGAAAAGCAGTACGTTGACACAAATTTCTTTCCACTGAGGAATGAGAACGGGAGGGTCACTCACTGGGTCCAGCTGCAGAGGGATGTCACGTCCTCTGTAGAGCAGAGGGAAGAGCTTCGCAGGGCAAATGAGAAGCTGAACCTGATGGAGACTATCAGCAGGCATGACATGCTCAACCATCTGCAGGCAATCGAGATCTACACTCACATGGTGCTCAGCGGGTCGGAGGACAGCAGGGTCGCTGCGAGGCTCGACAGGATAAAGAAGATAGCTGAGCAGATGAAAAGGCAGCTCGGGGCACTGAAGGAAATACAGACTTCCGGCAGTCCGCGGTGGATGAATGTGCAAGACACGTTCCTGAAGAGCGTTGCGGACATGGATATGAAGGGAATCAGGATAGAAGCGGAGGGGGAGAATGTGGAAATCATGGCCGATCCCCTCCTGGACAGGGTGTTCTACAACCTCGTGGACAATTCCATGAGGCACGGGCAGGATGTGAGCAGATTGAAGCTCAGGGCAGAAAAGGAGGGGGAACACCTCAAGATTACCTACACTGATGACGGTATTGGCATAAATGACGAGCAGAAGAGAAGCATCTTCTCAGGAGTCGGGGGTGGCCAGAACCACGGGCTCAGGCTCGTAAGGGAAATACTCGGCATAACCGGGATAGCCATAAGGGAGACGGGCGAGGAAGGAAAGGGAGTGAAGTTCGAGATGTTCGTCCCCGGCTCAAGCTTCAGGAGTGCCCGGCCCGAGAAGGCATGAGTATCTGCAATCGGGTGCCACCGTAGAAAATCGTAAATTTGATAAACAGAGTGCACCGCTTAAGTACTTGTTTTCTGAAATGCTGGCGTAGGATTGCGCCAACCAGGAGGTGGCGCCAGACGGGAGGCCTGGCAGTAGCATACACGAGGGCCAAGACTGGCTTCAGACATCCGCTCACAGGATGGGCCGTCCCGTGGATTGTGCTCGTTGCCCCCATGGTTGCTGCTGCCCTCCTGTTTTACCTGTTTCATTCTCTCGTCGTCCCCGGTCTGCAGTTCTCCTCCTCCCTGTACACAACAACAATAGTGCTCGTTACGCTCACCCTCTATTCTGTGCGTTACAATGTAACCAGGTTCAGCTTCGACATCGCAGCAGCAGCGGCCATGGTCTCGATATTCCTATTCGGTATCGTCTCGGCGTACGTTGCGGACATGATGCTCAAGGGGGCCGTTTCTCCAGGTGTATACTACCTGTCAAGCCTGCTGTGGCATTCCTCAGCCATCGTCGCAGGTGTGTTGCTCATCGCATGCAGTGTGCTGAAAGTCTCAAGGAGGAGCATGACAGGAACAGCCATCACATCGACGATGGCCATCGTCATGCTTGTCACAGGCATTCTCGCATTGTGGTTCGAAATGGTCACCGCCGGAAAATCGCCTGCAGTTGCGGTGACCGCAGCATCTCTGGATGAAGATATCAAATTCGTCGGGCTGGTGGTTTCGCTGGCTGCTGCCGCTGTGCTTTTCAAATACAGTGAAAGGCTGTTCAGGCACAGCTTCTCCGGCCTTGTGCTCTTCTTCCTGCTCCAGGCATCTTCCATGGCCGTGGGACTCGTGCAGAACGGGGAGTACACCCTCGGATGGTACCTTTCCATAATACTCTTCTCCCAGTCTTTCCTCTTCCCCATATGGGGCATGCTGAACGATTATTCAAGGTACCTGACAAGAAACAACATGCTCAGCGCAACAATTGAAGATGCGGGAAGCTGGCTCCTGAAGAGCATGGTTTCCAACCGTGAGGGTCACAGCATACTCGGAGAGATTTCGCGCAACTTCAGGAGGGGGGAGGCTTTCTCGTACGTTTCTGTCAACGGCACAGAGTGGCGGCTGGAGGACAGCAGCTCGTTTGGTGAGACAGGGCTCGGCCATCTGCCGTCAGCCATTACAATCGACCTGAGCAGGATGCCGATGGAAGAGCAGCTGTCTGTATTCGACGACGGGGAGCCAGGCATTCGGGCCAGTTCGCTTGCAAGTCAGCTGTCCTCGAATTTTCTTGTGGCAGTGTCGAGGATGCAGAAGGGGCAGCTGCGTCTCCTTGGGGTCAGGGAAAAGCAGAGAATTCTGTGGTTCAGGGAAGAAAGAAGGTTTCTCTTGCTGCTGTCAAGCATGTACGCAACCTCCGCTCTTGAGCGGCACATACTCGACAGAAGGGCCGAAACAGTCTCGCAGATGCTTGCGATGGTACAGACCACACGCATACTCACAAGGCTTGAGGATGATGTGACGAAGACGTATGACGAGGTCGTCAGCGCCATGGTGGAGATGCTCGGATATGAAAATGCAAGCCTCTGGCTTGTAGAGAGGGGCAGCTGGCTCAGGCCGATTGCGTGGAGGTTTCCGGATGTCGCAGGGGCGGCTTTTGACGCAGGCAGGTTGCTCAGCCAGGACAAAGGCATCATGGGAAGGGCGGCGAAGAGCATGAAGCCCGTATACGTCGGAGACACGAGGGCTGCAAACGACTACGTGAACCTCTTCGGTGAGAACACGAGGAGCGAATTTGCATACCCTGTGATTGTGGACGACGCGTGCTTCGCTGTCCTCGATGTGCAGTCTTCAAAGACAAATGCATTCGAGTCTCTTGACCAGGAGGTCATAACAACAGTCGGAAGGCTCCTTTCCCTTTCAATGACGCTCAGGAAGCTGTACGGCAACATAAGCGAAAGCAGGAAGATCGCAGAGGCGAGGACAGGGCTGATAGCACACGACCTGAGGAACATACTTCAGGCACTGTCCACCCACGTTGAACTCATTCGTATGAAGCTGGCGAAATCTCAGGGGCAGCAGGCAGGCATTACTGCGAACATGGAGGCGCTGCGGACAGGGATAACGAGTGCCCACAGGTTTCTCGAGGAGGTGCTCACAATAACCAAGCTCGAGGCAGGAAAGATAGGCACTGTGGGGGACCTGAGGATTACAGAGCTGATAAACAAAAGCGCTTCTCTCATGAGAGAGAGCT
>JBJKPR010000012.1:0-6265 GCA_046706185.1 Candidatus Sysuiplasmataceae archaeon
CGGGGGAGACAAGATGTTCGGCAGTCTCCAAATAAGGTCATAAAGCCACAGCGCATACGGTATACTACAAGCCTGGAAGCTGAGTAAGTCAATCGAGGGGTGGCGCTGTTACAGTCCACTGATTTCAGGATGAGGAAGGCAGGCATCTGGGACATAGACGAGCTCGAGGAAATTGAAAGAAAGTGTTTCTCCTACGGGCGGTTCAGCCGTTCAATTCTGCTTGGTTTCCTGAGACATCCATTCTCTGTTACACTTGTTGTCGAAAGGGAGAGGATAGTTGCATCGGCCATCCTGATCTTCCACACGAGGACTGCAGAAATCGCATCTATAGCTGTCCTGCCTGAGGAAAGGAGGAAGGGACTTGCAGCACTGCTCATGAACGAGGCAGAGGCGATGTCGAGGAGGAAGGGGGTAGTGAGGCTGTCCCTCCATGTGGCTACTGAGAACAATGCAGCCATTGCGCTGTACAGGAAGCACGGGTATGCCGTCTCGGAGCGTGTCGGTGACTACTATGGCAACGGGCGGGATGCCTACTACATGGAGAAGGTGCTTCAACCAACGCAGCAGAAGGCAGCCGGCGCTTAAGAGACATGGAGTGCTGTTTGGGGTGCATCCAAGGGTGGAAAAGACCCCGGGCCGCCAATAGTCACTTCGATTCTCGGCCCTACGACGGCCAAATAAACAGTTAAATATTGATTGCCTTATGCCTTTTTTGCAGAGGATGCAAAATATGGAAGAGTCCCTGTGCAACGTTGAATTCCTGAAAACCGACTCCAGTTATCTGGCCAGGGTCCAGAGCGAGCTTGGCGGCCTCAGAGAGTACAAAAGTGGTACTTTCGAGGAGGTGCTGGAGCAGGTAATCATAGACCTCCAGGAGGAGTTCGAGGGCTGAGCACCCTCCTTCGTCAACGTCACGCGACGCAGGTGTTTCTCTGGAACACCCCGCTACCCTTCCATCCTGTGCAATCCTTTAGAATAAATGCCTCTTTTTTAAATAGCAGTGCCTCAAATGTTAGTGACAGTAACTTCGTTCGCGAATCGACTGAAACGGCAAGCAGGTTACTGCCGCTTACAAAGCGAGGTGTCCCACATGACGTCGGACCAGACAGATATAAGGAAGCAGGTTGAAGACAGCAGAGGACTGCTGAAGAAGATTCAGCTGGTTGTGCCGGGTTTCAGAGGATACAGGGAACTCGAAGATCTCCGTGCGGCCGATGAGCTGCTCAGGAGACAGGTTTCATTGATCCTTCAGAAGGGGTTGAGCAGCCTGAGGGAGACCAGGAGAACGCTGGTAGACAAGGGAGACTACAATTCACTTGAGCCAATCGCCTCGCTGATTTCAAGGTTGCAGCAGCTTGAAGGCGAAGTTGAGCACGCAGAGCAGGGATATTCTGGCATCTCGCCAATGATAAGAGTAGGCCAGGAGACGCTCAACGGGCTCTATGAGTATGACTTTGCATTTGTGGACACAGCCTCCAAGCTCAACGACTCTTGCAGTGCAGTGTCAGATGCAGCGGGGCAGGCTGACATACAGGCAAGGCTTGATGCCCTGGACACGAAAATCACCGGCTTCAAGAGTGCATTCGAAAACAGGATGAGGGAAGTCGAGAAGATCCAGATAAAGTGAGGTTGACAAGATGTTCGGAAGAAAATCTTCGGGGACAGGCATACCTGCCAAGGGCGGCAGCGTTTTTGGTTCCATCACCATCGCATGGGACGACCAGTACAAAAGGGACAACGTCATGTGGAAGGTACCCAGGCTCATCAGGCTCAACGACAATATAGTGGTCAGGGAGGATGAAATAGCCGTCTTCTTCAGGGATGGTAAGGTGCTCACCTATTTTGACCAGCCCAACAGATATGCGCTCACTGATTTCAATGCACCCATTGTTGGCAACCTGCTGAAATTCTTCACAGGTGTTGTGCAGCAGGCGGAAGTCTACTACCTCCAGAAGAGGTTCTTCGATGGCAAGTTCGGGAGCACCCAGCCCTATGAATTCCTTGACCCGATGTTCGGAGTTGTAAACCTCCGAGTCTACGGCGAATACAGGTACAGGGTGGCCAACCCTGAGAACTTCATCAACCAGTTTGTCGGGACTTTCAATGCGGAAACCGCCGATGATGTGGATGCAAGACTGAAGGATCAGATGGTGCTTCTCACTTACAACGCCATCGGGAAGATGAAGGACAAGGGAATGAAGGTCACCGACCTTGCGACCAGTCTGACAAACATTGAGCAGGTTATTCTTTCCATGTCGCCGGATCACTTCCAGCAGTACGGTGTTGAAATAAACAAGGTACCAGGCTTGACCATAAGCCTTCCCGATGAGGTGCAGAAGGCTGTTGACACAAGGTCCCAGATGTCAGTCCTTGGAGTAAACTACATGCAGTACCAGGCAGGGCAGGCAATGGTCGACGCGGCCCAGAACCCAAGCGGCGTTGCAGGCGTTGGCGCAGGACTTGGAGTGGGGCTTGGCGCTGGCGCAGGCGTGGGATACGCAATGGCGGGACCGATGATGCAGGGGATTCAGCAGCCCACAAAGACATGCCCCAAGTGCGGAAGTGTAATACCATCGAACAGTTCTTTCTGCCCCAGCTGCGGGGCGAACCTTTCGCAGCAGCCTCAGATGATTACCTGCTCCAAGTGCGGGGAAAAGATGCAGGCCGGCACGAAATTCTGTCCGAATTGCGGCACGGAGGTACAGCAGCCGGTGGCGCAGCAGGAGATCAAATGTGCGAGTTGCGGCTTCGTGTTGAAGTCACCAGCCAAGTTCTGCCCCAACTGCGGCAAACAGATGTGAGGTAAGATGTACTGTATAAAATGCGGCGCGCAACTTCCGGATGATGCAAAGTTCTGCTACAAATGTGGAGCCGCCCAGGCTGCTTCTGGGCAGGGTGGGCAGCAGCAGGCCCAGACAGCGGATAAGCCCTCAAGGACGGTGCTTGCTGCACCGTCAGTGACAGAGCTGAAGTGTCCTGGATGTGGTGCGCCTATCAGGCCCCAGTTTGGCGAGATGGTGATTACTTGCGAATATTGCGGCACCAGTGTAGCCCTTGCAGAGAAGGGCTGGGAGAACATACAGAAGCACACCATGCTGCCCCTGAAGATTGAGAAACAGGATCAGGTTCTTGAAAAGATAAAGGATGTAATGGACAAAGGACTTCTCCGCAGGCATTTCTCCGAAGATGCGAAACTTGAGGAGATCAACCTGAGTGTCGTTCCGTACTGGATCGTTCCCGTGTCCGCCCGGACGACATACACGGCCGTTGATGTCTACGCCCAAGTGGGAACGATAGCAACCACAGCCGCTCTGTTCGGTGCCATGGGAGGCGCGTTCGGTGGTGGCGGAAGAGGACGTGGTATGAACGTGGGGACAGGGCTGCTGGAGGGCACCCTGATCGGCTCCATGGTCGGCGGTGGCCTGGGAGGAGGCAACAGCACAAGGGCATACTCGCTCAACATGAACTATCAGTTTCCGGTTGTCGCCATGAAGGCGCTCGACGAGTATCAGCCAAAGAATTATGAATTTGACCTCGACGACAGGTCGCTGTTTGATGCCGGCAAGTTCCCGAAGGATATCAAGGTGATGAACGGAGACGTTGGCGAGGAGGCCGCTGTGTACGAGGCGAAGACGAATGTCAATCAACTGCAGTACACCAAGGTGCATGCTCAGCACCACATGGTCCAGAGCCTGCATACTGAAATGGACACCTCAGATCCTGAGCTTATGCATGTGCCTGTATGGTTTGCAAGGTTCGAAAGGAAGGGAAAGAAGATAGTCGTGGTGGTAGACGGGCACAACGGCGGCATAATCAACAGCATAGGCCTGGATTGACTCTAACGGGCCGGTACTCAGCCGTAGATGGCTTCAAAATAGCCATCCTTCTCGGTTATCTCCGAAAGCAAGGGCAGAACAATATCTGTTTCCTGGGAAGTCGTGACAGGAAAACCGTATCTCCTGTTTGTATAGCGCAGCTCTCTTCCTGCGGACCTGCAGCCTTCGACGTAAAGCCTATGTTCTCTGAGCCTTCTCTCAGCGAGGGGCCTGCCTTCGCGTCCGGCAGAAAGGAGCCTTTTCGCCGCCCTGTCACTGATCGATTTCTCTATCTCATAACCGATGCTGTTCCTGCCGCAGCAAGCTGCAGAAACAGCCGTTGTTCCAATACCCAGGAAAGGGTCCAGGACGGTATCGCCCTGAATGGAGAACATGCACACAAGGCGATTGGCGATTTCAACAGGAAACGATGCATTCCTTCGGCTAACGGTGTCCCCGGCCGTTGACTGACGCTCGCCCTTTATGTCCGTCCAAAGGTCGTTGAACCACCTGTTTCTTTCCTCCCAGAAATATGCACTGCTTCGCCTCCTTTCCTTCTCGTCAGATGTCACAAACAGCCTGTTGCCTCCTTTTCTGAGGAGCAATACATACTCGTGCTCAAGGGTCGGATAGGCAGAGGGTGGAAGCATGCCTGAGCCCATGAACTTGTTTGGTTTGTTTGACTCCTTCCGCCATATGATGCCGGGAAGAGGTTCCATTCCCAGAGCTGCGCAGTATGAAAGTATTCTGGAGTGGTTCTGAAAAAGCCTGAAGCTGCCACCGATCTTCCTTGTGGCATCTCCCACGACAATGCATGCAATCCCCCCCTCCCGCAGCAGACTGAATGAACTCCTCCAGACCTTGTCGAGTTCGCTGTGCATAAGCTCAAACGCAGCATCTCCTTTCCCTGAGGATATCAGCCCGCCTATACGCATGTTGAGGTCAGAGAAGAGACCGTCCCACATCTCTATCATTGGATACGGGGGAGAAGTGATGACCAGGTCGACGGTTCCACTGCGGACGCCGTGCATGGACCTCGAGTCGCCGTTGAAAATGATGTGTCTGGTGCTATCCATCCTGCACTGTGATGCAGGGAGATGGTTAAAGGCATGACGGAGATTACGAGCCGAATGCACAACATGCACCGAGCAGTTTTCATTCGTAGAGTTTAGATAGGCTTATATAGAAGTGCTATCATATATACGCCACAGGTGATTACACATGGCTGACAAGATAGAACCCTACAGAAGGAGCTTGAGGCCGAGGAGCCTGGACGAACTTTTTGATGATATGCAGAGATCCTTTGAGGACATGGTAGGACCTTTCTTCACTGAGACGACATGGCCTTATCTTGACACTCAGAGGAGCGAGCTCGGAAGGCTTCCGCACGCGGACATAGAGGAAACGGATACCGGGTATACGGTCACCGCCGAGATGCCGGGCATAACGAAGGAGAACATAGAGGTTAAGCTTTCAGATGACAACACGGTCGAGATATCAGGGAAGTCCTCATCCGAGAAGAAGGAGACGAAGGGGAAATACATCAGGCAGGAAAGGAGCAGGACTGACTTCTACCGCAGGTTCATGCTGGAGCACGAAGTCGACGCGGACAAGGTCGAGGCGAAGGTCGAGAACGGCATACTGACGCTGACCCTTCCCAAGAAGACAACAGAGGCCGCGAAGGTCAAAAAGGTCCAGGTCAGATAAAACCAATTCCTTTTTTAATTAAATTAGCGTTTGAAGGAAAAGGAGCACGATAGAGACGCCCAGACACAGCGATAAGTTTCTCAAGGTAGGAGAAGCCAAGCCCAAGGACGTGGGAAGAGGTATTGCCAGAATCGACCCGGCAGTCATAGACATCCTCGGCATCCAGGTTGGGGATGCGGTCCAGATAGAAGGCAAGAAGAGCACGGTTGCGATCGTCTGGCCTGGTTATCCCGAGGATACCAACCGGGGCGTGATCAGGATAGATGGAAGCACAAGACGCAACGCAGGAGCGTCAATAGATGAGAAGGTATCTGTCCAGAAGGTAGCCACGAAGAGGGCATCAAGGATCACACTTGCGCCGACGGAGCCGCTCAGGATCATGGGAGGTGACGAGTATCTGGGCCAGGTACTTGAGGAAAGGGCTGTCACCAAGGGGGATGTCATAGAGATCAACATAATGGGAAGGAAGGTGGAGCTTGTCATTCTTTCATACCAGCCGCCAGCCGAGGCAGTCATAGTGGACAGGGAAAGCGAGATCAGGCTGAGCGAGAAACCTGTCAAGGAGGAGTTCGCAAAGCTTCCCAGGGTTACATATGAAGATATAGGCGGGCTCAAAGAGGAGGTCAAGAAAGTGCGTGAGATGATCGAGCTTCCGCTCAAACACCCCGAACTCTTCGAAAGGCTTGGCGTGGAGGCACCGAAGGGTGTGCTTCTCCACGGCCCTCCAGGTACTGGCAAGACGC
>JBJKPR010000013.1:0-8624 GCA_046706185.1 Candidatus Sysuiplasmataceae archaeon
TGTTGTTCTTCGTGTCTTCCAGCCTGGCGAGTTCCACTGCATCGCGCTCAGTCTTGTCCTTCAGCCTGTCGTGCTCCAGCTGGAGGCGCCTTATCTCCTCGTCAACAAGAGCGATTTCACTGTTGAGCTTGTTGATGTCGGACTGCAGCCTTCCAGATCGCTCATCTCCTTCGCCGAGCCTGGATTCTAGCTCCGCAAGTGACTTCTTACGCTCCTCAAGCCGTCGTGTCTCCTCCCTGAGCACTTCGTCGCTTTCTGCTGTTGTGATGGCAAGCTTACTTGCTTCCGAAACACTGGCGCCGTGTCTTGATTTCATTCCTTTCAGCGTCTGCTGCAGCTCTTCCGACTGCTGCCTTGAGATTTCCCCGCCGTCGACATTCTTCGCCCTTTCAATCTTGGCGGTGTCGAGCTTCTTCCTTATCTCGCGTGCCTCTTCTCCACCGGCCCTGTCTATTTCATCATCCTTCAACTTCAGAGATTCCTCAAGGTTCCTCAGGTTCTCTTCCCTCTCCCTTATCTCGATCCCGAGCTTCTCAATCTGGCTGGTGTAGCTTGCTATCTGCTCCGCAATCGTCTTCAGCTCCTCCTCTGTTGTTGCGAGCCTCTTCTCGTCCAGTGTGAGCTTCGAATTCTCAAGCCTCTTTTTTTCGTTTAGGTAGCGTTCGGCTGCTTTCTTTTCCTGCTCGAGTTTGTTCATCTCTCCCTTGAGTTCAGAAAGCACCGATCTGGCGGTGGTCATGTTTGTTTCTATCTGGAGCTTTTCCTTTTCAGCCCTCTCGATCTCCTCATCAAACGCGGTGATGCCTGCAATGTCATCAATGATCCTCCTCCTCTCCACATTGCCCATTTCCACGATCCTTGTCACATCGCCCTGCTGGACGAAGTTGTAGCCGTCGGCACTGAGCTTTGCCTCCCGCAGAAGCACGTCGAACTCACCGAGCGACGATTTTCTCCCGTTCACGTAGAAATAGGAAGCATAGCCGTCACCCTCCAGGGAGCGGCGAACGGTCCTGGTCAGGACAACATCGTCAGCATCATATGGGATAGCGCGGTCGCTGTTGTCGAATGTGAGTGAAACGGTTGAATAAGTGGAGGGGTTCTTCTCCTTCCCGCCATTGTATATCAGGTCGGTCAGCTTTCCCGCCCTTATCATTTTGGAACTCTTTGGACCGAGAACAAACAGTATCGCATCTGATATGTTTGACTTGCCAGAGCCGTTAGGGCCGGTGATGACGGTGTAGCCAGGCTGGAGATGTACCTTGACTTTCTTTCCAAACGACTTGAAGTTTTCTAGCGATATCTCTTTCAGGTACATGCCGGAATCACCCTGTCAGGATTATCCAGACTGGCAAACTGTCATTAAGCATGGTGCATCCCTTGAATGGAATGATGATTGATAAACAGGCATATAATATATGCGCATATCAAACGGGCCCTTGGGGAAACGTTCTTGAGATTTACGCCGCGCACGTGACAGAAAAGTGCGCATGAGCCGGCAGCAAAACGGAAAATTAGTTAATATAAAAATAGCATTCGTTGGGCAACATGCAGCTGGTAGCGTCGATTATATCAATAGTGGCGATTTCCCTTGTGCTGTTGTATTTTCCTATCGCG
Source organism: Candidatus Sysuiplasmataceae archaeon (assembly GCA_046706185.1). GTDB lineage: Archaea > Thermoplasmatota > Thermoplasmata > Sysuiplasmatales > Sysuiplasmataceae > JAJZXY01. The sequence continues at coordinate 1,615 of JBJKPR010000013.1, forward strand.
ACAATGCAGGACTGGCTGTTGTTCAGGAACAGGAAGCTTTCAAACCAGAAATGCGACCACGAACACATACCAGACGTGGAGAGAAGGGTGATATGTGTCCTTACGACGAGCGGCAAGAACCCCCTTGTTGCCGACCATATTCTCGGCGTGCTGAAGTCATACAGCCTGAAGCTCGAACTATTTGTGATAAAGGAGGAACACGATCACTTCAGATATAGCGCAACAGAGATTGCCGTCCCCGCAGGGTATTCGACACCCAACAGGACAAGAAACAAGATGAGGGCGCTGCAGTTTGGCATCGAATGGTTGCACTCCAGGGGATACGGGAAGGAGACGTACATATGCCATCTGGATGATGATTCACTCGTGCCCGAGGATTACCTCGCGCATATCTTCACCATGAATGAGGCTGCCGGCCAGGGGCACATAAGGCTCAGGAAGGCGGGCGTCCACATGCTTTCGACACTCGCCGACATGGTGAGGGTCTCAAACTGTGATTCTTTCTGCCATTTCTTCAACTCTACAGGCAAACCAAAGTCAGTCCATGGCGAGGGGCTGGTGATAAGGGCTGATGTGGAGTACTCCGTAGGCTGGGACTTTGGAACATACGGATGCGACGACCTGATCATGGGGCAGCTTGTTGTCAAGAAAGGGTATGACTTCGGCTTCATTCCTCATCCGGTGCTCATTGCACCGCCCGTCTCGGCCAGAGATTTCTACAAGCAGAGGAGGCGGTGGATCATGTCCATCCTGTGGGCCCACAGAAAGATCAGGGAGATTGACCCAGGGACGATGGACTGGTTCCTGTACAGGTATGCAGTTGGATGGACAGGTATTCTCGGAGTAATAATGTTTGCACTCGGACTGGTGTACGGCTTTACACTGCCATGGCCCGTGGAAGTAATCCTGGGCTTCAATCTTGTAAGCTATTTCCTCTTCTACCAGTACGGAACGCTCAAAACGTCAAAGAAGTACATACTCCCGATGGCGCTACTTCAGCTTCCAGTGGCCATTTACGAGGGCGGAACTCTCATCTACTCCCTCCTCTACCCCCCGAGCAAGGATTCGTTTGATGTGATTACGAAAGTCTGAAAGCTGAGCCTTGTGAGGCATGTGCAACTTTCACAAGGGATTTCTATCAAGAACAACATTGCCCGGCGATATGATGAACTACAGGTATCTAGGAAGGACAGGCCTGAAGGTCAGTGAACTGTGCCTCGGCACGATGACATTCGGGGGAGTTGCAAACGAGAAAGAAAGCCATGCGATACTCGACAGTTTCGTTGAGAATGGCGGGAATTTCATCGATACAGCTGACGTCTATACGGGAAGCAAGTCGGAAAACTTCATTGGCAGCTGGCTTGAAAAGCAGGACAGGGATCAGCTTGTAATTGCCACAAAGGTTAGGTTTCCCACAGGAAAGGGACTGAACGACGTCGGGTTGAGCAGGAAACACATAACGAAAGGTGTCAGGGAAAGCCTAAAAAGGCTCAGAACAGACTACATCGACCTTTACCAGGTGCATGCGTGGGATCCTGCGACGAACCTCGAGGAGACGCTCAGGGCACTGGACCACCTGGTGGAGGAGGGACTGGTTCACAACATCGGCGCAAGCAATTTCAGGGGCTGGCAGCTGCAGAAGGCGATAGACCTCAGCCGTCTGCTGGGCCTTTCCACATTTTCATGCCTTCAGGCGCAGTACAGCCTTCTGTGCAGGGCGACTGAATTTGAACTTCTTCCAATATGCAGGAACGAGGGACTCGGGCAGATATCCTGGAGCCCTCTTGGACGCGGATGGCTGTCTGGGAAGTACAAGAGGGGAATGACAGAACCACCGGCGAACACAAGAATTGGTGATGCGGTCAGGGAAGGCAACAGGGAAAGATGGGACGCAAACAACAATGAAAAAACCTGGGCTCTGCTTGACGCGATGCAGGAAATAGCAACTGCAGAGGGGAAAACCGTTGCCCAGGTCGCTCTGAACTGGCTGCTGCAGAGGCATGGCGTCACCGCACCTATTCTCGGGGTAAGGTCCCTGGCACAGCTTGACGAAAACATGGGGGCGGCGGGCTGGTCCCTGAACCATGAGGAGATGAAAAGGCTTGAAAATGCTAGCATGCCCGATGTCTCCTACCCGTACGACGCATTCGCAGAAAGGCAGCAGCGAAGAGGACGGGAATAGCTGCAAGCGGTGTGAGTGCCGGTCAACAGACGCAAATGTATTCCGACGGGCCTGCAGGTCCGTCATTCTTCTTTTTCTCCGGATTGAAATCAGAGCCGATTATCAGAACAGAATGAAGGCGAAGACATAAGGTCCAGGCTGCAATCAGGCGATAAGAGGACTTCAACCGTCTGAAGATGAGCTGCCAAATCTCCTTTCTGAGGCACTGATCATGGAGTCACAGCATCCATGGCGAAACGGGCCCGCCGGGATTCGAACCCGGGTCATTGGTTCCGAAGACCAACAGGATGATCCTAGCTACCCCACGGGCCCACGGTCAAAGACCGCAACAGTCATATAAAGAGTGCACTGGATCCCGATGAGCACTCACGGTGAGTTGGAGTAACTGATTACGGTCTGTCGTTCACTACTTCCGCTCGATGATTTCTATCCAGATGCCGTTCGGGTCTTTAATGAATGAGATCCTGGTTGTGCCCAGCATGTACGGTTCCCTTGCTATTTCCACACCACTCGACTTCATGGTCTCCATGAACTCATCCATGTTTTCAACGCTGAAGGCAATGTGGTCCAGCTGGTCTCCCTCCACGTAGTCCTTCTTGTCCCTCCACCAAGTCAGTTCAATGTTGTGATTGCTCCCCTCTATGCTGAGAAAGGCTATCTCCGCGTTGTTTTCCTTTATCTCCCTCCTCCTTTCCAGCTTCATGCCTAGATTTCTTGTGTAGAAATCTATTGTGGCATCCATGTCCTTCACGTTGACAGATGTGTGAAGCATCTTCATGCGAAGGTGCAGTTCATACGGACGTATAAAGTTGTGCTCCATCCTCCGGAAAAAGGTTAAATCAGGCTCCGTCAGTCTCCACACGAGGGCTGGTGGTCTAGTGGTTATGACGTCGCGCTTACAACCAACTGGTCAGAAACGCGGAGGTCGGCGGTTCAATTCCGCCTCAGCCCATACTGCCCCCTTCATCAGCACCGTACAACAAGAGTATGATCCTTGACAGGTGCCCTGTTTGAGCTCCCCACCCCCGGCAGAGGCACGCGGTGCAAGAGCCGATTAGCAATGGCGTGTTTGGTGGCTGCATGTCGATCAGGCACCATCCAGGCGTTAGTTTTGAACTGAATGCTGGGCTCTTGATGCGGCCCGGGTGAGTGACGTAAGCTACACATGGAAATGGGAGGTAGCTGGACCTGAAGAGCCGCCTTGAGAACGAAGGAGAGGCTCATGAGTCAGATTAAGTATCTGGTGTGTCAAAGAAAGGGAACTGTAATGGCATTCCTTTCTCAGCTCCGAGCACTTCAGGCTCTGAGCCGCATCAGCATCTGTTAGCATCCGCAATGCGCGAGCGTTGCACCAACCTACTGCGCGCGGCACTGAAGCGCAGATGAATCTACTCAATCACAAATCTCACTATAATCACCGGCGGTATGTCAGGGAAGTTCTTCCAGTCAAACCACCTTTCACTGTGGGATGCGCTGGATTGCGGAAATGATGGTTCTTCAAAGGTGTCGATGAGGAGGCCGGTTTTCAGGAAGGTGCGAAGCAGCAGGCTGAGGGGTCGGTCGAAGTACAACTGAGGTTCGGGCTGACCAGCCATGGCGAACCCGAGTCCTGTCCTTGGTGTGAGATAGCGCCTGATCTCAATGCCGAATGTCTCTCTGAAATGGCCGCCCTCCTCACTCTCTCTTGCAACGCGCCGCATGTCACTCATGTTGAAGCATGGGTGAGTGGTGGAGAATACAAACCTTCCACGTGGCTTGAGAAGGTGCGGAATCGCGCTTGCCATGGGGGCCAAGTCGGGGATATCCATCAACGCCATATTGCACACTATCGCGTCGAATTCCTTATCCCCCAGGCTCTCCAGCGACCCCGGCACAGAGACGTCAAGGACGCGATAATCTATTCCCCCCTTTCCTTGGTTCCCGTGCCTGACGGCTATGTCGATGAGCGCCTCGCTGACGTCCACTGCGACTACATTCGCTCCCTGCCTCGAAAGCCATCTTGAAAGTTGCCCGTTTCCGCAGGCAATGTCCAGAATGCGTGTCCCTTTCCGTGCCTCAAGCAGGCGTCCGATTGCTGGAAGTAGCAGCTGGAGATGAAAGCTGTTGCCTTCGCCCATCCTTGAATCCCAGAAAGCAGCGTTGGCGTTCCAGACTCGCTTTACCTCAGACCGTTCGCGCTCTCCAGAAACTTCTTCCGGGACAGGAGACATGATCTGAGCTGACCAGCAAAGAAGTATTACTAGATCATCGCCCGCCAGACCCGATGCAATCGGCCGCGCCTGGCCGGACAGAGCCAGAAAAGGGAATGGCTGGAGATACAGTTCCGGGGAGGTGAGTATGGGGACAGGCCCGACCAAATTACCCCGGCAGGGGAAGTCGACATCCCAGACTATGCTGGCGCCCCGTCGGCAGGTATTCTGATGAGCTTCGAGGGGATCCCTATGTATGAGAGCTCGTTGCATGTTGCCAGCAGCACCTGGCATTTCCCGGTTGCCTCCTCGAGGACAGATGACATTCTCTTCAGCCTGCCGGGGTCGGCATTGACAAGCCTGTCGTCCAGAACGACGAGGTTTCTCTCCTCACCGCTGGTCAGGACGCCAAGCGCAAGACGGACAAGGACAACGACCTGCTCCTGGGTCCCGTGACTGAGGTTGTGAAGCGGAAGGCTGCCTCCTGCTGACCTTCTGGCGCCTGTGGGAAGGAGGTCGGAGTCGACATCGACTCCTTCATACTTACCGCCAGTTATGGTCTCGAACCAGCTGCTTACAAGCGATGCAACCGGCTTTGTGAATTCGGAAGAAAGCTCTTTCCTTCGCAGCGATACAGTCTCCATGAGCAGCCTGTGTGCATCTGCCCTCCTTCTCAATGACTTCAGCCTTGACGAGTTGTAGTTCATCTCCGCTTCCAGGTCGGCGATACGTGAGTGCAGGTTTTCGCCTGCTGCCGCCTCTATGTTTGCCCTGATGGCCATCATGGAGTAGTCGAGCGACTCCTTCCGCTCCTTCAATGCGGACAGGGCATTCTCTGCTTCAGAAAGCCTTCTCCTGGGCTCCTCGACCTTTGTCATATAATCCGCCTTCAGGACGTTCAGGCTTGCCCGTTCCTCCTCAAAAGCTGTCCTCAGTGCCTCTGCCCTCTCTTCAAGCAGCTGCATTGAACCGAATTGTGAGAGCGTCCTTGCGTTTTCATTCCCGAGCACCGTTATTTTTGCGTTGATCTCTGCTGAGGCGCCCTTCAGGTTGCTGTTTTCGCTCAGAAGAGCATCTTCCCTCTTCTCCGCTTCGCTCTCCTCAAGCTGCGCGCGCCCGATAGACGATATCAGCTCCGACTTCCGCCTCACGAGCGAATCAGCCAGCTCCCGGATCTTCTGTCCGCCCATCGACCGGTAGTCCGCAGGCACGTTGCCGGTCCTTGCACTCTCCTCGGCAATTCCCCGTTCCACTCTTGAATACTCACCTTCCGCATCGGGTTCCTCTTCGGTGAGGTTCCTCAGTTCATTCTCCGAATCGCGTATGGACGATTCTGCTTTCCTTCTGTCTTCGAGAAGAGATGCAAGACCGGTAGTGGATTCAACAGAGTACCTGCGAAGCACTTCAAGCACCTCCGCCCGGGCCCTCTCAGCCCCGTCCCTGGCCTCCTCAAGAGACTTGCCTCCGCCCTTCACATCCACTTCGCCGACCCCTTCTATGCTGAACGTCGTGGGCCTGTCGACAGAGTACTCCTCTCCCATCCGGGCTGTGTCCGGCGAAGGGCTTATTTTCATGCTGCTGTCTTTCAGCCTGAAGGAAACGCGGATTGCGCTGGCCCTTACCTCCGCTTCTGCTATTTTCATCATTCCTTCCTTTTCAACATAATCAGCCCACTCCTCCTCACTGGGCGCATGCATCTCCTCAAGCGCCTTGCGCTCAGACCGGACTCTTTCAGAAAGGGCCGTCTTCCTGCTGATGTGGGCGCCCAGTTTCGTCCTGTCCTTTTCAAGCTTTCTCACTCTTTCCAGGGCCGTAAGAATCAGAAGCATTGACTCGGCTTCCTTCAACTCCGGCTCCAACCGCTCATGCCACCTCTCGTGCGCATCCAGCCTTGACCTCGCACATACCCCGACATCCACCTCGTTGCGTATCTGTTTCCTCTGTATTTCCTCTAGCGCCGTCCTGAGATCCTCGATTTCGCTGTTTCTCTTCCCTACATCCGCAAGCTGCCTCTCCAGACCGGAGAGTTCGGCCCCGGTCTTTTCAAGACCTGCCTCGAGCTTCAGCATAGCCGACTCTACTTCCCCCCCTTCCGTCACAGCATTCCGCTCGGCTGCCATGTCGGCAGACACCTTCGACATCATTTCATCCACTTCAGACAGCGTGGAAATGATTGAATCAATGCTGTCCCTGTATCCCTGGACTGCTGACTTCCTCTCCAGCAGCAGGCTCATGTCCTGTTCCAGCTCACTGGACCTCCGCTCAGCCGCCAGTAGCTCAGAGCTCACTTTTGGCTTCCCGTTTGGCGTGAAAATGTCGCTGTAGCCATCGTCCAGAAGCTTCAATATCCTCTCCTCCAGAGGCGTGGAGGTCACCTTCTGAACCACGCTGCCCAGTCCGCGCCTTATCGCCTCGTTCCATCCGTTTTCAGGCAGGGGACGTTCCCTCTGGAGGTACCACAAAGCATGTGAGATACCGCGATTATGCTCCTTGCTTGCGCCCTTTCCCTTGCCCGTTCCACCTATGATCTCAATTGCCCTTGCATCTGCCCTGTCCCCTTCGTGGATGAGGCTGAAAGAGCCGTTTTTCTCCTCCCACAGCTCCGATGAGGGATGGTTGAGGAACTTCTTGTTGAGCCT
>JBJKPR010000014.1:0-90714 GCA_046706185.1 Candidatus Sysuiplasmataceae archaeon
GTGTTCAGGTGCATTCATTGTGGACACACCGGTGACGCGGACATGAATGCAGCACGGAACATCAGGCTGCTGGGGCTGGCGGGAGTCTATAGTCTCCGTTCGCTTCCAGACAGGTTCATAGGAGATACTTGACTATGAAATCTGTAACTATTCAGAAAACGATCATATTATACACGCCCATGATTCACATACGATGTACTGTCCAAGATGCCAGAAATCCATAGGGGATAATCGTATCGCGGCCATCGCAAAGGAGCTGAAGGAAACCATGGGCAACACAATGCTTGAGCAGGGAAAGTGTCCGGTGTGTGGAACTGAACTGGTAAGGCAGATCAGTTCTGCGGATGGCCAGGGCAGCAGCTGAACTGGTGATCAGATGGCATTGACATACGATGAACTGACTTTCGAGTCGTTTGAGGGGGAGCTCAAGGAGGACCCCATTTGCATCTTGCCTGTTGGCGCGACCGAAGAGCATGGAAAGCATCTCCCTCTGTGCTCAGACACCACCCAGGCAATACACACCGCCAGGGCGCTTGCCGAAAGAGTAAAAGGGCTGGTGCTCCCTCCCATACCATACGGTGTTTCAACCTCACTGAAGGACTTTCCTGGAACTCTGTCGGTAAGCTTCGATGCACTAAGGATCCTCGTCAGGGATATTCTGAAGGAACTCGTAAGGAATGGCGTCAGGAAAATCGTCGTTCTTTCTTCTCACGGTGCCCAAGCTCACATGTCAGCCATAAGGACTGCGTGCGAAGAGGCAGCAGAGCAGGGAGATGTCAAGATAATGGCTCTATGCGATTATGAAATTGCCTATAAACTGAGGGGAACGGGGTCAATACCTGTGGACGATGGTCACGGCGGAGTCGTCGAAACAAGCAGGATGATCGCATTCACTCCCAGCCTTGTGGGAGAAAACAGGCCGTCGGGGAAGGACAGCACACCCCCATTCCTGGTCTCGAGGCACAAGAGAAGATACATGACGGAAGGAATAATAGGGGACAGCTCAAAAGCTACGGCAGACCTGGGAAGGCAAATCAACAGCTACGTCATAGAGGAACTTGTCAAGGCGGTAAGAGCGGTGATGTAGCTGCACCCGCAGGGTGTCGAGGAAAGCAGGAGGCTGGCTGCCGAGAAGGCCGCCGGATACCTCAGGGACGGGATGGTTATCGGACTGGGGACTGGCAGAACGGCCTCACATGCAATAAGAGAGATAGGAAAGCTTGTTGCCTCGGGGTTGAGTTTCACAGCAATCTCCACGTCAGAGGCAAGCACACGGCAGGCAGAGTCGCTCGGCATCAAGGTTTCAACACTGGACGAGCACCCGGTCATTGATGTCACGATCGACGGGGCAGACGAGGTCGACCCTCAACTGAACCTGGTAAAAGGAAAAGGCGGGGCTCTGCTGCGTGAGAAAATCATAGCATCCTCAAGCCTGGAGGAGATCATTGTTGTTGATGAAACAAAGCTAGTTGGCAGGCTTGGCGAGAAGGAGGCGATACCTGTGGAGATACTCAGGTTTGGATATCTCAACACGGTGAAGCATCTTTCCCTACTGGATTGCACCGCATCGCTCAGGAGACAGAACGGTAATGTCTTTGTCACAGATAACGGCAACTATATCGCAGACTGCAGCTTCGCACCCATCGAAGATCCGTCACGCCTTCATGACAGAATAAACGCCATTCCGGGGGTGGTTGAAAACGGAATGTTCCTCAACATGGCGTCAAGAGTGCTCGTGGGGAAGCAAGACAAGGTAATTGTAATGGAACGGGGTTCATGACCTGCAAGTCAGTCCAATGAAATTGGGCTGTCTGTTACCTCGTCCCGTATTCCCTGAGGCTTTTCAGGTTTGTCTCTATCCTCTGAATCCTCTTTGACTCTTCTTCCTCTATTTGTTTGATTATGTTGTCGAATGGAAGCGACAGCTTGTATGAATGAACAGGCCTTCCCTTTCCTTCCTTCTTTATGTCTCTCTTGGTGACCCACTTCCTTCTCCTTAGTTCTTGCATTGCAATGGAAACCTCTGGCTGTCTCAGTGCTGTGGAAGTCTCAATTTCCACCGACGTTGTCTCACTTTTCTTCTTAAGGAAAACGAGCGTTTTGGCCATGTTCTTGGCCATGCCTGTGTTGATGAGATACTCCACAAGCATCTCGTCCTGTTTGGTGAATCCCCTGCTGGGCATTGCGCTCGTTGAGATTTAATGAAATGCAGATATAAATTGTTTTCTATATTCATATGTCCTTACAAATTGGAGGCCGAAATCCCATGTCCATGCTTATTTCCAAAGCAGAAACGGGCCCGAGCACTTCAATAATCAGCCGCTTTATGAACCTTGGCAAAACAGCCATTGCTGCACCTTCTGGGGGCTAACCGGGGGTATGTCACCGTACCGGAAACACGGAGCCCAGAAAGGAATATACGGATCCGGCACATCGTTGAGAACCAGTCAAGTTGCCACAAGCCGGTTCCTCCGCGGCGGATGTCTGGCAGGTTTTGTCCGCGTCAACAAGGGGTGGGCTTTGGCATAGGCGGTATTCCCCTCCGGGGGCAGATGCGCACAGCACACAGATAAGCATTTTATATAAGTTGAATTTATGAAACAAGGAGAATCTAACGCAGGAGCTGTTCCAGTTGAAGATGCCAAAGATAGTAAAGGCCTACTGCCCGCATTGCCTTTCACACACCCCTCATGATGTTGAAAGAGTCAGGAAGCGAAAAGCATCCGAACTCAAGCAGGGTCAGAGGCGGTTCAGACGTGTCACCAGCGGATATGGTGGCTTCCCGAGGCCGAAGCCGGAGGGTCGCGAGAAGCCGACTAAGAAATTGGCCCTGAGGCTGAGATGCAAGACATGCAAAAAAGCGTACCCGATGACCGGCTTCCGGACAAAGAAATTCGAACTCACGGAGTGATTCTTGATGCCAGAGAGCAAGGAGAGAGCAAAGTTTGTCATTGTCAAGTGCCCTGACTGCAGTTCAGAGCAGGTCACGTTTGAAAGAGCCAGTTCGATAGTCACGTGCAAGATATGCGGCAGCACGCTTGCCACTCCGACAGGTGGCAGGCTCAAATTCAAGGGACAGTTGGTGAGGTCCGTCGAAGATGCCGCCCAGTCCTGAATATCCGGATGAGGGGGAGCTTGTAGTCGGGACCGTCCAGAGCGTAAAGAATTTTGGCGCGTTCGTCTCTCTTGACGAATACGATTCCCGGGAGGCTTTCATACATGTCAGTGAAATCGCGACCGGTTGGGTAAAATACATCCGCGATTACGTCAAGGAAGGACAGAAGATCGTCTGCAAAGTCATAGAGGTTGACAGAAGCAAAGGGCACGTAAATCTGAGCCTGAAGCAGGTCAACGATCACCAGAGACGAGAGAAGATTCAGCAGTGGAAGAATGAGAACAAGGCAAGGAAGATCATCGACATTCTGGCTGAACGGGTCAAGGTGGAACCGCAGGCGTTCTACGAAGATGTTGGCTCGAAGCTCGTGGAGAGCTTCGGGTCTCTGTACGGTGCACTTGAGGCAGCTGTGGCTGACAAGAACGCTCTCAAGAAGGCACACCTTTCAGGAAACTGGACTTCAGAGTTCATCCAGATTGCTGAAGAGAACATAACGACCAGCCAGGTGAAGGTCGACGGTACGCTGGAGGTGAGCTCGCCCAAACCGGACGGTGTCGACGATATCCGGAGTTCGTTGCTCGAGGGAGTTGCCCAAGGAGAGGACTATGCTGTCCAGATACAGTACCTTGGCGCCCCGAAGTACAGGATTGTTGTCACCGCTCCAGATTACAAGAAGGCTGAAGAAGAGCTCAAGAAGAGTTCAGAGAAGGTGCTCAGAGCGATAGTCAAGACGGGTGGAACAGGCAAGTTCACCAGACACCAGACCTGAACCATTCTGGCAGGAACGGGCCCTGGGGGTGCTGTGGCGCTGTTCCCACTCGCTACCTTAAAATACTGTCTGTCATCTAAGCATGAATCGCAATCGTTGAACTACATGGTTGTGGCGCCCATTATCCTATTCAAGGGTGATTTAACTGCGCAGTATAATACTCAAATGCCCCAGATGCCTGGAATACACTCTTATGGAGACGTGCCCAAGGGATGGGGAGAAGACACGCATGTCAATTCCAATGCGCTACTCACCTGAGGACAGATACGCGGGATACAGGAGAGCGCTTATGGAGCAAGCAAAGAAAGGAAGGAGCGAGAATGCAGGACATTGAAGTGCAGTTTACGGAAAAACCAACGTTGAGGGACCCTATTTTTATAGAGGGATTGCCAGGTGTCGGCAATGTAGGGAAGCTGGCCGCAGAACATCTCATAGACCAGCTCAAGGCGGTCAAGTTCGCAGATATAGTTTCGAAGTATTTTCCTCCTCAGGTTATTGTAAAGGATGACGGGCTGATAAGACTGGTTTCAAACGAGATGTATTACGTCCAGAGGAAGGACAAGGAGAATGACCTCGTATTTCTCGTAGGCGACTACCAGGGTGTTACGCCTGAGGGCCAGTACATGCTTTCTGACAGGGTCCTTTCAATTGTAAAGGAGCTTGGTGTCAACAAGATATTCACTCTCGGCGGTTATGGCATAGGCAAGATGGTGGACAAGCCCAGGGTTCTCGGAGCAGCCACAGACGCGGAACTTGTCAGTGAAATGAAGGAGCTCGGCGTTGTATTCTCGAAGGGAGAGCCCGGCAGCGGCATCGTCGGTGCCAGCGGTCTGCTCCTGGGGCTCGGTCAACTCTACGGAATGCAGAGTGTCTGCCTGATGGGTGAGACTTCAGGCTACTTTGTCGATCCAAGGGCAGCCGAAGTAGTTCTTGAGGTGCTTGTAAGGAAACTCGATGTGCAGATCGATTACGAGGCACTCAGGCACAAGGCGCAGCAAATCGACCAGATAACCGCCAGGCTCAAGGATATGGAGACACAGCAGGCACCTGAAGCGACGGGCCAGCGGAGAGAAGACCTGGGTTATATCGGCTGAAGATGTCTGTTTGAACTATCCTTCAAAAAAATAGAAAGGCGGATTTAGTTCCTGTGGAGCCAAATCCCTAGAGTGCATCCCATCCCTTCTGGCCCGAACATTCCACCTTCCAAGGTCCCTTAGCTTATTTGCTGAGGAACTTTCTTTCGAATTCCTCCATCTCCGCCAGTGACTTGTCCGCTTCGGACAGTTTCTTGAGTTTGTCCATGACTGTGTCGACCCTCTGATAGATAAGATCACGAACAGCAGACCTGATTGCCTCTGATCTGGAAGGGAAGTCATCAACCTTCACCAGAAAGTCCAGAGCCTTCAGGTAGCGTGGCGGCAGTCTTATTGTTACTTTCTCAAGGTCCTGTTCATCCATGTTCTTACCTATGGGTCTAAGCGACCTCTTGTGTCAGACATATCTTCTCAATTATATTTAATAGTTGCTACAAAGATGGGCTTTGTGAAAGAACGAGCATTTGTGAATATACTTCCGTTTCTGTGAAAGAACCAATCTTATTTGAGTTAATTTCAATCAGGAGCTAACAGCCAGTCAGACTCTTGTGCTCTGAATGAAGCGATTGCAGAAATTGAGTATTAGGCTCTGGTGACTACCGGTCTTCCCCACATCCGAACTCTTTTGCTCAATAATACCAGAAGCCCCAACGCCAAGGTCGCTATGCCTGCTAAAATAAAGGCTGCGGCTAAACCAAGCGACACTATCAAGAGGCCACCGACGACTAATCCACCGGGGATTGCCGCATAACCAACCGCCTGATCGGTCGCAAAATAACGTCCGCGCATTTCGTCTGGAACAGTTCGTTGAACAGCGGACAGGAATGTCACATTTACAAGTGAAGTGAGCAGACCCAAAGCGAACATGCTCAGAATCGCGAGATAGACAATCGGAAACAGGACCAGCGATACGAGTGGGAGCCCGGAAAGAGCCCATGTAACAGGAACCCATATGCCAGGCTTGTTCCGCATAGACAGTGAACCGACAACAAGTCCGCCAAGTGCGGCTCCTATCGCGCTAGCAAGCAACATTATCCCGTATGTCTCCGGGCCAGCTCTCAGCATTGTAAGTGTGTAGATGACGATATACAGGTTATAAAAGGAGAAGAAATTGAGTATGGAAGAGGAAACAGTTAGTATTAGAAGGGGTGGCTGGGAAAGAATGAAACGAAATCCACCGGTCATTTCACTAAGCAATGACACCTTGCTGTCACCTATAATTTCGGTAATTTCGGGATTGTTTTCCTTGTGCATGTGGCGTGGAATAGATAGTAGGCTGACGCAGAGGGCGGATAATGCATAGGTCACTGAGTTGAAGATGAAACCAGCCCCCACCCCAACAAATAAGATGAGAGCCCCTCCTAGGGGATTTCCTACAAATTGAGCAACTGTCTCTCCTGCCGTTATCAGGCCATTGGCATCATCAAGTTGCTTCTCCTCAACAAGCGAAGGAAGTAGAGCATCTGAAGCTGGTTGGAAGAACGTGCTCATAGTAGAGACAACAAGAACAGTGGCGAGCACAGTAAGTGCATTGAATCCCCGGATAAGGATGTAGCCTGCAAGCATAGCAAGGCACAGAGTTCGGAATACATCCGAGAAAATCATCACTCGTTTACGGTCGTAACGGTCGACCAAAGCGCCTGCAAGCAGTCCTATTGTCAATGTGGGTATGAATTCAAAGATTCCGAGCGTAGTCAGCAGAAGTGTGGATCGACTTGAATCGTAAATGTACCAGTCGAAGATAACTGTCATGGCGAAAAAACCTACGGCAGAGACCATGCTTCCTGCCCATAGGAATCTGTAATTCCTATTCTCGAATACACGAACTGATGAAACCCATTTATGTTGAATCGGATACACCTCATTTGTATGGATTTTGCGAGCGACAGCAGACTTGCACATATTATAGTTGTTTTATAATTTCTTCAGTAAGACTTAGGAACGCCTAAACCAAAGAGCAACCACCCAAAGAAATCACCACAAGTGAAAGCGAGACTTAACGCGCCTTTTGTGAACTCTTTTCCCCTTCAACTGATACCACAACTGTGGTGGAACCAGGTTCAGTCTCCCAAATCAGAGTGGAACCATGTTCAGCTCCAATCAAGGCAGCAACGCCCTCTGGAATTGTTGCTCGCAGCGAAGTGGATGTTGGCATTACCCGGGTTACTTTCGACTTGAATATTCTTGACACTTGATCCTCAATGCATTATGTGAGTTCCGGTTTAAGTATGTTTGGCTAAGGTATTGGCTTATTAGTGAGCCAAAAAGTTAAATAATATGACTAACATATATGACAAATAATAAGCCAATAAAAAGGCAATCCAAGATGAAGCTAACTAAGTCACTCAGGGATAAGGGAGAAAGGCTACTAAGAAAATTCCCAAATGCAATCGAATACCATGGAAAGGGTGAGTTCTCAGTAGCTTCTGAGACTGGTGCGGGAAGATACAGAGTCGCTGATCTGATAGATCGATGGACATGTGATTGCAGATTCTTTCGCGAAGAGGAGGAAATTTGTAAGCACATCGCAGCAGTATTGGTCCGACAAGAACATCTAATTGATGAAACGTATGTTGCCGACGGCACAACTCAAACCGTTTCTTACACACAGGATTGGGAGACTTACGATCTTGCTCAAAAGTCGGAACTCAAGCTGTTTGATCCCTTATTGCGCGATTTGGTGGTCAATATCGCCGACCCTCGACAAACGCAGATTACAGGCAGACCACGGACAGAGTTTTCGACCGATTTGTTCTGCGCCATAAGAAAAGTCGCTTCGATGTATTCATGCAGGAGATCTTATGGTTTCCTCGAAAGAGCGACGGAGAAGGAAATTATCGATTTCGTCCCCAACTACTCGATATCTTCAAGATTGCTTGTAAGGGAAGATGTGACTCCAATTCTGAAAGACCTTGTATCTTTCTCTGCCCTGCCATTGGCGACTCTGGAAGATAGAGCTACCGTTGCAATTGACTCTTCCGGTTTCAGAACGACTGCGTACGGTTCCTATTGCCAGGAGAAACACGGACCAACAAGAAAGAACATCTGGCTCAAGTCATCAATTCTCGTGGGTTGTGAAACACACGGAGTATTCAGAGCGTCTGTCACTCTAAACAACATTGCTGACGTAAATCTGTTTCCGGAACTCCTGACGGAGGCAATGCATGCGGGGTTTGACATAGGAACAGCTGTGGCAGACAAGGGATACCTGAGCAGGTTGAACTTCAACGTAGGTGCGAATCTGGGAGTTGATGTCATTATTCCCTTCAAATCCGACTCTATTCCGATGGCCAAAGGATCTCCAAGCTGGAAGAAGATGTACTACCTCTTCACTCTGAACCGTGATGAATTTGACAGGCGGTATCATGTCCGTTCCAATGTCGAGTCAGTCTTTGCTGCCATCAAGACGAAATTCGGGGAGACAATAAAGTCAAAGAACCCTACAGCACAAATCAATGAGGCTTACTGTAAAATCATCGCATACAACATATCCGTGGTAATACATGAAATCTTCAAACGCGGAATCAGCATTCCTATCACTCTCGATACGGGCATTATCAAGAACGGCGCCCATTCACCATACTCGGTTAGATGGATCATGGAGGAAAACAGCCGACCAGCACTGTGAATTTACTGTAAGTTCTGTGAAAAAAGTCACATCTTTCCGCTCGTTCTTTCACAAAGCCTACAAAGATGGCTCCCAGCTGAAGAATCGATTCCTTGTCACAAAACTGTTCCGCTGGGGTCAGACAAACGGGCAGAACATGGCATCGCCTCTAGGGTTCATATTCGCGGGGCTGCCTTCGCTGCCCACTTGGATAGGTGACCACCGTGCCAAGTGTGTGGTTCAGGATCGTCTATGTGCGGTGTAGTAGAGAAAAGGTTTGTTATTGTCTCCCCTTTATATCAGGTCGGACCAAATGCCTTCGTTTCATGCTGCGCTCGGGGTCGCAAGAACAGGCCTCCACATCAGTGCGAGGATGCCGCCTATGATCCCCAGTATGAGGCCCGCCAGGAACCCACCGCCCATGACTATGCTTGCTATTGAGAAGACAAGGATGATCACGCCGAAAGCAACGTGGTGTCTCTTGGTGCGGTATAGCATGAAAGAACTGTAGAGAATGACAGCCGCGATTATTATGCCAACGGCAGCGAGTATGTACAACACAGTCTGTGCCTGTCCCAGTGCAGGAAGGCCTGGCATGGTGGTAGGGTCATAGCCTGGTATGTTAGGGACCTGACCCAGAAGGTTTCCCACGAAGAGGAAAAGCAGTCCGTTGAGCAGAATCAATATGCCGCCGAAAAGCGACAGTATGAAAGCACCAGTCGGAGGAGTTCTGTAAGTCTGCTCCATATTTCTATTCACCCCCTGCCAGGCTCCTGGCTCTTTAGGTCGAAGCCGAATCCGATTACAGGCGTAATTTCAACACACATCTCGATTAAGAATCAATTTACGATTGCCTTTCAATAACTGTTCGTCAACACTTTACGTATTCACCATATCAGCCGTTGAAATTCTTCTAGGTGGCGGGCAGCTGATATCTTCTGCAGGGCGACGCACCACCTTCTTGGACCTTCTGGGAACGGAAATCCCTGTGGGGCATGGCAGGGCTGGAAGCTGTCAATTGTCAATTGCTGCTTCCCGGCGTTCAGGAACGGAATAAATACTAAATACTGATTGCAATTTGAGATTGACCCGACTTAGCTCAGACTGGTAGAGCGGCTGACTGTAGTTGTGTTGTCGGCGCTGCCGATTCTTGCCGCTGAGATCAGCAGGTCCCCGGTTCAAATCCGGGAGTCGGGACATGTCCCATGGCAATGAAGTGTAATTCAGGAGTCTGCTTCCGGCATTTCTCCCGACGCGACCTTGAGTATCTCGGTACGAATGCTCGAGGCCGTTTTTTCCATATCCTCTCCCGGAAGCCTTGCCCTTCTCATCCTTAGATCTATGCCGTCATTCGGCCTTCTTGGTATCAGGTGACAGTGTACATGGAAGATCACCTGACCGGCATCCGCCCGTTCATTTACAAGGTAGTTCACAGCGGTGTAGCCAAGTGAGTAGAAGGACCTTGAAATCAGCTTGGCAATATCGAATACTGATGCGACAAGACTGCCCGGCACATCTGTCATGTCCGCTATATGGACCTTAGGCATGATCAGTGTATGTCCAGGCACAATTGGAAATGTGTCCAGGAAGGCTATCGCAGAATCGTTCTCATAAATGCGGTAACTGGGTGCTTTTCCATCTGCTATTCTGCAGAATATGCAGTTTTCCCTGGATACAAGTTCTCTTGTGTTCACGCCTTAAAATTGCGCCTCCCCGTCTTATTCCTTTTGCTCAACGATTAACCCGGCGGACCGCGCTCAGGATGTGAATATGGTCTCCTTCCATGTCGCACGCTTCTCGCGATCAAAAAGAATAATATCCGGATCACGTTGGTGCATGCATTATTATGAATGCCGGAGTAGTCGCAATACAGGGAGACGTGAGCGAGCATCTGGCCGCTCTTCGGAATGCAATGGACGCGCTGTCTATGAAGGGGCGTGTCATAGGGGTGAGGAGTGTGGAGGATGTGAAGTCAGTTGACGCCCTCATAATACCCGGCGGTGAAAGCACCACAATATCGAAGCTGCTGGAGCGCTTCGGCATGTTCGATGCAATAATCAGGAGAGCGGACGAGGGAATGCCCGTCATGGGGACATGCGCGGGGTGCATTCTCATGGCCAAACGGGGAGACAGCCAGGTGGACAGGACATCCACAAGCCTCCTAGGCCTGATGGATATGAGGGTCGACAGGAATTACTTCGGGCGACAGAGGGAATCGTTCGAGGCTGAGCTTGTGATAGAGGGCCTTCACTCCCCGTTCCGCGGTGTGTTTATCAGGGCGCCTGCGATAGTTGAGACGTGGGGCAAATGTAAACCGCTTGCAAGAGTGGGGGACAAGATAGCTATGGCAAGGCAGGACAATCTCTTTGGACTGATATTCCATCCCGAGCTCTCAGGAGACAGTTCATTGCACAGGATGCTTCTCGAGGCCTAGAACTTCCTCTTTCTCTGATCCCTCACAGCAGTCACAATTTCTGAGAGCTTCGACAGCCCGCCATCACGTTCAACAACCGTTCCGGTGACTACAACATCAGCTCCCGACCTGACGGCTGCGGATGCCGCCGCCCCATCTCTGATCCCGCCCCCGACGATAAGTGGTATGGAAAGGTGCCTCCTCACCTCAACAATCATGTCTGGCGGGACGGGCAGCATCGCACCGCTACCAGCCTCCAGATAGACAAGCTTCATGCCGAAGTATTCAGCCGCAAGCGCATAGCCGACCGCCCGCCTTATGTCCTTTCTCGCCACCACATCCGCTTCCCCAACTTCCGCGACCTTCATTCCCGGTTCCACAACTATGTATCCCATTCCGATCGGCTCTATACCGAACTCTTTCACTATCGCCGAGGCATATGCCTGCTCTCCAGTGATGTGTCTGGGGTTTAGAGAGTTGAGCATTGAAAGGAAGTAGACCGCGTCGAACCTGGGGCTCAGGCCTCCAGCGCTGGAAGGAAAGGCAATGACCGGAATCCCTGCCCGTGACTTGATCTGCGCAACAGTCCTGTCTGTGATGTCAAGACCGACACCAGTGGAACCACCGACCATTATGGCGCAGCTGCCGAATTTCTCCGCCTCTGCAGATATCCTTCCTGCCTCCTCAGGCGTCTGTTTGTCCGGGTCTATCAGCGTCATGTGAACTGCTCTGTCTTCGACACTCTTCAGTATGTATTCAAGCACTTTTGCCATTCTCAGACCTCCAGTGCACCCACAAGGAATGCAAGCATAGCAACATACATCGCGGCCTTGGCAATGCCCTGTGCCCTTGAAGAATTCTTCCACTGCACCTTTGCCGTGTAGGCGAATATCGCGTCAGCCACGAGGACAACAGCAAGGAACGGGTAGCCAAACTGGTGCAAAATGAAAGGAAAGGGGCTGACAGCAACAGCCCCTGCGAGCGCAACAGTTGAAATAACCATTGAGGCGGGTGCGCCCCTCGACATTGGGAGAGTCTTCCTGATTCCCCTGTCAGATTCCATGTCCTCCACATCCTTGATGATTTCCCGGCCGAGTGTCGCAAGGAAGGACGTGATGAAAAATGCCCAGATGGGTATTGCCGAGCCTACAGCGACGGCACCGAAGAGAAAGAGGGATGCAGTAAGCCATGCGATCGACATGTTTCCAGAAATGCCTGCTTTCTTGAGCCTGAATTCATAAGATATCATGATGGTGAGGGACAGGAGCACTATTCCCAAGGCATATACGTTGATGAATATGGAGATGATTACCGACACCACGAAGAGAACAAGTGAGACGGTCCTGGCATTCTCCCTTCTTATCAGCCCGGACGGGATGGGTCTTTCCGGATGGGCAGTCCTGTCTATCTCTGCATCGAGATAGTCATTCAGTGAATTGCCTGCTGCGGTGAACACAAAGACGACTGCCATTGCTGCAGCAACAGGGACAATATGGCCCGAGACCGCCCTGCCTTCCACAACCAGCGCCCCAAGGAAGACCGCGACAGCAGACATCAAACAGTTCCTGTAGCGTATCAGCTTCAGATAGCTGGAGGGAAAGGACAATCCTCTTTCAGACTGATGCTCCATATGCGACGGCCTGAATTCGGCAAACCTGTTTAATTAGTTAATCGTGCCTGTCATCAAGCCTGAGGCGCATGCAGTTCGAGCAGGAGTTGCTGCCCGTGGTGACATAATACTTATTAACCTGTGGCCTACTAGTTTCAATGTGGTTTACGGAGGCAGCCCAGCCGGTTCCGCTTCACTCGGTGCTGAAGTCGAGAGACTGAAGTCTGTTGTGTCATCCCAGTTCGAGGTGTATGACATACGGGTCACTTACGACGCTGTGGTGTTTTTTGTCGACTGCAATACGGCCACACTTGAATCAAGCTTTGATTTCATAAGGAACCAGCTTGTCCCTCTCAACTACATTCCATTCCTCCAGAAGCGGGGAGGCGAATACACAATCACGATCGGCAAGAGAAAGCCGATTGGAAGAAAGGGCAACATACCCAACATGATACTCCTCGCGGCGACCCTCATATCGACGACAATTGCAGGGGCGTTTCTCTGGGCGGGGTACTATAACAGCAACGACATTTTCACGTTGGGCAACTTCCTGAACGGTATTGTATACTTCGTGTTTCCAGTGATGCTGATACTCGGAACTCATGAAATGGGCCATTTCCTTGTGGCACGCAGGTTCAAGGTCAACGCTTCTCTCCCCTACTTTCTCCCTTCTATACCTCCGCTTGGGACGCTCGGGGCATTCATATCCATTAGAGACCCTTTTCCTAACAGGAAAGCGCTCCTTGAGATTGGAATAGCCGGTCCGATAGCCGGTTTTCTCGTAACCATACCTGTTGCCATCGTCGGTTTCATACTGACAGAAATGAACCCGGTCGCCGCTCCCCCGCTTACACCGGGCACACAGGTGTTCTCCGTTCCTTACCTTTACAGCCTGATGCTTTCGCTTTTCCCGTTTGCGTCCAACATAAACATATTCCCCACTGCTTTTGCCGCATGGGTAGGGTTCTTCGCCACAGCTCTGAACCTCCTTCCTGCGGGTCAGCTTGACGGTGGCCATGTCGCGAGAGCACTTCTCGGCGACCAGTCAAAGTACCTGGGCTGGGCGGCAATCCTCGGAATGGTGGTACTCTCCTTCGAGTTTGAGAGCTGGATACTTATTGCACTCTTCGTCCTTCTTGTCGGCGTCAGGCATCCCCCGCCGCTGAACGACATATCCAAGCTGAAGGTGAGCAGGAAGATGCTCGGCGCAGTCGCGCTGGCGTTGTTTCTCGTGACTTTCACGCCTTTCCCCATTGTGACAATATCTTCGAACACATCGTTTACAATGACTACAAGCATGCAGTCCGTAAACATGACGGACACTGCTCCTGTTCAGTACTTCAACCTAACAATAGTCAATACCGGCAACGTGCAGGAGACGGTCAACCTTTCGCAGGTTCAAAACCCCAACCTCATCGCGACCTTCTCGTCATCGCCCGCGAATGGCCAGTACTCGAGCAGCATCTTGCTGAAGGTCGACCCCGGCACGACAGTGAACACTTCCGTCAGGGTGGCCGCCGTCGCTACAATCCAGCCGGGCAGCTATGTGCTGAACATACAGGGTACAAGCGATGGTTTCGTCGGGACTGTTGCTGTAGCCGTCGTGTACGGGTGACCTCTTCAGCTTTTTTTTCTGAAAACAATGTAATTTCGGACAAGTGATTTGTGCACTCTCTGACTCAGGTGTGCCTCGACGCTCACTTCGTCCGGTTTCTGAAGGAGCGACGGATCCGGAACAACAATTCCAAGCGCTCCGCCCTTCTTAAGGCAGCCAACTGCGCTGCGCATTGCCCTCGCATAAAGCTGTCTTATGTCCTCCCTGTTGTAGTAGGAGGACCTGCCGTACGGAGGGTCTGTAACGATGACGTCGAAGGGGCCAAGCTCGCCTATCCTTCCCACGTCAATGCAGTGCAGCTCCCAGCCGGATGACAGGTGCAGCTGTTCCAGGTTCTTCCTCGTGCCCTCGATCATCCTCGGGTCTATATCGCTCCCCACTGTTGAGGCACCGAGCAGCAATGACTCGATCACAATCCCTCCTGTCCCGCAGAATGGGTCGAGCACCCTTGAGCCGCGCGAAACACCGCAGAGGTTGAGCAGCCCCCTGGCGTATCGCGGGGAGAGCGATACGGGCGAGAAGAAGGCCCTGTACTTCACCTGCCTGGAATCTATGGACCTCCTGTCAACTTCCTTCAGCTTGACTGCCAGGAAATATGAACCCTGTTCTGCAACAACCCTCACTTCCCTTTCGGGCCCCTCGAGCCTTATCGGGCAGTGGCTCGAAAGAACAGCGCCAAGGCTCTTTTGGAGGTCCAGGACTTTCGGCCCAGTGCCCTTGTCCCTGGCTGTCACCCTTATGCACGCGGTCCTCCCTTCTATCGTCCTTCCCACTTCATCCACGCCGTCCAGGAGCTCGTCCATCGACCCGTATGTTCCGTGGAGGAGGGAGAACCTCATTGTGAAGGCAAGGCAGTCGGAGTAGACATTCATGCTCTCCTCTCCCCTGTCTGTCTCTATGATGCAGATGTGGTCGCTGATGCGCCTGCACCTGTCTCCTAACCGCTCGGTCAGCGCCAGCAGTTCTCTGACGGGGAATTCAGTATGTTCAAGTGAAAGCTCGAACAGGTAGCTTCTGAGAGTTTTCATTTCTGTCGCGCATTTCAGCCCGTTCAGTCCCTTATTCCGTCCTCGTTCACTGTGATTACGCATTCTGCCTCCGGAAGGCTTGGCGAATCGACGAGCCTTGCAATTCTTTTGCCCGCCTTGCTCTTCCTGAGGTATATTCTGTATGTGGCGGTGTGGCCTACTATGTGTCCCCCGACTGGCCTCGTGGGGTCGCCGAAAAAAGCATCCGGCTTTGCAGCCACCTGGTTGGTGCAGAGTATGACTGCATTATGCAGATCGCCGAACCTGAGAAGCGCATGCATGTGCGTATTCAGTGCCTGCTGCCTTTCTGCCAGTGTGCCCCTGCCCACATACTCAGCCCTGAAGTGGGCAGTGAGTGAATCAACAATTAGGACTCTGACAGGCTTCTCCTTTGCAAGTTCCGCCGCCTTCTCCACCAGAAGCATCTGGTGTGCCGAGTTGTATGCCCTTGCAACATGAATTTTCTTGAGCGTCTCAACAGGGTCGAGACCCATGGCAGAAGACATCTGCGCGATCCTTTCGGGCCGGAAGGTGTTCTCCGTATCTATCATCACGATCTCGCCGTTCAGGCCCCCCCTGTCCTCCGGCATTGTTGCATTCACAGCCGCCTGGTGGCACAGCTGTGTTTTGCCGCTTCCGAATTCGCCGTATACTTCTGTGATTGCCTGCGTCTCAAGTCCTCCGCCGATGAGGTCGTCGAGCGCCTTGGAGCCTGTAGTCAGCTTTCCCACTGTCCTCCTTCTCTCGAGTATTTCGTCTCCTGTCTCAAAACCGCCGATATCCACAGCCTCTTTCGCAGAATTGATGATCTTTGCTGCAGTGGATTCTCCAATTTCGCAGATTTCTGCCAGGTTCCTCGGTGACTCTATTGCGATGCTCATCAGGTCGCTGTATCCTGCCTCCCTGAGCTTTTCCGCGGTTGCCGGCCCTATGCCGCTTATCTCTTCGAGCTTCTTTTCTTTGACCTGTACTGTCTTTGAACTTGACATTGGAATCACCACCATTTTGCGTTTATTTAAATACGTGTCAGGGGGAGTTACCCGAAAACGGCATCTCGTGCCTCTTCGTGATTGATTTCAGTCCTCTTTTCTGACGTGCCTGACATGGACCGCCTCCCCCTTTTTCTTTTCGTTCATCTCAGCAGCACTCATGGACGCGACGCCCACGGCAATTACCCTTCCCTCTCTGGTTATTATCGTTTCATCCCCTATTCTTATCGCGGCCCCCGCATACCGCACCCCTGCAGCAAACAGGTTGCCTATCAGCTTGAAGTCTGCAACTTCCACCGTGTAGTCCCGCACTGACTTGCATATCGCGTCTGCCCCATCAAGTGTAAGTGATATCACTCCCCTGTGCTCGGTGAGCATTCCCCTCTGTTTTCCTCCCGCAGTTATTCTGATATTGGGATACCTGCCAGTCAGGCGTGTTCCGGCGAGTAGCTCCCTTCCTCCCTCTCCGAACTGGAATGCAGATATGTTTGAAAGAAACGCTCTCATCCTCTCCTCCCACATAATCTTCGGCAGATCCCCGGCTGAGTCGATCGCCTCCGTCAGCCTCCCCAGAGATTCTGCAGACCTGGTGCTGCCCTGCGAAGTATCAACGAAGTGTACTCCCGCAGCGCTGAGTGCTGTGTTGATGAAATCCCTTTCATCCGCAAGGTGGGAAATGACAAGTGAATAACTCCCCCTGGAAAGCAGAGCAGTAAGCAATGCGACGGATCGCTCCTTCTCTTCATGTGACCACTGTCCTGTCACCGGTATGTCGTAATTTGCAGCGGGAAAGACGGTCTCGAGTTCCTCAGGGACAATACCGAGAGGGGAGGTCACGGTAATCATGTGGACCTGTGCCGGAAACAGGGATGCCCTGACAGCATTTATGAAGAGGCGGTGGGACTTGGAAAGAAAGTATGGCTTTCTGTTTGAGCAGGGCACAAGGAGCGCAATCCTAAGGGGAGGCGGGACATACCGTTCGGCGAGACGGTCGACGTAGCGCCTGATTTCAGGCCTCTCAAGAGACTGTCCTGTCACGGCCCTTATTGAAGTGCGGGCATTTGCCGCATATCTCTCGAAGAATTCATAGTGCGAACGGTCAAGATACTTCAGGAACTCGGCATTCCACGGAGTGGCTGCAGCCCTCGCCTCCACGTACTCCCTGAAATTCCCGGATACTATGGCTATCCTGCATCTGTTAAGCTCCGCGAGCAGCTGATATCTGTTGTGCCACAGCGCGCCGCCCTTTTCCCCTGAAACGCAGGCAGGGCAGCTGCATATCCCCTCCTCCAGTGCGAAGGTACTGTATGCCATCCCGTCGACGAAGACCTGCCCTGTCAGAGCCGAGTGGTCGCTGGCAGAAGAATCCAGCAGGTCTGCGCCTGCGTATATCAGCATCGGCAGGTTCTGCGGGGTAGCCACCCCCGGCAGGTAAAGCAGTGTGTTGATGCCAACTGCGCTCCGCGCGCTTACGAGCGTCATTGCCATATCGTACGGATCCCTCAGGATCTCGGGGGCGTTGGATATGTCCACAAGTTCTGATGTCACAGAACTCAGTTCACCGGCTATTCTCTCATTTCTCCCGACCGCGATGAAAATATCTGCTCCTGCGTCCCTGTCGTAGCTCTTTTCTATACCCTCTATGAGTGAGGAAAAAGGAATGTAGTTCGGCAGGACCACCGTCCTTCCGTCCAGCGACGGTTTTCTCTCACCCCTCACCATTTCATTCTGCGGCGCTATGAACTGCAGCTTCTCCGTATGCAGAACCTTCGGCGTGAGGAGCAGTTCAAACTGCCCGCCGTACTCATCCCTGTCGCCCGTCTCCGAGAAGAGCACATTTGGCACCCTCAGTTTCGCCTGCCCGAGATATGAGGTGGCGACCTTTGAGATGAAGTACCGTGATTGAATTTCAATCATGGTTGAAAGATGCTGTCGTCCTTTTAAAAAGTATCATTTTCCATCCTTTCCGGGGACGCGAACAAAATGGCTCATGAAGTCAGGGCATTCTCCGCCAGGTCTCGTTCGACATGGCATCGCCAAGGGCTTTCGCAAATTTCCTCTTTACCCCTACGATTTAATACTCCGAGCACATCAGCGAATACGGTGTGAGATGGGGAATCCCGAGTTTTCCGACTTTGTGTCGATTAGGGACTTTTCAAAGCAGCAGATTTCTCTTGTCCTCAAAAAGGCAAAACAGATGGTTCCGTATTCAAACGGTGAGAAGAAGACGAAGGCGCTCGAGGGTAAAATCCTCGGAACGCTCTTCTATGAACCTTCGACCAGGACGAGGCTTTCCTTCGAAGCAGCAATGCTCAGGCTTGGAGGTGCCGTAATGGGTTTTTCCTCTCCAATGGGTACGTCGATAGAGAAGGGCGAAAACCTTTCTGACACGATACGCGTGACTGAGAAATATGCAGACATACTCGTCATCAGGCACCCGCTTGAGGGTGCCGCGAGGCTGGCTGCAGACCTGAGCACAAAACCGGTGGTAAACGCTGGAGATGGAGCAGGCCAGCATCCTACCCAGACGATTCTCGACCTGTTCACAATGCTTGAGACGAAGCAGAAGCTGGAGGGACTGAATGTAGTGATACTGGGCGACCTCAAGTTCGGGAGGACGGTCCACTCCCTCTCTGAGGCCCTTGCTCTGTTTGGAGCAAACCTCACATTTGTCGCTCCCCCGTCGCTGGAGATGCCCAGGGAGGTCATAGCCGAGATCGAGGCCAATGGCAGCAAGCCGAGGTATGCCGCTGCGCTGGAGGATGCAGTCAAGGAAGCCGATGTGCTCTACGTGACAAGGATCCAGAAGGAGAGATTTGCCGATGCAACGGAATATGCCAAGGTCGCTGGCTCGTACAGGATTGACGGGAGGCTTCTATCTCAGGGAAAGTCCACGCTTTCGGTTATGCATCCGCTGCCCAGGATAAGCGAGATTGCACCTGAAGTGGACACGACCCCCCACTCTCTCTACTTCAAGCAGGCTGCATACGGCATACCTGTCCGAATGGCGATCCTTTCTATGCTCATGGGGGTGGAAATCTGAAAGAGCTGAAGGTCCAGCCTATCAGGAACGGCACTGTCATTGACCACATAGAAACAGGCGCAGCTCTAAGTGTGCTGAAGATACTGGGTGTGACTGGAGAGGACATCAAGAGCACAATCAGCGTGGCCATGCACGTCAGGAGCAAGCAGGAGGAATGGAAGGATATAGTGAAGATTGAGGACAGGGAGCTTTACTCCGATGAGGTAAACAGGATATCGCTCATAGCACCCCGAGCGACGATCAACATAATCAGGGATTACAATGTCGCAGAGAAAATGAAGGTGCAGCTTCCTTCTGTCGTGAGGGGGATCGTGAGATGTGCAAATCCAAACTGTGTTACAAACAGCAACGAGCCGGTGGAAACAAGCTTTCAGGTGGTTAGGGAAAGGCCACTTGCACTCAAGTGCCACTTCTGCGACAGGGTTCAGACAAAGGTCGAGAAGTACATAATCTAATACATAATCTAATTCAGCCAGGGAGCTTCCTTTCTGAGCCTTGTCGCCCCGTCGTCCATCGCTTTGAGCGCCTTGTCGATCGACTGCGTGTCCTCCAGCACACCGACAAGTATGTAGTTGGCGCTTACAGGGAAAAGGAGCAGCTTGCTGCTTTCATAGGTCGCCACTATGTTGTCAACCTTCCCGTCTTTCACATCCGTCTTCACTGCCTCGGCCGCGCTGAAAACAATCGCCGTCATTGCAGCGAACGTCTCTTTCTTCTGAGGGCTCACTGAATCGCCTGCAACAAGCAGCCCCGTCCTTGAGACTATGGAGCAGGAGGTAAGAGGCCCGTCAGCAACCAGCCTGTCCAGTATACGCTCTTCGGTCTTCTTGTTTGCAGTCTTGCTCTCCACCAAAAGCGTGTTCAACTCCTTTAAGGCAGGTACCCATCGTATCTTTCCAATATAATATTATGCGTGCTTACCTGGCACTGCCTGATTTCGTGTCAGTGAATTAGCTTCATTCCGCAATTCCCGCAGAATGTGTCACCGTCCATCAGTGCTTCCCCGCATGAAGGGCAACGCGCCTTGATCTTGCTTCCGCACCTTCGGCAGAAACTGTCGCCCTCGAAGAGTGCGGCACCGCACTCTGAGCACACATCCTCCGCCCTTTTTTCTTTCCCGGTTCCTTCCTTTCCCTGCGGCGGTATGGCCTGAATGCTCGGCTGCAAATTCTCCTTCTCTGAGAGAAACCTGCTTGCCCTGACTGCGAGGCGAAGCGCATCGTCGTATCCGCCCTCCCCGAAGCGCTTCATTGCCTCTGCAAGAAGCCTTTTTGCATTATCCACCCCTGCGGAGCTCCCTTCACCCTTCTCAATCTCCGCCTGCACTGATTTCAACGTGAAGCTTGCCTCGGCATAGTTCCTCGGCAGTTTCTTTGGAGCGGGAGGCACGTTCTGTTTCACGCCCGTGCCCGGCTCACTCGCCATGCGGTCAGCATCCGCCTTTCCGGCATTCGCTGCCACACTTGGCTGCCTCAGGCTCTTTGACCTTATCTCGAACAGTGTGTTTTTTGCATCCTCGGCAAGAAGCTTTGCGTTTGTGAAGTTGCCCATTTCCAGTTCGGCGTCGGACTGTCTGACAAGAGGCTCGGCCCGTGAGACATCGTAACCCTGCGCCTTCAGGTTCCTCATGATTGCCTTCGAGGTGACGGATGCATTGTATGCCTCATCCCTGGCAGCGCTGGCAGCAAGCTTCGACCTTCTTCTCCTCATAAGCCTGCCCCTTGCGTAGCTCCATTCCAGGTAGCCGGCAAGCACAAGCACAGCTATGAGTGCTGCAACAATGAAGTCTGTCTGAACGGTCAGGTCCAAGTCAATACCATTCCATGTAGTCCCACGGTCCGCAGATAAAACTTACTCATCCATTCTCAGCGGACGGGTTCCGGGGAATGGCCGACAGCGCTCTAAGCGATTTAGCACCTTTATAGCGGCAAACTTCATCGTTATCCCGAAGGATCCCGATTAATTTGCCTGGGCACTAAAGGCAAAACCCCTTTCGGGGCCAAGCTTCCCGTTGGCTCGCGCACAACAGTACCACAGGGAACGTAGGTGGTCTTAACTTCTGGGATCGGACGAGACCAGGTGTGACACCACCACTATGGCCGTCGTACCATTCCTGAAGAAGAACATTCGGATTCCATATTTATGCCTTTGCCACGTGCAGCAGGACCGTGGCATCTCAGATTCCCGCAAGGAGGCCTGCCAGAATGCATGCCACGACAATGGATGTTACGTTGTTCGTCTGTTTTCCGATGATTCCGTTCCTTTCCAGCGTTGCTCCGAGGAAGCTGTCCACAATCGAACCAGAGAGGCCTACAGCTGCTGTGAACGGTATGAAGTAGAAGGGAAGAGGCTGCCCGAGCAGGACAATGAGTGCGTAGCCGACCACCGAAATGAACAGAGCGCCTCCGAACGAAGCCGCTGTCCCCAGCAGTGAAACACCGCCGTCCGTTCCCGGTGGCACGGGCCTCATCGTGGTTATGAGCCTCGGCCTCCTGTCTATGACACCGACTTCGCTTGCGAGTGTGTCGGCGGTTGCAGCGCCAATGGCCACGGTGAATATGGTGGCGAACAAAGCCTGTGATGCCAGACTGCTCAGGGCTGTGCTCAGAAGCGCTACAAACACTGCGGGGAGACTGTTCGCGACGACATTAAGGGTTCCCCTCTCCCCCCTTCTCCCCTCCTGCAGTCCCATTCTCGCCTTCTCGAGCAACCTGAACCTTGTGGTCAGGAATGCGGCAGCCACAAAAGAGAGGATGAGCAGGAGCCAGGACAGGTTGCCAAGCACCCCGACAATCCCACTTACCGCGAACGCCGAAATCGAACCGTACGATGTGAGCAGTTTCTGCCTGTAGGCAGCATAGCTGAGCAGTGAGCTGAGAACAATGGCTATGACCCCTTCCGGCAGCTGTGCTAACATCTGGACACCCGTGATTTCAGGCTGGTATTATAATAATGCTCCGTTTTCGCCCAACAGTCTGGAAAGCACCCGGTTCTTCTCGAGAATGCCAAATACCTGCATTGCGCAGGCAATGGCAGCTTTTTCGTCACTGCATGGATTGACAAGCAGCCTGCCTGTCCTGTACAGTGTGCATGAAATGTCCCCCAGGACGATGTCAATCATCAGACCTGCACTCCTCACTTTGCAGCCGCCCTTTTCAAGCGCTTTTGCGCACACGGAGAGGGGCAGGTCGTACATCCGTTCAGGATAGACGACGTATGAATGCCCCGTGCAGGGTCGCGCAGCCAGGAATTCAACAGGCAGTGTAAACCCACCAGTTATGTTACGAATTCCAGCTCCATAAGCAGTTCCTTTATGCTCTGCCTGAGCTCTTCGATCGTACCTTCGTTGCCCACGACCCTGTCGGAAAGCGCTATGACGTTTCCGAGTCCCCAGCCAAGCTCCCTCCTGTCCCTTTCGTCAAACTCGCCCTGTGTCATCGGCACATCCTCCCTGTTTCTCGCCCTGAGCCTTTCGTACCTTGTCCGTGCGGAGGCATATACCGTCACGACCACAGCATTCTTTCCGAAGTGGCTCCTGAAATGGGCCACTTCAGCCTCGCTTCTTGTCCCGTCAATCACGGTGTTGCCGTGACCAACCTTCTTTACGGTCCTCCTCGCCCAGACGTCGTTCCCCCTTTTCAGGCGTTCCTCGTTTGCCACGCGCGCCACGTTCTTGCCTGTCATCTCGAGACCGTATTCCGCGACCTTCTCACGAACGAGGTCGCCCATCTGCACGACAGGTATCCCCAGAGACTTGCAGTACTGTGCAAATTCGGTCTTCCCCGCGCCGGCCATACCGGCAATTATGAGTGCTTTCAAGTCTTTTCATGACACCGGAGATCCACCCTGCTTAAATATTATGCTGGAAAGCACCATTGCTGTAGGAGGGCAATCCACAACCGGGAGATGCCTTGTATTCGCTTCATGCAGACAGCACTTCATCCCTACTGCCAGCCATTCCGTTCGACCCGGGGACCTCATTCCACGGATAAATAACGTATTAATACCCGTATTGTCTTCAAATTCCGCTGATATTCGCCCACATCTGAGTAATATCTACAGGCGTGACAACAAATGGCTGAAGACAACATTATCTACATAGGAAAGAAACCGGCGATGAACTACGTACTCGCTGTCGTCACACAGTTCAACAGCGCGGGAAAGGATGTAACCATTAAAGCGCGTGGCAAGTCAATAAGCAGGGCTGTGGACGTTGCCGAAATCACAAGAAACAGGTTTCTCAAGGAAGCGCTTGTGAAGGAGATCAGGATCGCCACTGAGATGCTCAAAGAGGAAGACGGCACGACCTCCAACGTATCATCGATAGAGATTGTCCTCGGAAAGTAGGCTGACCAGGAGTGTTTTCCAGACCTGGCGCGTGAGTTTCCCTCGCAGCCCACGCGCTCCTTTCCAGCAGGTTCGAACCATTTAATTATCCGAACCTGCTACTGAATTGTCGGGTGTTTGACCGATGGTAAAGAGAAAAATGGTCTACCTTTTTGAGGAAGGAAGCGCGGACATGAGGAACTTGCTCGGCGGTAAGGGCGCCGGCCTCGCCGAGATGACAAGGCTCGGGCTACCTGTCCCTCCTGGTTTCACTATAACCACTGCTGTCTGCAACACGTACTACAGGCTTGAAAGGAAGTTCCCTCCGGGGCTGAGGAGAAAGGTGAACGAATCACTCCGTTCGGTGGAACAGAAGATGGGACGCACGTTCGACTCGGATGAGAAGCCGTTGCTTGTATCGGTCCGCTCGGGTGCCAGGGTTTCGATGCCTGGAATGATGGATACGGTCCTCAACCTTGGGCTAAATGAGAGAACACTGTCGGCCATAATACGGGAGAGCGGCAATGCAAGGTGGGCATATGACACATACAGGCGTTTTGTCCAGATGTTCGGCAACGTCGTTATGGGTGTCGACCACGACGAGTTCGAGCGGATACTCCAGGAGGAGAAGTCGCGCAGGGGCATACGCCTTGACACAGAACTCAACGAAGAGGAGCTCAGGGGGCTGGCAGAGAGGTTCAAGAGAAGGATAGTTGAAATCACCGGGAAGGAATTCCCTGAAAAACCGGAACAGCAGCTCTGGGAGGCAATAGGTGCCGTGTTCGAGTCATGGAACAACAGGCGTGCGATAACATACAGGAAGCTCAACGGCATACCGGAGGACTGGGGAACTGCAGTGACTGTGCAGTCGATGGTTTTTGGCAACATGGGCGACGATTGTGCCACGGGCGTTGCCTTCACACGCAACCCCTCGACGGGGGAAAACAGGTTCTACGGCGAGTACCTTCCAAACGCGCAGGGGGAAGATGTCGTTGCGGGCATAAGGACTCCGCAGCCAATAAACAGGGAAGCGGGAAAGGGGGGCCTTTCCCTTGAGGAGAGGATGCCCGACGTCCACAGGCAGCTAATAGATATCAAGGGGCAGCTGGAGTCCCACTACAAGGATGTGCAGGACATCGAGTTCACGATACAGAACGGCAGGCTCTTCCTTCTCCAGACAAGAAGCGGAAAGAGAACGGCCGCTGCTGCCGTGCGGATTGCAGTCGACATGGTAAACGAGGGGCTTATAACAAAGGAGGAGGGCATCCTGTCAGTCAACCCTTCAACGCTTGACCAGCTTCTGCACCCCGTCTTCGACGAGAACGCGGAAAAGAAACAGATTGGCAGGGGGCTCCCAGCTTCGCCGGGTGCGGCCACCGGCAGAGTTGTTTTTGACGCAGAGCAGGCTGTCGAGTTCGCAGGCAGGGGGGAGAAGGTTATACTCGTGAGGACTGAAACATCCGCGGAAGACATACACGGAATGGCCGCCGCCCAGGCGATCCTCACCGCAACGGGCGGGATGACTTCTCACGCGGCTGTTGTTGCGAGGGGTATGGGAAAGACATGCGTTGCGGGCTGCTCGGATATCACGATAGACTACGGTTCGGGCCAGTTCAGGAGCAACGGCGGCGTGGTCGTGTCTAAAGGGGATTACATAAGCGTTGACGGCACAGAGGGTCTCGTCTATCTTGGCCAGATACCCACCAGAAGCGCCGAAATCACATCGTACTTCAAGACATTCCTCGATTGGGCAGACGAACTGAAAAGGCTGGGTGTAAGGGCGAATGCTGACCTGCCGGTGGATGCAAAGGTATCCAGGCAGTTTGGTGCGACGGGCATAGGGCTTGTCAGGACCGAGCACATGTTCTTCGGCGCCGACAGGCTGCCTCATATGCGGAGGATGATACTGTCCGAAACAGGGGAGGAGAGGAAGAAGGCGCTTGATTCGCTGCTGCCCTACCAGAAGTCTGACTTCAAGGGACTTATGAAGGAGATGGACGGATATCCGGTAACGATAAGGCTCCTCGACCCGCCGCTGCACGAGTTCCTACCGAAGGGCGACGCGGAGGTCAGGAGCCTTGCAAACGACATGGGCATAGAGCCGGAGAGGGTAAGCGCCAGGACTGAAGCTCTCAGGGAGCTCAACCCGATGCTCGGCCACAGGGGGTGCAGGCTCGCAGTTACCTATCCGGAGATATACGAGATGCAGTGCCGCGCCATATTCGAGGCGGCGTGCGAGCTGAAGAAGGAGGGCCTGAACCCTATACCGGAGGTCATGATGCCGCTGATCGCCGGAAAGGAGGAGCTTGAACTGCTCAAGAAGGATGTTGACAGGATCGCTGCAGATGTCTTCGCCTCCCAGGGCATCAGTGTCCATTACCTGGTCGGCACAATGATTGAGCTGCCGAGGGCTGCTCTGCTTGCAGGTGAGATTGCCCAGACTGCAGAGTTCTTCTCCTTCGGCACGAACGACCTGACCCAGACGACCCTCGGGATAAGCAGGGACGATGCAGGAAGGTTCCTGCCTGAGTACGTTGGCAAGTCGCTCCTGAAGTACGACCCCTTCCAGACTATTGATGAAGAGGGTGTTGGGCAGCTTGTCAGGATAGGAATACAGAGGGGAAAGAGGGTCAACAAGAACCTTGAAACAGGCATATGCGGCGAGCATGGCGGTGACCCCAAAAGCGTGGAGTTCTTCCACAACGCAGCCCTCGATTACGTGAGTTGCTCGCCGTACAGGGTGCCAGTGGCCAGGCTCGCAGCTGCTCAGGCTGCGATCAGGGGGAAGGTGCAGAAGTCGGGCAGGGACCAGGACTGAATGCTCAGAGTGTGAGCGTCATCTCCTTCTCTATCAGCCTGTAGTCCTTTTCCTCAACCGCGTCAGGGTCGGCCGAGAGTATGAAGAATCCGCCCGTGTAGGACACCTGCTCCTTCACCATCTGAATGAAGCGAAGCACAGACCTGAAGTCGTACTGCGTTACAAGATACTCCAGCCCCTCCAGCAGAACAGCTCCCGCTCGGGGTTTCGAGAGAAAATCCCTTATGTCAGATGCGAGGCCCGCCAGGTTGCTCCTGACAAGAGCCCTCATGCCGCCGTTCTCAATTTCCTCTTTCTCTATCCTCGTAAGCCAGATGAACTCTGTCCCCCCGCCGCCCTTCAGCCCGTATCTTGCCGCTGCCTTGAATGGATCCGTCCTTGTGACGGAAAGTCCCCTCATCCCCCGCTCCGTGAGCCTGCTGAATATTGCAAATGCTCTGTCAGGCCTCTCCTCCCTGACCATTATGGAATCACCTTCAGACAGGTCTGCGTTCAGCCTCGACCTGTCGTCCGGTTGGGTGAGCACGACGCCAAGCATTCTCTGCAGCTCGATCCTCTTCATTTCTACCGACTGCTGTATCAT
Organism: Candidatus Sysuiplasmataceae archaeon; assembly: GCA_046706185.1. Classification (GTDB taxonomy): domain Archaea; phylum Thermoplasmatota; class Thermoplasmata; order Sysuiplasmatales; family Sysuiplasmataceae; genus JAJZXY01. Next base: position 27,010 of record JBJKPR010000014.1, read on the forward strand.
GTTCTTCCTTGTCTTTGCAAGTATCAGCAGCTCATGCGGCGAATAGGACCTGCCGCCAATGGAAAGAACCTCGCTCCAGACCTCATTCAACGCCTCCTCATAACCTTTCAGGAACCCTTTGGCGTAGTCCTCTCTTTCACCCATGATCAGAACCAGCTCTTCAATCTCCATCCAATGCGGACTGTTTACTAAACTGTTTTCCACTCGTTCAGCGGAGGACCTCGAGATCCATCGCCATGTGGTCAGACAGGGCCGAATATCCCTTGACCCTTCTCACAGAAAGGGTCTTCACCCTGCCGGAACAGTACTTTTCAAGTATGAGCTTCATCCACTGCTCCTGCATTCCGCGCCTTACCTCCTCGTGGAAATGGATGATCGTCCCCCTCCTGCTCATCGAGAGTGCCTTGGAAAGGGACATCCTCGTCCCGTCCAGGTAACCCATTATGATCCTGTCGCAATCATTCACATCCAGCTCTGCGTTTTCGATGTTGAGGGCCGTGTAAACAGGCGAAACATTGTTTGCCGCAATTGTCCTCTGCAGGTAGCCGTGGGTCTCCCGGTCCGCCTCCGCAGCGATTATCTTCCTGGGAGATCCGTGCACCGCCATGGGCATTGAAAGGTGGCCTATGCCGGCAAACATGTCAACTACCACCTCGCCAGAGCAGTCGACGGTTGACATCCTCATCCTTTCGTCATGGTTTGCTGACGAGAACATGACCCTGGAAACGTCAAGGACGAAGCTGACCCCGTTTTCGCTGTGCACCGTCTCTCCTCCCTTTCCGTACACGAGCCTGACGGCCGGCTTCCTGTACCTTCCCTCTATCCTCCCCTCCACCACGTAGACGCTGATAGCGTGAAGAACAGCAGCATACGCCCTTCCTATCTCCTCTGCATGATCCAGCAGCCTGGCATCGAGCTTGAACAGCAGGGATCGGCCGATCATTTCCCACTTGACAGGAAGAAACTGCTTGAGATTTTCATCTATGTCCGCCTCCATGGCTGCGAGCTGCAGGGGATTGCCCGAGTATCTTCCGCTGAAGAAGGAGACGTCCGCCCGCTCGGCAGTGATATTCGCAGGAAGCTTCTCCGGCATTGACCTCAGCGGTATCAGAATGCACCCGTCGCCGGCGATGATCCTGAACCTCGTGTCAAGAAGATCGCTAGACCTGAGGTACCTCATTACCTCCGACCTCTCCTCCGGTCGGATACGCGCAGCAGCGGCCGGGACCATGTGCCAGCATTTCATCAACCGGTTTTTAATACTTATCGGCGATTTTACGCACCGATGCGCAAGACACTGGTGCTTCTCGCGGCCGCTGCGCTCCTGCTTGTTTCAGCCACGCCTGCTGCAGGAAGCTCCGGGGGCTATCAGCAGTACGCCAACACTGTCGTCACAGTCATCAAGACACCACAGCTTGCCCCGGGACAGAGCGGCCCAATCGAGATGAAGATCTTCAATCCTTTCAATCAGAGCATGACAAATGCATCGCTGAGGCTCTCGATATACGATTATGCAACCACAAACAGCCACTTGCCTGTAGCGGGAATACCATATTCCGAGCAGCCGGCGCTCGGCCCTTCAGGGACCGCTGCATTCCTTAACCTCACCACCCTTTCCCCGCATTCTGCGATGTATGCCAATTTCACTGTGAACACAACACAGTCCACAATGCACGGCGACTTCTTTGACACTGGCACATACTTCGTGAGCACATACCTCTCCTTCGACCTCGGAGGTATCGCACTTCGAATGGCCTCCAAGGGCTTTTTCAGCGCTTCTGAGTGGAGCAGAATACTCATCCAGAGTTCGGGTTCAACCTATCTGAATTATACCTATCTCAACGGGACCCTGGGCTTCCAGGGCATAATACCAGACACCTCTTTTACGGTCAATTCGCCGTCGCCGCTGTACCTGCTCTGGATAACAGGTGGTCTTGCTTCGGCTTTCGGAGCGGCATCTTTCCTGATGTACCGGGCTGAAAAAAGGCGCAGGCCCAGGTAGTCAGATCAGCGCGCGTATGAGCTGCGGCGAAAAGCGCCACAGTGCCGGCTCCCTTGAAAGAAGCAGCGGCGACAGCTCCGTCGGATAATCTATATCTCCTGTGGACAGCACATCTTTTATTGGGCTCTCGTCCAGTATCCTGAAAAGCTGGTCGAGCTTCGCATCGGTCATCTGAAGGAATATCCTTCTCACAAGGGAAGCCCTTTCGAGCTCCCTGCCCACCCCCTTTCTCCACCTGCTCTCATACTGTGAAAGGTATTTCCTGGAGAGGTCCCCTGCCTGCATGGCCGATATCGCAGTCTCGGACGCCGTTCTTGCTGCCGCCATGCCTGTGAATATCCCGCCCCCGGATATCGGTTTGACCTGGCCGGCGGCATCGCCTATGAACATCACATTGTCGTCCACCAGCCGCCCTCTGTTACCCAACGGGATCGGGCCAGCTGTCATGTTTAGGGTTTTACGCACGCCGAGCTTTTCCAGCAGCCTCCTGAAGTAGTAGTCTGCCGTGTTCGGCCCGGCTGTGATGCCCAGGCCTATCCTTGCGAACCCGCCGGCAGGTATTGACCATGCGAAAAAACCAGGAGCGACCTCTGAGCCGAAGAAAAGGCTCACAGCATCCCCCTGATCTAGCTTTCCGGCGACCGCATCTGTCTGGACACAGGAAACGATTTCCCTGAACTTAGTGAGGCCGAAGAGCCTCCCGACGGTGGAGGAGACGCCGTCCGCGCCGACGATCAGCTTTGTCTCCACTGTCCTCTCTTCTCCCTTCTGCCTGAGCGCAACCTTCAGGCGGCTGCCGCTCCTGGCGGCTCCCGTGAACGATGTACCCAAGAGAGTCTCTGCACCCTTCCTTGCTGCCATCTCTGCCAGATGAATGTCGAGACCGCTCCTGTCTATGACGTACCCTTTAGGCTCGCTTCCCCTGAGTGAGAGCGTGCCGCCGCCTGGGGAGACGAATTCAACGGCATCTATGATGTTGTGCCATTCCCCCAGACCGCTCATCTCGATGACCCTGGGGCTTACAAGCCCGGAGCACTGGACCGGTTTTCCAACTTCGTAGTTATCCTCAACAAGCAGGACGCTCATGCTTTCAGCCGCTTCGGCAGCGAAGGTGAGCCCTGCAGGTCCTCCGCCGACAACGATTGCGTCATAGGAAGCTTCGACAGTCATGTTACCACTCCGTGCACAATACTGGTGACTTCAGAATACAGGCACTATTTCATCGCCGTCGACGTCGCCGACATCATCCCCGCTGATGCCGAGTTCGGGTATTTCAGGCAGCTTCACCCCATACCGCTTCAGGGATGAGCCCACCTTCATGACCGCTGACCTCCACGCCTCCTCCTTCTCGGAAATAAGTGGTATGCCCAGCCCCGCGTCCCTCGCTATATCCTCCATCTTCTGGTTCACATTCTCGAAGTAGTGTGGAAGCTTCCAGAACGTGTTGGATTTGGTGGGAAGCTTGTAGGTTATCAGTGAAAGGAAGATGAAGCCCGCCTTTATCTGCCTGGTCACGAGCCTTTTCCTCTCCTCATTCATCTTCGATGCACCATCAGACATGACAAGCTGAGTGAATGCATAGTGCCTTGTCTCATCCACTGCTATGTTTCTGAACGCTTCCTTGAAGGTCGCTATCTTTGTGTTTTTGGACATCTGTGTGAAAACGGTGGTCGCTGCAGCCTCTCCCATCATGAACGATGTGAACAGCACGTCAGTCGAGTACTTGTTGTACGATTCCAGATATGCCTTCCAGTACCTTGCACCGTTGTACCAAGTCCACAATATGTTTGCTCTCGCCCTCGCCTCCAGATCATCCTTCGGCCTGAAGTTCATTGGAAAACCGGGGCAGAGTTTGTTTATGCACATCCCGCAGATTATGTTGTGCCTGTTCTCATCGTATGCTATCGTGTTCAGGAGACATCGCACGGCTGTTTTTTCCTTGAGTTCATGTGCCTTGACAACAGCGTAGGAGAAGACCGGGTTGGCATTGTCAAAAGTTGAGAGGAGCGCCCACCAGTAGGCCATCGCGAGCCTCTCCTTGTTGTCGAGGCCGGTGATTATTTCGTCGAGCTTTTTCCAGTCCAGCTTCTCCTCATCCCACTGCTCCCTTTTTGAACGAGAGTAAAGCCTCCACTCGAGGTCATTTCTGAATTCCCAGTCGGCAGGGTATATGTTGTTCGGCGGGAACTCCGGCAGCTCGATATTGTCTACCTCTTTCCCTTCCTTCATCTCATCCCGGTATAGTGCACTGCCTCTTATTTAAGAGTGGCCGGGTGACAGTGTCGCGCAATGGCATGGTATACTGTTAGATACCTGTAATCCCTTCAAGTGGCAAGTGTTTTCGAATGACCGGAACGGTTGAACTGGAAAGAAGAGGGAAGGTTGCCATCATCCGTCTCAACAGGCCTGGAAAGCTGAATTCCATCAACACAGAGATGGTGAGCGACATTGTCTGTGCTTTCGATTCGCTTGAAAAGGACAGCGGTGTCAGGGCTGTCATAGTTACTGGAAACGGAAAGGCATTCTCTGCCGGTGCCGACGTCCTCGAGATGTCAGCGATGGCTGTCAGCGAAGTGGCCAGGGAAGGGCACCTACCCCTGTGGAACAGAATTCGAACATTCAGGAAGCCCTTGATCGCAGCGCTCAACGGGCTCGCGGCAGGGGGTGGCCTCGAACTCGCGATGGCGTGTGACATTGCGATAGCATCGAGGAGTGCGATGGTGGGCCAGACAGAGATCAACCTCGGCATAATGCCTGGTGCAGGGGGAACACAGCGACTGGCTAGGGCCGTCGGAAAGCAGAGGGCTATGGAAATGGTACTGACGGGAAAGCTCATAACAGCGGAAGAGGCGGTGGAATGCGGCCTGGTTCTCAGGACAGTGGATGGTGAAGCGCTTCTGGAAGAGGCACTGAAGGTCGCTGAATCGGTGTGCTCACATCCTGCGTTCGCTGTAGAACTCGCAAAGGAAAGCATTAACGCAGCGTTTGAGACACTGCTGCAGCAGGGGCTTGACTTCGAACGGAGAGACTTCTGCATCTCCATTTCACAGAAAGAAGGGGTGGAGGGCATGAAGGCATTCATCGAAAAGAGAAAACCGGAGTGGGCAGAATGAGCTTCGTTGAATGCGAGAGGCAGGGAAGCGTCACGCTACTCCGCCTCAACAGGCCGGAGAAGCTGAACGCGCTGAACCGACAGATGAGGATCGAGCTGATCAGTGAACTCGTGAGTGCAAATGCAGATGATGAAACACGATGCGTTGTTCTGACCGGTAATGGAAAGGGATTCTGTGTCGGCGCAGACCTCGATTCCGCTGAATCGGATTTCGGAAATGACCTTGCTGACACATTCCACCCTGCCATGGAGGAAATGCGCTTTGGCAGGAAGATATTCATAAGCGCCGTCAACGGCGTTGCTGCTGGTGCAGGCATAAGCATTGCGCTTGCCGCAGACATAAGGTACTGCTCAAGGAACTCACGGTTCGTCACTGCATTTCACAAGATTGGGCTCGCCCCCGACACAGGACTGTCATTCCTTCTGCCCAGGCTTATGCCAGCTGCAAAGGCAGCGGAGTTGCTGCTCACAGGCGGGGAGCTTAGCTCTTCGGAGGTAGACGGATACGGCCTATTCCATTCTGTGGAGGATCCGCTTGCCGAAGCGATGGGGAAGGCCAGGGAGGTGTCATCGGGGCCGTTCCTTTCATACGTGCAGAGCAAGAAGCTCATAAACAGGTCGATCTTCTGCGGTGCGAATTCCTTCCTCGCCGTGGAGGCAGAGGTGCAGCGAGCTCTCGGCTCTTCCTCGGATTTTGATGAGGGGAGGAAAGCTTTCAAGGAGAAAAGGACACCTTCCTTCACTGGAAGGTGATGCCATGTGGCCCGAGCCGTGCCGCCTGGAACTGAAGTGAATATATGATGACAGCACCGGGCGGATGAGATTCTGCAGAGGGAGATCAGATGATCCCGAAATAGAACAGAAGGGCGGCGGCGACCAGTATGACGATGAGGATCACAATTATAAGCGCCGGATCGGTGCCCTTCTTTTTTTGCACCGCCGCCTTCTGCTGTTCTGCAATCTCCTCCTCGGTCATTGGCTCAATGCCGATGAGCCTGTCAAGCTCGTCCACCCACTCGTCCAGGGCGTCCTTCTTCTCCTCGCCTGCCCCGTCCTTCTCCGGTTCTGCAGAGGAACTCATTTCGGAACTCTCTCCCAGTCCTTGAGGAACCGTTCGAGGCCTATGTCTGTTAGCGGATGCCTGAGCATAGACTTGAGCACGGAGAAGGGCAGTGTTGCAACGGCGGCTCCAAGCTTCGCGGCCTGCACCACATGCACTGGGTGTCGAACGCTGGCCACGAGTACTTCAGTGCGGTAGCTGTAATTCGAATACGTTGTAACTATGTCGCTTATGATCTGCATTCCCTCGTTTCCAACATCATCCAGCCTGCCTATGAACGGGCTGACGTAGGCGGCACCCGCCTTAGCGGCAAGGAGCGCCTGATTCGGGGAGAACACGAGTGTCACGTTCGTCCTTATAGACTCGGACGAAAGTGTCTTCGTTGCCCTCAGACCATCGGCCGTCATAGGGACCTTCACAACGATCCTTCTGTTCAACTTCGCAAGGGCGCGGCCCTCCTTCAGCATGCCCTCGTAGTCCGTGCTGACGACTTCGGCGCTAACCGGGCCGTCCACTATGCTGCAAACCTCCTTCAGCACATCCTCGAATTTCCTTCCTTCCTTGGAAACAAGGGACGGGTTTGTTGTAACACCGTCTATCACTCCCCAGCTCCATGCAGTCCTGATCTCTTCAATATTGGCAGTGTCGATGAAAAGTTTCGTTATCTCAGCCTCTTCTTTGTGTTAACAGTTTTGACTGCGGCCCTGGCTATCTCGGTGGATGAAAGCCCGTACTTCACCAGCAGCTCACCCGCCTCTCCTGATTCGCCAAACGTATCCTTTGTGCCGACCTTGGTCACAGGCACGGGGTAGCTGGATGCGACTTCGGAGCACACGGCATCCCCAAGGCCGTTGATTACGTTGTGCTCCTCAACAGTCACTATCGCTCCTGTCTTTCTTGCGAACGCATTCACTGTGTCGCTGTCCAGAGGTTTGATTGTGCTCATGTTGACCACGGATGCATCAACCCCGTCAGCAGCAAGCTGTTTTGCCGCCTCCAGGCAGGTGTGGACCATCTGTCCGCAGCCAATGAGTGTAACATCTGCCCCTTCTCTCAGCACTGACGCCTTACCGAGTGAGAAGTCGATCCCTTCTTCCAGTACGGGGGGGACATCCGCGCGTCCGAAGCGCATGTATGCCGGCCCCTTGAACGACGCAAGTGCGTATGTTGCCTGATATGTCTCCCTTGCGTCTGCGGGAACAACAACGGTCATGTTGGGAAGACCTCGCATAAGACCGACATCCTCAAGCATCTGGTGCGTCGCACCATCGGGACCGACAGAGAGCCCGGCGTGACTCGCCACTATCTTCACATTGGACCTCGGATATGCTATCGACTGCCTGATCTGGTTGTACGTCAGCCCGGTAAGGAAGACAGCGAACGATGATGCAAAGACAAGTTTGCCTGCCATGGCAAGACCTGCTGCCGTCGTCACCATATTCGCCTCCGATACACCGCAGTTGAAAAAACGTTGAGGGTACGCCTTCCCGAACTCCGCCGTTCTCGTTGAAACGGAAAGGTCAGCATCAAGAACCACAACGTTATTGTTCACTGCCCCAAGCTCTACCAAGGCGCGCCCGTACTCCTTCCTCTGGCTCTCAAGCTTGACGGATGATGTGCTCATGGCCTTTCGTCCTCCCTTTCAAGTTCGGCAAGCGCCTTCACAGTCTCTTCCTTGTTCGGCGCCTTGCCGTGGAATGCGACATTGTTTTCCATGAAGGAAACGCCCTTTCCCTTCACTGTATTGGCTATAATCGCTGTCGGCTTCCCCTTGACCTTCAACGACGTTTCATACGCATCAACTATCTGCTTCATGCTGTGGCCGTCTATGACAATCACGTTCCATCCAAAAGCGCGCCACTTCTCATCAAGGGGGCTCGTATCGAGTATTTCCCTGGTGAACCCGTCGTTCTGTATTCCGTTTCTGTCGACAAACACAGTAATGTTGTCAAGCTTGTGAAACGATGCAAACATCGCCGCCTCCCAAGTCTGACCTTCGTCATTTTCACCATCACTGAGGAGGGCAACAATCCTCTGTTCCCTTCCGTCCAGCAGGTACGAAAGCGCAAACCCGTTCGCAATCGACAGACCCTGTCCCAGTGAACCGGTTGAGACTTCCACGCCAGGCACATCTGTATGCGCATGCCCCTGCATCCTGCTTCCAAGTTTCCTGAGCGTCATCAGCTCCTCCTTCGTGAAGTAACCCGCTTCGGCCAGGACTGAATAATAGCCGGGGGCCGCGTGTCCTTTGCTGAGGATGAAAATGTCACGCCCCTCCCACCTCGGGTTCTTTGGATCGTGCCTGAGCAGTCTGAAATACAGTGCAGTCAAAATATCGGCGGCCGAAAGAGATCCTCCTGGATGTCCAGAGCCAGCCGCGCTGGTCACTTTCACAATGTCTTTCCTGACCTCCCTGGCGATTTTTTCCAGTTCCTCGATTGTCCTGGTCCGGTGGAGAGGTTCGAACAAGGAATTTCACACCTGATTTGTTGCGAACCAATACACGTATTTAATCTTTTTAAACAGTTTGGTGATTGGCACAAACTAAGTTGTAACAATGCTCCCTGCATCATGAAAATGTATCAGCGAAAACGTGCCTTTCCATCAAGAACAAGCTTGATCGCTTCAGGGTATGCCCGGATTTCGGCCTCGTGCACCCTTTCGGCGAGGCTCCTTACCGTGTCACCGGGAACCACCGGGACTGCCGCCTGCAGAATTACCGGCCCGGTATCCACCCCCTCTGTGACAAAATGAACAGTGCAACCGCTTTCTGAGGCTCCGCTCTTGAGTACCGCTTCATGCACCCTGTCGCCGTACATCCCTTTCCCTCCAAACTCTGGCAGCAGCGCAGGGTGCACATTGACAATTCTTCCGCTGAACCTCGCAACTGTTTTGGCATCGAGGATCTTGAGGTAGCCGGCCAGGCAAATCAGGTCAGGAGAAATCTCGACAAGTCTGGAGAGAAGTCTGCTGTTGTACTCCTCCGCCCCGAGCTTCCTGTAGTCAAGCGCAAGGGCTGGAATACCACTCCGAGCGGCACGTGTCAGCGCGTACGCGTCGGACCGGCTCGAAATCACAAAGGCAATCTGTGCATCGAGCCGCTTATCCCCGATTGCATCTATTATCGCCTGCAGTGTAGTCCCGTTTCCGGAAACGAGTACGCACAGCCTTTGCATGCCTTACTCTCAGCTCTCGACCCTTGGTGCAAGAAGGTATCTTACATGTCCGTTGCCGCCGGCTATGTCGAATTCGAGCTTCACAGGATAATTATTGCCGAGGTTCACCTTGACCTCGCTGCCACTGGATATTGCCTTTGCCATGTTCGAGAAGTAGTCCAGGGGGAACAGGCTCCTCACCTTCCCCTTTGCCTCTAGGAGTGCAAGCTTCTCCTTCGGCAATCTGAATTCAACCGAATCAGAATCACCCTCGGAGCTCATTTCGAAGCTGCTTTCGTCAGCCACAAGTGCAATATGGTCTGAGACACTCTCCGAGGCCCTGATCCCGTAATTCAGCTCCTCCGCCTTCAGCTTCATTGTCGTCGGGAGCTCGATGTTAGGCACCTTCGGGTCTGACATGCCGGCAGTGTCGACAAGGCTCATCCTCCTGGTGACGTCGCCAATCTTCATTATGAGCTGATTCTTGTCTTCGTTGTGCTCGATTCTTATGGTATCCCCAGCATGTGCGAGCTTCAGTATTTCCTTGAGTTTTTCAATGTCAATTCCGAGTTCCGTCTCTTCCCCCTCATAGCTTTCAAATGCATCCTTTCCGAGCGTAAGTTCTATCATGGCGACGTGTGCAGGATCGACCGCCTTGAGTGATATGCCATCAGCATCAACGTTGAATTTTGCCTCGTCCACTAATGTCGAGACAACATCTACTATTTGCTTGAGAATGTCTGCTTTCGCACTGGCTTTTAACATTTAAAACTCCGGATCGGTGTAAAAAGCTTTCAAAATATAATGGTTGTGTTACTACTCCGATCCGAACTTGACTCGACGCCCGCTGACGCAGCTCGAGTCATGACACAATCAGCAGACGGTAGAGGTTAGTACTCCCGCCATGAATGACTGCACCTGGTGCATCTGTAAATCCTTGTCTCGGGCTCGTCTGCCGACCTCGTCTGCCTGAGTACCCAGTAGGCCTCATTGTTTCCGCACTTCGGGCACCTGATTTCAGTCTTCGGCAGCGTGTCAGTTCTTCCCTCGACAACCAGCATGCCCATGTCCGCATTCATTTCGGACCTGATTGTGGCCCTTGGGTTCTCGGAGGCTTTCATCTCATAACCGCATCGCCTGCAACGGAGGATCCCGTCTTCAGGAACCATCAATGACTTGCATTTTGCGCAAAACATTGAATTCTGGGGGTTCTGAGTGTTAACTAGTTTAAAAGGCTTTGCCAGACCCCTGCCAAGTTCGGGGCTCGTTCCTACAGCAGTTCCCACTCGCCGTTCTTCCTTGGATGGATACCTGTCTTTCTGGAGGCGGGCTGGTCAATGCTCGTCTGCGCCATCCTCGAAGCCTGTCTTCTGTTAGTTTGTCCAGTGGAATTCATGTAGTCCTTGCCAAGAGCCCTTTCCACAAGCTTGCGCGTGCTTTCATCCCTGACGCGATCACGTCGCACGACTGCAGGTGCCTGCCTTGCAGGGCTCCTTTCACGTACGAAAGGCAATTCACCCCCGGTCACCGCAGCTGCGCTTTTTGCGGGGAATACTGCCATTTGGTTCCTGCTGCCCCATGAAGTGTCCCTCCTTGAAACGCCTGCACCTGAAAGACCTGCAATCCTCATGTTCCTCAGGTATACATCTTCCCAGGATCGTGGCTTGAACTCCTGAGGTGCGACCCTCCTGCGTACAACCTGAGGATATTGCTCCTGCTCGCCTGTGGGTGCGTCAGCCCTGCTTACAATCGCCTGTCTCGCGGGGGCAGCACCGTTGGCCGAGTAGTTGATTGGCATCAGACTTGCGAACCCAGCAGGTTCCTGTTTTCTCGAGGGCATCAGCGAGTGCAGGAATGACGCAGGATTGGGCAGCTGCAGATGCCTGTGCTCGCCCTCCCTTCCTGAAACAAGTATGTTGGTTGTTGGTGACCCGTACCTTGAAACGTACTCGAGCTCCCTCCTGCTCTGATCTGACAGTATACCCCCGACATAGGCGAATGCAAGAGTGATTAGGTAGTTGCCCACCTTCAGCGAGGCAGCTGTCTTAAGCTCATTTATGAATGAACCGACGTAAGTCGTTGCAAAACTGATGTAGGGGGATGCGATCGGAAGTCTTTCCAGCGCCTGTTCAACAAGGGTGTATGCAAGCACAGTCGCATTTTGGAGTTTTATCGGGATGAAGCCTGTCTGAAGAGCAGTAGACAGGCCGAAGAGCAGGGCGACAGGAATTATCGCCGCTATGATGGCTTTCAATGGAGAACCTGCCCTCCTTCCACCTATGAAACCGCCTATCATCTGTCCGACAAGTGGCAGCCAGTACAGCATCAGTGATATCATGAGTATATATTTGGAGGCAGCCCAGATGCTATACGGCTTGCCGCCAAGCCCAGTCCTTTTCCTTTTGTCCTGCTGCTTCGGGAGCTGGTATACTATTGGCTGCTGTGTAGCGGGATCCATCGGTATCCTGTACATATCTTCAGCATTGAAGGGCTGATCTGCATATCTCTTCAAGGTCTCTCACCGGTCTGACATCCGTCTGACGATATTGCCTTCATGATATTTAATAATGCTTCGCGTACTGATATGCGCCCGCCGCAAGTTGAGATAGGGCAAGCGCCGCAGCTCTTCAGGATGCGATCTTTATATCGGCACCCGCCGTATTCAAGTCAGGTACTCAGGATGAACGTGCTTGTTCGCGATGGACTTATACTCACACAGGATGAAAGGAGGTCTGTAATCGAGGGAAGCGTGTTCGTGGAAGACGGGCTGATTACGCACACGGGCGCGTTTTCAGACACTTCCGATATCGTTATCGAAGCAAGTGGCGGCATAGTGATGCCGGGGCTCATAAACACACACACGCATGTAGCCATGACGGGCTTGAGGGGGCAGCTGGATGACATGAACCTGGAGCCGTTTCTTGAAAAAACATTCAGTCTCGACTCGGGGAGGTCGCCGGACGACATACTCGATTCGACAGCAGTGTCCCTCTCCGAAATGGTCAGCAGCGGAACCACCAGCTTTGCCGACCTTTATTATTCAGAGGATCTGGTTGCTGATGTCTGCAGGAAAATGGGAATCCGCGGATTTCTCGCATGGGTAACGTTGGATAAGGAGATAACGACCCAGGCGGGAGATCCGGTGGCGAATGCGGAGAAGTTCATACGGAGTCACAGCAACGATGTTCTTGTGACGCCGATGGTGGGTCTACAGGGCGTGTACGCATGCTCTGAAGAGACCATTGCTTCGGCGAAGGAGACGGCCTGCAGGCTGGGTACGGGGATGCATATGCATCTGTGTGAAACAAGGAACGAGGTATACGGCCACGTTCGCAAGACGGGAAAGAGACCTGTAGAGTGGCTGGAGCAGACCGGTCTGCTCGATGGGAGCACTCATCTCCTTGCTGCGCACTGCGCATGGCTTACTAGAGCTGAAATGCGTGTGCTGAAGAAGGCGGGGGTATCGGTTTCCAGCTGTACAAGGTCCAATATGAAGCTGGGTTCGGGCATAGCACCTGTAAAGGAGATGGTGGATGAGGGCATCACAGTCTCGTTCGGTACAGACAGCGCCACGACGAGCAACAACCTTGACATGTTCGAGGAGATCAGGACGGCTTCGTTCCTCCAGAAGGTGAACAAGTGGGATGCTTCAATACTCCCTGCACAGCAGGCATTCGACATGGCAACCAGGAACGCAGCCAAATCTCTCGGTGCTTTCGACCGCATCGGTTCCCTTGAGGCAGGGAAGGCAGGTGACATTGTCGTGCTTGACAGGTCAAGCTTCAGACTATCTCCTCTATCGGCTGCCAATGCCGTAAACCAGGTTGTGTACAGCGCCCAGGGAGGAGACGTTCTTCACACAATCGTAAACGGCAAACCGCTTTTTGTCGATAGGCAATTCGTCGACAGGAAGTGAGCGAGCGCGGCCGGGAATGACGTTCTTTTATGTAGCGACAGGATTTAGGTAGCATTATATTAAATAGTGCGAAAAGGTAATTAACCCCTGTAATGTCAGAGGCCTACAGGCTTATGCAAAGGAAAGTGTGGCTGAGTGCTCCTTTTCGGATCAGGATAATCAGCGAGGGCATTGAAAAGGCGGACGGGATAAACAGGCTCGCCCGCATAATAGGCTACAAGTCAAGAATACACCCTGCATGGCCACTGCGGCAGATCATAGTGGGCAAACAGCCTTTTCCCTACGAGAGACTTGTAAAACTGGCAGAATTCACCGGTTACGATTCGTCCGAAGTGCTCAGGCACGAGGTGCCTACTGCCAGGTTAGCGAACGAGAAGAACGATGCTGCCCTCAAGCTTTACGGGTTCAACGCATACGCCAACTGAGCACAGGGCACTGCCTTCTACCCCTGAATATCAGGGATGATTTTTGTCGTTCAATTCTCATGAAAAGTTGGATGACGTCACCGCCTTCCTACATGTTACATTCACGTTGCAGCATAAATTCAAGACAGGGAAATGGAAGCATGCTCGTGATTTTTTGCATTACTTGACACTTTCTGTGCCGATTAAGCGACAGAATATCAAGTTCGATAACAGTGCGTTATATATAGCACTGGGAGGATAGCGTTCCTTAATCGCCAAACTGTGGTGTTAAAAAATGGCAAGTAATGAAGGAAAAGGGGTTAGCACCGGCGGAGTTGGCGAGCCAACAGCCCCTCCAAGGGCTGGAGGATCGCCAAACACCAAGTGGTTTGTCATCATCGTTGTTTTGTTGGTGGTGATAGCAGGTCTTGCTGTAGTAATTGTAGCTCAGCAGGCTGCGCCCAAGCCAGTGACTAAGCCCGGAACAACTGCAAGTGCAACGCTGTCGATCGCAACAGCAAATATTGGCCAGCAGGTCAATTATACCGTTACCACCAACGGGCCATTCCAGCAAATGGTCATTTATTGGGGAGACGGTTATACCCAGACGGTTCCATACTCTGGGTCTAAAGTGGTTGCTGTTTCTCACACGTATCATTCGACCGGTACTTTTGCGGTCTTCTACGATGTGATGTTCAATTCTACATCTTCGGCTAACAATGCCAATGCACTCGACATAGTGACGGTCGGTTATCCAAACGCACAGGTGCAGGCTGCAGTGGAGCAGTATCTGGCGTATGGGTCACTTGAACCCTACACTGTGCTGAGCGACACTCCAACTCTGACAAGCCCGGTATATGCGTTCACGCCCGGGCAGAGCGTGGTTTTCAACCTGTCGGCCGTCATACCTGCAGCCAACTACGTTTACGGCGTCGTTTCACAGAACGTAGTTGTATACCAGGGCACTCAGGTGGTTCAGAGCTTCTCAGTCCCATACGCCGACAACTCGACATCGCAGACAGTGAGCATCATCAACATGGCTTCAGCCTATTACACAGTTGTTATAGCTACATACACAGCGCCATTCAACGGCGCCGGTATGCCAATATCCAGCCCGACCAATGTGACCTACTCGTACTATGACATACCCAGTTTCACCAACGTGAGTATCTCAACGGGTGGTGCGGCTGCTGGTCAGCTCGTAAGATATGAGCTTGAGACAGGCGGCTTCAAGACACTCGACCCGGCGATTGAGTATGATACGGTCAGCAACGAGATTGTGATGAATACATACCTTACACTGTTCGGCTACAACTCGAGCAGCTCTTCCAGCCCGATTATACCCATACTTGCAAAGAACCTTCCCACTGTTGCAAACGGTGAAGTGAACGGCAACACCTACTCCTACAATATAAAGGCTGAAAATGGAAGCACGCAGGTGGTCACTGTTCTTCCCAACGAGAACTATACTATATACATCAACAACAATTCGAAGTGGCAGGATGGATCTCCGGTCACTGCCTATGATGTGTACTACTCGCTCGTAAGGGACCTGCTGTTTGTGGCCGGCTCTCCGGGTACGCCAGGCTGGATCGAGGCTCAATTCCTCCTTCCGGGTGACTACTACTTGAGCAACACATACTACAACATCACTCAGAACATGTCATACAACAACGCGACGAACAGCCTTACCCTGCACCTTCAGTCTCCTGTTCTGCCTGGTCTGTTCTATCAGGCGTTCGGTCAGTCTGCCGGTGACAACTGGGCAAGCGCGAAGTGGCTCATAGCGCACGGCGCCGGAATACCGTGGAGCCCGAAGGGCTTTGCGGAATACCAGGCCCAGGGGTTCCAGGGCAGCTACAACACATACGTGCAGTACAACGTGTTTGCTGACGGTCCCTACACAGTGAGTTACAGCGTCCCGGGACAGCAGATTGTCCTGACAGCCAACCCGAACTTTGTGTCGCCTAACCAGTACTTCCCTGCACCATCGATCAAGACGGTATTCATCAAGTGGGTCCTGCAGCCGTCAACATCCTACCTTAACCTGAAGGCAGGCTCGTCTCAGTTCTCATCAATTCCGACAAGCCAGTGGAACCTGGTGCGTGGGTTAGTCAGCAGCCACACAGCCAACTACTTTGGCTACCCGACGCTCAGCATATTCTGGTTCAACTTCAATGCCTACACCAATGTGAGCCTGCTGCAGGGAGTTGACGCATCCGCGAACCTACCAGCCGTACTGTTCGACAGCAACGCAGTAAGGCAGGCATTCGCTTATGCCTTCCAGTACGACCAGTTCATCAATCAGCAGATCGGTAACAAAGTCTACAACCTCACATTCGCCACGAAGTTCGCAGGAATGCTTCCGGCAGGGATGCTCTACAACCAGAGCATAACTGTCTTGAACGGAACTACGACAGGCGTACCGTACTTCGACCTGGCAAAGGCACAATCCCTCTGGAGCGGCTTCGTCAACAGCACAATGGGTATTGCAATGGGCATAACCTACAATGCTGTGAGCGGAATAGATGAGTATCAGGGAGCAGCGCTGAACATCCCGATATTCATATTCAGCGCCGACCCTGTGTCACTCGCTGGCGCTACCAGCTGGGGAAGCTATCTGCAGGAAGTCATTCCAGGGTTCCAGTATCTTGTCATACCCACATCGTTCACGACGCTGCTGTCCAACATGGTACAGGGCGAAAACATGATGCCCATCTACGAACTTGGGTGGGCCCCTGACTATGCGTATCCGACGGACTACCTTGCACCGATGGCTCTGCCTGTGAATGCAAGCACCTATCCAGGACCTAACGACATGACGCCGTACTGGTTCAACGGAAACACTTCGAACCCGCTGATGGGACAGCCACAGATGGTCCAGCAGGCAAACAACCTGACATCGATGATCAACGCCTACTTCAACGGGACAGTCAACGACCCATCACATGCAGAGAAGTGGTTCCAGGCAATGAACGAGATGCTCATAAACATGACATTCTATGTCTACATATTCCAGCAGTACGACTACTGGATATACAACAGCTCGATAGATGCTACCGCACTGCAGCAGTGGCAGGTATCGACGTACACCGGAATGTCAGGCGACCTGCTCTACCAGTATGTGAAGTACGTCTGAGCGCGTTCAGGCATGGTGCCAGAAACCTCTTTCACAATTCCTTTACTTTATTTTGTTTTCTTACTGTGGGAGTCTAGTATCGCCATCTCAGTTTCGGTGCCGTTGTGCAGGTCAAACGGTTCACGTGAGCTCTTTTTAAGACTCCCCCCCGGGGGAAATCAGCTCGTCATTGAAGGCTCCTTCAGTGAATTGCCATGTCTGCATTCTTGAGAGAAGCCTGCCTGATGAAACATCACTTCGAAATGCCTTTCCCCTTCCAGGCGGGGGCGAATTAATGACGAGGTCCCAGGGCATGTCCCTTTTTTTGAGCGTCAGGCTACGGAGGCTATTGCAACTGCCCGGGAAATGCGTGTTCGTCGCTGAAAGTCAGGCCCTTCACTTCCTGCAAAGGAGAAGTCTTCCAGTCCGTGATTTCAGCGCTGATCGTTTCAGACATATCTGCAGGGAACGCCAAGGAGCTCTTCCCTGCGCGACTTCGGTCTGCAGGCAGAAAAGATGCGATTCTGTGCAAGAGCCATTGGTTCATGGCACACCAGACTTCCCTTCCTCCGGAGTCCACGCAATTGGCAGAAGTTGCTACTTCTTCCCGCTGAGCCTGTAGTACTTTGGCCAGAGCTTCCTGTACCCCTTTATCTGAAGCCATATCGCGGCTGTCTCCAGCAACGCGATAACTCCGTACATGTACAGCATGTAGTACACTTCGGATCCGAAGTAATGTTGAACATACAGGGAATAGACAGGGCCAGTCGGTCTCAGGAAGTAAATCTCAGGGAGAATAAGCGCATCAAAGAATATGGCGACAACATCATAGGATATCCTGAAGAAATCGGTGAACAGGTAGGATAAGAGCTCACGCCTGGTAAGATCCTTCGAGCTGACCTCCTCTTCACGCGCCTGTCTGTGAGATACTCTTACGAATCTTAGCGGCCTCTTCTGCATATGTCCCCTTTCTGGCAACGTCGGGCTTGTCGTATATGAGGCAAGAAACGAAGTGTTCCGGCGCGACCTCTTTGAGCATGGGTGTGTCGGGCTTGCGCATGACAAGCTTTATTGATGAGCCTTCTTCTCCAATGCCTATCGATTTCACTGCTTTGAACCTTACTCCGCCGGCTCGTCCCGTTTCCTTTGCCAGTATGGTCCTGAATGTCTGGAGCGCCTGTTCGCCCACAGGTCCTTCGAAAACGATCTCCACTTCCCTGGCTGGCTCATCGAGTATTATTTCTTTGAGCGTGGGAAGCTCGGCAGCTTCTATGTTCCTGCTCCTGTCAAGCATGTGCTGCAATGGTTTGCTCATATCCCTCGGTGACCAGCCGCAATTCTCCATGGCAACTGGGCATCGTGGGTGGAAGTAGCACCCCGCCGGCGGGTTGGCAGGGCTCGGTATTTCTCCCTCAAGAACAATCTTTTCCCTCTTTGTCCGCGGATCAGGTACTGGAATGGCTCTCAGAAGAGCTGTGGTGTACGGGTGTAGCATTTCCGAGAAAAGCTTACGCGTCTCCGCTAACTCAATTATCTGGCCAAGGTACATGACAGCGACCTTGTCAGCCATTATCCTGATAACGCTCAGATGGTGTGAAATGAAAATGTACGATAGACCCATCCTGGACTGTATATCTTTCAGTATGTTGAGAATCTGTGCCTGCACTGAAACATCTAGAGCCGATGTCGGCTCATCCAGAACCAGCAGAAGAGGGTCTATTCCGATCGCCCTTGCGATCCCTATCCTCTGTCTCTGACCGCCGCTGAATTCGTGCGGGAACCTGTAAAGATGGTCCTCGCTGAGGCCTATACTCTCGATGAGATCCTTCGTCTTCTCGAAAATCTCTCCCCTCTTCATGTCTGTGAGAAGCCTCATCGGTTCCCCAATGCTGTCCTTTATGAGTTTCCTCGGATCAAGTGAGCTGAAAGGGTCCTGGAAAATCGGCTGCATTTTCTTCCTCGCAGCCCTGAGCTTTCGATCGCCCATTTTGGTAAGTGAATACTGCTTCCTCAGGCTACCAAGTTCTTCAAGCAGAGATGCCTCTTTCTTCACATCGTCGTCCGTGGGCTCCTCCTTACGCTGTAGTTCGCGCAGTTCTTCTTCAAGTTTGATGATACTCTTCATCACGCTGTCTGAAAGGTCGAAGTAGACGAATCCGTCAGTGGCCTTTATCAGTCGCAGGATCGTCCTTCCCAGCGTTGTTTTGCCGCATCCTGTTTCTCCCACGACACCGAGTGTTTCTCCTCTGCGGAGCGAAAAACTCACCCCATCAAGTGCCTTGACGTACCCTGTCGTCCTCAGGCCGTTGGATATTTCGAAGTGTTTTTTCAAGTTTGACACGTAGAGCAGCACATCGCTCTTTGGCTCTTCGACGCCCATGGTCATTCAGTTCACCTTCTGCTGATCGGGGTAAAGCCAGCAGGCAACCTTGTGTCCTTTGCCAATGTCGACCATCAGCGGCTTCTGTTTCTCGCATATGTCCATCTTGAATGCACACCTTGGGTGAAACCTGCATCCTTCAGGTGGAGAAATGAGGTTGGGGACGCTGCCAGGTATTGAACTCAACTTCTGGAACTTCGTCCCATTGTCGGGTGTTTTTGGAATTGACTGAAGTAGCCCCTGCGTGTATGGATGCTTCGCGTTGAAGAAGATCTCCTCTGAAAGCGCTTCCTCCACAAGGTTGCCGGCATACATTACACCGACCCTGTCACACATTTCGGCTATTACTGCCAGGTCATGTGTTATGAAAAGTACCGATGAGTCTGTCACATTCCTCAGCTCTTTGATGAGGTCAAGTATTTGCGCCTGTGTGGTAACATCCAGTGCAGTAGTCGGCTCATCTGCGATGAGCAGCCTGGGATTGCTCGAGAGAGCCATTGCAATCATGACCCTCTGCTGCATGCCTCCGCTCAACTCGTGCGGATATGAATCTATCACCCTTGTCGGTTCGGCAATGTTGACAAGCTGAAGAAGCTCAAGAGCCCTTTTTCTCGCTTCGACCTTGAACGGTTTATCAGTCCTCTTTCTGAGAAGCCTCAGGGAGAGGATATATGTGAAATTCTTCCTGAGTATCTCCATCCTCAGCTGCCTTATCTGCCTCCCCAGCTGCTTTATCTCCGTTCTGTCCACTCTTGTGTTCGCTTCCTTCAATTCTCCCTTCAGGCTCTCGACTTCCGACTGGAGCTTCTCAGCAGTCTCTGTATCGTCTTCCTGTTTGGCCTTTGCCAGTCTCGTTCTCGTTTCAGCCAGTCTGGCTGAAAGTTTCCGAACGTCTGCCTCCTGCTCGTTTTCCAGCTCAAGCTGCTTCAGGCTCAGCTCGAAAAGCCTGTCGTCCTGCCGGTAGTATTCCCTTGCCTTGAATAGACCTTCGGTCTTCATTCCAGTCCTTTCAGAATCTGCCAGCCTGGCTATTTCTGACCTTATTCTCTCCCTGTTTTTCTCGTTCTCGAAAAGGTCCACGACTGAGACCTCGATTTCGGCAAGACCGAACTGCCTCGTCCACCTGTTAATTATCTTCTTCCTTTCCTCATTTTCGGATGCAGCAAGAACATCATCAGTGAAGGTGTCAATATCCTCCTGCTTGATCGTCTCTCTCCTGATTATCGCATTGGCAATTCCAATTCTGTCGTGGAGCATTATCGACTCCATTATCTGCTCTCCTGCAGTAATGACTGGATTAAGGGCAAGAAAAGGCTCCTGGAATATCATCGCGACCTTTTTTCCTCTTATTCTGGAGAGTATGTAGTTGTGTCTCTTGATGTACCTCTTCCTTCTTTTGACTTTGACATTCGTCTCGCTCTTCACAACGACCGTAGACATTTTCTCGATGTCGCTTACAACGTTGAAACCGTCGATGAAGATACTCCCGCCCATTATTCTTCCAGGGGGATCCGGTATGAGGTCCATGATTGAGTTCGCGGTGACGCTCTTGCCGCATCCGCTTTCACCAACGAGTCCGAAGATTTCTCCCCTCTTGATTCCGAGTGTTATGCCGTCAAGCGCCTTCACTATGCCTCTCGATGTGAAGAACCTTGTTACAAGGTCGTTTACGCTGACGTAGTAATTACTGCTGTTCTGCGTGTCTGTGGAAGTTGCCATCAATATCCTCTCAACTTGGGATCGAAAACATCTCTGAGTCCATCGCCCATGAGGTTCACTGCGACTGTGAATATGAGGAGAAATACCCCCGGAACAGTAACGGACCACCACTGTCCTCCTACCAGGACGTTCTGTCCGTCGTTTATCATCGTTCCTATCTCTGGTATCAGGGGGCTGATGATGGGTAAGCCGATGAACCGCAATGCGGCAAGGATAAGCACCACTGAGCCGAGGTCAAGAGAAAGCTGAACAAGGGAAGGGGAAAGTACGTTCGGTATAACGTGCCTGAAAATAATCCTGAACTTCGACGAACCGCTCGCTATCGATGCTTCAATGAATTTCATGCTCTTCACAGTCAGCGTCACACCCCTTGTCAGTCTGGCGTAGACGGGCCACCAGAGTATTATGAGTGCGGCCAGCAGGTTCGTAAGCGTGTATCCCAGCACATAAACAAAGGCAATCGCAAGTATCAGCGAAGGGACGCTGAAGAATATGTCTGTAACCCTCATGAGTGTTTCGTCAACCACTCCGCCCAGGTACCCGGCAATGGCGCCGACAATGATGCCTATGAGCATTCCTGAAAGGACGACTTCGAATGTGAATGATATGTCCGTCTTGAGCGCGGCAAACATTATCGGCAGTATCGGCTGCCTGTAGAGCGAAGTACCTAACCAGAACCACCAATGAGGATCGGTGGCCGGGGCAGTCGAGGGTATGACACCGGGAGCGGTCGGCGGATATGCCGTGAGGGTGAAAACCCAGCTCCTGATGTTATCGATGTTTGTAACTCCAAGATACTGCGGGTACACATAATCGAGAATTGTGAGGGCGAAGTACACCATTGATATTCCAAACCCGACAACGGCGATCTTGTTTCTGAGGAATGCCTTAAACGTTGCAGAAAAGTCCTCAAGCATCGGGTGTCTCTTCTTCGCTGCCTCAATAGTGGGTTCTCTCTTTCCTGTGATTGTAACATCAGTCATCATGACACCTCATCACTCAATACCTTATCCTCGGGTCGATAAGCGCGTAGACGACATCCACGATCAGATTGGCAAACATGAGCACTATGCCGAATACGAGTGTTGTCCCTATGACAGCGTATATCTGGTAACTGGTGGCAGCAAGGACAGACAGGAGCCCTATGCCATTATAGTCGAATACCGTCTCGGTAAGAACAGCACCACCGAGCAGTCCCGCAAACAGCAATCCCATTACAGTGATCGCAGGAATCAGCGCATTCTTCCTTATGTGAATGCGTATCACATCCTTTTCAGGGACACCCTTTGCCCTTGCTGTCTTGACGTACTCCTGATAGGTGCTGTCAACCATGCCTGCTCTGATGAACCTCAGCACACCCGCAAGGATGCCGTAAGTGAGAGTGAGTGTTGGAAGGACGACATGCATGAAAGAGCCCCATGCATAGGACCAGTCTGCATGCATGAGGGCATCAAATATCGGTATGTGTGTCGGGTAAGTCACACCGTTCACAAAAAAGGATGGAGCAACGGCAACATCGGGCACAGACCCGCTTATCGGAAAGACTCCGAAGGGATTGCCGGGGATGACATTCCTTCCCAGGACAATCTGCAGCATGAGTGCCAGCCAGAAGGCGGGCATCGCATAACCAGAGAGGGAGAATATCCTCCCTGCCTGGTCGACAGGAGTGTTGGGCCGGGCGCCAATGTATGTTCCAAGCGGGACTGCAATGGCAAGCGCAAGTATTGTCGAGAAGAGCGCAAGCTGTATCGTGTTTGGAAATGCCTGCAAAATGGCCTGCGCGACAGAACTCGGATAGCCTGCAAGGTTCATTATTCCCAGATTGCCGTGGAGCAGGAGCCACACATATTTGAAAAACCTGAGGGGCAACGGAAGGTTTAGCCCGAGCAGCAGTGCGGCATTATGAAGCTGCACTTCCCTAGGAACGCCTGACCTCGGGTTGTAGTAAGGTATTTCAAGCAGAGCGGGAGGTATCATTGCAAGAAGTATAAACATTAGCAGAGTAAGGCCAAGCAGGGTCGGAATGAGCACAAGTATCCGCCTGACAATGTAAAAGCGTAACTCCATTTCGCTCGATCAGCTTTTAATGGATATGGTATATAAGCACTTTTCTGTGAATCGGAATCGCACGTTCAGTTGTGTAAGCAAAATGCCTTCCTTGCACTGATTTCAGTTCCCGTCCCTGTCTCCTTTTCTCAGGCGGTTTCATTGTTTAACCGGCCAACCCTTGAGTGGTTCTTTCCTGTGATTCCAGAGATTCTACACCATGCAGCCACTCTCGATGCACGAGTTTATTCATCAGATCACCAGGGATGAAATCTTGAGGCTCGCTTTCATTGCGATTTGCAAAAAGTAGATATACGGATGCGTGTAAGCATTTCACTGAAATACCACGGACTGTTCTTACAGATGGTCAGGAATATCAGATGGGTGAAGCGCATTGAAGTTCACATTTTACGGCGGGGCAGATGAAGTAGGTGGCCTCGCGGTCACAGTTGAAGACGGCTTTGGGAAGGTAATGTTCGATTACGGTCTTATACCGAAGGATCCGCCTGTCTATCCGTTGCAGGCCCCGCCTGTTGACGAGATAATACTGACGCACGCTCATGTCGACCATTCGGGGATGATACCTTGGCTAGCCTCAAGATATCAGGTACCTGTGCACGGCACTTATCCTACAAAGGAGGTCGGCAAGCTGCTGATGCTGGACAGTCTGAAAGTCGCAAGGATGGAAGGCTTTCTAGAGCCGTACGAAAACGAGGACGTGGAAGACACGATGTCTCGTTTCTCCGTGGAGAGGTTCGACAAAGGGTTCAACATAGGTGGGACGGAGTTCATACCGAGGCAGGCAGGCCATATTCCGGGTGCCGCCATGTTTGAATTCAGGGGAGAGAACACCGTACTCTTCACAGGCGACATACACACAGCTGAAACCAGGCTGGTACCTGGTGCAGTCGTGCCCAAGGCGGATCTGCTCGTAATAGAGTCCACATATTCAGGAAGGGACCATCCTGAAAGGAGAAAGACTGAGGATGAGCTTGTTGACAAGGTGAAGGAGATTGTTGAGAGGGGAGGTCAGGCAGTCCTACCCGCCTTCGCTGTGGGCAGGACTCAGGAGCTCCTGATGATACTTGAGAAGACAGGTTACAACATATGGGTAGACGGCATGGGAAAGAAGATAAACAGGATATACAACCGCTCGCGCGAATATGTCACATCTCATTCAGCCCTGAAGCGCGCCTGCCTCAGGGCCTATGCGGTTGAGACAAACGAGGACAGGTTCAGGAGCGACAGGGCCGATGTGATAGTGACGACGAGCGGCATGCTTGACGGCGGCCCAGCGCTGACTTACATTGAGAAGATCAGGAATGACCCGAAGAGCGGAATACTGATGAGCGGGTTCCAGGTCGAGGAGTCCAACGGTTACCGCCTGCTGACAACCGGGCAGCTAGAGATAAACGGGGTTCTTGAGAAGGTGAACTGCGAGGTGAAGCGTTTCGACCTTTCGGCCCATGCGGGTCACTCCGAACTTGTCGATTTCGTAAGAAAGTGCGATCCAGAGACGGTCATACTCGTCCACGGGGACGGCGAAAGGAGACAGGTTCTTGCGGATGATCTGGACGGCAGAAAGGTGCTGATGCCCAAGAAGGGGGAATCGCTCACCTTCTGATCACGACGCTTCCACTTTCTTTACAATCTCGTTCGTCATTTCAGAGCATTTTGAAGGCTGTACCGGCCTGCTGGTATAACCGGGCAGCGCAAGGTCGTACGTGACATGCTTCTTTTCCCTTATAGTCTCATAGACGGCGTTCCACACCTTCTCCGCTGCCTTCCTTTCTCCCAGGTACTTGAGCATCATTTCTCCGGAGAGAATCGTTGCAACAGGGTTGACCTTGTCCTGCCCCGCATATTTGGGAGCAGAGCCGTGGACGGGCTCGAACAGGGCCATTTCCTCCCCTATGATTGCTCCCGGCGTTATGCCAAGGCCCCCTGCCAGCCCGGAGCACAGGTCGGATAGAATATCTCCAAAGAGGTTTGTTGTGACTATTATATCATAATCCTGCGGTTTCTTGACCAGCTGCATTGCCATGTTGTCTATGAGCCTCTCCTCGAACTGGATAGAAGGATAGCTTCTCGAGATCTTCTGTGCCACCTCCTGGAAAAGGCCACCTGTGTACTTCATTATGTTCGCCTTGTGCACTGCAGTCACTTTTCTTCTCTTCTCCTTGAGCGCATATTCGAACGCAAACCTGACAATCCTCTCAGATGCCTTCCTCGTCACTATACCTATTGTCTCTGCAGCTGAATGCTCCCTGTCGACCCAGTGCTCAACACCAGAGTAGAGTTCCTCCGTTGCCTCCCTCACAACTACCAGGTCGATGTCCGAGTAGAGCGTCCCCTCCCCGGCGATCGATCGGGAGGGGCGAACGCTCGCGTACAGGTCAAGCATCTGTCTGAGCGCGACATTGACGCTTCTGAACCCGCCGCCGATCGGTGTGGTCAGAGGTCCCTTGAGTCCAACCTTGTTTCTCCGCAGGCTTTCAAGAACGCTTTCAGGAAGCGGTGTCCCCTTTTCCTCGATGACCTTCTGTCCGGCTTCCGCAATTTCCCAGTCAAATTTAACACCAGTCGCCTCAAGAACCCTTACTGCAGACTGCGTGACTTCCGGACCGATACCATCCCCTGGAATCAATGTAACCCTGTAGGTCATGACGATCACTTTTATGCTTCGAAAGAATAGTAGGACCTTATTTAACAGTTGGCTGGAACCGCTTCTAGTGCTCCTCGCTGCCTCTCTGCTGAAGTCTCAGGTGGAATGTCTTTATCAGGCTGTAGAGCACCTTGGGCATCTCCTCGTAATTCTTGATCTCGTACATCTCCCCTTTGCCGTAGTGAGCCATCCCCTCGCAGACGTCCTCCCTGGCATCCAGACCCGTAGTCATCATCACATGGAGCTTTGGGAACAAGGCAGCCAGCTGCCTCGGGTCATGCCCCATTGTGTAGTTACCATCGGTGACAACAACACCTATCTTGTTCGGGGTTCTGGCTTTTTCAAGCTCCTTCAGCCCCGCCCTCAGCCCCTCCTCTATATTCGTGTATCCCATTGCGTTGAGGTCGAGCAGATCACCTATGAGCTTCTCAATGTCGGCATCCTTTTCCATTTTCTTTATTATGTTTGCCTTGTTCTCAAACAGAACAACAGAGTATTCGATGCCCTTCAGCCTGTGCGCAAGTACAGCAATTGAACTCGTCGCAACAGCCAGTTTCTCCCCTGTCATTGAAAGGCTCGCGTCTATCATAAGCACACAAGCTATGTGCTTCAACTCCTTCCTTTCAAGCACAATATCCTCCGGTTGTATGCTGGACGGAGATGCGATGTTGTCAAGCGTGCTTGCTATCTCAATCTCGCCCTCTACGCCTGGACGATAGTCCACAAGTCTTTTTACAGTGGGCATTTTGGTGGGACCGAGCTGCCTGAGGGTCCGATCGATTATCGCCCGAATGGCTATCCTCTTTGCAGCCCTTACAAGCGAAGGATCCTTTGCCTTGAGCCTGATCTTCTGGTAGTTCTTTGCAATTGACCAGACTACTTCCTCACCACTCCCCCCCGGAACGTCGACGATCCCTTTCAGGCGCTGCATTATGTCGAACGCATCCTCTGGTTCATCCTCTATTTCCTGATCGTTTTTTTTTCCTCGCCCCTTGCATCGGGCGGCATGTCTTGAGTCTCAGCCTTTTTCGGCGGAGGCACTTCCGGCTGAGCGTTGCCCAGCACTTTCTCCAAGATGTCGTCTATTACCTCGTAGATGGACTTCTTGGCATCTTCCCTGAGCTCTATTCTCGTCGGTATTGACATGTATGCAGCTTCTCTGAATGCAGCATATGAACTTCCCATTCGTGCAAGGAGCGAGGCCATGCTCGTGCCTGCCCGTATGGATGCGCCCCTCCTTATGGACGGGTGAGCTCTTGTCTCACGCACGATCGCTGTGACTGAGCGCACTACATGGCTATCCTTCATCCCAGTCCTCGACTGCACTATCAACTGTTCCTCCTCCTCGGACTGGTATGTGAGCGGCAGGAGTTCAAACCTGTCGGACAGAGCCTCTGAGAGCGAGCTGGTGGCAACGAATTCTCTCGGGTTCTGCGTGGCTATGATGAGAAAACCATTCTTGGCAATCATTGTTCCGATCCTCGGGACTTCAATCTTGCCCTCGTCCATGGCCGGAAGAAGAACATTCTGGACTCCTTCGTTCAGCCTGTTCAGCTCGTTTATGAAGAGTATGCCTCCCGAGTCCATCGCAGAAGTCAGCGGCCCGCTTATGAATGCGTCCGGGCTGTACCCTTTCTTCATGACAATCGGCGGATCGAACCAACCGGTCAGTTTCTGTTCCGTATATCTCTCGTCGCCATCCACCCTGAAAATAGGCCTGTTCAGGTAGTCTGATATCGCGGTGGCAAGCACTGTCTTGCCGACTCCCACGGGCCCCTCTATGAGCATATGCCTTCCGGCAAGGCAGCAGAGCAGCGCCATCCTGAGTTCCTTGTCCCGGCCGACTATTCCGTTCCTGGTTTTTATGGCATCGACCGCCTGCTCCACCGTCCCGCCAAGCTGGGGAGGTTCACGCAATGGCGGCACCTCCTCCTGAACCGCAACCAGTCATGCAAACAAGATGGATCATAGACCTTGGTTTCACGTTATAATATATCATTAATTAAACTGTCGGTTTTTATTGCGTACTTCCTGATGCAGTCTGGAAAATAAAGATATACTGTGGTTTGTGTATCGCAGCCACTGGAAAGTTGTCCGGTCCTTCCCATGCATGCAATCGAATTTCAGAAAGTGGCATTGAACGGCATACATGTTTCACTGTCAGATGTGTCTTTCAGGGCCGAAAGTGGAATGACAACCTGCCTGACTGGTCCGCCCGGATCAGGGAAGAGCACCGTATCATCGCTGATAGCCGGACTATGCAGGGCGGACGAAGGCAAGGTCCGGGTGTTCGGTCAGGACCCTTTTGATTCCCAGCAGCTCAGACGGAGATATCACATCGTCTCCCACAGGATTTCCCTTCCGTCGAACCTGTTTCTTGATGATTATCTGTTGCATGCTTCGAAGCAGTACGGCTTTCACAGGGACGAGGCGAGAAATGCTCTTCTTCTCCTTGATTTATGGAACAGCAGGCAAACACGGATGGGAAGGCTTGCTTTCAACGAGATGCAGATGGCAAAGTTTCTCGTGCCGCTCTGCGTGCGGCCTGAGCTTGTTGTTATTGACGGTATGGGGACTGTGCTGGGCAGTAGGGATATCAAGTTCATCTATTCCAGCATGGTTGAGATGGTAAAGGACGGCCGCTCGACCCTCTTCATCACCGCCGAAGACAGTCAGGCTCTCGATGGCTTTGCAGATATGTTTATCAGTATAAGAGGCGGCAGGATAGTAGGTGAACTCTCTCTTCTGACTGGTGGAACGGGTCTTGAGCAGGGATACTGGAGGCTGCGCGTTTCAGATGTCGTGAAGGGGAGCAGGCTGCTAAATGCCTTAAAAGTCGAGGGGAGCACAATACTTGTCAGGGAACCGCGGGATGGCCTTTCATCCATGGCTGCTCTTCTCGAGGGGAACGGAGTGAGAATCATTTCATTCGAGAGAGTGGTGGAGGGCAGAGCAGTTGCCGGCGGTGCGAAGACGGGCGTTCAGTGACTTCCTAGAATTGCTGGTCATGAGGCTCGAGACTGACTACGACTCTTTTTCTGCAGCAATACTCATAGTAATCATCGTCATTCTTGGGGCATTCAATCCGTTCCTCCCGATATTCTACCCTTCGGGTATAACCTCCTCCCCTCCTGTTATAACCAACCTGCCATTGATTTACGTGCAGAGTCGATTTCAGTATTTCTTTGAGCTGAACCTGATGCTTGAATCGTTTGTACTCGGTGCTGCAGCGGCGCTAGCACTCTATTTCAAGAACCTTGTTTTTGGCGCTGTTGCTGAGTTGCAGAATGGGACAGCTGCCGGACTCACGCTCATGCCAGGGGGGAGAAAAGCAGTATTCGCTTCAATATTCCTGTCAGCAGCGGTTGTACCATACCTGCTATACGTTGTCCCTGCACTTGCGGTCATATATATCTCCGGCAACGAAATGCCTTTGCCCTATTCTCTTCTGCTGATCGGCTTTAACTTCATCCCCGTGCTTGGGTTGACTTCAGTAACGCTCGCAACCGGCCTGATAAGCAGACGGCAGTCGCTGTCGCTCGGACTTGGCCTCGCATACTTATCGTTCGGCATATTGCTTACAGCTCTCTCATTTGCAACTCAAAACCAGCTGATGATCCTTCTGTCCGCACTGTTCGATCCCTCGTCGGCCTCAAACGCTTCGCTCAGCACCGGTGTGGGCGTGTGGGGGGCTCGGCCTGTATTCTGGCTGTCTTATGTGCCTCCTGCAGCTCCTTTTTTCTTGGCGGTGCTGCTGACGGGCCTTATATTCAACACGCTCCTGTTCTACCTCCTCTACTTCTACTGGACCAGAAAGGCGTCATTCTAGGGGATCGTGCGGGCCATCCCGTACCGAAAAGGCGTCAAACCAAAGGGTAATATCGAATGCAGTCAATTTCCCATGATACCAATGGCAGATGAAGGCTCTGGTTTCAGGGCAGTGCTCATTATTGTAATCGCTGTGCTGCTTGTTGTTTCTGCTTTCAGCTTCTTCAGGGTGGCCTATCCCACAGGCCCTGCGCCTGGCAGTCCCAGCGGATCGGTGTTCCGGCTGTTCCTCAACCAGTTCAATGATACCAACGGGCTCGGCGTAAACGATACAAAGTTCACCCCTGCGTCACAGAACATCGTGCTCGTCCAGGGTTATGTGTATAACAATACAAGCACTCTTGCGATAGTGCTGTCCAAGCTATATGTCGCAGTCTATCCATATGAGACGCAGGTCGGGACCAGTTCCAGCGGGTTGTACCACTATTACATAAGATACATGGGAAAGGGCTATTTTGCCTACAAGGTCCCTGGCTATTACTCATCCGCTGTTTACATCGACGCAAGTACGGGCGTCGTTTGGGCAAACGTCACTCTCGAACCGATGCCAAGATACAATGTGAGCGGCACTGTCCAGGATGTATACGGGAACATGGTCGCAGGCATAACCATCGAGGCTACCAATTTCTACGAAACAATGGTAACGTTCTCCAACGGGACAGGTTCTTACTCATTCCACCTGTACAATGACACTTACTCCATTCAATTCAGCGGTTCCAACTACGCGACTGAGACGCTTCCCCTCAATGTCAGCGGACATGCTGTAGGCGGTTTCAACCCAAGGCTGCTTCCCAGCGTAGCCTCTCCATTCACCCTTAGCGGTCACGTAGTCAACAGCGCAGGCATGACAGTTCCCAATGCAACCCTTCACACTTATCCCGTCGTCAACGGCACGAGGGCGAATTCCTCCGGCTTCTTCTCCATCAAGAACATGTACGGGTCAGTGACTGTTACAGTGACATCGGCTGGCTACCTCAACAAGTCTGGCAAAACACAGCCGCTGTCAGGTGACCTGACGAATTTGAATATAACGCTTGTCCCTGTTGCGAGCATAGGACAGGGATTGCGCGTTTACAATCTGACTGCATCATCCCAGACTGGGGATCCCTCCGTGAATGCAACTGAACTCATTGCTCTTGTAAATTCATCAGGTTCAATAGGGCCTGTCTCGACAGGAAACGTGCATCTGACTCTCAAACTCAGTTCTCCAGCTGGCGCAATATCGGGCGCTGACTGCATCACCTACCTGTATTCAGATGGGGTGATTTACCGCGGCCTATTCACCACGAACAGCACAGGATACGGCTATCTGTCTCTCAACTTCACTGGTTCATACTGTATCGTGATCCTCACCCTTTACTACGGCTACTATGTAATGAGGGGAAACTATTCCGGACCATCCTCCATTTTCGCCACGCTGCAGAAGTCGCCTGTATACAACTTGTCTCTTATGGCCCGCAACACAGTCGACAACTTCACCGTCCCGTCTGCAGGCTTCGCGGTGTCGAATTCACTGTTCAATATAAAGTTCACGACTCAAGCCTACGGCAATTATACGTACTTCAACGCAACATTGCCTATCGGCCTTTACCTTTTCTCCTACAACAACTCAGGCTATCTCAATGCGTCTGCATCCGTGGGCGTTCAGGCAGGTAACTCGAGCGCAGTAATGTTGCTCTATCCGTACCTTGTCCGCCTGATAAACAGAGCTAACCTCAGCTTGAATGTTAACCTCTATTCTTCATCAGTTTTTTACAACACAACACTTCAGGCAAATACAAGCTTGGACATTCACTCGCACATGGGGAGCTATTCTCTTTCTTCATCCTTCCTGAACAACAGTTATTCAGAAGCGACAGTTTTCAACATAACAGCCTCGTCCCCAGTCGCAAGCATCTATTTCAACAGGACATACTCAAGCATGGATGCCACTCCACTCGGCGGCTACTACAATGCAACCACTGGCACCTACAGTGCGAATTTCTCATTCAGCCCCCGGGTAGCAGGTACATTGCTGATAGACGGCTTTGAGTTGCTTTCGCTGAATTTCACGCCTGTAAATTCGACTGTAACGGGCTCCCAGTTCTTCTTCAACTTCACAGGCAACGCTACATACTTTGCCGTCCCCTTTATTGTGCAAAACGTCACAATGAAGGTTGCTTTCGCTTCAACCGGCTTGAATTCGACAGAGGGAGATGACATGTCCGCCAATGTCGTCGCAAAGTTTGACTATTCAGCCGTGACTGTTTCTGTGAGCGGAGGCGGTTACCCGTTGTGAGGTCATCCTATGGATTGGAGAGAAAGCTATCTGGAGAAGAAGTATGCAATCAAGGGGTCTGGCGAGCAAAAGAGTCCGAGGGAAAAAAGCAGGGTGGAGGCAAGGGCGGAGGTGGAGCAGATGATCGACAGCGGACAGTATTCTCTTGCTGCAAGGACAGCCTTCGAGGACGGGCTCGCCTCATTCGCCAGGAAGTTCAACAAGAGCATACGCGGCTCTGATACATACAGGGAAATCATTGCGGGATGCCTTTCATCCTTCACACCCCTACCGCAGTCATTTCTGACTGCTGACACAGAGAGTGCGCTTGCGTTCGTTAACCTGCTTGTCTGGAATTCAGGTCCGGGAAAGGAGGAGTTCACCTTCCTGATTTCCCTGTCAAAGCTGTACTTCGAGTTTTACGAACCGCTTGTATTCGGCAGCGCTGCTGACGCGGACGTTTCGAGAATGAAGCACCTTGCTAGAGATTTGCTGGATCCGACAGAGGGGGGAGGGTGAGTTATCTGTTTTCAGAAAGGCGCCGGACTGCAGCGGGTCCGGGGTTGCTCGCTTTCAATATCATCTCGACTGTCGAAGTCTCTTCCTCGCTTGTAAGGTTCATTATACCACTGCTCATCGTTGCTGCCGCGGCCTATTTCTTCCGTCTTTTCAGCTTCGGCTGGCGCATTTACAGGCCGTCAGCGAAGCAGGATGACGGGGGCGTGCAGGTGATTGGTTATCAGAAGGAACTTGAAATGGTAAGGGAGGGACAGTACATGCCGTATGTCGACGCCATGGGTGAGGCAGTCAGGAACTCTGGCGGAGACATGGCGCTGTTTGCACGCCTCCGTTCTGAGTTAACTGAACTGAACATCGAGAAGGGCGACAGCAGCGCTTCGGGGATGAGGACGATTGACTCTGTCGTGGGGGAAATGGTTTCCCTCTACAGGGAATCCACGGGCAGGGAGGGCATCTCCCTGACTGGAGAAGTGAGGTAGGTACGCATGGCGCGAATGAAAGTCGAGAACATTGTTACTTCGGAATTGCAGGAGAGAGTTGGCCAACTACAGCTGGATATAGGAAGGAGGGTGATAGGCTCCGAACGGATTGTCAGGTTTATGCTCATCGCCATTCTGACCGAAAACCACATACTGCTGGAGGGCGTTCCCGGCCTTGCGAAGACAAAGCTCGCGAATGAATTCGCGCGGCATCTTGGCCTTGACTTCAAGAGGATACAGTTCACACCTGATATGCTTCCCACCGACGTGATGGGCAACTACGTACTCAATCTGCAGACGAGAAAGATGGAGTTCAGGGAGGGACCTGTCTTCACAAATGTGCTGCTTGCGGACGAAATAAACAGGACGCCGCCAAAGGTCCAGTCCGCTCTCCTCGAGTCCATGGAGGAAAGGCAGGTAAGCTCCAACGGTGAGATGCATCCACTTCCAGAGCCGTTCTTTGTGATTGCGACGCAGAACCCGATTGAGCAGGAGGGTACATTCCCTCTCGCGGAGGCTCTTCTCGACAGGTTCCTCTTCAGGTACAGGATGACATATCCGGACAGGCAGGATGAGATTAAGGCTGTCCGCTCCTCTCAGGTTTCTGAAGGGGAGAGGAAGAAGTACTTCAGCGCGGGGGAAATAACTGCACTGAGAGAAACTGTCTCGGATGTCTACGTCTCGGATGAGGTATCTGAATATATGGTTGACCTGATAAGGCACACACGCGAGTCGAAGGGCGTTTTCCTTGGCGCAAGTCCGAGAACAAGCGTCAAGTATGTGAGGGCGGTAAAAGCCAACGCACTACTTTCAGGCAGGGATTACGCAATCCCCGATGATGTGAAGCATGTGGCTCATGAGATGCTTAACCACAGGCTGATACTGCAGCCGGAGATGCACTTTGAAAGCGAAAGCGACCCCCATGCAATCATGTCAGCTGTGATAAACGAGATAATAAAGGGTGTGAAAGTCCCAAGATGATCAGGTGGTCCACCTATCCGCTACTCTTCGTCCTGAGCTTCGGCATAGTGGAGGCGATGCTTCTTGGCTACAGCTACTTCATCATCTTCACAGTCCTGATATTCATGACAGTTGCCACCGACGTCGTATTATTCCACCTTGTCACTGTTCCGGGCCTCAGGGCTGTCCGTGCCACAAGACGGATCACACCCTCTGGTCAGCACGGATGGTTCGATGTCGTTCTTGAGTTCGCCGGCGGAAGGCAGGGCCTTCTGTACTTCCGCTACGAGGACAAGCTCTCTGAAGGGCTCAACATAAGGGGAAGCAGGAGCGGCAGTGTTGTTTTCCGCGGAAGGAGGCAGAGCCGCCACGAGTACGGCGTCACGTCCAGCTACTTTGGAAGGCGTTCAGTCGGCCCGCTAGTAGTAACCATCTCAGACCCATTCGGCCTTTGTTACTTCAGTCACGCTGCAGCCGGTGTCGACAAGGTTTCCATCCCTCCTCTCATTGCAGAGAAGGCAGGGATGAGGGGGTTCGCGCTCAGGGGAAGCATGTTTGTGTCCGGAGCAAGCACGCTGCCGCGGGCTGGGCAGGGGTACCAGTTCCTGAGCATCAGGCAGTATACTGTCCACGATGACCCGAGGCGGATAGCGTGGAACAGGTTCGGGATCGTGAACGGTGATGATGTCTATGTCAAGGAGATGGAAGATGAGAGGAACACAGACACCGTGTTTGTAATAGACTACAGCTCCTCGACCGATATTGGGCAGACAGACAGGATATACTGCAGCGAGGTAACTAGCGCAATCAGGGCATCGTTCGGCATATGCAGGCAGGGGGACAGGGTCGGCTTTCTGCTATTTTCGTCAACGAGGAAATTCTTCGTCCCGCCTGGACCAGTTTCCTCGGCAACCCAGCAGCTCCAGACAATAATCAGGTCCACCGAACCGGATGGCATCTTCGACCTCTTCGGCGCAATCAGGGAGCTGAAGAAGAGATACACAAAAGGTGTTCTGACAATACTTGTGTCCCCCCTGATATCTCTCGACGCTATGTCGCTCGGAAAGGATGCGTTATCGATGCTTTCGAAGCGAACTGTCAGGCTTGTCGTTCCCGAAGCATCGACATACTTCGCCCCTAACCAGACGGAGGCAAGGTTCACACTGATGAGGATGGTCACTGTCTGGAGGAGGGGCCAGTCACTGGGCGCCGTGAAATTTCTTAATGAGATGGGCGTGAAGGCAAGGCTCTCTTCGTCGAAGACACTCCTTTCTGATATTGCCTATATATGGTATGAGGGGAGGTATTCGTATGCCGGGTTCTGACAAGAAAATGGTGATGCTGTACGCGTCCCGCGTGCTGCTTTCAGTCCCGCTCCTGGTGCTCTTCGCGTACACAGCACCTTTCCTGGCAACCGCGCTAAACCCCATCATAGTGCTGCTCTTCATTTCAGTTCCGTTCATCTCCCGCCTCCTCTCGGAAAGGAGGAAGATGGCATTCTTCTTCTTCGTTGAAATGGTCTTCATGGTTTCTGTGCTGTGGCTAGTGTTTGGTTTCGCCGGAGGATCGTACTCTGACAGGGCGATAGCAGTCTACTCTGTCATACTTTCCGCGCAGTTCTCAATGCCTTTCGTCTTCGCGGTCGAGATACTGCGTTCGGAAAGGCCATTCTCATCGATAACATCGTTTTTGCTCGGCATGGGTGTGGTGCTGGATGTTGTTGCCACCGTTGCCTATTCCCAGCTTCACTCCCTGCCTGTCGTAAATTCTTACGTCGATGTCTGGTCCCTTCAGCTTGCAGGCACAGTGTCTCTCTTCGAGAGCGGTTACCAGAATGGTCTGCCCCTTCAGAGCCTTCAGATCGCGATTTCGCCGCTAATGCTTGCGCTTTTTGTCGTCGCGGCCGCAGGGTTCCTTCTTCTTCTCATGGGTAATGAGGGGGAAATCATTCCAGTGAGGTTCGAGCAGGCAGCCACACAGCTTCTTGTGGGAGCTGCCGCAACTCTCGGAGTCATGGCGCTTGTGCTTGTATCTACTGGCGCGGGATTGACGCTCACGGTGATAGCCGCGTCTGTCCTCATCGTCTTCCTGACCGTAGTAAGGATTGCTCGGAAGACGATGCATGGTGCAGGATGAATCCCTCTCTCAATGCTCCGCGATATATGTCGAGATGATCGCAAGAAGGAGGAGACCGGCAGAAATCAAGAAAATGAATGCAAGCAGCCCGTTTGCCCTGACAGGGACGGCGCCTGAGAAGACAGACGCCACAACCGAAAGGATCACCGCGCCGACAGACGCCCTGGCTATTTCAGCAAAGCAGGCCACGTATGCCGTCCCGCCCTGAGCCTGGCCGAACGTCTGCTCCCATCTCACCCAGGGGACCCTGCCGAAGATGTTCCCGCCGTAGATGAAGATGGCTGCTGTTGCGATGGCAACCAAAAGCATCGTGATGGTGGGCACTGATGTGAGTGTGAAAAGGATGACAAGGGACAACCCCGCAGCCTGTATTGGCACCCTGGCC
Organism: Candidatus Sysuiplasmataceae archaeon; assembly: GCA_046706185.1. GTDB lineage: Archaea > Thermoplasmatota > Thermoplasmata > Sysuiplasmatales > Sysuiplasmataceae > JAJZXY01. Next base: position 63,151 of record JBJKPR010000014.1, read on the forward strand.
CTGAAGGGAGCAGAGATGAAAACAACTGCTGCGGCGGCGAGATAGGCAAGATCGTAGGTTCTTGTCAGGTAATACATTGCAGCGATCGCTCCCGCAAAGAGCGCCAGTGTCACAGCGTTCGTCTCCCTCCTCACATTCTCCTCCTCATCTGGAGCATGCCTGCCCTCCCGATCGCAATTGACAGCTCGTCATCTCGCTGCCATGTGAGCGTCCTGCATAGCTGGGAGAGTATGATCGCATTCGTTTCCTGCCTCAGCCTTGTGACAGCAACTGCCATTTCTGCCGGGCTCTCCGCCCTCCCAGGCGCCGCGACGAGTGGAACGAGCACCAGAACATCCTCATGCGAAAGCGCGAGCTCTGCCACCGAGTCAAGCGTCTCATTGTCCGAGAGCGGGGATATGACGACATACTGCGCCTTCCCGTCGCCGTAGACTCTCGCCATCTTCTGTAAATTGGCTACGCTCCTGAACGCCGGAAGCCCCACGTTCTTGAGCGCTTCGCCGATCCTGATGAACTGTCTGATACCGTAATCTGGCCTTACGATCTTCACGGTGTCTGATATTATGAACATGCCCACGGCGTTCCTTTCGTTAAGCGATGAATACGCTATGGATGATGCTGCCCTGATGCTGACGTCGGCCATTTCCTTCGTTATCCTCCTGTCCTCCTCGATCATCCTCGCGTCAATGATGATTATCTGCGTTCCGCTGCTCTCACCCAGGAACTCATTTACCCAGAGGTCAACGGACTTTGCCGATGCCCTCCAGTTCACCCGCCGGATCGACTCGCCTTCAATGTATTTCCTCATCGAGTAGAACTCGCTCCCTCCCCCCCTGAACCTCGATATCCTGTTGCCTGTCAGCGTCTTTGGATGCAGCGGCTGGATTGCCTCGACATCGATACGCTGCACCCTGGATGAGACTAGCAACTCCTCCTCCCCGCCAAAGCTGTGATGCTGAACGGTAATGCCAGCGGCATCGGTCTCGGCGAGCCTGCATGGAGGAAGCCTGAACCTTCCCCTGGAGGATGCGGTGAGAACAAGTTCAAGTTCCGCCTCGCCCGAAATCATCCTGACCTCTCGCGCATAACCAGACCCGAAGCCCTCAGGCAGATCCTGCACAACTTCGACCAGCCTCGGTCTCGAGTCTGGAAACATGAGTTTGTAGCTGATCCGCAGCACATCTCCCTCGAAAAGCTCCCTGCCGGAGATACTGCGGGAGAACTCCCCCCTCTGGTCAGTGCCCCGTACTGTCTTCCCTGTCAGCAGTAGAATGGCAGTAAGGCCCACAAACAGGAGAGCTGGGAACGGGGTGCGATCGACTGCTGAAGCTGCAAGGGACAGTGAAGCGAATATGACAAGCAGTGCGAAGCTCCTTCCCAGCAGTCACCTCACCTTCGGGACAGGCACCTGGCTCAGTATCTCCTGTATGACCTCCTCTGTCCTGACGCCGCGCAGCCAGGGATCTGGCTTAAGTATTATCCTGTGCGAAAGCGCTTCAAGCGCAATCTCCTTCACATCGTCCGGGACAACGTAGTCTCTTCCAGCCATCGAAGCGTACGCCATCCCCATCTTCATCAGTGCTATTGCTCCCCTGGGGGATGCGCCTATCTCGACATACGAATGCTGCCTCGTTGCCCTGACTATGTCTGTTATGTAGCCATCCATATCATCGGAAAGATGGACCTTCTCAACCTCCCCCTGAACCGCTATGAGTCTTGGCGCATCAATGATCCTTGAAAGGTCAAAGTCATCCGTCCCCCTGGTGCGCCTCGACCTGAGGATCTCCCGCTCCTGTTCCGCCGTTGGGTATCCTATGCCCACCCTTATGATGAACCGGTCGAGCTGCGCCTCCGGCAGCGGATATGTCCCCTGATATTCAATTGGGTTCTGAGTCGCCATTACGATAAAAGGGGGTTTGAGCCTGTGCGTTTCGCCTTCAATCGTTATCTGCCTCTCCTGCATTGCCTCAAGCAGTGCGGACTGTGTCTTGGGTGGCGCCCTGTTGACTTCGTCTGCAAGCAGCACGTTGGTGAAGAGGGGGCCGGTTCTAAGCTCGAACTCGTTCGTCTTCCTGTTCAGCACCACTGAACCTGTTATGTCTGAAGGGAGCAGGTCTGGGGTGAACTGTATCCTCCTGAAATCGCATCCGAGAGCAACCGAAAGGCTCCTTGCGAGAAGTGTCTTTGCAAGACCGGGGAAATCCTCCAGCAGTATATGCCCGCTGGCAAAGACCGCCGCCAGGACTTTCCTGAGGACTGCCTCCTTGCCTATTATCGCCTTGCCAACTTCTTCAACCACGCGATCTGCTGTACCTGATACGAGTTTGACGTCCAGCTTATCACCCTTCAGCTTCTCTTGCGCATATCATCCACGATCTTGTTGAAAACTTCCACAAATTCCTCGGACGGGAGCGGAACGAGCCTGTCCCCCTTCCTCTCTATCACTTTGTCCTGGTAGACCCTCAGCAACAGCTCGCTGCCAAACAGTGCTGCACCTTCGCTATCGGCCCTTTTCTGTACTTCCCTTCTGCTTATCATCCTTGTTGCGCTTGTCCTGTCTGCTATCATTGTCTTGAATTCCTGGAGCATTATCCTCTGGCTATATGCCATTTCCCGCAGGGCGCTCTCAGATATCCTTGTCCTCCTGGCCAGCCTGCTGCTGCCCCTTTCTCCCTTGCGAGTCAACAGCTCCGTACCTCTGACAGGCAGGATCCTTGAGACATAGTAGACAAGTATGACTTCCATCGCTGCGAAGAGCACAGCAGCCGCAACCAGGGCGACTGTCCCCTCGTTTCTTAGGAAGTAGACGAGGAGCAATGCCATGGACAGAGCAGTCAGTGCGATGACTGCAAGCCTGTTCCTCCACTTCTCCTCATACACCACTGCTGAGCTTTTCATGCCCGAATGCCCCCGGCTGTTAGTTCCTCAACAACGCTTTTCAGGAGTGTAATTGCAGATTCCCTCTCCTTTTCGGTTATCGGGTGCATGCTGAACTTTGCCTCCTCGTACAGGTATGTGAGGCTGTTGACTGTTCCAGCCGAAAGGCCAAGCAGACTTATGGCGCCCGCACCGAACTCCCTCGGCGTCAACGTTGCTCCCTCAGCCGCACCCGCTACGCCAAGCCTGGTTCTCATCTCTTTGTAGACTCGGATAACAGCCCTTCTCGGATCCCCTCCCTGCTCAATGCCACTTATCTGGCTCTCAACCGCCGCAGCAAATGCAGTTCTTCCATGCATTTGAATCGCATCTGCAGGCTCCTCTCGTTTCACAAGCGCTGCCACGATTATGCCTGCCACAATGATGATGGTTATTATCAGGGGGATGAAGAGAGTCAAGGCGAGCGCCTGGAGAACTGTGCCTGCAAAGCCGCCCCCAGTTGTCACTCCCGTCGTGTTCTGGTCGATTGTCCTGTTGCCAAGCGTTATAGGGTGAAGGTTTATCGCACCTGAATAATGACCAAACCTGACCAGAACCAGGATCAGCCCCAGGACCGTCAGGAATGCGAGCACGCTGCTCAGCTGTGACCTCCTCTGCACGTTGAAATTCACGTTCTTAATGCGTGGATGGCTTGACATAAGCAACGATATTATCTGGAATACAAGCAGAAGCACGAGTATCACTATGAGCGCTACAATGAAAATCCCGGCAGCCCCGATAACGGAGAGGAAGGGAAAAGGGGCGGTTGTGCCCTTTACTACCAGGCTTCCCTGCAAGGATGCAATGACCACACCTGCTGTCACAACGCACCCTGCAAGGGCAAGGACTGTAAAGAGTCCCTTTCCTGCAGTTCTTGTCCAGCCTGTACCCGCCATCTCTTCGAGTATCGGCTAACCACGCTTAGTATTTATCCCGGCTCAAGTCATATGTGGGAAGGCTGGTGAGCAGGAAACTTGAAGCTGATTGTCATAGGCGGTGGCTGCTTCGGGACAACCCAGGCACGGCGCCTCATTGCAGCGATGGAAAGAGGGATCATCGGAATGTCTGAAGTTGTTGTCGTAGACAGAAATTCCGATCCACCCGCCAGGGCTGCCCTCGAGGGCGAAAGCAGAGTCACTTTCGTGAAATCGGGCTGGTTCGACTACCTGGATGGATACTTTGGTCTTCAGCCGGGGACAACGGGAGACCAGCTCATCCCGGCGCACATTGCACCGCACCTCCTACTCGAGGTGGCAATGAGCAGAATAAGGAGGGAAACGGGCAGGAGCGTTGCTTTGGAGCCGGTCCGCGAAACATTCAAACTGCCATTTGAGAAGGAAGGGGACAACGGTGTGAAATACATAAGTGCCGCTGCCTGGCTCTGTCCATTCGCCTGCATAGAGCCAGAAGTCTGTCCCGCGATTAGGGGCAGGAGGGACTGGGACCTGAGCAGCCTTGTCCCTTCAGTCATGGGCGGGGTGACGGACATGACTGTCGTTTTCAAGACGACCCACTTCGCATGGGGAGTCGGAACGATACCCTGTGACCTTATAGCCTCCTCATACGGCTCGGTTGTGAAAATGCTCCGTTCGGACGAACGCAGGAGCTACAGCGTTGCAGTCGCAACAACAAGCAACTGCCATGGCGTGGTCGGGATGCTCAGAATAATGTAGCCGGCTACTCCTCACAGATGTGGCACTCTTTCACATCTATTTCAGGCTCAATGGCATGGTGTATTTCACACATCAGCCTGTTTTTCCTTATGAACTGAGTGAGGTCGCTCAACACCCTTGCAACCGCGACCCTGTCTTCGCTGCCTTCAATATCCTGCGCCAGCTCAGCAATCCTTTCCCTTATGTACGGTATTTCAAGGTAAGCGGTGTTGCGCGCCCTTACGCCGGTCACGTAATTGCTTACTGCCGATTGAGTGATTCCCAGGAGGGAAGCCACTTCAGACTGGTTCATCCTGCTGCTTACGAGGAGCTCCTTTGCAAGCATGGCCCGCAGAGCCGGAATTACCGCTATCGCCTCCAGTTCAGAGGGAAGATGCATCGTGGTAGTCAGTGCCAGACACGCTATTAACTTTTCGACACCCCGCCTATCTGCCCCAGAACGGGTCGCCCTTCCTCTTTATGGCAAGCAGTTCCTCGAGTATCTGCCCTTCGTCGAAGTTGAGCTCGTCCTGCCTTATTGACCTCGCATGCGATTCGGGGATGTCGGAGTAGAGCACATCACCCTCGGTTATCTGCCGTCCCACAGTTGGTCCCTCTATTGCAACTGCGACCTCTTCTCCAGCCTTTGCTTCCGTTCTTGTCTGCTCGCCGACACGTATGCTCCTGACCCGTCCTACCTCCCTCCCGTCCTGCCTGACGAGTGATATCCCCTGGACAAGAGTTCCTGCAAGGATCCTTGTTCCTATGATTGCTGGCTTGCTCACCCTGAAGGTGTGGTTGGGCAGAAAAAGGAGCTTGCACGGAAAGACGATCTCCTTCCTTCTCTTCTGCATCCTTTCCTGCATCTTCTGCTCCAGCCACTTCTGGTAGTTGTCTATCAGTGTGTAAATGACATCTCCGGAGATGACCCTGACATCGCTTGAAAGAAGTGCATCGTTCGCTTCCGGCAATACGGGCACGTTGAAGGCGAGTATGACTTTCTCCATATCATCGCTCTTCGATGCCCTGTCAACAACGTCCCGCCTAGTGACAGGTCCGACCTGTCCCTCCTCCACTTTGACGCCCCTTTCCCTTGCCTCAAGCAGGAGTGCCTCTAGTGAACCAAGGGCGTCCGTCTTTACAAGAACGCCTGTCTCATCAAAATCGACCGCGACAGAGCTTTCCTTCAGTATGGTCTCCTCCACCTCAGAAGGATCCCTGCTAAACACATGGAGCGGCGATCCCGCAGCTATTCCCTCGGAGTCCTGAAGCAGAAGCTTCACTCCTGCGGCAGCGGACACCGAATCAAACGGAGCGAACCTTTCTTTCGGATCCTTTGTTTCGTGCAGCGGCCTCGTTTTGAAAATTCCCCGTACCCTTGTGGACATCACTCCGTTCTTTGTCCCGAAGGCTACCTTGTCTCCCGCTCTTAGCGTACCTGAATATATTATGGTGTCAGCTGTTGTGCCAAACCCCTTCTCCTCCCTTACCTCGAGGACAGTCCCTGCTGCGGGTCCATCCTCTGTGTCCAGCCTTCCCTCGAGATACCTCTGGGCCAGTCCTACAAGGACGAGCAGCAGGTCTGGTATACCATCCCTGCTCTTTGCGCTGAGCGGGACTATTGCAACGTTCTTCGTGAAATCAGTGATTCTGTCATATCTCTCTGCCGAAAATCCGAGCGAACTCAGATCTCCTATTATGCTGTAGATCGCCTCATCGAGTTTTGAGACAACCTCCTCCCTCTGCTCCCTGACTAGCGTGACAAACGGCTCGAAGTTGCTCGAGCGCCAGCCCTCGATCAGGTCGATCTTGTTTGCCGCGATCACGAATGGTGTCTTGTAACGCTTCAGAAGCCTGAGAGACTCCGTTGTCTGGGGCATTATGCCCTCCCTCACATCAATAACCACAACGGCAAGGTCGGACAGCGCACTTCCCCTTGCTCTCATTGAAACAAAGGCATGGTGTCCCGGCGTGTCAATGAAAAGTAAGCCGGGAACAGTGAAGTTCGGTTTGCTGACGATCTTCTCACAAAGCTTCGTGACTCTGTCGATAGGCACTTCAGTCGCTCCGATGCCCTGCGTGATTCCGCCCGATTCGCCCGCGGCTACGTAGCTGCCTCTTATCGCGTCAAGTATTGTTGTCTTCCCGTGGTCCACGTGACCCATTACCGTGACGATCGGCTGCCGGATGGACATTGCAAGCCCTCATTCGATTAGCCACTCTGTGTCTATCTTAGTGTATTCAAGTATTTCATATTCGTTGAAGAGAAGGTTGATTTCCCTCTGGGCCGAGCTGACTGAATCTGAGCCGTGTATCACATTCTTTCCGGGATGAAGGGCGAAATCTCCTCTGACGGTGCCCGGTGACGCCTCTGCAGGGTTTGTTTTTCCCATAAGCGACCTGACTGCACCTACTGCACCTTCTCCTTCCCAGACCATGCAAACAACGGGCCCGGATGTTATGTAGTTGATGAGCCCTTCGTAGAACTGCTTTCCCTTGTGTTCTGCGTAAAAGCGTTCCGCAATATCCCTCGGAATACGATACATCTTCAGAGCAGCGGCCCTGAGCCCTCTTCTCTCAAGTCTGCCTATGATCTCACCTATCAGCGAGCGCTGCACACCATCCGGCTTGACCATGACGAAAGTCTTCTCAATCATTCGCAGGCCCCCTATTCATCAGTCCTTTCTGTTTGGCTTACTTCATTCTCCTCTACTGCGGTCTCCTCAGGTGCCTTTTCGGCTACGTGCTCCTCCTCTACCTCTCTGACCCTTGAGGGGGCTCTCCTCGGAGCGTATACCTTTGCAACCGCTGCCCTCTGCTTTGGTGCCCTGCCTTTCCACCTGGATGCCGTCCTGCTGAGAGAAGACCATCTTGTGTCCTGTGGAACACGCCTGAGGTTGACGAAATTCTCGAAGCACTTGTGCTTGTCAAAGTAGAATACAGTTCCATCCACTCTGACGTACATCCTTCCAGTGCCCGGTTCGATAGAATTGCCGCAGAAATTGCAGTTTCTCCTTTCTGCCATTGGGTCCACCTACCTAATGGAAAGCTTGCGCGCTTCCCTGGCGGTCTCTCTGAGCATGAGGACATCCCCTACCCTGACGGGCCCCATAACGTTTCTGGTGATGATTCTGCCCTTGTCCTTCCCATCAAGGACCCTTACCTTAACCTGTGTCGCCTCGCCCGTCATGCCGGTCCTACCGATGATTTCAACGACTTCAGCCGGAATGCTGTCATCTGGCACTGTAACCACCCTACTTCTTCACTTTCTTGAGTTCTTCCAGAACTGCATCCAGCGTCTGCTTTGCCTTCCCGGCATCGACTATTGCAATCGAGGCCGTAGGCTTGTCCAGCCCCGCTGCCGTGCCCAGTTCCGCCTTCTTTGGAACATAGGCGTAGGCGATGCTCTTTTCCTCGCAGAGCAAGGGAAGGTGTGCAAGTATCTCTGGCGGGTCCACATCCTCAGCCATTATGACCAGCGATGTTTCTCCGCGCTCGATAACCTTCGTTACCTCATTCGTACCTTTTCTCAGCTTGCCTCCATCCTTCACAAGCTCCACTACCTGGTATATTTTCTCCGAGAGTTCCGAGGGAACCTCAAACCTTATAAATGCTGCTTTTGCCATCCAAATACCTCTTTCCGATGCCAATGCATCTTCATCAGTCACAGGCACCTTTCCAGTTACCACAAATGACCGTCGATATAAAGATTTCTTTCATCAATATGTCTATAGAATGTCATTACTCAGCAGGCGGAGAGCGAATGCTTGCCTCGTTGCCCCCATATTGCTACAAAAGGTAAATAACCCACTCGAATTCAACGTGCGGCAATGAGGGTTGGCGTAATCCAGGGTTCGGGGCTTGCCACCACTGCCGCCCTGGTCTGGGCAACGTATTACATATTCATCCCTGCCGTCGATTCCCTCGACCCCCTGTCGCTTTTCTTCTACCCGTCTCTGGCAGGGGCTGCCCTGTTCTTTGCATACGGCTTTCTTTTGAAGGGAAAGGTGCCACGTCCATCAAGGCGAAGAGACTACCTCCTTCCCGGCTTAGGCTACTTCGCCTCCCAGATGCTGATTATACTGTCAACGCTCTCGAACGGCGGCGTCCTGACTTCCACGTTCATACTGCTGGGCGACACTATAGTATCGCCATCCGTGATTTTTGCATTAGGAAGGTACAGGTTCAGGCCTCGGCTGCGGCTGCTGCTCATCGGTCTGGTCGTTCTTGTCACATCAGCGGCAATGCTCACGCTCTTCGGGGGCTATGCTGCTACCGGGTCTGCAGTAGGCATACTGCTGCTGATACTCATACCGCCCTCACTTTCTCTTTTCTTCGTCTACACGAATGACCGTATAATGGCAGACGGTATGGCAGAGATACTGGCTTCTGCTTTCCTGATATCGAGCCTGTTTATACTCGTCTATTCTGCAGTCATCCGGCAGTCATACCCTGTCGCATTCGGTGATTTGCACAGTCTTGCCGTCCTGATCATCATCGGGCTTACGTCCATGTTTGCGGGATATCTCCTCTTTTTCAAGGCATCGAGCCTGACAGGCTTTACTCTGTCATCGATACTTATGGCGCTGATACCTCCTTTCACGCTCATACTCGGCGTGATTTTCCTTGGCATAAGCGCTACAGTTGAGTCAAGCGTCCTGATCGTTCTGGCAGCAGTAGGTGCCGGCCTGTGCACTCTCGCATTTGCAGAGGGCGGGGCAGACTCGGCAGAGCCCGGGTGACATTTTCGGCAAACCTTCTAATTGCGCGCGCATATTCAGTCTGATGAGAGGCAGGTTCCGCATCCCGCAAGGGCTCAATGACCGCGCTGCAGCATTCCTTTCAGGCCTTGGCATGCAGGTTGCAAGGGAGCAGTATGTGACCAACTTCAGGGCCGCCAGGACCACTCTATCGATGTACAACAACGGAACGGTAATCATGCAGTGTGATGACCCCATGATGGCTAAGCTCCTGAAGGATTACTTCGAAACACTGCCTTTCGACTATTCCAGCTATGTGTCAGATACTCTCGATCTCACACTCCCGGAAAGGTGGATTGGCTCGGATGAGGCTGGTAAGGGAGACTACTTCGGCCCTCTTGTGGTAGCGGGTGTCTGCCTCGATAATGACACTGCGTCGCTGCTTTTCAAGCGCGGCGTTTCCGACTCAAAAAAACTGTCAGTTGACCAGCTCATTGAGTTTGATGAGGATATCAGGGCCGTACTCGAGCCCCGCAGTTTCGAGGTGATAGTCATGTCTCCTGAAAAGTACAACCAGCTTCATGCAAAGATGGGCAACGTTCTTGATATTCTTGTCTGGGCCCATTCGAGGGTCATCAGGAACATAAGCGAGAGGGTGAATTGCAGGGTCGCGATTGTGGATAAGTTCGCATCCGGTTCAAGGGCGGCCTCAATGGAAAACGCTGTTCCGGGGGTGCAGGTTCATCAGTTCACAAAAGGGGAAAGGGAGATGGCAGTGGCGAGCGCGTCTGTTCTGGCTTCTGCACAGTTCAACAGGTCTATTAGCGCCTTGTCAGAACAGCACGGAATAAGGCTCCTGAAAGGTGCAGGGAACGATGTGAAGATGCTTGCACTGAAGCTGAAGGCAGAGAAGGGGGAGGAGTTCTACAGGAAGGTTGCCAAATCAGATTTCACCCTTTAGCTTCCCCGAGCCGCCTCTCGATCTCGTCCGCAACGCCCGAAACAGCAACTGCATCCTGACTGCCTGTAGCCATGTCTCTCAGGATCACGTTGCCTGCAGTCGCTTCCTTGTCTCCTACGATCACTGTCAGGCGCGCGCCCCTGGATGAAGCATATTTCAGCGATTTGCTCATGTTTCTCCTCATCAGGTCGAACTCTGTGCTTATCCCCCTCCTCCTGAGCATTCCTGCGATGCGGACCATGCTGGTCCTCTGGTTGTCGGAGACTGCAAGAACGAAGACGTCTGTGCCGCGCTCCTCCCCGAGCTTCCCCGCTTTCTCAAGTGCGAGCATCAGTCTGTCGAACCCGAACGCCATTCCGGTGCTTGCCACTGGCTTGCCGCCAAATAACTGTGCGAGCGCGTATGAGCCACCGCCGCAGATCTGCTTTTCGGCGCCGAGCTCCAGAGCGTCGATTTCGAACACTATACCTGTGTAGTAGTCCAGGCCCCTGACCACTCCAAGGTCGATCGAGAAGCTGCCGGTTGCATCTGTTTCAGCTGTTCTGATGACCTCCTTGAGATAAGCTGCCGCTGCACCCTCGATGCCGTCGAGGACGGAGCTGTCTCCGCTCACGCGGCATGTCCCAAGTATTTGCCCAATTGCTTCAGCGCTCACGCCCCTTTCGTCCAGGAATGCAGATGCCTCCTCCATCCTTTTCTTGTCAACAAGTCGCAGGAATTGGGACTGCTCCTCTTTGCCCACATTCGCACTGTCAAGCATCGAGCGGATAATGCCCACGTGCCCGATCCTGAATTTCACATCAGCGAGCCCCATCCTTCCGCACAGGTCGTTTGCCAGCAGAAGGAGTTCAGCATCGGCCTCCGGTGCATCGGAACCAATGATTTCAACATCGTACTGATAAAACTCCCTGTACCTGCCGGATTGGGGCTCCTCATACCTGAAGCAGTTTGAGATGCAGAACAGTTTGAGCGGAAGCGGGTAGTTGGAGAGGTCGCTTATGTAGAACCTGATTATCGGCGCTGTGAGCTCCGGCCTGAGCGCTATCTTCCTCCCGCCCTTGTCCTCAAATGAGTACATCTCGTCCAGAACGCCAGGTCCCGACTTTGTCGTGAAAAGCTCTGCGTTCTCTAGTGTAGGAGTCTGTATTTCCCTGAAGCCGTATTCGATGGATATATCCCTCAGCAGGTTTTCCAGCTGCCTCCTTCTGTTCATCTCCCGAGGCTGGAAGTCCCTTGTTCCCCTGACCCTCTGAATCATCGGGCATAATTCAATCAGCCTGACTATAAACTCATCGCACATTGCACGACTGACCTGTAGGGAGGGTGTTGCATTCCGCTCAGATATTTATCCACCGGCCCATTCTCACGCCCGACGGTGAAATTCAAGGCAGGGGACGGTATGTTCAACACAATGGGCGATCGTGGTTCAAGGCGGGTAGCTGCCGGCTGGTGCTAAAGTGATTGACCTTGCACAGCTTGCGGCTCTTGTAATCTTCCTCTTCACCTATTCGCTGATTTCCTTCGGCAGGCTTGGCAAAAGCAAGATCGAAATGCCCGCCGCGGCTCTCCTGGGTGGAGGGCTCATGCTTCTCTTCGGGATAGTGTCCCCGTACGCTGCCCTTGCCGCTGTCAGCTGGGAGACCATAATTCTCATCCTTGGCATGATGCTCGTGGCGGCTGGACTGGACATGAGCGGCATTTTCCAGTGGGTATCGTCCATACTTGTCAGGGGTTCCAGGACCCCGTTTCTTTTCATTGTGTACGTTTCGCTCATTACCGCGTTCCTTTCCGCACTGATACTCAACGACGCTGTTGTCCTGATATTCACACCGGTCATAATAGCGAGCGCCAGGAAGATGGGCATATCGCCAGTACCGCCGCTGGTAATGGAGGCAATAAGTGCAAACATAGGCAGCGCTGCAACAGAGGTGGGAAACCCGCAGAACGCCTACATAGCAAACGTCTCGGGAATAGAGTTTCACGTCTTCACGGAGTATCTTCTGCCTGTCACTGTCATTTCGCTGGCATTCGCAATTCTCTACTCCCTCCTGATGGCAAGAAGCGAAGGGACCCGGGCAGACTTTCAGGGGCAATCGGTGCTGCCCTCGCCGGTCAGGCTAACCGGGCCGATGTACTTCATGGCAGGAGTTGTCTTTGCCGTTTTTGCCTGTTTCTACATCTTTCCGCTCAGCGACATACCTTATGTGGCGATTATCGGAGGCGCGGTCTCACTAATTTCCACACCATTTATAAGTGGACGAAGAGGACAGGAGATGCTTATGAAGGTCGACTGGGGAATACTCCTCTTTTTCATTGGCCTCTTTGTTCTCATAAGCGGAATAGAGTCTTCCGGCCTTCTGAACCTGTTCGTGGCTGTGCTTGGCTCACTAGATGCCAGACTCCTCTCGACAGTCGGGGGGCTTGCCGTCCTGACCTCGCTTCTCTCCAACATGGTTAGCAACGTTCCTGCCGTTTTCCTGCTCTCGCCGGCACTGGCACCCGGTGCAACATCACAGATGTGGCTTTCACTCGCCGCAAGCTCCACATTTGCAGGTAATGCCACAATCCTGGGGGCAGCAGCGAATGTCATAGTTGCAAGGTCTGCGTCCAGGGAGGGGGTGAGGATCAGGCTGAGCACCTTCATGAAATACGGTCTGCCCATAACGGCTGTGTCTCTCCTCGTCGCAGTCCTTTACCTTCAGTTTGTCTGATCAGCGTCTGGCAACGATGGAGAGTATGTCGCCATCCTCCATCCTGTGGTCCGCACCTACTGTCTGTCCTGGGAACCGTGAGCTCGGTCCCCATATGAGCGCATACCTGAATTTCCTTCTCAGATCCCTGTGTAGCATCTCACACACATCAGACACGGTGCTCCCTCCCTTCACAAGCAGCGGCTCCTTCATGTCCGCCTCCCTGCCGGGGGGCTTCATATAAATCCTCACGAAGCGCAGCTCATCATAGATCCTGTGTTTGAGTTCTTCCAGTCCGGTCCCCTTCTCTGCTGAAATTGCAACCGGGTGGAAGGCCGCGAGCTTCTTCTTCAGCTTTTCAAGCGTCTCCCTGTCTGCAAGATCTACCTTGTTGATGCAGACAAACGAGGGCACGTATGTTCTGTTGCCGGTAATCACATCTATGAGGCCGTCTGCATCGACATTCTCCCTGACCACGACATCTGCGTTGTAAAGGCCGAATTCTGCCAGTATCCCTTTGACATCCTTTTCGCTCAGATGCGGGTCATTCACGGTATAGCTCACATTGATGCCCCCCCTGCTTCTCTTTGCAATCGTGACGTTCGGGGGCCTGGAATTCACCCTTATCCCGCTCTGGAAGAGCTCGTTCGTAAGGACAGAGACGTTGTGTTCGAAGACGTCAACCATGAAAACGATCAGATCCGCCGTCCTTACAACCGATATAACCTCCCTTCCTCTGCCCTTTCCCTTCGAAGCATCTCTGATGAGCCCCGGAAGATCAAGAACCTGTATCTTCGCCCCACCGTACTCGAGCAGCCCTGGTATGACAGTAAGTGTTGTAAATGCGTAGGCACCAACCTCGCTCTGCGCGTTTGTGATCCTGTTAAGCACGGTGGACTTTCCCACCGAGGGGAAACCCACAAGTGCAACGGTCGCATTTCCAGACTTTCTGACGCCGTATCCCTCACCACCGCCTCCTGCCGATTTCCTCTTCTCCGTCTCCAGGCGGAGCCTTGCCATTTTTGCCTTCAGCAGGCCTATGTGGTGCTGCGACTTCTTGTTGTACGGCGTGTTCTTTATCTCTTCCTCAATTTCCCTGATCTGCTCTTCCGGGTTTGGCATCCCTACTTGCTCCGAGGCTGGTTCGACATCCCCTGTTTATCGATAAACGTGACTGACCGCCGTTATATCTGCCCGACACGCGCTCAACATGGCGCATGGGCATTCATCTCATGCTCTCTGCAACATTGTATAATAATCTTCTTGTCCGCCTGACCGTCGTCGGCAAACAAGCACGCACGGCGGGAAACAGGCGTTCCAAAGCTGTAACAAAGTATTTTACTTGAATAAGCTGTCGGATTACGAGAGAAATGGTATGATGGGCGGGAGTTCAGAAGGAAGCATGTCTGAGAACCTGACATTCATGGGCGACATCAAATCACGCCTCAAGGCAATGAGGGGAAAAAGGTCAGGCTTTCTCTTCGGGACTATTGTTGCAGGGGCAATAAGCTGCATTGTCCTTTTTCTGCTTCCGGTTTCCATACTTGCATACCTCATAATTGCGATCGTGGGCTTTGGACTTCCATACTATATGGGCATGAAGAAAATCACTTACATCATCGTGTACGGTCTCGCGCTGATGGTTGTGCTTTCATTCGTATTCGCTGGTGCCTACACCCACGACATATACATATCGCCGACATCAGTCTCCCAGGACTCAGGGCACAACACGACCTCAGGGTACTTCTTCGGCCAGGGGACGGTATCACCCGTCGAGGGAACAGGTTCCACGGTTTTCTCGTTCAGCGCCGAGTTTTATCATCCTTCATCAGGTCCATCCTATGTCCCCGTTTACGTGATAGCTGACAGGCTTTTTGTCACCGGCGTCGCGCTAAACACAACAATGAACCCTGTATCGAACTCCACCCTTTCAAACGGTGAAGTGCTTACGACATATTCCTACAGCGCCACGCTGCCATCAAACGAGATATTCATACTTCAGTTCAAGTCCAACATCTCTGGCTCGTGGGTGAATACAACGTATTCGCTCGCGCCACGCACCTCGACCCAGGCGGGCACATTCAGCGCAATCATCGGTCCCAGCTTCCTAGTTGTTTTCCTGTCCGTGGCCACACTCTTCTTCGGAGTCGCGCTGATAGTGCTGCTTGTCAGGCAGACAAGAACAAGAAGGGAACAGATCCTCAGGGCAAGGGAGCAGCGTTTGCAGGGCAGGGAACGCCCACAGCCCGCCCAGCGCGCTCCTTCCCCCGGAGAGAGGCCTACCGCCTCCAAGAAGGAGAAGTTCATATGCACGTCGTGCGGAGCAGAAGTCAGCAGGGAAGACACAAAGTGCCCCAAATGCGGGGAGAAGTTCGACTAAGGCATATATACGAGTGTTCACTCTGTTCCACCAAGCGTGAAACCGATCGTTTATTTGCGCTTGTCACGGAGTGGATGGGATGGCAACAATAGCTGAAGAGTTGGCCAGGAAACAGAAGGAGATATCGGTCTCCGAGTTCTTTGAGAGGAACAGGCAGATACTTGGCTTCGATTCGACTGTGAAGGCACTTATCGTCGCAATCAAGGAGGCAGTAGACAACTCTCTGGATGCCTGTGAGGAGGCATCCATACTCCCGGAGGTTTCTGTCTCCATTTCAAGATTGGACCAGACTGAATATCGTGTAAGTGTCAGGGATAACGGCCCCGGGATTGTCAGGTCGCAGATGCCGAACGTCTTTGGCAGGCTTCTTTACGGTTCCCGTTTCCATGCAATAAGGCAGTCTAGGGGGCAGCAGGGAATAGGAATTTCGGCTGTCGTGATGTACTCACAGATAACAACCGGAAAAGCCACACACGTGAGGTCGAAAATAGCGGAATCGGATGTGTCAAATGACATTGACCTCACAATAGACACGAAGAAAAACAGGCCCACTGTTGTCAGGGAAGACCATCTGATCTGGGAGGAAAGCGGCAGCAGGGTTGAGCACGGGACCTTGATTGAATTCAACCTCGGTGCCAGGTATGTCACAGGCAGGCAGTCGGTGATGGAGTACCTCAGGAGCACAGCAGTTGTCAATCCCCATGCAACGATACGGTATACGGACCCTGACGGTAAGGCTTACAACTTTGAAAGGGCCACGCAGACCCTCCCCCCCAGGGCGATTGAGGTCAAGCCCCACCCGTACGGTCTCGAGATAGGCACACTCATCAACATGCTTGCCTACACCCAGGAGAAAAAGCTTTCACTCTTCCTGAGAAATGAATTCTCGAGGATAAGCGACAGGGTTGCGAAGGAGATATGCGAAAAGGCGATGGTTTCGCCGGACAGGAGACCGAAGGACATAAGCCTCGAGCAGGCGAAATCAATACTGGACGCGGTAAACAATACAAAGATCATGGCACCGCAGACAGACTGCCTCAGTCCTATAGGCGAGGCGCTCATCAAGAGAGGGCTGAAGAACGTCCTTGGAACGCTCAGGCCGGAATTCTACGCGCAGCCAGTGACAAGGCCGCCAGCAGTCTACGGCGGAAACCCGTACCAGGTGGAGGCGGGAATAGTCTACGGCGGCGAACTGCCTCCTGACCAGCCGGTCACCATAATGAGATATGCAAACAGGGTCCCGCTCCTCTACCAGCAGGGCGCATGCGCAATCACACAGGTTGTCAGTGCAATAGATTGGAGGAGATATGGTCTGGAGCAGAGGGGCGGATCCGGCATACCGTACGGTCCTGCAGTGATACTCGTCCATGTGCTTTCAACAAAGTTGCCTTTTACATCGGAATCGAAGGAGGCGATCGCACCCATACCGAACGTCATGGAGGAGATAGATCTGGCACTCAGGGCGTGTGCCAGGAACCTGAAGTCGCACCTGAACAAAAAGGAGACCAAGAGCAAGGCAGCGGTCAAGTTCGACATTGTCACCGAGATAATTCCGCAGATTGCTGAAAAAACATCCAAGATACTAAAGAGGCCCGTCCCTGACATATCGAGGACAATAACCAAGATCATGAATGTCGTCTTCATCGAGGACTCTGTGGAGTTCGACCAGAAAAAGAAGCTGACCAGGGCCACGATACGCATCAGGAACTACACAGCCAAAAAGCAGGAGTTGAAGGTGCATGCGCTGGTGCCCCATGAGTACGTCGATGCCAGCAACATCTACCCTGAGCCGGCAGAGATATCAGAGGACGGGAAGATCATGTGGGCGCTGAAGAAGGTACAGCCGCTCCAGACGGTCGAATGCATTTTCACGATGAAAGGGCTGGAGAGGGACGACTACAGTGAGAACGAGGTCTACATCAGCGACATAAATCCGGCCACAGTCATAGGAGCCGAGCCGCTGCCTGGCGACTGGGGAATCAAGACATTTGAATTCGAGGAAACTGAAGAGGAGGAGGCTGACTACGATGAAGAGGAGGGCGAATTGAGTGAAGAATGAAGGGGAGCCAACTTCGATCGCGCTTGAAAAACTGACAGAGATCGCGGATGCAATTTATGGGCAGCTTGATATGGGTGACATACCTAAAATGTCGCTCCCGCTGAGGACAAAGGGCAACATAAAGTTCGACAGCCGGGCGAACGTCTGGAAGTATGGAAAAGCTATGGGCGTCAGAAGCGCAAAGAAGGCTGTGGGCGCATACATGCTCCTTCGCACAATGCACATGCTCGAATTCATTGGCGACATGATTTCAGATTCCAAGTCATCCACTCTCAGGGAGATGTATTACATCTCTGAAGGATGGGGAAAAGCGAAGTTCAACTCGCAGGACGAGTCGGACAAGCTTGCGGAAGATCTAGAGATCATAACAAAGTGCCTCAGGGAGGACTTCAAGCTGAGGCCCGAGGAGGACGGCGCCCGCGTAATCGGGAACCTGACGCTTGAGGAGACGGACAGGAAAGGCAAGAAGAAGAAGATAAACTGCAGGGATGACGTTGGCGATTCAGGCTACAGCGTCCCATACAATGTGGAATCAGACAAGGTGAAGCTTATCTCACACGATGCCGACTTCATAATCGCAATCGAGACCGGTGGTATGTTCGACAGGCTTGTGGAAAACGGCTTCGACGAGAACTTCCGGTCCGTCCTTGTCCATCTGAAGGGACAGCCGGCGAGGAGCACAAGGAGGTTCATAAAGAGGCTTAACGAGGAGCTTAAGCTGCCAGTCGTCACCTTCACTGATGGCGACCCGTGGTCCTTCAGGATCCACGCTTCGGTCGCATACGGTGCGATAAAGACTGCACACATTTCAGAGTATCTTGCCACACCGACTGCGGAGTTCATAGGCATCACCGCATCTGACATACTCAACTACAACCTTCCAACCGACAAGCTTTCTGACGTAGACATAAAGGCGCTTGAGGCGGAGCTCACAGACCCGCGCTTCAGGGATCCTTTCTGGAAGACAGAGATAGAGACCATGCTGGAGACCAAGAAGAAGGCTGAACAGCAGGCACTTGCCAAGTACGGCCTGGATTATGTCACAGACACATATCTTCCAGAAAAGCTGACGCAGGCGGGCATCATCTGAACCGCTGCTCACCCCTCCTTCTGCGGTGAGATGTGCGCGCCAATCAGGCTCGAGTTTCCCTTGATGAACACTCCTTCGCCTATCACAGACCTGTCGAGGTGGACGTTGTCACCAATCCTGCAGCCGGGGGAAAGGATGGATTCACGTATGTCGCAGTTCTTTCCAATCTTGCAGTTCTCGAGTATTAGGCCGTCCGAGATCCTTGTCTCGTGGCCAACATGCACTCTGTCGTAAAGGCATGAGTTGATTATTGTCGTCCTGTCATCGAACATCACATTGGACCCTATGTAGCAGGGTCCCCTTATCTCAACGTCGTTCCCTACCCTGGGGCGTGCTGTCATGATTAGCTTTCCAGACACTGTGCATCCATCTATTGTCTGCTCCGTGCCGTGCGTTTCGACGACCGCCAGGTTTGCCTTTTGCAGGTCGGCCGGCCTTCCTATGTCGAGCCAAGTGCCGCTTATCCTGTGAGCCCTTATCTTCTCACCCCTGGCAAGCATTGCGGGGAATAGCTGCTTTGCGAAGTCGTACGGGCCCTCTGAGGGGACAAGGGTCATCACCTCTTTGTTGAGCACATATATGCCTGCATTGATCCAGTGTGAGAGCGCCTCCTCCTTCTTGGGCTTCTCCTGGAACCGCCTGACGAAGCCGTCGCTGTCCGTCTCAACCACGCCGAACTCGGATGGGTCATCGACCTCTGTTACGGCCATTGTTACATCGGCACCGCTCTTCTGGTGGTCCTCGTACAGGCTCCTTATGTCTATGTTCATAAGAGTATCGCCGTAAACAACAATAAACGGCGACTCGAGGAATGGCTCGATCATTTTCACTGCTCCGGCGGTTCCCGCCGGCTCAGACTCAAATGAATAGAGTATCCTCGCACCAATGTCCTTGCCTGTTCCTATAGACCTGATAAGCTTGTCTGAAAGGTAGCCAGTCGTTATGACTATGTCGGTCAGCCCACCCCTTACGAGTGACATGATGGAGTATTCAACGCACGGACGCCCGGCAACTGGGATCATCGGCTTTGGCACCTTTTCTGTAAGTGGCCTTAGCCTGGTTCCCTCTCCGCCAGCTAGTATGACCGCCTTCATCGAAATCACCTGAGGTTGATCTTTCCGCGCTTCAGCAGTTCCTGAAGCTGTTTATCCGCTTCCTTCTCGCTGGCTTCCTTGTCAAAAAGAACCTTCCTGGCAGTTGTGTTCTGCTCCTGCATTGCCCTCTTTCCTTCCAGGAAGGTCTCTCTTCTCTCCTTTCTTCTTTCAAGTATCAGCGCTCTCATTTCCATTGCATCGTGATGGACCTTGTCTGCTTCAGCCCTTTTCTCGATAAACTCCTGGTGCCGCTTGTTGGCCTCGTTGATTATGATCGATATTTCATTCATTTTGCTGTTCATTTCCTCTCCCAGTGCCTGCACCTCTGTATAGAGGGAAACCACAAGTTCATGCTCCTTCCTTGACTTGTCGAAAATCTCGTCGATCTTTGAGTTGAGTTCGTCAACCTTTCCAACAATTTCCTCGCTCTTCTTTGCGATTGACGAAAGCCTGTTTCTTTCCGTGAGGTTGTTCCTCATTCTCTGTATCAGGTCATTCTCTTCAGCTATCGTCATCGATTCCGTCTGCTGCCTTCTCTCCAGGGCGTCGAATTCCTTCGCAAGCTGATCGAGCTTTGCGAATATCTCGCTGTCGGGGGAATGCCTGTGCAGTTCCCTCTTCACCTGTATGAGCTCCTTGGCCTGGCGGTTGAGATCGTTTCTCCTGTTCTTGTGCTCCCTCATTTCCGCCGCTTTCGTGTCCTTGTTCTTCTTGACCTCGTAGACGGCGTCGAGAAACTGTCTCTTCTGGTCGTTGAGCATGTCCCTTGTCTTTCTTATCTCGCTTGCCTCATCGTTGAGTGCATTCCTCTTGTTGATGAGTGCCTGGTACTTTTCCTCCGCCTTCTGCAGTTCGCTGATTGTCCTCTTGGTCATCCGGTCTCTCCATTTGATTCGCTGGGGATTGTGTGGCCTGACAGCTGCATCGGTTATTCACACTGCTGAGCTAATTCAAAGCAGTACGTCACCTCATGATGTTCCACTGCTCTAAATATGTAACCGATCCGCGCATCGTGCGCTTTCACCGGATCGCTATTCGCGGTCAGACAACAGTTGTCATTCACCGACGTATACAATCCTGCTTCCGTAGGCTTCAACCTTGACGGACTGTTCCACCAGGTTATTAAGCTCCTTTCTCACATCTTCCTTCTTGTCAGGGTCCACAAGCAGAAGGAGGAAGCCGCCACCTCCTGCCCCCGTGATCTTGCCGCCGTATGCCCCTGCTCTTTTTGCCCTGTTGTACAGGTCATCAATTAACTGGTTTGAGATGCCGTTGCCAAGCCTTTTCTTGAACTGCCATCCTTCGTCCAGAAGCCTGCCCGCACCCTCTATGTCAGACTTCTCGAGCGTTCTGAAGCAGGAGTAGGCCATGTCCTTTATCGCAGAGTAATAGTCCAGCTTGTCCTGCATGCCGCTGATCTGGTTCCTCAGTATGTCGGACGAGCTTCTTGTCTGTCCAGTGTAGAGGAGCATTAGGCTGTCATCCAGCACTTTTCTGCCACCGTCCCCCATCAGAACGTAGTTCACGCGCACGTCGTCGTCAGGAAGGAACTCAAAGAGCCTGAGTCCGCCGAATGCTGCAATATACTGGTCCTGTTTTCCCCCCGGGTCCCTGACAATCTCCCTTTCAATCCTGCACGCTTCCTCGGCAAGCTGTTTTGCAGAAGCATGTTCCCCCACCCATGCATGGAGCGCGTTCAGCAGGCCGACGGTGAAACTGCTCGAGGACCCGAGCCCTGTTCCCTCGGATGGTATGTCCGAGATGCTGAGTATTTCAACAGCTCTTGTTATATCGAGGAGCTTCAGCGCCTCCCTGACAAGCGGATGCGCGAGTTCGTCCGGTGTTGACACGATCTCAGTTCTGGAATACGAAACCCTGATCTTGTTGTCGAATTTCTTGTTGACTATGATGTGTATGTACCTGTTTATTGCAGCGGAGACCACAGCACCTCCGTGTGCCGTGTAGTACTCCCTTATGTCTGTTCCGCCACCCACAAAGCTGACCCTCAACGGGGTCCTCGACATGATCATTCGCTGGCCGCGCGGCATCTGCTCGAACCTTCCAGAACGGTGGTTCTAAGCATCATCAACGTATTAAACATCTATCGCTCAAGTTCACCTTCAGATACCCCGGGCCCGAGTTGGACCGTCCGCCTTACAGGCCGAGGAGCATCTCGGCCTTGACCGGCGTTTCTCTTATCCTCTTGCCCGATACCCTCTCTATTGCCCTTACAAGCGAACTTGGCACTCCTATCGTCGGAGCCTCGCCAAGGCCTTTCGCACCGTGCGGCAATGCGGACCTCGACTCTGCGAGCCTGATGTCGAACCTCGGAATATACTCGGCGCTCTGTACACCTGCGTCTGTTATGCTGGCTGTTAGGAGCTGCCCGTCCTGGCCGTACGCGATCTCTTCAGAAAGCGTCTGTCCTATTCCCTGGACTGAACCACCTATGATCTGTCCCCGCACCATGTCCATGTTGATCGGTCGCCCTATGTCGTAATAGGCAACTATCTCCTTCACACTTACAGTGCCAAGACTGTCTATCCCGACTGTCGCCAGGTTTGCTCCAAGCGAATTCATTGAGCCTTTTTGCTTTTCGAAGTTGTAGACATCAAACTGGTTCGAGAGGAGGAGTTCAGGGCTGTACTTCCCGAACTCCTTTTCGATCTGGTCCTTTATCTTCCTCGCAACTGAAACAACAGCTGCACCGCCGACCATGGCTGTCCTGCTTCCCCAGGCGCCGACGCCGTCCTCGAGCATGTCTGTATCGCCGCGCTCGAACTCGACGTTCTTCTCATCCACACCCAGTTCCTCGGCGAGAAGCTTCTTTGCAAGGACGTCGTGTGCCTGCCCGTGGGAATTACCTCCGAGCCATACCCTGATCTTCTTGTCCTTTACAACCACTCTGCACGACTCCCCTGGCTGAAAAGCAGGAACGAGCACAAAGCAGGCCAGACCGGCTTTTTCCTTCATGGACTTTTCGGCATAGTTCATCTCCTTCAGCGCCTTCTCCATGAAGGGCCGCGAAGCCTCGAATTCAAGGCCAGTGGGCGACTTGAACTGCGTGGTGGTTGCATTTTTGAGCCTGAGCTCAGCTGGATCCATTTTCAGTTCATCGGCCAGCAGGTCCATCATTCTCTCCATGAAAAACGCAGCTTCAGGCCTTCCCGCGCCCCTGTACGGCCCCATCGGAACCTTGTTGGTGAAAACGCTCATTGCCCGGACATGCGCGTTCTCAATGTGATAAGGTCCGGTAACCTGCATTGCTATAAAATTGGAGGCAAACTCTCCCATTCCGCCTGAGAACGCACCCCCTTCTACCATCACCTCTCCCCTGAGGCCCAGGACTTTGCCGGAGCGGTCTGCATAAAGCTTCATCTTGCCCTTTACACCTCTTCCGGGGCGGCTGGCCATCATATGCTCCCTCCTGGTTTCTATCCACTTCACCGGCCTCCTGTATTTCATTGCCGCGTACGAGGCGATGAGATACTCCGTGTACATTCCGCCCTTCAAGCCAAACCCTCCTCCGGTGTCTGCCTGTATAACTCTCACATTCTCCGGCTTCAGGTTGAGGCTTCCCACAAGTCCCTCTTTTATGGAGTGAGCAGACTGTGTGGATATCCAGACCGTCAGCTTGGACCCGTCACTGGAGGCGACTATGCCCCTCGGTTCCATAGGGTTTGTAGCGACCCGCCTGTTGAGAAACACATCTTCAAGTTCTAAGGGTGCTTTTTCAAGGTCGAACTCCTTTCCGCGCCATTTGTCTGACATTATGTTATTCTTCAGGCTGGAGTAAATGGGAGGTGAGGAGAGAGCTTCGTCAATACTCATCACAGGTTTGATTGGTTCGTAGTCAACGTCCACCGAGTCAACCAGATCCTGTGCGCTGTACAGGTCGTCTGCGAAGACTGCAGCAACAGGTTGACCGGCGTAGTTGACTGAAGTGGTTCCGAAGATAGGCTCCTCTGTTTCAGAAGCGCTTGCTGTTGCGCCCTCACCTACCGACTCAACTCCACCTTTCAGTTCGTTGCCGTTCAGCCCTCCCTTTACGCTGTTTATTTTCGCCCGTGGAAACGGGCTTCTCACAACCACCATGTGAAGTAGGTTCGGAAGGTGTATGTCATCGACGTACCTTCCCCTCCCTCTAACTAGATACTCGGGGCCGGTCAGTTCATCTTCCATCTCACTTCGCCTCCGTCATCTTCTCGGCGGCAAGTTTCACTGAATCAATGATGTCCTGGTAACCAGTACACCTGCAGAGGTTTCCGCTGATGTATTTCCTGATGTCCTCCTCAGTGGGCTTGACGTTGAAGCTGAGCAGCCAGGTTGCGGACATGATCATGCCCGGCGTGCAGTAGCCGCACTGAAGGCCGTGTTTTTCCACAAACGCCTCCTGAACCGGATGCAGTGCACCGTCCTTCGACAGCCCCTCTACAGTCGTCACCTTCCTTCCACTTGCCTGCGCCGCGAGTATTGTGCACGACTTCACCGCCTTACCGTCGAGCAGCACAGTGCAAGCACCGCAGTTTGTCGAATCGCATCCAATGTGTGTCCCTGTCAGGTCGGCGACTTCCCTTATGAAGTGGACGAGAAGCATCCTGCTTTCCACTTCAGCACTCTTAACTTCGCCGTTTATCTCAATCGCGACTTTTGTCCTTCCCATGTTCAGCTACCTCCTTATACCTTCATCAGCGCCCTTTCAACTGCTCTCTTCAGCAGTTCTCCCAGAACGAACCTCTTGTAAGCCTCAGTTCCGTAGAAGTCACTGGCAGGACTTGCCTCGGATCTGGCTATTTCCACGGCCTTCTCAACGACTTCGCCGTCAGGAACTTTCCCCTCAAGCCACATCTCAGTCTTTGAGGCGTGTATTGCCGTTGGCCCCACTGAAGTAAGGCCGACACCTACATTTCTGATTCGTCCGTCTCCATCTTTCTCGAAAGCAACTGCGGCCCCGGCAACAGAGAAATCTCCCGTTCTTCTCTTGTGCTTTTCATAAGCACCAGTGAACGAATTTCCGTGAGTCTTAATCCATACCTCTGCAAGTATCTCCCCTGGTTCCAGGGCTGTCACGAAAGTATCTCTGTAGAAATCTGTCGCGGGCACTTCCCTGCTTCCGCCGGATGAAATGAGCTTGAACCTTGCCTTCAGGGCGATCATGACCGCTGGAAGGTCATTGCCAGGGTCACCGTGTGTCAGGTTGCCGCCAATCGTACCCATATTCCTTACGAGCGGGTCGGCGATCCGGGAGCTTGCTTCGTGCAGCATGCTGCACTTCTTGCTGACGATGTCAGAAAACTCAATTTCAGCGTTTGTGGTCATTGCACCCAGCACAAGTTCTCCATCCTCTTCCTTGATGAATTTCAGCCCAGGCACTCTGGAGAGATCCACTATGTGCGGAAATGACGTGAACCTGAGTTTCATCAAAGGAATCAGGCTCTGGCCACCTGCAAGAACCTTCGCATCATCACCATGTTCCTGGAGAAGCTGCAATGCCTCTTCAATGCTGGATGGGGACGAATAATCAAATGATGCTGGTGTCATGCTCTCCAGTAAAAATCAACAAGTATTTAAGTGAAAGTAGCAGGGCCAACACGATGTGTAAACTGACTGTTGTGACCAACTACTTCGAAGAAGTCTTTTCTTTCTTAGGATGTCTCAGCCCAACGATCTCAGCCATTATGCTCACCGCGATCTCTGGTGGTGATATTGCATTTATGCTCAGACCAACAGGCGCATGAATTGAGTCGATGAACGACTGCTTTACTCCCTTCTCCTTCAGTATGTTGAAATCCTCTTTCAGCCTGTTCCTGCTCGCGAGCATGCCCACATACTTCAACTTCTTCTGTGAAAGTCCCTGAAGTGCCGGAATGTCGTATGCACCCTTCGTGAGAACAACAACAAAGTCGCCTTCCTTGAACTCGAAGTTTGAAAGATCCTCCTTCACGTCTTTGACAACAAGATCCGGCTCGGTTGTGAGCACCGGCGTCCTGTCAAGGACAACAACCTCAAAGTCGAGCATCTTGCCAAGGCTGACAAGAGCATCCTCAACATCATCTTTTCCGCCCTGACCAACGAGTATCAACCTGTCAGAGGGCAGGAACGGCTCAACGTACACTTCCATCATTCCTCCGCAGAACGTTTCCACATGGATTTCATCCTCGCTCTGGCTCTTGGCCATCCCTGCAATGGCCTGTCCGGTTTCCTCGAGATATATCTTGACAGTCCTCGGCTCCCCTCTTGCAATTGCTTTGGATGCGGTGTCCACTATAGCAGATTCTGGACAGACGCCCCCGAGTGTTCCGTATACAACCTTCTCGTCGTCGGTCACTATTGCCTTGAAGCCCGGTTTCCCTAGCGATGAACCTTCAATCCTCACAACGGTGGCGACAGCGAACTTCTTGCCTTCTTCTGTCAGTCTGGATATTGCCCTTGCGAATTCTACCGATTTCATATGCGCTACTTTGAATTCCGACAGCCTATTTATCATTTGTCGGACTGCATTCTGGCAGAAAACAGCCATTTTCCGACAAACTATATGATTGCGGCCCTGTATCAGCACAACCAGGTGACTGAATGAAGTTCAACGGCAGTATCACACTGGAAGCTTCGGTCAAGGAAGTCTATGACTTCATTACGGATGCAAAGAGGATGGTGTCTGTAATACCGGACGTCCAGAGCTTTGATGTGGTGGATCAAGACAACTACAAACTCACTCTCAAGGTCGGGCTCTCATTTATCCGAGGTAAATTCAACCTGAAGGTCAGGACGGGAAACAAGGTGCCTCATTCTCACGCAGAAATCTACGGGAGCGGGACGGGCTCGGGCAGTTCTGCAAGCTTCCACGGTATATGTGATCTCAAGCCTCTCTCAGACAGTTCATCGCAGCTTGACTGGCAGACTGATGTAGAAATAGGAGGGCTGGCCGCATCTGTTGGTAGCAGATTGGTGCAGAGTGCTTCAGAGAAGTACATCGCGCAACTGATGGATGCCTTCAAAAAGTCGCTTGAAATGCAGAAGAAGAGCGCTGTATGATGAAGTGCGTAGGAAAGGGGCACAGAACAGCAGTGATAATCCTTGCAGCGGGCCTATCAAAACGTTTTGGAAGCAATAAGCTGATTACGCCGCTGCTCACCAAGCCACTTGTCAGGTATGCCATCGACAACGCTCTTTCATCTGAAGCTTACAGGGTCGTGGTTGTAGTCGACGATCTGAATGGTCCCGTTGCCAGGATATGTCCTCCGGTTGCACATATGGTACTAAATCCGAACCCTTCGCGAGGAATCGCCTCGTCAATAGTCGCTGGCATCGAATCAGTTCAGAACCATTCATGTTCATCCATAATCCTTGCGGGGGATCAGCCTCTCGTGTCAAGCAAATTGCTGAACAGCCTGATTGAGAAGCACAAATCTCAACCTGAAATGATAATCTCCTGCAGGCATTCAGGCACCGCGAGGAATCCTGCGCTCTTTCCTGGCAATATGTATGGCAAACTGAGAGCATTGCGAGGTGATGCAGGAGCACGGCGCTTAATTGTGAAGGCTGGCGTTTCATGCTCCTATGTGGATGTGGACGATGATTCATGGCTAGTGGATGTTGATTCGGAGCAGGACATACAAAGGGTCGCGAGCCTGATAGCAAATCCTCCGGACCAATAGCTTAATAGAGTCCTGCAACATGCTGCAGATCTGTGCGGATCTTTTACAGCGAGAAGTTTCTGGACTATTCCCATTCTCCCGCTCACCCGGAGTCACCTCAGCGTCTCAGCTACACTGTTTCAGAATTGAGGCGGTCCAACAGTGATTTGCACTTCGAGGAGCCTCAGCCTGCATCAATTGAACAGTTGTCCAGCGTTCATTCCAGGGCCTACGTGGAAGGCATCATGAAAAGATCCATACGGTGGGTGGATGAAGAAACTCCTGTGTACCACAATACATACGACATTGCTTCACTTTCAGCAGGAGCTGCAATAGGGGCTTTGAGGTCTGCTCTGGAGGACGGTGAGCCGACGCTTGCATTAACGCG
>JBJKPR010000015.1:0-7398 GCA_046706185.1 Candidatus Sysuiplasmataceae archaeon
GCGTCTTGCCAGTACCTGGAGGGCCGTGGAGAAGCACACCCTTCGGTGCCTCCACGCCAAGCCTTTCGAAGAGTTCGGGGTGTTTGAGCGGAAGCTCGATCATCTCACGCACTTTCTTGACCTCCTCCCTCAGGCCGCCTATATCCTCGTACGACACCTTGGCAACAGTCGAAACAGATTCCTTCACTGGCTTTTCGGATATGCTGACCTTTGTGGACCTGTCTATGAGAGCTGCAGCACCGCTTGGCACGAAGCCTGTGACTACCAGCTCTATCCTCTTGCCCATCACATTAAGAGGAAAGATGTCTCCCTTCGAGACAGCCCTGCCATCCAGTATTGTTGACACATACTCCTCTGCGCCGCCGAGCTTCAGCTCCTCTAGCGGGGCCACGCTCAGCTTGGACGCCCGCTTTGGCATAAGTCTGGAAACGGCCACCTTGTCATCGAGCGATGTCCCTGCGTTGCGTCTCTGCAGGCCATCCATCCTTATTACGCCCCTGTTTTCGTCCTCAGGGCTGCTTTCCCCGAGCACGGCCGCTGTCCTCTTCCTGCCGGTTATCTGAACATAGTCACCTGTCTTGAGACCGAAGTAGTTCAGTGTCTGACCGTCAATTCTGACGATGCCCGTTCCTACGTCGTATGTCTTGGCCTCTGCCACCCTGAGTATTCTTTCATCTTTTCCCATATTGTCATCTCTCCTGAACATCAAAATTTAGGATAAAAATATGTTTGCACTACTATATCAACTTTACCATGATTGGCACGAACGAAGCGACTGCGCAAAGCTGCGGAAGCGGAGCTTGTTCGTCCGCTTATAATAAAAAGTTCAATATACATTGCAGTCATTCGCTTCAGTCAGGTCAGAGGGTGATGGAACGTCTGCTTCGTATCTTCTAGTTCAGGGTCTTGAGCCATGGGGCCTGCTTGTCCTGAGGGTGGTGCTTGGCGCTGCATTCGCCATACACGGCTATCCAAAGATTGCCTCGAGAAGGGAGGACATTATCGACTTCATGAGGTCCAAGGGCATACCAGGACCTGTGACTGTGATAACAGGCTACTTTGAGTTCTTCGGCGGCCTGCTTCTGATTATCGGCCTCGGGGTGCAGATCATCGGTCTGCTCATGGCTCTCGAGTCCATCATGACTATCTTCGTCTCGGCGAGGCTCCTCAACAAGAGGTATTCACAGGGCTACGAAATAGACATAGCCTACTTCGCGATGGCTTTCGCGCTTTTCATGCTTGGCGCAGGTTCGATATCTGTGGACAGCTATCTCATACCGCTGCTGTGAGGCCCGTCATGCCAAGAATTTACACAAGAACAGGTGACCGCGGCAAGACTGGCCTTCTTGGAGGAGAGAGGGTTGGGAAGGACGACCCCCTGATAGAGGCGGTCGGTTCCATTGACGAGCTCAACTGTTCAATCGGTGTCGCGCTCGTGCATCTGAAGGATGAACTGCTATCGACAATACTGAGAAGGGTGCAGAGCGAGCTATTTGCTCTGGGTGCGGAAATCAGTGCAAACGGCAGGGACATTCAGGGTATTCCTGCCGTCAGGCAGGTCATGGTTGAAAGGCTGGAAAGGGAAATAGACGGCATGACTCAGAAGACGCCTGAGCAGAAGGCGTTTGTCCTACCGGGAGGCAGCCAGGCAGGCGCCGCGCTTCATTTGGCAAGGGCTGTAGCCAGAAGGGCAGAAAGGAGAGTTGTGCATCTCTCAGGCAGAGAGGGCTTCAACCCGCAGGTAGTTGCGTACATGAACAGGCTTGGAGACTTCCTTCACGTCGCGGCCAGGTTCGTGAACTTCAGCGAGGGCGCAGTCGAGCATCAGCCGGTGTACGAGAAGTAGGCTACACACCTATTCTTCCGTCGCTGTACTCTCTTTCTTCGTGCCCTTGCCAAGCTTTGATGGCCACCAGTTGTACCTGCGGAGGAACAGCATGACTGCAGGCACGAACAGAGGCCAGCTGATGAAAGTGTCTATCAGGACACCAAGTGCGAGCCCGACACCAATCTCCTCTATAAGACCAATGCCGCTGAAAAGCAGCGATGCAAACGTTGCAAAGAGGACAGCACCGAGGGTTATTATCACACCTCCGTTCTCCACCATGCTTGTTATTATACCCTCCTCATCGGTCCTTCCCTTGATTACCTCCTCCCTGACCCGTGAAACCATGAATATGTCATAATCAAGGCCCACTGCAAGCAGTGTGATGATAGTGAACATTGGAAGGAATATCAGCAGAGAGAGCTGGTATATCTCATGTATGATCACATAAGTCAGGGCGAGCGCTATTATCACTGAAGCGAGAACCATAAGCACGAGACGGATGGGGGTGAAGAGTGCACTGATCTGCACTGCCAGAACAGCGAGTATGGCAAACACGAGGACAGGTATCATGTTTGTGAAGCTCGCATCCGTGAACGAATAGGCGTCGTTGAGCCCCTCTGTCAGTCCCCCGACGTAAGTCTTGAAGGAATCTCCGTCGTGCTGCGATATGTAGGAAGGCAGTGACTTAACAAAGTTTGAAGAGTAATCGGTCCAGGCAAGCGCCGAAAGCTGGAATGTGATCAACACATACCTGCTGTCTGTGCCTATGAACTGGTCCATCTGAGCCCTGTAGGTCGGCTGCTGCGATGCAGGTATTCCGCTCATGTTGTACGGGACATAGTGGCCGTAAGGGAACGTCGGTCCGCCGATGACGCTCACGTGGCTGTTGGAAGCCAGGGTGTTCTCCACTGCGGTGACGACACCCATGAGGGTACTGTTGTAACCGCTCGAGCTGAGAATGGGAGAGTTGAAAGTTAGTATGATGAAAGCCTGGTCGAAGTAGTCTCCGTGAAAGCTCTGGTTGACAACTTTGATCGCTGTAACACCGCTTCCTGATGGAAGAAGACTGAAGACATCCATGTTTGTGGGCGTTGAATAGTAGTAGTATGTGCTTACAAGGCTGAGTATGAGGAAGATAATAAGCAGCTTGCCCTTGTGCTTTATGACCGACTCTGACAGGCTGGACATTGCGCCCCTGCCAGACCCTTTGCCGCCTGCAGCGATCTTCGACGGCCAGAATATTCGCCTGCCGCCCCTGTGAAGTATTGAAACAAGCAGCGTGTTTGCAACAATTACTGCAAGCAGAACACCTATCGCGTTTGTAATGCCCGAATCACTGAATATAGGGACATTGGATACCCAAAGCGCGACATAGGACATGGACACAGTGAGCCCTGAAGTGAATACTGCATGTCCCGCCCACTTGCTTGAAACGATAATGGGGTTTGGATTTCCCTTCCTCATCTCAGTCCTGAACCTGGACATTATGTAGACAACATAATCTGTCGAGAGTCCGAGCAGCAGGATCAGCAGCAGTGTTGGTGTGATGAAAGAAATGCTTGCCTTCAGCACGTATTTGTAAAGGAGTGCATTGAGCGAAAACGCTGTAAGGGCTGAGACGCCAAACATAGACAGCGGCAGGAAGGCGGCCACCACGGACCTGAAATAAATCCCGACGATCAAAATCGAAAGAACGATGCCGATTATGAGCGCCCTTATCATTCCGCCAATGGTCTGAGAGGCGAGCTGGTCGCTCATAACGCTGCTCCCTGAAACATAGAGGCGGCTGCCACCGACGACGCTGAAACCGCTCGCTATGGCAGACTCCAGATCGTTGGTCTGTGCCGCGCTGATGTTCTTTGAGAGGCTTATCACCATGATCGTTGTGGAGTTGTCAAGGCCAACGAAGTTCCGCAGAACGTATGGCGACGGGGTCACAGGATAACCGTCAAAGCCTGAATACTGCATGATCCGGGTGACGAACTGCGAAACACCGTTGCCGTCGCCCGCGAGCTGCACGATATAACTGTCGAGGAGGGCGCGTTTGACGCTTATCAGAGGGTTGAATGCAAGCGAAGATGCAAGGCCCCCTGATGTCAGCGAAGCAGAAGTAATTGTCAATTCCTGCGAGTTGGATGGCTGGGTAATGTTGAAAGCAATGCCGAAGAAAGCAGGAACCGTGATATTCAGCTGGACCTCGATGAAGGAACTCACCGACTCGTTTGAAAGCAGAGCTGGTACGATTGTGGCGTAGGAATAGTTGTACGCGTAACTGTAGTAATGCTCCCTCTGAGACTGTGTTGTCAGTGAGAAATCGGCAAGCGTGAAGTTTGTGAGTATGGAGGAGGACATGAGGAGCAAGGGCTGATTTGCAGCCGCTACAGCATAGTACTGTGAGCTGCTGTTGGTCACAGCGCTGTAGATTGAATAAACGGCCCTTTGAGTTGTGTTTGGTATCGAGGAACCGTTGAAGAATGCATAGAACGAACCGAGGTAAACATTCGGGATGGTGACATTGCCAATCTCGCTTTGGGTGGTCAAATACGCAGCATAGGGCGAACCTGTCTGAGCAAGAACAGTGAGGTAGAGGGCAGGTATGCCGTATATCATCTGAAGTGTGCTGTTGAGCGACATGTTCAGCTGGTACGCCTGGCTGTTGAGTTCCGAAAGGAGCGAGTATGTCCCGTTGAACTCTTCCAGCGCCCCGGAAGAAAAGCTGATGAGAGTGCTCTTCTCAAGTTCTACTGCTGAAGTAAGGTTGGCGCTGACACCCTGACCGCTCAGATACCTGGAAGCAAGCGACTGAGCGCTCATGTAAGCGGATATCACACTCGCGTCGTTCATGCTGGTACCTGTGGTGACTACGACAAGATTGTTGCTCGCGTTGCCGCCTGGTGCGCTGCCGGGAAAATAAGTGCTCAGGAGGTTGTCAGCTCTTACGGCCATTGAGTTTGATGGAACGATGCCCGAGCTGATGTCGTAGGAGGTCATGCCGAAGAGCATTGCTGCGAACGGGGCAAGCATGACTATTATGGCGATCCAAGCAATAATAATCTTCCCGCTGTGCTTCTCGGATGCCGAACCTATCGACTCGAAGGCACTTTCGAACATTGTAATTTCGAACTAGAACAAGCCTTTATTTAAGATGATCTCAGGCGTTCACCACGCTGGAAGGTACATGCGTGAAGGAGGCACACAATGTGCAAGTTAGGCAGGCCAAAGCAGCTCATGCGTGAACGGGCGTAGGACGGAAATCTCCGGAATGGCTGTCTATGCCGTACTTTTTCACCTTGTCGATGTCGAGCCCCTTTCTGCGGCATATTCTCTCAACTCCCTTAAGCATCAGCCATCCTCCCAGAGAAATCAGAGAGGCTGTTCCTACCCTTCCCAGTATCCTGCCCGAGGTTGCCGATGCGGAATCTCTGGCTGCCATCTTTGCTAGATGCCTGTACGACGCGTAATAAACTGCCAACTGGGATTCTGAAAGTTGGAGTGAATCGAATTTCCTGCTTTTAATCAATCCAAGCGGCACATTCTGCATGGGGGTTATGGTAAACTCGAATGGCTTGTTGTCATAATAGGAGTTACTCATCCTGTTTATCATTTCCACAGTCTGCCAGTTGTCCTCCTCCTCCTCTTCCCTCTGACCGACCTGCACCGTGAAGGCGGGGCGCCAGAAATACCTGTTGAAGTTATGGACTCCCCACCATACAATGTCCTGCCAGGCACCGTCGGCGCCTATCTTCAGCGGAAGTGTCTTGTTTGGCATGTGTATCTTGGCCAGCCTTTCGCTTCCTGTTTCAACACCCACCTGAACGCCAATCCAGTTCGAGGGGCCCGCGCGCATCACGTTGCTCAGCTTGCCGATCAGCTCAGGGAATGCGGCAGGTATGGAAATCCTGCCGTGCGTTGGATTTGCACTCTTTACCCCTGGTATGCCCATAACTGAATTGAATAATTCAAGCAGAGCATCCTCGTTTGGCTCGAACATCCTGCCATGCTTGTAGGCGAAAATCTCGTCCGAGTGAAGCCACGCGTTTGTCCATCCGCCCCTGACATTGACCTCCACCTCCTTCCTCACCATTTCAGGGGTGTAGTATCTCGACGGCCTCAGTGTTACCTCACAGAAATCGCACCCGACGCCACATCCCCTCATCACCTCTGTCATCCCTTTCATCGTCGCACCCGCAATGAGAGGAATCTGCTCTAGATTCGGGTAGTTGGGGGTTCCCGGTTTCCTTGTCACAAAGCGAGGGTGTGCCCTGTAGGCCCTTCTGAAATTGTCGTCAAAACTCATGTAACCGTTGTAGAACATACTGCCGTCTATGTCGTCTCTTCCGAGCTGCTCGAAAACTTCGGGTGCAATATCATCCGCTTCGCCCTGGAAGGCGTAATCGATGCCGCATCTCTCAAGTTCTTCCGGGAAGATCATGAATTCCCAGACACCTGGTCCGCCCACAACCAGCTTTGCCTTCTTGCCCCTGCGGACTGTGTTGATCCTGTCCATCAGCCTGTACCACTCCTTCCTGACCCACGGGTAAGCAGCCGTGTCGAACAGGATGCTGTAGGACATCGTGAGCGGGCCCGCACCGAGAGGGTCCATGGTGGATACGCCGATCACTTCTGTATCATCTCTGACGAAATCCTGTATATGGTCTTCATGAGCGACTACAACATCGCTCGGCTTGTACTTTGCAAGCAGTGCGGCTTCGAGTTTTCTAAGTGAGTAGGGTGCGTACTTCGCCCTCCCGTCAGGGAGAGGCGGGGAGGATGATCCACGCAGGAAAGAATAGAACATTTCAGGTAGCACGTTGGAAGGGGCGCACGGCATGAAGTCAAGCAGCGGGAAGTTTCTGTAGTCGTAGTTCAGGGTAGCATCCGGAACGAGTACGAACTTTGCCATTTTTTTCTTCCTCAGTCATGTTTCTATGAACACATGTGAGATTTAAGATTAGCGCCCGATGCGCTGCAGTACCGTATATATTCAGCTGTGTTTTTACGAGATCGATTTACCCCATATTATTTTACTTTAATACTTAAACCTTGATGATACATAAGAACTACATGTCCATATTTTATATATTGAAAAAGGAAGAGCCTCCACATGCTGGCCCAGGGCAAAGCAGTGCTCTTTGTGTTTAATTCACAGTCGCAATTTCCAGATTGCAGTGAGAGATGTAGGCGCTCATTGCACCGCTATCCTGACAAACAGGATTTGCACTCAAACCTTTGATTCCTCTTTGGCCCCGAACTGCATTAAAATGAACATACGTGTTCACGCCTGTCGAGTGTTGATGCGGCATGATGCCTGCAGATAATACGTCTTCGTATTTTGGTCCTCAAGCTTCAGGGGAACACGGCCCCAAACGCGATTGAGTAGAATCCTGTGTTTGTCAGAAGAGAATATGGTAATGCAATATCTCTTCCAAAGCAGCCCGGAGCAAAGTGCTTCTTCTCACTGTACGCGGCCGCATGGAACTACCTGGAGCCAATTTCGACCGGCATGGCACTCAAGTTCAAACTGGCGATCACACTGCCCATCATGCTGAACTTCATTTTTCGGGTAAGCA
>JBJKPR010000016.1:0-17794 GCA_046706185.1 Candidatus Sysuiplasmataceae archaeon
GGTTCGGTCCTCCACCTCCCTTTCGAGAGGCTTCAACCTGCCCACGTCTAGATCAACCGGCTTCGGGTATCCCGCCAATGACTACAGGCGAACTCACCTCGCTCCTCATGCTTGCGCACTGCGAGCAATCGGTTTCCCTTCGGCTTCCCCGATCAACGGGTTAACCTCGCCATTGACCAGAACTCCATGGCCCGTTATTCAAAACGGATAATGCGATATCGGTCCACTCTTTCGAGCTTCGTCCCTTTCACACCGCATACGTCTGTAACCGCCTGGTTTCAGGTTCTTTTCAACCCCCGACAAGGGTACTTTTCAGCTTTCGCTCACGCTACTATTACGCTATCGGTCTCGGGTAGTATTTAGAATTGGAAGATTATGACTCCCATCTTCGCACGCAAAATCCAATGCGTGTTATTCTGGAACTCCAGGAATCTTCCCTCCAACTTGCCTTTACGGGGCTATCACCCTCTATGGCACTGCTTTCCAGCAATTTTCAAGTTCATCGAAGGGAAGTACCCGGGTCCAAACTCCACATCTCCCCACAGTTGCCTGCGGGGATTCGGTTTGTCCTATGCCGCTTTCGATCGCCTTTATTAACGGCATCTCGATTGATTTCTTTTCCTGCAGGTACTAAGATGCTTCAATTCCCTGCGTTCCCTATCCTTACGGATTGCCTAAAAGGCAGGAAGTCCCATTCGGCGACTGTCGGATCAACGGCTCCTTGCGCCTACCCGACAAATTCCGCTGCTTGGCACGGCCTTCTTCGGCTCCCGAGCCTAGCCATCCACCAAACGGTGTAGCTAACCACTGGCTATCGGCTCTGCACACGTCCGGAATGCATATGACTGGCATCACTGACCTCCTTCTGCCTTCCACAGAAGCGGGGTCTCACCACTTCCTCGTTGATATTGCTCAACGAGTGCACGTACGGTTTAATACGTCCATTCTAGTATTAAACTCTTCGATCGGGCCAGCCGCCTGTCCCTTTGAACACAAGACATGGGTGTTTCCGAGACAGTTTTGAGCTGCCTTTTCTGAAGGCTTAACGGCACAGTAGCTCCCCTTTCATAAACCTTTCGGATGACTGCAGCAGCGACGCTGCGGAAAAAGTCAGGCTGCTCGGTCTCTGAATGAGTGGGAGAGGAGGATAGTCGGCTAAATCAGCTTACCTTTCCTAGGGCTCACAGTTATCACGTAGTCATCAGGTTGGAGAGTGGTGGAATCGTCAAAGTCTACCATGAAACTGTTGTTTTTGAATACAGCGATCGGCCTTTCCTTCCTGGATTTCAGGAGCGCTCCCACAGTAGTGGAGGATTCGGCAGTCAATTCGTCGAGCCTCAGACCATCGGTTCCACTGAGAAGCTGTATCAGGAAGCTCAGTCCCTTCGAATCCATAACTGCGTCTGCTAGCAGATCACCCTGCAGTCTGGACACAGGAATTACGAGATCTATTTTGGCGGAAGACATTATGTGATAGTCTTCATATTTCTGGCAGGCAGATATGACTGTAACATCAGGGTTGAGTTCCTTAGCCTTCAGTGCCACCATGACAGCCAGTTCATCCGGCTGTGATGAAATGACAAGGGTATCTGCCTCCGTGATTCCCGCCTTCCTTAGCGTATCCGATTGTAGGGGTGAGCCGGAGACCACATTGACGCCTATGGACTTCATCAGAGCGGGGTCGACCTTATCATCTACAAGCACGACCTCCATATCATGCCGTTCGAGGCGCTGTATGAGTTCCTCGGTGTTTTCACCGTACCCAATGACAATGACGTGCCTTTTCAAATTAAACCTGTGAAGCCCCCTTGATTGTAAAAATCTTTTGTTCGTAAGGTAGGTGCCTAGTTCCGTCAGGCTCGCTGCAAAGACGCCAAGGCCGAAAATGACAACATAAAAGAAAACTATCCTTGCCCAGAAGTTGCTCGGGTAGATGTCGCCGTAGCCCACAGTTGTAAGAGTGGTAACAACCCAGTAAAGGGATGCAAAGAGACTGTTTTTTGTACCGTCCGGCAGTACGGGTTCGGCAAAATAGAAGAGAAAGGTGCCCGAAATGACAACAGCTGCGGCAAGACCTGCAAGCCCAAGAGCTTTTATAGTGCCTATGAAGCGCCTTATTCTCTTCCGAATGGCAATGAACATGTAAATCATTTGGCAATGAACCTCCGTGCAACACAGACTTCACATTCCATTTGAACGCGCGGGACGCTTTGGAGACATGCCCGCACAGTATGAAATCATGCCTTAGGAAACAATAATGACAATAAAAGTTTACTTGGCGAATTTGCCAATTGAGAAGTGCGTGCAAGGAAAATCTATTATAAGATGTATAACAATATCGTGCTGACAGTTGTCAGACAATTGTCAAACTTTCAGGGATGGGTCACATGGTGTCAGATGCTGAATCGCAGTCAGTGGAGCCAACGGGCTCCGTCAAAGAGTATGGCCGGAGAAGAGCTGAAACTGTCGCAAAACAACTCGACGATGATACTGCAAGAAGGATACTGGACACCATCAGGGCCAGCAAGAACTTCATAGAAGAGACAGAGCTGGTCAAGCAGTGCCGTGCGGTTGTTGAGTTCTATAGCGAAAAGGGCAACTTCGCGGGAATAGTTGATGCATATTCACTGGTTGAAAGTGCATCCCTCTCACACGCGGATGGTTATCTCCTTTCCACCTCACTTGTGAAAACGGGCAATCTCGAGGGAGCAAGAAGCGTCATTGCCACTGTGGACTGGAGAGGAGGAGAAGACCTGAAACTCACGGCGCTTGGAAAAATGCTGATCGCTCAGGGCAAGGAGCTGGATGCTAAGGCACATCTCGAGGAGGCGCTGAGGCTCAACGGGCAGAACAAGGAGGCTATGGCAGCGTTCATCCAGAAATGGCCTGAGGATGAATTCATCCTGATGGCCACAGGCGAGGCGCTGAGGCTCCAGGGAAAACCTGAGGAGGCGACAAGGGCATTCAGAAAACTGCTGGACAATGGAGAAGAGCATCCGGAAATACTGAAATCTGCAGGAATAGCAATAGCAGATACCAAGAACTTCGAGGAGGCTGAGAAGCTTCTGCAGAGAGCCGTTGATGGCGGGGACGATGCCGAGGCTACCCTTGCACTCGGGCTTGTTCAGCTGGAGAGGGGCGAGACAGTTAACGGTATCGAGAACGTGGAAGAGGGACTGCGAAAGGGGGGAAGCAGAAGACCAGAAATCATCAGGAAGCTCGCAATAGCCTACACAGAAAAGGGGGAGAACCACAAAGCGATAGAGACAGTAAAGGCCCTTACGAATGAAAACGGACTGCAAGGAAAGGAAAGAAGAGATTTTCTTGTCTCGCTCCTTAACAAGGCGAGAACGTTTCTGAACCACGAAGTGATGCTGTTTGTCTCAAATCGGCTGCTATCCGATGGTGATCAGAGCGATATATGCCTGGAAGCGAAGATAGACGCCCTTGTAGAGCTTGGCTTGTACGATGATGCGCTAAGCTTCCTTGATGAACATAGGCAGCTAAACGGCTATCATGAAAAGAGAATGATGCTCTACAGAAGAAACTCAATGCTTCAGGAGGCAGAAGCCGAAGCCGACATCGTGCTCAGAACGGACAACACAAACCAGGAGGCGCTCTTCACAAAACTGTTTGCCTCCAGCAAGAGGGGTGAGGGAAGGAGTGCACTCAGGGAGAATGAGAAAGCCGTTTTGAAGAGTGGGGTGGAAAAGGTTCTCAGACTGTATCTGGAAGTAGCCAAGAGCTGCAAGGAGGACGTCCTTGTGGTGAAGGTGTGCCAGGCACTGATATCATCAGGTCATGGCGATGTAGAAATACTCGGCGACCGCGCAACCGCGGTCGAAAGGTTGGGCAGGACTGGTCAAAGCATGCGCCTTCTCAGGAGAATGTACGTGAAGTACAGGGATATTGCATCGCTGGAGCTTCTAACCTCCTTCTACGCAAGACATGGGAAATCGATGCAGGAGGAGCAGGTGCTTGCTGAAGCACACGCAAGCATGCAACTGCCAATCGCTCTTCTGGAGAGGATAGCAAAACTCAAGCTGGATAGAGGGCAGGAATCCGATGCCCTGCTTGTAATTGAATCAGCGATGGAGAGGCAGGAGACTTCAGAAGGGCGCTACCTTCAGGCTGAGGTTCTTCTGAAGACTGGGAGACACGAAGATGCGCTGAATGCGGTTGTCAGGGCAATGCAACTGGGATATCCTGGAAAGGTGGGGGAGTTCCTCGCCGGCAGGGCGGAAGAGGCGTCAGGGAACCTGGAAAAGGCACTTGACAGATACAACAGGGCTATAGGTTACGGCCTTTCGACGCAGGAGGTCTTCCTGAGCAGGGTGAAACTGCTGAAAACAATGGGCAGGCTGGCTGAGGCAAAAGAAGAGATCCAGTCTGTTGAGAGAATGTTCGCGGGCGATGCTACCGTGCAGCGTGAATGCATTGATTTCTACTTTGCGGCCGGTATGTTTCAGCAGTGCGTGGATGCTTCGGAGCGGGCGATAAAAACAGACAGGAACAACGACTTCGCCTGGAAGGAAAGGGGCCTTTCATTCCTTGCCCTGAAGCGATATGATGAGGCGATAACATCGCTGGAAGCAGCTCTCAAGATCAGGAGGGACAGCGACACGGTAAGCGGGCTCAAGGAAGCGTATAATGCCAAGGGCGACAGGAGGTCGATTATCAGAACAATAGATATGCTTCTGGAGTTCAACGGGACGGACAGAAACCTGCTTCTTGAAAAGGGCGATGTGCTTGCGGAAAGCGGAAGGCACGATGAGGCAATGAACACATATCAGGTGGCAATGGACAGGTTCGGCCAGGACGAGGATGCTGTGCTAAGGAAGGCGGGAATGCTGCATGCCAAGAAGAGTTACCAGGACGAACTGGAGCTCCTGCTTGAATTCATGAAAAAGGACGACAAGAAACCTGCCGTCCTTTCAATGATATCCAAGGCATACTTCGGAATCAAAAGGTACTCGGATGCTCTGGACTACGCTGACAGGGCTATGCAGCTTGAGCCAGACAATATAAAGCATCTCGACCTAAGAGCTGAGATACTTTATTCGCTTGGAAGGTACGATGAAGCAGAGAGAAGCGTGGACATAGCACTCGGCGTGTCCGCGAAGGATCCTGCCGCCCTTGAAATCAAAGGAAACGTTCTGATGACAGACGGCAGGTACTCACAGGCATTGGAACTTCTCAACGGGGCTCTCGCAGCTGGAATATGCAACTCTCAGATTTACAGGAACAGGGGTGACTGCCTTGCGAGCCTCGAAAGATACTCCGAGGCGCTTGACTCATACACGAAGGCATTGAAGGATGCCCCTGAAAACACAGGTGCGCTGCTTGGAAAGGGCATATGCGAACTCAACTTGCAGAAGTATTCCTCCGCAACCCTTTCACTAAATGAATTCACGAAGAAAGAACCAGATAACGGGAAAGGGTGGTATTACTTCGGACTGGCACTGAAGAGTCAGAAGATATACTCGGAGGCGAAGAGGGCATTCTCATCTGCTGTAAAGCTTGACGACACGCTTGACAGAGCCTGGTATGAGCTTGCTGAAATGCACATGAGCGCAGGAGAGCCAGAGGAAGCGGAGAGAGCGTATGAAAGGTCGCTTGAGAATGCGCCCCAGAACAGAGACAGCAGGGAAGGACTTGAGGCATGCAGAATCGAGATTAGGAAGAAGAAAGCGGAGGATAATGCGATTGCGCTTCTGAAGCTTGAATACGAGCTGAACAGGAACCCGACAAAGGAGGAGGCGTTTTCGGTGTGCAGGATTCCAATGGATGAAATAGACCTTGCATTCGACCTGGTAAACGAGCCTACCACTCTGCCCGTTCCATCAAGAGGTGAAAAAGGATGGAACGAAGTGGAGGAATGGTCTGCTTCCGTCCTTGCGAAATGCTTCAGGAACAGAGACACAGCAAGCTACGGAGTCAGGCTGTGTGACATCGTTTCCAATTTTTCATCGTTCTCGCTTGAC
Organism: Candidatus Sysuiplasmataceae archaeon; assembly: GCA_046706185.1. Classification (GTDB taxonomy): domain Archaea; phylum Thermoplasmatota; class Thermoplasmata; order Sysuiplasmatales; family Sysuiplasmataceae; genus JAJZXY01. The sequence continues at coordinate 5,985 of JBJKPR010000016.1, forward strand.
GAGGCAAAGCAGATTTTCGAGTACATAGCAAGGGTTCAGAAACTCAGCGTCATAGACGCCATTGATGACGAGAGGTTTGAGAAGCTTCTGAAGAAGGCAACCAAGCTGAGGCAGAACGATCGCTCGCTTATAGGCATCATAACAAACCTCGGTGTCGGCATCTACACTGCAAAGCTTATCGAGGCCAGCCTCGTGTCCATGGGGCAGTCTGGTTATACCACAGACATCGTCAGCTTTTCAGGAAACCAACAGGATGACGTGGACGACGCAGCGGATGAGAGATACGACCCGTATGAGGTAAGAAGGCAGCTGTATGACCAGTTCTATGGACAGGAAAAAGCAGAGACGGTTGTGGATGACACGGAACAAAGATGTCTTTATCACGGCGAGGATGCAATAGGCGCCTGCAGTTCCTGCCAGACCAACATCTGCAACAGCTGCCTTTCTGCGACAAACGGACACTGCCCCAACTGCGGCGTCGTGCTGTTGAGCGACGAGTCGGGGAGCACAGCTGCCTACTAAATCAGTTCTTTGTTATTTCCCTCAGGAGGGATGTGGCATAGCTTCCCTTGATAAGCTTGAAATGTAGTGAGAATGAGCTTCCATCCACATCCATCCTTACATCATGGAGGGGCGAAAGCACTTCCCTCCTTGACCCCGATGAAGTGCACTCCCCTATCTCAGGGACAACAAAGTCCTCCTCCTTCAGGCCACTGCGCTCCACCACTTTCCTTTCTATCACGCCCTGCCTGCCACCGGCAAATACAGGCTGCCAGCCAAATAGTATTGCGGACACGAAGCCGAACCCGCGTTCCACCTGCTCTGCTACAGCCGCGAGATTGCTATCATCCACCCTTATCTGCCTCTCCCTGTCGGGTACGCCAGTGCCCCTGGCAGCGAGCACGATGTCGCCTTCTGACGGCCTGTTCAGCGCAAGACCGGAGAGAATTCTCTCACATATTATCTCGTTGAATAACTTCCCCTGCAGAGCATGCACGAACATCATCAGCATGTTTGGCGGAAGCTGCCTCAGACAGCCGACAAAGTCACCAGGGTGTTTTTCCAGGTGCTGGAGCATCGTCTTTTCGAAAGTCATGACGCTAGGCAGAAGAGCAAGCACATCTGATGCCGCGCCACCTGCATCAAAGAGTTCGCGTGCTTTTCTGACTGTTTCATCTTCGTTCGCCCCCGGATTCCCTGCATAGGCATGCACGGCGCCCTCAAAATCCTTCTTGACTATCTTCAGACCGACTAAATGTGTATTTGGCCTGAGGCTTCCGAACCTCTGAACACCGAAGAAGTTGGGAAACCCACCTGCTGCGGATATCTCATCCAGAACGCCTCTGGCTGCTGACTCGAGTTCTCTGCCCGCCAGATCGCAATCCCTCACAACGATATCGAATTCATTGCCCCAGAGGTTTCCAATCGATATCGCTCTTGCGGAGCGGTGCAGCGGTTCGACTGTCACATCCCGTACGTTCAGGGAAGATACCGTTCCGGTATCCACCCCTTCAAATGTCATGAACTGTGTAGTCACCCCGCGCTTGTCCTTGGTACCTGCAAATCCTATCCTCCTCCTGCTTATGTACAGGCGCCTGGACAGCTCTCTTACGAGCCTGTTTGTCTCCCAGTTCCTGGCAGTTACCCTGCAAACAACGAAGCGGCCATCCTCCTTTGGCGAGGGAAGTTCTGGAAGCTCCCTTACTATGAAATCCTCAGCCTCAACCTTGATCCTTCCGCCAGTGCCTCTCTTTCCTCCGGTCATGAAGAGGCTCATTCCAAGCTCAATATCGCTTGCTTTGGGTTGGATAGTGTGCATAAGATTTTCAGCGCATCTTCTTCTCGATCTTTGACTTGAGATCCGAGAATTCCTTGTTGATACTCTCCGCTGCCTTCTTCAATGCAGTTCTCGGATCGCCTGAGGCGACTTTGATGTAAATGGAAGGTACGTCCAGCTCCGGATGGCCCTTCAGGTACTTTGCCTCGACAACCTTTTCATTCTTGAGCAGTTCCGCAAGCAAAGGATGCATCAGAGTGTCATCCACACCAACAACGCTGACAGTAAGCTCCTTTTCCTTCTCTTCCAATACCTTGAGTTCCATGCGACCTGTACGACTTCAGACTGAACATAGATATTAAGGTTGTCTTGCCCCTGAAGCGAGAGGAATGCCCCTCGGCCCGGCATGTGAGACGCACTGAAAGAGCCCGGCATGGCCGAGCGGTCAGGATACAAAACGTCCCCTCTCTCTGCATATAAACTTAGTTCCTCATATGTTGAGTTCTCAATATTTCTAGCATCTGGGGGCTCATAACCACATACGAGGTGACACAGGAATGTCTGAAAAAATGAGCATAGTGCTCTTCTCCGGAAGCTTCGATAAACTGATAGGGACGTCCATACTCGTCGGCGGGGCAGTCGGCATGGACTTCGACGTGGACATTTTTCTGCAAATGTGGGGTGTCCATGCATTCACAAAGGAACAGGCGAACAATGGCGGCCTTCCGCTCTCAAAGGAATTTGAACAGTATGGCCCGACGATAGCTAACAGACTCAAGGAGCTCAAGATGCCAAGCTGGCTAGAAATGCTGAAACAGGCAAAGGCAAACGGAAATGTCAAAATACACGCTTGCTCAGCCGCGATGCAGGTCTGGGGGCTGAAGAAGGAGGATCTCATCGAACTGGTGGATGATGTGATGGGAGCAGGCGAGTTTGTTGAGAGATCGAAGGACGCAAAGGAGACATACTTCGTGTAGGTGGTAACATGACAGCCGACCTGAACCTGCTCAAGGCAGACAAGGTTGTAGACGCACGGGGTGTATCCTGCCCTGGCCCTCTGCTCGCTGCAAAGAAGGCAATGACCGAGGTCAAGCCGGGTCAGATACTCGAAGTCAAATCGTCTGATGCAGGAACGCTCAGGGATTTGCCATTGTGGGCAAACAAGATGGGTTATGCTTTCCTAGGTTCGGTGGAGGAATCGGGCTACACGAGATTGTTCGTGAGGAAGGGCAAGTAAGGTGGAAAATGCCCACCGAGAACCCGCGCATCCTTGTGTTTGCAGGGTCGATGGCCTATCTGGGCGCAGACAACGCGGGACTGCTGCACAAGGAGTATCCGTCCAACTCGTTTGTTGTGAAGGTGCCATGCACCACGATGCTCAGACCTGACATGATACTGTACGCCCTCCAGAACGGCTTCGATGGGGTCTTCGTTGCATCATCGGGACCTGACTGCCCCTATATGGCTGACTGTGCAGAAAGAACATCCAGGAGGGTGGAGGAGGCCTATGAGCTGCTGAAGAAGAACGGCATTGAACCGGGCCGTATCCAGCTGGCAGGCATATGCTCCGTCTGTTCAGATGCTTTCGCCAACAATGTGAAGGAGCTGCACGCCAGGTTGAAGAAACTCGACCCCGTCAGGAGGACTGAGATCGTTGCCGGACACTGACTATGATGTGCTTGTGATAGGCGGGGGAATAGCAGGGATGGAAGCCGCTACCGCCCTCGGTGACATGGGGTTCAGTGTTATCCTTGTCGAGAAGGAGCCGAGCGTAGGAGGCATAATGATTTCACTGAGCAAGGTCTTCCCGACGACGGACTGCGCCAGCTGCATATCATCGCCAAAGGTATCAACAGTAGCGCACCATCAGAACATAAGGCTGATGACCTATGCCGAAGTCAAGAGCATAAGAAGGGAGGGAGGGGGCTTCCGGGCAACGGTCCTGCAGAAGGCAAGATACGTTCACCCTGAGGATTGCACGGGCTGCCTGAAATGCGAGCAGGCGTGTCCGGTCATCGTGCCGCACGAGTTCAACCAGGGGTTTGTCGGAAGAAAGGCAGCATATGTGCCGTTCGACACCGCGTATCCCCGATCGGCAGTTATAGACCTTGACAGCTGCATATTCTGCGGCGCGTGTGAACGGGTGTGTCCCACAAATGCAATTGACTTCATGCAGAAGGATGAGAGAGAGGATATCAGCATCAAGGCGGTAATGGTCACAACTGGCGGCAAGCTCTTCCCGATGGAAAAGAAGAAGGAATTTGGCTACAGGAAGATAAGCAATGTGATCAACGGCCTTCAGATGGAGAGGCTTCTTGCACCTACCCGACCGTTCAACACGGTGCTGCGACCCTCGGACGGCAAGGTGCCCGGAAAGATCGGCTACGTGCTCTGCGCGGGATCCCGGGACGCATCCCTTGGCAATCCATACTGTTCAAGGATTTGCTGTATGTACTCAATCAAACAGGCAATACTGCTCATGGGAGCGCTGCCGCTTGTTGATGTCACTATACACTACATGGACATCAGGGCATTCGGCAAGGGGTACGAGGAGTTCTACAGACAGGCGGTGGAGATGGGTGTAAGGTTCGTCAGGGGAAGAGTCGCTGAACTCAACGAGCTTGAAAACGGCGATGTTGTCCTGAAGGCAGAGAACACAGACACCGGCTTGATAGAGGAGGAGACCTACGACATGGTTGTGCTCGCTGCTGGAATATTGCCTGAACTTCACAACAGGGAAGCGACGGGCGAACTTGGGTTCAAGTCCGACAGCATAGGTTTCATACTGCCCGTAGAGGACACACTCGGGGCAACAGAAATCTCCGACGGTGTCTTCGCAGCCGGTCTGGGAACGGGGCCAAAGGACATAGTCGACACTATTGCCGAGGCCGACTCTGCTGCCTCTTCCTGCGCTTCATATCTGGCAGAAAACTTCGGGAAGGAAAGGGCAGAGAAGATACTCAAGGAGCTGATGTGACTTGCCCGAAAGAATAGGCGTCTACGTCTGCTGGTGCGGAGGCAACATAGCGGATATAGTCAATGTGAAGGAGGTTGCAAAACATGCAGCTGAGATGCGGGAGGTCGTGGTGGCAAAGGACGTCATGTTTGCGTGCTCCGATGAAGGGCAGCGGACTATGGTTGAGGACATAAAGAAACTCAAGCTCGACGGAATGGTTGTTGCGTCATGCTCACCTGTGCTGCACGAGCAGACATTCAGAAGGGTAGCAGAAAGAGCTGGACTGAACAAGTACCTCTACGTGCATGTCAACATAAGGGAACAGGACAGCTGGGCACATCCGCATGACAAGAAGGGAGCTACTGAGAAAGCCGAAGAGCTTGTGGGCATGGGAGTTGAGAAGCTTGCCAAGTCGACGCCGCTGAACCCGATAAAGGTGGAACTGGCCTCAAGGGTGCTTGTGGTAGGTGGCGGTGTTGCGGGCCTGAGAACTTCACTCGAGCTGGCCAGAGAGGGAATGCATGTAACGCTGCTTGAGAAGGATCAGTACGTAGGCGGTTTTGTCCGGAGGCTCCCCGATGTGAACCCGGTACACAGACCGGGAAAAGACATTGTTTCCGAGCTGTACAGGAAGGTGATGGACACAGGCAAGGTCGAAATTCTCTCAGGAACGGAGCTTGTGGGTATTTCAGGCTCCATCGGGCATTTCAAGGCAAGGTTCCTGGAGAGACCACGATACATAAGGGCCGGCGCAGACAGGGAGCTGCTCCAAAGAGCGGAGTCTGAGTGCCCTGTCGAAGTTCCGGATGAGGACAACTACGGTTTCACAAAGAGGAAGGCTGTTGTACTTCCCGCGGGCAGAGTTCCTGACATTGCTTACATAGACAAAGAACACTGCACCGAGTGCGGTATATGCAGCCAGCTCTTCGGTGAAGGAGTTTCATTCAAGGAGAGCGTGGTTGAATTCGAGGAGGAGTTCAGCATTGTTGTCCAGTCAACAGGTTTCCAGCCCTACCTCCCTGAGAAGGGGGAATTCGGTTATGGCGAATCGGATCGTGTTATGACACTGCCGCAATTCCTCCGGTTTGCAGATACGTCTGGCAAGTCACTCTCATTTGGTGGAAGGCAGGTGAAGGATGTTGCATTTGTATACTGCGTCGGCAGCAGGCAGACTGAAGCAGGCGGGCCGAACACATACTGCTCAAGGTACTGTTGCACATCGACGCTCAACGCGGACAGCTACATCAAAAAGAGGTTCGGAGAGAGCATCAACAGCTATCACCTCTACAGGGACATAAGGGCCTACGGGCTGTACGAGACAATGTATGAAAGGGCATCCAGGGAGAAGGCGCTTTTCATCAGATATGATCCGCTGACCCCTCCGTCTGTGATAGAAGATGGAGGGCGCCTGAAGATCGCAACGAGGGATACTCTAACCAGGGGAAGGAATGTGGAGCTATCGGCCGACATTCTTGTTCTTGTCACGGGTATGCTTCCCAACGAAGAGGGCAGGAGACTTTCAGCTTCCCTGAAGGTATCGTCAAGCAAAGACGGTTTTGTACAGGAGCTGCACCCAAAGCTCAGGCCAGTGGAAACGACAGTAAGCGGCGTCCTTGTAGGGGGGGCTGCACAGGGTCCAAAGGACTCGCACGAGGCGATGATTTCAGGAGCTGCGGCTGCCGCAAAGGCCTCTACGTTGCTGATGAAAGGATACACAGAGCTTGAGCCGTACATAGTTACTGTGAACGAAGGAAAGTGCAACGGCTGCGGTGAATGCGTGACAGAGTGCCCGGCGGGGGCAATCACGATGGTCCAGAGGGACGGAGAACAGGTTGCATCAGTCAATGTGGCCATGTGCAAGGGGTGTGGCGCGTGCGCGGCCATATGTGAGCCGGAGGCGCTTCAGCTCATCGGCTACACCTATCCGCAGCTCCGCGCCATGGTGAAATTCTCATCCAAGCAGCAGGAAGTCGATGCAAAATGAGGTGCTGGATATGACCAGATCGAGCGACAGGAAAACATATCTGCAGAAGAAAAAGGAAATCGGCCAGGTGTCTCCAGCACTTCTCACCGAGGCGAAAGAGCAGTCCAGGCTGAAGAGTGCGATACTTAACGCACTAAAGAAAGGACCGATGACAATACCTGAAATAAGCACAGCCACTGGACTGGATAACAAGACAACTGTTTACTATGTCATGACGCTCAGAAGGTATGGCCAGATTATGGACGGAGAGATGAAGGGAGACTACTACTCGTATGCGCTCAAGGTGGGATGATGCTGGGGGAGTATGCAACAGTCGGGAAGCCAGTGAAGGTCGACCCTGATGTCAGGAATACAATGATGGCCTATGGCGCCGCCGGTTCCGCTCTATGCTTCAACTGTGGTAACTGCACAGCCGTATGTCCCCTTTCAGAGAACGGTGCGCCATTTCCAAGGAGCATGGTAAGGTTCGTTCAGCTTGGAAGCAGGGAAGACATACTTCACTCGCCGGAGCCCTGGCTGTGCTATTTCTGCAATGAATGCAGCGCAACATGCCCCAGGGATGCAAAACCTGGAAATACAATGGCGGCTGCGAGAAAATACCAGATAAGGTCTGCGACGTTCGCGCCTGTGGCAGACCTGCTTGTCACAAAGAGATGGGGCATCGCCCTGCTTCTCGCTGTGACATCACTATTCTACCTTGGAGGGCTCTACTACGTGGGAGCGCTCAATCTTCCAACAGAGCTGCTGTTCCAGGCTTTTGTGCCAGAGGAAGTAATGCACATAGCTGGAATGGCCGCAGGCATATTCGCCGTCGCCGTAATGGGCATCGCCATACTCAGGGTGCTCTACTGGATAAGCAGGGGAAGGGAGAGCAAATACAGGACACTGGGCAAGAAAGTGGCCGCGGCAATCAGCAGTCTCCCGCTGGTGATCACTGAGGCGGTTGCGCAGAGGAGAATGGCAAAGTGCGAATCCGGCAGGCCAAGATGGATAGGGCACATGATGACAATGTGGGGGTTCATAGGGCTGTTCGTAACTTCGGGTCTCATCTATATGCTCAACCCCGGTCTTGTGAATTACCCCTATTCCATTACAAACCCGGTGCAGATACTTGCCAATTTAAGTGCAGCTTCCCTCCTTATTGGGATGACGCTCATACTCCTCGACAGAAGAGGCGGAAGGGCGACGAAGCAGGATCACGACTACTTCGACTGGGTCTTCTTCTACACTGTCTTCGCCGCAGGTGTTACCGGCCTTCTGGTCGAGGTCTTCAGGTTCAGCGGCCTGCTTATGCCTACCTTCGTTGCATACTCGATACACATTATCAATGTGCTATTCCTAATTGCCTTCGCGCCCTTCTCCAAGTTTGCCCACGTGGGGATAAGGCCCTTTGTAATCTGGTATTCCAAGTATGCCGGACTTGTCTGAACACCTGGCGTGAAGCTGTCGGACTCTTCAGGCAGGCCTATCCGTTGCAGTCACCCGCGGGTGTGTGTAAAGCACGTCCGTTCCTGGACAGAAGCAGCGGCCCGACTAGAGAAGTTATCAGGACCACTATGCCCACGATTGAATATGCTCCCTTGCCAATCACGCCAGAGTTCATCGCGCTTTGAACAATAACCATCGAGAATTCTGCCCTTGGAAGCAACCAGGTACCTAGCGTTCCAGGCAGTGCTCCTGAGCCAAGAATACTGCCAGCCGCATAACCGCCTATGAATTTGGAGAGGAGCGCAGAGAGCAGCACGGCAGCAAAAATCAGCGGAGTTGAGAACGCCGACAGCGGATCGATTGAAGCACCTATTACGACGAAGAACAGCGTGACAAAGAGGCTGTGAAGGGACGCCACCTGTTTCGACACAAACTCCGAGTATTTCCCCCTGAGCGAGAGGCCGATGAGAAAGGAGCCGATTGCGGGGGAGAACCCTAGATAGGCCGCCGAAGCTCCAAACATAATCCCAAGGGCGATGGAGAACAGAAATGGAACTTCAGTGGAGTTCACCTTCAAATTCTCAAAGGACTCCAGCAGTAAAGGTACCAGGTATCGTCCAGTCAGATAGGTTATGACAAGAATTGCAAGGCCACCTGCAATGATCAGGGCCACTGCAGGGAGCGTACTGTTCGCGGTCTCCTTTGAAAGACCCGGGATGAACACAAGGAAGATGACTGAGACAACATCTTCCACAACGGAAACACCTATCAGCGTTCTGCTGAAGGCCGAGAAGCGCTCCCGGACACCTGCCTTGCTTTTCAGCAGAAGCCTCCCTATCACTGCAGTGCTAGTCGATGAGAGCGCAACAGCTATGATTAGAGAGACAACAGGGTCACTGGTAAGGAGAAATGCCACCACGAAAACAGTGGAAAATGAGATGCCCATCTCGATCAGCGCGATGCCGCCCAGCTTAGCAAGAATAGGGCGCAATTCCCTTATGTCAAGCTCAAGGCCGATGATGAACATCATCAGAACTATTCCGAGCTGTGAGAGGACTGAGATAACCGAGATATTGCTGACAAGCCCCAGCACATAAGGCCCGACTATCATCCCCGCAACAATCTGACCGGAGACTTCAGGCATGCCGAACCTGACCATGATGTAGGAAAAGACGAGCGCCGCAGCAGTCAGTATTCCGACATCAAGCATGAATGACGACGAGAATGGAACGGGCATCGCTCTATAATGGGGTGGAGAATAGAATATCTTTTCTTGACATATCGCGACTCGCGATTTGACTGGTATAAAGGTGGCCCGACAGCCGGTCCTCGGCAATATTAAAGTCTGCAAGACTTGTAAGGGTCTCGCTTAACTGGTTCGCAAGGAGGCATGTGCACATGACCGTTGAAGATCCGTATCAGTTCGCAGAAAGACTGGATGAGAGGACGTTGAGATATGCAAGACGCAACACTCGCAGATTCAGATCTGAATTTGGCCCCGTAGATAAGGACTTGCTAAGGATGGTGCAGAAATACAGTGAAACAAAGACAGTGCTCCGGTCAAGAATATGTGGAAATCACATAATCAGCATCAGTGCAGAGGGGAAGGACCATAGTGTCTTGCTTGATGGTAGGAGTATCTACACGACGCGAAAAGTTATCCAGTGGGTGGAGGTGGGCGATGATGTCTCTGAGATGGCGGTGTTTGAGAGCGCCGGTTCGGATGAGGGAACGATGAAGATACTGAAGGACGGCAGATTGGTGACCAGTATTGAAGGTAACATAACCGGAGCGGTGTTCGCAGGCGCTTCGTACTACATTGTCAAGACCTTCAGCGACGGGCCCCCGCCGGATGGTGGTGAGCTGAATTCCCATCGTATAATGGAGGGAGAAAAGGTGGTATTCGGGACAGGACTTACACCCACCGAGTTCATACACATATACAAGAGCAAGGGAAAAGCCGTAATTTCAGTAGGTGACTGGAACCGTTCTGTTATATATTCCGGAAGGCTTGATGAGCCGTCTACCTGGAAGAAGCTCTTCTCTGTAGATTCACCGGCCAAGCCACTTGGTATCGTTGACGGTGAAGTCTGCTACCTTGAAAGAAAAGGACTGGGCCTGATCAGAAAGGGCAAAAGGGTGGTAATGGAGGCGGAACAACCGGTAGAGGACTGCGTCATTGTCAAGGAAGGTTTCCTGGTGCTCCATCTCCGAGACGCCAGACTTGCGCCTGCCCTTTATGATTTCTCAGGTAAGCTGCTTCGCACTTACAAACTTGATGAGCCGATGGGATTGAGATCCTTTGATTCAGACGAAAATGGTGCGGTCATCAACATGCAGTCATTCGGGACACCATATGCGCTTTACAAATTCAAAGAGCGGCGTCTGGTAAAACTGGAGGAGAGCAGGCTGCTGAAGGTCAACACCATGGACCGATGGGCAAAGTCATCGGGAACTGACATACACTACTTCCTTGTCAGTAAAGGAAAGAGAAGGAGTACAAAGGCTGTGGTGTACGGCTACGGCGGCTACAACGTGTCGCTGACTCCGAGGTTTTCCCCCCTTTATGCGATTTTGCTTGACAGTGGAATCACAGTGGCACAGGCAAACCTGCGTGGAGGAGGCGAATACGGCGAAGAGTGGCACAAGTCGGGCATGCGCGAGAAGAAGCAGTCCGTATTCAAAGATTTCATATCGGTCATAAAATCGCTGAAAAGGAGAGGATACAGAGTTGTGGCCATGGGTGAGAGCAACGGCGGTCTGTTGGTTGGTTCAGTCCTCACACAAAAGCCCGAACTCCTGAACGGGGCGTTGATAGGCGTCCCTGTTCTTGATATGTTGAGATATCACCTCATGTCGGTCGGAAAATACTGGACCACAGAATATGGCGATCCTGACAACCCGGATGATGCAAATTATCTTGCCGAATATTCGCCCTACCACAACATCCGAAGCGCAAGCTATCCACCTGCTCTCATCTACAGCAGGCTCAAAGATGACAGGGTACATCCCGCGCACGCGATCAAGTTCCACATGAAGCTCAGCAAGCTGAGTGCGAGAGCGTACCTCAGGGTCACTGCTGCCGGAGGCCATGCAGGTATTTCGCCGAGAGAGATGACAAGAGAAACATGTGAGAACTTCAGTTTCATTTCAAGCTGTCTGAAAGACAAATGATGGAGTGCTATGCAACGCATTCGTGCCCGGCATTGCGATGGCATCAATTTGCTACAGTAAGATGGGTCGGCGCGTATCGCAGCAAAGTGACTAACTTACCAGTTTTCAGAGCCACCCGGTCGGAGAAATCGATGGCCCGAGAGCGAGAACAGTGAGTTGACATCCCGCAGCATGACAGAAGCAAATGAGAAGATTAATGAAGGCAAGTCTTATCTTCCGAAAAACACTAAAGAAGGATCAAAGGTCCATATCACTGAATTTGGCTGCAGTGCAGGTGTAATCTAGTCTGGTTAGGATTTTGGCCTTCCATCTACGGGATGAAAGCCAACAAGTCGGGTTCAAATCCCGACACCTGCATACCATACAAAGCCAGGTCAGACTACTCAAGAACAGGCCGCTGTCGTTCCCTTTCACTAACGCGTCTTCCACGCCAGGAGACTCATCATTCGACCATACTATTCATGAAAACGTTGCATGGTTTACCTGTTTCT
>JBJKPR010000017.1:0-24187 GCA_046706185.1 Candidatus Sysuiplasmataceae archaeon
TTCTGGTATCCCATTGACAGGAGCTTCGCCAGGCCGCTTGCCGCCGTCACTGACTTGTTGTAGTCAGGTATTCTGTCCTCATGCTCGGAAAGCAGGTCTAGGAATACGCTGCTTGTAAGTTTCATGACCCGCTCGAACTCGACTTCGCTTTTCATGAAGGCAGGGTCGAGAGCCACCATTTCCGCACCTGCAACAAGCGGGTCGATGACACCATCGGCCTGACGTATTCCACCGTCATACCATATCGTGACCTCGAGGCTCAAATCCTGGAGAAGGTCCAGCTGGGGCCTGTTCCTGGCCCTGCTGTCAAGGTCATGGACGTATATCTTCGACCCCGTCCCGTGGAGCGCGTCTACAATGTCAAACGGGTCTATCCTTCTGCCACTGTGAAGTGCCCAGCCAGCCGAGATGTCGAATTCGTGGATTGTCTCAAATCCTGTATCTGCCATTCCTCACCGATAAAGGGCGGGTGGATTAAAGATATTCGCAGATGCCAGAGCTGTCTTGAAGCAACGGGTCCAAGTAATTTGCATCACCCTGAGCGAACTGCAGACTTGGATCACTGATGATAATTTTTATATAGAAGAGCAAACATAAGCTGTTTAGAAATTTGTGGTGAATTAAATGATGGGCGGTCCGCAACAGCAGATACCGGTGCTTATACTGAAAGAAGGGACGAAAAGGGAAAAGGGCAGAGATGCTCAGTCGAACAATATCAGCGCGGCACGAGCGATTGCCAATGCCGTCAAGACGACACTCGGGCCAAGAGGCATGGACAAGATGCTTGTGGACAGCCTCGGTGATGTGGTGATAACAAACGACGGCGTAACGATTCTTAAAGAAATGGACATAGAGCACCCTGCGGCAAAGATGCTTGTCGAAGTTGCAAAGACGCAGGATGCTGTCTGTGGTGACGGTACTACAACAGCTGTCGTGCTGGCGGGTGAATTGCTGAAGAAGGCACAGGAGCTTATTGATTCAAATGTACATCCAACGCTTGTAACCAAAGGGTACAAGGAGGCGGCCACAAAATGCATGGAGTATTTGGAGTCGGTGGCATTCCCGGTCAAGCCGGATGACAAGGCCACATTGCAGATAGTTGCGGAAACTGCGATGAGCTCAAAAGGGGTTGCCGGAAGCAGGGAGAAGCTTGCCAAGATAGCTGTGGATGCTGTCACAAGCGTGGCGGAGAAGACAGACAGGGGACTGGTTGCAGACAAGGAGGATATACAGCTGGTGAAGAAGCAGGGAGGCGGACTGGCTGACACAGAACTCCTCAGCGGCGTAATAATAGACAAGGAACCGGTGCACTCATCCATGCCCAGGTCTGTAAAGGATGCGAAGATAGCTGTGGTTGATGCCGCGCTGGAGGTCAAGAAAACTGAATTCGAGTCAAAGATCGAGATAACCGATCCCTCACAGCTTCGCGGTTTCCTGGACGAGGAGGAGCAGTTCCTCAGGGGAATGGTGGATTCGATCAAAAGCTCAGGCGCAAACGTCGTGTTCTGCCAAAAGGGAATAGATGATCTTGCCCAGCATTTCCTGGCCAAGGAGGGAATACTTGCGGTCAGGAGAGTCAAGAAATCAGACATGGAGAAGCTATCCAGGGCGACTGGTGCCAACATAGTCTCAAAACTGGATGACATCTCCTCAAAGGACCTTGGCTATGCAAAACTCGTTGAGGTCAGGAAGATCCAGGATGATGAACTGACGTTTGTCACAGGCTGCAAGAACCCGAAGTCGGTGTCTGTCCTTCTCAGGGGCGGAAGCGAGCATGTTGTTGATGAGGTCGAAAGGTCGCTTGTAGATGCTCTCAGCGTTATTGCGCTTGCAGTGGAGGACGGGAAACTGACGGTGGGTGCGGGTGCAACTGCAATCGAACTCTCCCAGAGGCTGAAGGACTACGCAACGTCGGTCGGAGGGAGGGAACAGATCGCAATAGAGGCATTCGCAAGCGCGCTCGAGGTGATACCGAGTGCCCTGGCGGAGAATGCGGGCCTTGACCCTATTGATATACTCATAGACCTGAGGAGCAGCCACAAGAAAGGGCTGACGTTCCATGGTGTGGACGTCCTCAACGGAAAGGTCGCCGATATGAAAAAGCAGAGGGTCTTTGAGCCCATAAGGGTCGACAAACAGGCAATACAGTCCGCCACCGACGCTGCGGTGATGATACTGAGGATTGACGATGTGATAGCCGCTAAGAGCGGAGGCGCTGGTGGACCGGGCGGAGCAGGGGCTCCTGGTGCCGGTGAGGAAGAGGACTGAAAAATGCGAAGGCTGCGGGCATCATTCGAGGCTGTTCCCGCAGCTAATTAAACTAGAGAGACGATCCAACGGCGATACTGTCGGCTGGTGTGACTGATGGTAGATAAGAACACTGAGGAAACAGATACAAAGAGAGAGACGGGCGCCGATCGGGCTGCTAAGGGAGCATCGGTCGAGAATGCTATATCTGAGGGACCAACCACTCCCAAGCTGGAGGAGGCGCAGGAGAGCGCACTAACTGAGGGCCAGACTGCTCCAAAGCTGGAAGATAGTGAGGCAAGGGAGAGAAAGACTGCCAGGGAAGTTGAAAACCTCAAGAGGACACTTGAGGAAAAGGACAGCGTAATAAAGGATTATGAAACGCTGTTGAAAAAGATTCAGGCCGAATTCGACAACTACAGAAAGAGGATTGAGAGGGAGCGCGAGGATTACAGCAAGTTTGTGGTCGAGAAGCTTGTAAGAAAGATAGTGACAATCATAGACGATATGGACAGGGGTCTTTCGGAGACTCGCGGAAACGGCGATTTCGATGCGTTCAGGATCGGTATGGAGAAGATCAGGAACAATACAATGCAGGTTCTTGTAGAGGAGGGCCTGAAAGAAATACCAACGGGCGGCAAGTTCGACCCTTACTACCATGAGGCGATCGTAGTTGAGGAGAGCCCTGACTACGACGACAACCAGATCACAGAGGTATACCAGAAGGGTTTCACGATAGGAGGCAAAGTCCTCAGACCAGCCAAGGTTAGAGTGTCGAGGAGCCCCTCCAAGAAAGGTCAGAATGACAAGGAAAGAAGTGAAGTTTGAGAATTTAGAGGTGGAAATATGACAAAGATTATAGGCATTGATTTGGGCACAAGCAACTCAGCAGCTTCGGTAATAGAAGGCGGAAGGCCAACGATAATACCGAGTGCCGAGGGAACAAGCATTGGCGGCAAGGCGTTTCCCTCCGTTGTCGCGTTTACAAAAGAGGGTGTACTCGTAGGTGAGCCCGCAAGAAGGCAGTCCATAACCAACCCTGAGGGTACGGTCTTTGCCGCAAAGAGGAAAATGGGCACAGATTTCAAGTACAGCATACAGGGGAAGGAATACACTCCGCAGCAGATTTCTGCCTTCATACTGCAGAAAATAAAGCGAGATGCGGAATCCTTCCTTGGGTCCGCCGTACAGAAGGCGGTAATAACAGTTCCTGCCTACTTCAACGACAACCAGAGGCAGGCGACAAAGGATGCCGGAACGATTGCCGGCCTAGATGTCGTCAGGATCATAAACGAGCCCACAGCCGCCGCGCTTGCCTATGGACTTGACAAGTCTGAAAAGGAGCAGAAGATACTTGTCTTTGACCTGGGCGGAGGGACGCTTGATGTGACAGTCATGGAATTCGGACAGGGCGTCTTCGAAGTGATATCAACAAGCGGCGACACGCAGCTTGGGGGCACAGACATGGACCATGCCCTGGTGGACTACGTGGTTTCGACCTTCAAGTCAGAGACAGGAATATATCTGCACAGTGACAAAATGGCTGCCGAAAGGGTCAGGGAGGCATGCGAAAAAGCAAAGGTTGAACTTTCAACAATTGTGGAAACAGAGGTGAACCTCCCCTTCATCGCGCAGGATGCGACCGGGCCAAAGCACCTCACAATGAAGATAACGAGGGCCAAACTGGAGGATCTGGTGCGCCCGATCATAGAGAGGTGCAGGCATCCTATATCCCAGGCACTGAGCGATGCGAAGCTCTCTCCTCAGAACATAGACAAGATCATAATGGTGGGCGGGCCGACAAGAATGCCATCCGTCCAGAAGTTCGTCGAGGAAATACTTGGCCAGAAGATAGTCAGGGGTGTGGATCCGATGGAGTGCGTTTCAATGGGGGCCGCAATACAGGGCGGTGTGCTTGAGGGAACAGTCAAGGATATTCTCCTCCTCGATGTCACTCCCCTGTCGCTTGGCGTTGAAGTGCAGGGAGGTGTGTTTCACAAGCTGATCGAAAGGAACACAACAATACCTACAAAGAAGTCAGAGATTTTCACGACGGCTGCAGACGGGCAGTCAAGCGTGGACATACATGTCCTTCAGGGAGAAAGGCCGATGGCTCTCCACAATGTGACGCTGGGACGTTTCAGCCTCATAGGTATTCCGCCCGCTCCGAGAGGTGTCCCGCACATAGAAGTGACATGCGACATAGATGCGAACGGCATCATGATTGTGAGTGCCAAGGAACTCGGCACCGGCAAGGAGCAGAGGATAACAATTTCTGCAAGCACAAAGCTTTCCAAGGATGAGATTGAACGCATGATGAAGGAGGCTGAGCAGTTTGCGGAGGAGGATAAGAAGGCACAGGCAAGCGCTGAGCTGAGGAACAGGGCAGAGAGCCTCTCATACAGTACAAAGAAAACGCTGGAAGACCTGAAGGACAAAATATCACAGGAGGACAGGGAGGCAATAGAAAAAGAACTCAAGGTGCTTGACGACACCCTCGCCGGCGGAAAAGAGGAGGAGCTGCAGAGCAAGATCGACAGCCTCTCGAAGAAGGTCTACGAGGTCTCCTCAAAGATATACCAGAAGCAGGCAGAGGAGAGCCAGCAGGCAGCCCAGCAGCCGCCTCCTCCGGGGGGAGACGACAAGAAGGATGACAAGGGCGGAGACGGTTACGTAGACGCAAACTACAAGATAGTCGATGACAAGTGAGGCAGCCGTTGAGGTACAGGCTCGATGACAAAGGATTACTACGAAACACTAGGCGTCAGCCGCACAGCGAGTCCTGACGAGATAAAGAGGGCATACAGGAAGCTTGCTCAGCAGTACCATCCTGACGTCTCGAAGCTTGACCGGAAGGTGGCAGAAGAAAAGTTCAAGGAGGTTTCTGAGGCGTATGAGGTCCTCATGGATGCCGACAAGAGGAGGAACTACGACTCCTTCGGCTCCGAGGGCGTCACCTTCGGGTCCCGTGGTTTCGACTGGTCCAACTTCACCCATTTTCAGGACATAAGTGACCTGTTCGGCGGGATGGGCTTCGGCGGCGGCGGCTCTCTTTTTGACTTCTTCTTCGGCGGGCCCCAGGGGAGACGGGGGACATATCCTGAGACAGGTGCATCTCTCCAGTACGACCTGGAGATAACGCTCGACCAGGCATACAGCGGGGCAAGCAGGAGGCTTGAAATCCCCAGGGCTGTCAGGTGCGAGAAGTGCGGTGGCACCGGGGCAGAGAACGGGAAGCTCGAGCAGTGTCCAACTTGCCACGGCACGGGCCAGCTCAGCTACAGGCAGTCAGCACTTGGCGGCCATTTTGTCACAGTAAGGACATGCCAGACCTGCAGTGGCAACGGAAAGATAATCCGCGAGAAGTGCAAGTCGTGCGGCGGTGCGGGCAAGAAGCAGACAACCTCCACGATTGAGGTGACAATACCAAAGGGTGCCGAGGACGGGATGCGTCTCCGCATAAGGGGGGCCGGCGAAGCCGGGAGCAATGGCGGTCCGAGCGGTGATCTCTATGTCGTCATACATGTAATGGAGCATGACCTGTTCTCCAGGGAAGGAGAGAACCTGTACTTTACAGCGGAGGTGCCGTTCACGCTTGCAGCCCTGGGCGGCGAGGTGGAAATACCCACGATGGTTTCTAAGGCAAAGCTTCAGGTTCCCGCTGGAACACAGCCGGGCACTGTCTTCAGAATGAACTCGCTTGGAATGCCACGCCTCAGCGGGCGGGGAAATGGCGACATTTACGTTACGCTGAAGGTCACCGTCCCGAGGAAGCTTTCTGCAGAACAGAAGCAGCTTCTGAAGAAGTTCGGGGAACTTGAGGAGGAGAAAGGAAAGGGCTTCTTTTCACGTCTCAAGAATACCTGAATAACGACATGACTTTTTTCTCATTGAACCCGAATGGCAGAAGCATCGTGGCAACCGCACGTGCAATCAGCCGAGAGTAGTACGCCGACTCATACACGTCATTCTCACTCAGCAGCTGTTCGGGCACAATGTTTTCCCCCTTCCTTGCAGCTGTCACAACGTACCGTATGATCTCACCTGCATTGACGTGCATGCCGGCATCGCTGAGCCGAATTAACGCTCTCTGCTGCTCGTTTCTGCTCTTGTATTCTTCGAGACACTTTGATACACGCTTTGTGATGACCATGTCTTCAACAGGATAGCTTCCGCGTTTCACATCCTTTATGAGTTCTGCGATCCTTTTTATTCCTCTCACTGACCTGTTTATGAAATCTTCCCTGTCTGTTGAATCGCGCACATATTCAAGCATTATATTCTGCGCGAACCTGACTATTTCAGGAGTGTCTGACCGCCTCAGCTCAATACCCCTCAGCTTGTATGTACCGTCGTCGAAGAGGCCGTAATATTTGTTAAGGCTGCCTTCACCATCCCCCTTGTTGCTGAGAAAGACAATCCACCTGTATCTTCCTTCGATATCGAACGGTATTCCAGTCTCCCTTCCAATCTCATCCACGTATCTATTGATGTCACCTCCTCCACTGATCCAGAGGGAATCAACTATGCCGTGAATGACCCTGAAACCCATCTCCTCCGCCTTCCTTGCAGCGTGAAGAAGTATCTCTCTTCCAAATGCGTTTATCGATTCATGGCATTCTATGCTGCCAAACTTGGCATTTCTGTATCCTGTGTATCCGAACGATGTGACGAGAACCCATTTGAGTGCATTTCGTCTCATTGCTGCAAAATCATCGCTCATTGTTTTGTACTTTCTGCGTCTTGTTATCAGGTTTCCGATCACTGATGGGATCAGCCCTGTTCTCCTTGAGCAGAAGTGATAGCCCAGGCCTGGTACTTTCCTGCCATCTTCAGTGCAGCACCTGCAGTTGAGTGTGTCCACTGAAATATTCTCTCTTTTCATTATTGACGGATAGAGTGATGAGAAATCAAGACCGAACACATCCGTGTGGAAGCCCACGAGCGGTGTATATATCAGTCCGCCCCTGTCAGATTCGACAAGTTCTTCGGCTGTTTTGAACATCTCAGGCCTGTTTTTCTTCCATGGAACTGATGCATTCTGCCTGAGCGCTTCAGTCGTTTCCATACTGCTTATCGCAGTTCCGGGGGAGAGCCTTGAAAGCTGCTGCAGTCCCATGTACGAGAGCCTTGAAATCTCTGCAAGTCCTTCGAGCCCCGATTCCATGTAGAGAAACGAATTGCGCGTGTCGATATGCAGCCTCCCTTTCAGCATGGCCGGCGACGGTTTGTAGAATATCCTGCCGTAACTCATGTAGCTCTTTGCCGCATACGCCCCTCTCAGTCCCTCCTCCCTCCCAAGCGTGAACCCGTCCAGGCATAGATATCTTGCACGCCTGTAGAGGTGCCTTATTGCAAATGCATCTCCCCCGTCAGTCAGCACAATATCATACTTCCTAGAGCCAAGTATTCTCGCAGCCTCCATCAGCATCCTCTCTTCATCGTCTACCAATACCTCGCTGTCGATCGTTATGCTTCCAATACGCGTTGCAGGCGATGGCGGGCTGTCTTCAAACGTTATCTCCATGTGCGCAGTGTTCAATTGCGGCATTTCGTAATATATTTCGTTCAGCGAATCAAGACATTTCACGGTGCCGTTTTCTGCAGAAACAAAAGCAAGTGGAAAGATGTCGTTATCCAGCATGAACCGCTGCTCCAGCGGTATGTCTGCATCGTATACCACATAGCCGGTGTGTCCAGAGAGTGAATATACGCTCTCCGCAAGCTTGTGATATGTGCGAAAATCATCTGTTCTCACCTCTATCATGTCTGCAAGCTGCATTGAAGGGGCTGCCTTCCTGGTCACCTTTTTTTCGCTTACTCCGCCCAGTTTGTCAAGCTTTCGTGCAATTTCATCCAGAGAGGCAGTATCACCGCCTATGCGGAATACGGGCATGTATCTGAATTCAAATTTCTTTACATCCTTCCCTTTGACCCACAGCACGATGCTGTTTTTCTTCAAATCGGTATAGGCATCAATTATCCATCCTTCCATCCGCCTGGTGCCTCTTAAAAATGGTATTTGCGTTTCAGGAGATCAAGTTCCCTCTCCTGCTCTATCATTATGGAAAGCATCATCCCCTCTACGGGATTAATGAGCGCTGCATATGTGGATGCCGAGGAATGGTGTCTTGCCTTTGCTATCACCCTTTCCAGGTACGGTCTCTCTTCCCTCCTGAGCGCATCGCCGAATTTTTCCCATCGTGAGACAACCCTTTCTATTTCTGTTCTGAATGTCGGAACCGTCCTGCCCAGATCAATCACCCCTGTTGACAAATTCAAGCAGGGACCTCTGATGTCTTCTTTCATTCCACCTGTTCACGGTCACCACCGTGCCATCGCTCTCCATGTATAGGCCATCGTTTTCAAGTTCCGCGCTTATCACTCTCGTGAAGTTCTCATTCACGATCCTTTCCATTTCTGCGCTTGAGCTCACAGATACGCCGGACGTCATGAGAGACCAGATGCCGCAGTTCTCAGTCATTTTTACAAGGTTCGCGATGGTGCTTTGCAGAAGGTCCATCCCTTCATTCCATTTTACGTCGTCTGTGAACAGTTCAGCGATGGATGACACAACTAGGATCGACACTCTGCTGCCAAGCACCTCCTTCGGGGCTGAACGCGCAATCGCCTCCATCTGATGTGCTGTAAAAGCCCTGGCAATTCTGATCCTGGAAAGCAGTTTCCTTGCATCGTATCCGCACCTTTCAGCGAGTTCAGTGATCCTGAACGGGTCGAAGGAGTTGCCGCCGTCGATCCACAGGGCAACACCGTCAGAAACAGCAAGAGATCTGAATACAGCTGAATGGAGAAGCTTTGCTGTGAGCAGGCTTGGTCCGTTTACGAATGCGGACTCCCCTCTCCTTATTGCATAACAGTTACTTTTGCCTCCGTCTATTATTGTGAGAGAGTCAGGTGTTGCAACGATATCCTCCCGTTCAAACCTGATCAAATGTCTCTGTTCATGTCCGGGCATGTGTGTAACGAGCCATGAACGCTTATTTAAGCGAGGAAGAAGGGAGAGGTGCCCGAAAGTGCCAGTTTGGACGAAAGCTGTATCGAAGTGCAGAGGCAGGTGCAGTCTCAGAAGCAACGGTGTGGCACATGAACTGTATCATTTCTTGGAAGTGCTGCATATGGCGCGGGCACCGGTCATGACATCATCCACGATGCCGTTTATCAGATTGGCCGTATTTTCCGCATTGACAATCTGAAAGTCGCTCAGAAGCGAGTGCATGTCTCTGGCAATCAGCCTGCATCCGTTCGTCCTTGCCACGACAGATATCCTGATCGGTAGGTCAACCGAGAGTTCTGCGTTCTTGGCAAGCAGCATGGATGAAAGTCTGGGACTGCCGAATGCGATTGTGAATGCAGTGAACGGAGCTGCGCCAGAATCCTCTATGTCCCTGCGATGATCAGTTGCAGAGTATACCTTGAGCCCTTTTTCCCGGACTATGCGCATTATCGCATCCGCCGCAGCATCCGGTGATGCGTCCACATCCATCTTCCTTAGCGACATGCAGTACACCGATCAGCGCACTGCTGATAATAAGGTAGCTTCCGATACGAAAGCAGAACAATCCGCATGACACGTCCGGTAGCAGCTCATTCTTTTATACTACATAAAGAATGGACACTCATGCCTGCTCTCGCAATAGTGGGTCTGCAGTGGGGAGATGAGGGAAAAGGAAAGATAACAGATTACATCTCTGAGCTGGCCGACAGCGTAGTCAGGTTCCAGGGGGGAGCAAATGCGGGCCATACCGTGGAGTTCGAGAAGAAAACCTTCAAGTTCCATCAGGTGCCCTCAGGCGTGCTTCACAAGCGCGTGACAGGCATTATTGCAAATGGTTCTGCAGTTGATCCTGAAGAGCTAGCTGCAGAACTGAGGACGCTTGCAGAGAGGGGCTATGTTATAAGAAAATTCCACATTAGTGACAGGGCACACCTTGTTATGCCATACCACAAGCAGCTTGACGCGCTGGAGGAGGCGTTCAAGGGCGGAAGCGCGGTAGGAACAACAAGGAAAGGCATAGGACCATGTTATTCGGACAAGGCCGCGAGGATAGGCTTCAGGGCAGGAGAACTGCTTGATGTTGAATCTCTGAAGGAAAAGGCTGAGGTAGTCATCAGGATCAAGAAGGCTTACGCATCCTCCCTTTCAGGGGAGCTGGAGATTGATGTAGCCGGGCTTATGAACAGAATGCGCGAGTGGGCCGGGGCACTTTCACCGTTCATAACAGATACTTCCTTTATTGTCAACGACGCGATGGAAAAGGGAAAGAACGTGCTGTTCGAGGGGGCGCACGGCCTTATGCTCGATATAGATCATGGCAATTACCCGTACGTCACTTCGTCGAACATCGTGACTGGAAATGTCTTCACCGGGAGCGGCCTGAACCCAATGAGGAGGGTTGGTGTTCTGGGTGTCCTGAAGGCATACTCAACAAGGGTGGGCGCGGGCCCGTTTCCAACCGAACTTTTCGACGAGACGGGTGAACATCTGGCACTCAAAGGCATGGAGGTGGGAACAACGACAGGAAGGAGGCGGCGCTGCGGCTGGCTCGACCTGTTTGCCGCCAAATACGCTATTCAGCTTTCGGGTGCGAAGGAGATAGCACTGACTAAAATGGATGTACTCTCTGGTCTGGGACGCCTGAAGATCGCCACCGGCTACACATATAACGGAAAGAGGCTCAAGCAGTATCCATCCTCCTTCTCGGTACTTCGTGATTCCAAGCCTGTTTACAGGGAATTGCCCGGCTGGATGGAGCAGCTCGACGAGGGAGCCCAGCGGTGGGCCAGTTTGCCCACTGCCGCAAAACGGTATGTTTCATTCGTGGAGGAGTATCTCGGCGTAAGGGCGAAGATTGTCTCGGTGGGTCACTCGAGGGAGCAGACAATTGTCAGGGGAAAAGTGGCATTCGGATGATATCCCGGCAGGCATAGTGCACTGCTGCCCGTCTGCTCAGTCAACCATAAATATTATGAGGTTTTGAGCACTCATCAATGTCCCCTTTGCTTACGATTTTCAATTTTTTCCTGATTATGATTGGGGGATTTTCCGCAGGACTGCTCGGCTCTCTAACAGGGCTTGGGGGCGGTACAGTGCTTGTTCCACTTCTGACTATCTTCTACGGAGTTCCCATCATCTACGCAACAGGTGCAAGCCTGGTTTCCACAATAGCAACTTCCGCTGGGTCAGCGAGTGCCTACGTGAAGGAGCGCATATCGAATGTGAAGATTGGCATAGGCCTTGAGGTTGCGACTACAGCTGGTGCAATCATTGGTTCACTCCTCGCTGTATTTGTCTATACACACAATCTGGAGTGGATAATCTATGTTCTTTTTGGGGCTGTGCTCCTGTTCTCCCTGTATCCGACGGCTGAGAAGGGGAGGCATGAAATTCCACCTCTCAAGAAGCCTGACTGGACGACCAGGCTATTCCAGATGACGGGCATATACTATGATGCAAGGCTGAAAAAGGACGTGCAGTACAACGGTGTCAAGTGGTGGGCGGGCGAAATTGTGATGCTGTTTGCCGGCATCATCTCCGGTCTCCTCGGCATAGGCAGCGGTGCGATGAAGGTTCTGGGAATGGACTGGGCAATGAACCTGCCGATGAAGGTGACGACCACAACGAGCAACTTCATGGTGGGCATAACCGCCGCTACAGGAAGCTCTATCTACTGGTATGCAGGGTACATCCAGGTATTCATCGCCGCGGCAACGGCGATTGGTGTTCTCGCAGGCTCGTTCGTCGGCACGAAAATACTTGTAAGGATGTCAAACAAGAACATCAGGTGGCTCTTCTTCGCTGTCCTTTCGTTTCTAGGTGTGGAAATGCTTCTCAAGGGCCTCGCTGCCAACGGTATGCTGATTACTTCCGCTGGAACAAGGCTCGCAGTTTCTGGTGTTGTTTCTGTGATACTCATTTCAGGTCTTTTCCTTCTGATCAGGAAACAGGAGGCTGAGGATGTCAAACTATGAATTCAACGACCTGCTGAGCCTGATTCTCAGGCTGGGGGTGCTGATAAGCCTGGCACTTCTTGTTGTGGGCGTGGCACTTATATTTGTGATGCACGGGGCCGGAGGCTATAGCATTGAGCAGATAGCAAACTACAATACATCATCTGGTCCCACACTGAACTCTTCGGCTCTGCCGCTGTCGGGAATTCTGACGGGACTGGTACATTTCAATGGCCTGTACTATATCGCGCTTGGCCTCTGGGTCCTGATATTCACGCCAATTTCCATAGTGATTGTGGCGCTCGCGGAATTCGCCTATCTGAAAAACAGGCTCTACATAGTGCTCAGCGTCATCGTTCTTTTTGACCTTTTCTTTGCCATGATTGTAGTGCCCATTTTCTTCCATGTGTGAGGACGCTGTTTGCCCATCAGGACTGCACAAGCTTAAATTAGATGTAGTAGAGTCATCGGGCATGCCTAACAAGCGTTCTGCTGCAGTTTACAGTGGAGCTGAGAGGGCGCCCAACAGGGCGTTCATGAAATCAATGGGTCTGACGGACGAAGAACTTTCGAGGCCTATAGTGGGGGTCGCCGCCGCCTGGAACGAGGCAGGTCCGTGCAACATACACACGCTTGCGCTTGGCCAGAAGGTGAAGGACGGCATAAGGAGCAACGGTGGCACTCCTAGGCTCTTCACTGCACCTGTAGTGATTGACGGCATAGCGATGGGTACCGAGGGAATGAAGTACTCGCTTGTCAGCAGGGAGCTTGTTGCGAACACCGTGGAGCTTACAGTGAACGCACACGGTTACGACGGTTTTGCAGCCCTTTCAGGATGCGACAAGACGAACCCTGGAATGATGATGGCAATGGCAAGGCTCAACATACCGTCTGTTGTCATGTACAGCGGAACAACGCTGCCGGGCACATACGAAGGGAAGGACATTGCAATTGGTGATGTCTACGAAGCAGTAGGCTCTTACTCGGCAGGCAGGATGTCGCTCGAGGAGCTGAAGCTCATGGAGGATAGTGCCATACCCACTGCCGGCGCATGCGGGGGGCTCTATACAGCAAACACAATGGCGATGATGACCGAGGCACTCGGCCTCTCCTTGATCGGCAGCGCATCGCCTCCTGCTGTGGACGGGTCAAAAGCTGGCTTTGCGTTCCAGACAGGTTCCGTTCTGATGGACCTGATTGAGACAGACCTCAAACCGAGAGACATACTCACATTCGAGTCGTTTGAGAATGCAGTTACGGTGCTCATGGCGTCAGGAGGCTCGACGAATGCTGTCCTTCACCTGCTGGCAATAGCCCACGAGGCACGCATACCTCTGACAATGGAAGACTTCGAAAAGATAGGAGACAGGGTGCCCGAAGTAGTTGACATGAAGCCCGGCGGCAGGTATGTCATGGCAGACCTGCACAGGGCGGGCGGCGTTCCACTCCTTATGGGGAAACTGCTTGAAGCGGGCCTGATTAACGGAGAAGCTCTGACTGTTTCGGGAAGGACGATGAGGCAGGAGCTTGAAGCGGCGCGTGGAAAGGATGTGCCGCAGACAGTAGTCCGCCCCTTATCGGAGCCAATTACAGCCCGCGGAGGGATAAAGATACTCAGGGGATCCCTTGCCCCCGAGGGTGCTGTTCTGAAAGTTTCAGCTTCAGCGATGCAGAAGCTGAGCGGAAGGGCAAAAGTCTTCGAATCAGAGGAGGAGGCTTTCAGCGAAATCATGTCGAGGGCGGTAGAGCCTGGCGACGTTGTAGTGATACGGTACGAGGGCCCGAAAGGCGGACCGGGAATGAGAGAGATGCTCTCCGTCACGGCTGCAATTGTCGGGCAGGGGCTGGGAGAGAGCGTGGCCCTCGTCACCGACGGCCGTTTTTCAGGCGCAACAAGGGGACTGATGGTGGGTCATGTTTCTCCAGAGGCATACGAGGGGGGCCCTATAGCCCTGGTAAGGGACGGGGACGGCATAACCGTTGACGCAGAGTCAGGGAGCATCGAACTCGCCGTCTCGTCTGAGGAGCTGGCAAAGCGCAGGGAATCATGGAAGCGTCCCAAACGGAAATATAGCGGCGGCCTTCTCCTTCAGTACGCATCGCTTGTCACATCGGCATCTAACGGTGCTGTCATGGCGACCGATATGACTGAATAGGGGAGGTATTTGCGCTTCATGCTTGGGTATCCTTACCTTTCAGGGACGTCTCAGGGGTCTTCCTTGCTTACTGGCAGTCCTTCCGCAGATCAGCTTCTGCTTGTGGTTCTTGTCCTCATTCTATTCGCTGCAAGGAGGTTTTACTCAAGCCTCAACGGAACCGCCTACACCACTGGAAGGCTCTTCAGAATGCCTGCCCTTTACCTCCTTTTCACCATCCTGTCCGCACTCGACTTTGGTGTCACCAACATGTATATTGTCTCAACCCTTGCACTCATACCTGTCGGCGCAGCGGCCGGAGTGCTCTACGCAACAAAGTGCACATTCTTCTACAGAAACGGGCGCGTTTTCTACAGGAGGCAGGTTTACGTCCTTGCTTTCTGGATGGCGTCCTTTTTGGTGAGGCTTTCTATCGAATTCCTACTCCCGTTCAACCTTGAGGTTGAAATCGCCTTCTCCGCAATACTTTCATCCACTACCGGCCTTGTGCTAGGAGAGGCATTCAACATAAGAAAGAAGTACATTGAATTCGTGGCAGGCAGCCCTGTCCAGGCGACGGGTTGACACCGGCTTTTCTGCTTTCAGCTTATTCTCCTGTCAAGGTCCTCTCCGCCGTAGAATATGTCCTGAACCTTTGAGTATATGTCCTCCATCCCGCTTCCATCCTTGGAGGAGATCGGTATCATCTCGGTGTATGCGGAAACCTGCTGCAGCGCCTTGAATAGTTCTATAGTCAGCGACTTCGCTGAACGAATATCCTCGTCGACAAGGTCATCATAGAGCCTCATTTCCTCCACCGCCCACTGCAGTATCTTTCTCAGCTCCTCGTCCGGTATGAGGTCGACCTTCGATATTATGTTCAGCGCGGGTACCTCGAACCTGAAGTTCACGCTGGCGAACAGCATGCTTGATGAAACGAAACCGCTGGGGACCCTGCATATCGCGGGCTCGGTAACGAAAGCGATAACAGTCTCGTCAATACCGAGCCTGTCGACAACAACCTTGCCAGACTGCCTGTAGGCGAACAGCTCCAGCTGTCCGGGAGTGTCGACAAGCAGATAGTCTGCGTCAAGCTTCTCTATCGGCTCAAGAACCTTGTCCATGTTGAGTGCAAGAAGGTCAGCAGCAACTATCTGGGCACCGTTCGGTCCGAGGGAGTAATCCTTCATCACATCCTCGAGCCTTACCCATTCCCTTATGTCTATGTCCGGCTCGTAGGCAAGCTCCTCCGCGCCGGGGTCGAGGTTCATAATGACGCAGTCATGACCGTTGTCATGCATCCATTCATCGAATGCGGCGGTAAGCGTTGATTTGCCCGCACCGGCTGTTCCAACGAAGACTATTTTCTTCAAGTGCACACCCCTCGATTTCGGGAATCTGATCGACTCACAGCTCTTGTGATATAATAGTTGTTGCAGGCGGATGTTGCCGCCGGTGAAGATTCAGGAGGCTACCGGCCAACATGGTTTACAATGGAAGGATAATATCTTCAGGCGGGCCCGGAGGGATGTTCGGACATTTGATGTCATTCGAACCCTCGACCTTTCGGTTAAGAGCCGATTGCTCTACCTAGCTGAGCTACGGACCCGTCAGTTTGAGCGGATACTGGAGGTCGAATAATAACCTTTCTGATGCATTAAGGCGCTGAGCGGACGCGTTCCGCGTGGGCATTCTCACCTTTTTACCTTTGTCCTGAGCTTTTCTACCAGGCGCGGGAGGCTCTCCACGTCCTTTATGTCTCCTGAGCTCATGGATGAAAGCCTTGTCCTTATCTTTTCGTCCGCCCTGACCCCATTCGCTGCGAACCCCGTTGACAGTGTGTGGCAGATCTGCCCTCCCTTCCTGTCCCAGTCGGTCAGCAGTATCACTCTCTTGTGCTCCCTGCTTATGTCCTCGCACATCTGAAAAAGCGTGTGCCTGCCGTTTACGACGAACACCTCGCCGCCTATGCCGAGCCGCCTTAGCGCTTCCCTGTCGTTCTTTCCTTCCACTATGATCGGTGTGTCGGCGTTCTCATCGGCCAGTCGTTCAAGCAGTTTCTCCATCCTTGTCAGTCGATCAGCTGAAGAGCTCATTTCCACACTGTCGCCGGCTTGATCCGGATATCCCGATTTGATAAAAAAAGGTTTCTTATAATCACGCGTCAATCTGTCGTCGATGGCTTCCGAGGACTACCGTGTTGACTACGCAGAAATCACGAGGATCTACAGGACACTCCGTGGTGACGTCCTCACCGAGATTCCATCCGACTTCTACAGAAAGGCGTCTGATTACATAACCTCGCTTGAAAAGGCAGAGGAGGAGGCTCGCTCTTCAAACAAGGAGCTACTTCACACTGCCCAGACGCAGATAAGGGAAGCCAGGAAACTCCTTGGCAACATATGGGAATTCAGGACGAGAAAACTCGCACTCATGGCCGTCAGTCAGCGCAAGGGTACCGTTGTTGAACAGAAAGGCCTCTCATCCGAAGAGGAGGAATTTCTTTCAAGCATGATTTCGGTTGTGAGGCAGCATGAGCAGTCATCGCTCCATGGGCGCAAGACCGGGGGCGGTGCTGACGGGAGCATGGCTCCGGCACCCGTCAAGCCTGTGGATGAGAAGCGCGCTGTGGAACCTGTAAGGGAGATGCGTGAGCCCGTGGCAGAGAAGCAGGCGAAGGAGGAGGGGGGGCTAGTCCTGGTAAGGTTCCTCGAAAATGTCCCGCGCTTCGCAACAGAATACGGCGAGTTTGAGATGAAGAAGGAGGATGTTGCTTTTCTGCCCGAGGCATATTCAAGGGTGCTCGTTGACAGAAAGGTTGCAGTAAGGATAGAGGGCAGATGATCGCCTTGGACAAAGATTAAATTACCCACGGTGCTAAGCGGAATACGATGCCTCCGGATGAAAGAAGCGAAATGCTTGGTTTCCTTGGATTGGGCTCGGTTGATGAACTCTTTTCAGACATACCATCCGCATTCAGGGTAGATGGTCTGGGGATCCCGGGGGGGCTGAGCGAAATGGAGGTCATTTCACACGTCCGCTCAATTCTGGGAAGGAACACGAACTGCTCTGATATGAAATGCTTTCTCGGGTCAGGAATTTATGACATATTCATTCCGTCGCTGGTGAGCCATGTTGTCTCAAGGTCTGAGCTCTACACCGCCTACACTCCGTACCAGGCCGAGTTCAGCCAGGGGCTACTGCAGCTCATATTCGAATACCAGAGCCTCCTGAGTGAGCTTACGCATATGGAAGCGGTAAACGCCTCCATGTATGACGGTTCGACTGCCCTTGGGGAGGCTGCAACGATGTGTCGCAGGATCAGGGAGGGGAGTACGTTTGCAATACCGCGCGCCCTCGCCCCATGGAAGAGGTCTGTGCTTCAAAACTACCTTAGAGGCGCCTCTGTCAGCGTCGTTGAGTATGGTTTTGATGCGGCCACCGGGTGCTCATCTGTTGATGAGGCAGCCGCGCTTGCAAAGAAGGGCGCATGTGGCGTTTATGCCGAGATGCCCAACCTGCTTGGCCTCTACGATGAGGGCATTCTTGACCTCAAGGAAATGATAGGCGACGTCCCTCTGGTAGTGGGCGTCAACCCGGCATCACTTGCAACCGCAACGCCGCCAGGGGACTACGGTGCGGACATAGTCATCGGTGAGGGGCAGTCGCTGGGCCTCTCCATGAATACAGGCGGTCCATTGCTTGGGCTGTTCGCCTGCAGGAAGGAACATGTCCGCAAGATGCCTGGCAGAATAGTCGGGGCAACCGTCGATTCGGATGGAAAGCGTTCCTTCTGCCTGACGCTCCAGGCAAGGGAGCAGCACATAAGGAGGTCCAAGGCAACGTCGAACATATGCACCAATGAAACGCTCCTTTCCGTGGCCGCTTCGGTCTACATCTCATCTCTCGGCCCGGCAGGCCTTGTCAACGTCGCCAGGCGAACCGAGGCTGTCAGGTCCCTTGCTGTCAGGGAGCTGAATGGGAAGCATTTCAACGTGCTGTACAAGGGGCCGGGCTACAATGAGATCACGCTCGTCACAAGGAAAAGGCCGGAGGCTGTTCTGAATGACCTTATTAAGCATGGAATAATAGGCGGTCTCCCTCTCGACAGGCACCTTCCCGAACTTGGAAACGCGTCTGTGTGGGCAGTGAACGAAAGGATGGGAGCCGATGATGTCTCGGCGCTCAGGAACGCTCTCGAGGTGGTCGCTTGAGGTTCTCTCAGGCAATCTGGGAAGAGCCTCTGCTCAACGAGCTGAGGAACGACGAGCTCTTCGCATTTGACAGCAAGGTGCCTCAAATCGAGAAGGGGGCCGACAAGGGCAGGCTGGAGAGGAAGTCGCTCAACATCCCCAGGGTTTCGGAGAGGTATCTGATGCAGCACTACGTCAACCTCTCTCAGATGAGCTACTCGGTCGACAACGGACCGCACCTCCTTGGTTCATGCACAATGAAGTACAATCCAAAAGTGTCTGAATCGCTTTCCTCTCTTGAGAGTGTTACAAGGATGCATCCACTTCAGCCCTCATCCACAATGCAGGGTTCACTCTTCATAATGCATGAGCTTGAAAGAATGCTTGCAGCAATCTCGGGAATGGATGCTGTAACTCTCCAGCCCGCAGGCGGTGCCCAGGGCGAGTTCACCGGAATGCTGATCACTAAGGCATACTTCGAGGAGAAGGGGGAAAAGAGGAACAGGATACTTATACCGGATTCCGCCCACGGAACCAATCCTGCAAGCGCGGCGATGGCAGGGTACGAAGTCGTTGAGCTGCCGTCCAGGAACGGCATGGTTGACGTTGAACTGCTCGAAAAAGTGGTTGACGAGAGGGTGGCTGCATTCATGCTCACAAACCCAAACACGCTCGGGCTCTTCGAGGAAAGGGTGGGAGACATCGCCGCTGCGCTGCATTCAAAGGGAGCTCTCCTCTACTATGACGGTGCGAACATGAACGCGATCATAGGGAAGACAAACCCTGGACTGATGGGGTTCGATATAGTTCATTTCAATCTTCACAAGACGTTTGCCACTCCACACGGGGGCGGCGGCCCGGGCGCGGGACCGGTTGGCGTGAAGTCCTTCCTGGAGAAATTCCTGCCTGTCCCTCGTATCGTCAGGGGAAGCGAAGGGTACGGCCTCGACTACAACAGGCCAAGCAGCATAGGCAAGGTGCACTCCTTCATGGGAAACTTTGCAGTTCTGCTCCGTGCCTATATCTACATCCTCATGAACGGTTCGGACGGCCTCAGGCAAAACAGCGAGAGGGCGGTGCTCAATTCGAACTACCTCATGAAGAAGATAAGCGACACCTATGACATACCTCACAAGAGCCTGAAAAAACATGAGTTTGTGGCAAGCGCGGATGTGCTGAAGGAGACCAAGGGGGTCAGTGCGCTTGATGTTGCGAAACGGCTGATGGACTACGGCGTACATCCTCCGACCATTTACTTTCCGCTCATAGTCAGCGAGGCGCTTATGATAGAGCCTACTGAAAACCTGTCCAAACAGAGCCTGGACATGCTTTCTGACACATTCAGGAAGGTCGCTTCCGAGGAACCCGAGGTCCTTCACTCCGCCCCTCATTCGACGCCGGTCAGGCGGGTCAATGAAGTCAAGGCAGCCAGGGAGCTGGTATTCAGATGGCAGGATATCAGATGAACTGCGGCCTCATCCACCGTCATCCTTTCCGGTGGCCCGACAGGTGGTTCAGATGACCGCCGGGAAGTTCATTGTACTGGAAGGGATTGACGGCAGCGGAAAAACAACAGTCGCCAACCACATCTGCACGGTGCTTGGCAGGAATGCGGTATTCACTTCAGAACCGTATAACAGCGGGTTCGTGGGCAAAATCGAGGAATTGCTCCCCTTCAGAGACGCCGATTCAGTCGCCGCCAAGGTGCTTGCATTCACAGCCGACAGGGCGATGCATACAAGGAAGATCAGGGAGTGGCTCGGGTCAGGGATGCATGTTGTATGTGACAGATATTTTATGTCCACCGTTGCATATCAGGGCGCCGAGTTCGGAACTACGAGGGGCAGGATGATAGACTGGATAAGGAAGACGAACGAACCTTTCAGCGAGCTGCCTGATGCTGTGATCTATCTTGACAGCGATCCTGAAAAGGCAGTCGCAAGGATCGGCGGAAGAAGTTCGAGGCTGAAAGCATATGAGAAGGCAGCCTTCCTAGAAGTCGTCAAGAGAAATTACAGGAGTGAACTCAGGCGCTTCAGCGGAGCCAGGTTCATCCTTAAGGCGGATGTTGACATCTCCCTTCTGAAGCAGCGTGCTGAAGCGGCTGCAATCCGAGTGGTTCGAGGTGTATGATTGATGCATCCTTCACAGAGGCTCAGGGCGGCAAATGACAACAGGCTGAATGGAAACAGGGTAATACTCTGTATTTCGGGCAGCATCGCAGCTACGGAGTCAGTCAAGCTGGCGAGAGAGCTCATCAGGTTCGGCGCAGAGGTGATACCTGTTATGAGCGAGGCGGCAGTCAGGATCATAACGGGCGAGGCGCTCAAGTTCGCATGCGGCACTGCCCCTGTTACGGAGCTGACTGGGGACGTTGAGCATATCACTGTTTTCAGCGAGGAGAAGAAGAATGTCGTTCTTGTCGCACCCGCAACGGCCGATACAATTTCGAAGATCTCGCTTGCGATTGCAGACAATGCGCTCACAACTGTATGCCTGAATGCCATCGGCCTTGGTGTTCCAGTAATCATTGCGCCCGCCATGGCAAAGTCAATGCTCAACAATCCCTTCATGGCCAGAAACATCGAAAGGCTGCGAAGGCAGGGGATTACGGTCCTCCCGTCTTACATAGAGGAGGGGGAGGCCAAGATGCTCGACAGCACGACGATCATGGAGAATGTTGCCAGAACTTTCTCCCGGGGGCTGCTCAAGGGAAGGCATGTGCTCGTTGTCGGGGGTGCAAGCGAAGAGCCTATCGATGATGTGAGGGTGATTTCCAGCAGGAGTTCAGGAAGGACGGCTCTGGAGATAGCGTCGGCTGTGTTCGAGGAAAAGGCAAACGTGAACTTATGGTGCGGCAGGGTCACTGCAGAGGAGCCTCTTTTCATAAAGTGCACGCCGTTTGACACAGTCAAGGGGCTGATCGACAGGCTGAAAGGAAGGAAATTCGACATTGTTATCGTGCCGGCATCGCTTGCAGATTTCATTCCGCCGAAGACGAAGGGGAAAATACCATCGACCAGGAAGGGGCTCAGGCTCGAAATGCATGCCGCCCCAAAGTTCATCGAGGAGATAAGGGAAAAGTGCAGGGTGCTTGTTGCATTCAAAGCGGAAGTGGGCAGCGACAAGAGCGTGATAGAGAGCGCAACAAAGAGGCTGAAGGAGACGGGCGCAGACCTTATTGTTGCCAATAACGTAGCCGAGGTGAAGGCCGAGGAAACGAGAGCTCATCTGATCACAAAGAAGGGTGTGGAAACAGTTGCAGGGAGCAAGCGTGAACTGGCCGAGGCAATAGTGATGAAAATAGCTTCTCTCTCAAAGTAAACAGACGGACGCTGTCAATGCCGTACCTGCAGGGTGCCGCCACGGTTCTTTTTACCTGCCAAGTGTGAACCTTCTGTAGTCTGTTCCGACATCGAAGATCCCCATCCTTGCACCCGCATCAATCCATCCGTATGCATAGTTAAGGCAGGCAAAAGCGTCAACCTTCCTCCCTTCCTTGATGAAATGCATTGCGTCGCTGAAGTAATCCTTCGCCATCTTCAGCATATCCTCTGCCATGGCATACATTGTCCCCTGCCTTGATACGGCGATCCTGAGCATGCCCAGCGCTTCTTCCGTCAGCTGCATGTATTTTCCGAGGCGTGCATCGGTAACAACATCTTCCATCTACTGCCTCCACGCAATTCCGACACTTTCGCCGCCATGCCTTGTGAGCCTTTTCCTCACATCCACCATCAGCGGAACGGGCAGTCCCCCTCCCACAGCGATGGCGACACCGATGCCGAGGCGCGGTATCTCCTCCAGCATTTCGGGGGTTATCCCCTCAACCGATGATGCGACAGCCTTCATGTCGTTTCCATTTGTGAGTTTCAGTATGAACTGCGTATTGCACTGGCTGAGTATATTCTTATCCACCTTCGCGGCCCTCTGCGTGATGACCAGCAGCCAGACGCCGAACTTCCTTCCCTCTGCGGCTATTGTTCTGATGATCCTGCTGGCCTCAGTCTTCCCCTGCTGCGGGCAGAAGTTGTGCGCCTCCTCAAGCACGACAAGCAATGGCGGTATTTTCCCCCTTTTCCTCTGCTCAAACAGCGCCGTCAGCAGCCTCCTGACAAAGAGCCCCTGCACATCGGGCGTCGCTCCTTTGAAATTTATTATTGTGGTCTTCCCGGGGTTCGCTATATCGTCAGTTCTTGTCCCGTGTTCCGAGAATATGTTCATTGCTGAAATTGAATCGAGTTCCTTCCTGAGCTGTGAGGCTACAGGACTGTCGTTTTCCTCGAGTTGTGCAGTGAGGTCAGACAGGTCATAATCCTCTCCCTTCTCCCTGACCTTCTGGATGCAGACACCAAGGGAGGCTAGCGCTCCCTTGTTGTCCTTCAGGCTTGTGAGAGAAAGAAGTTCCTGTGCTGAGAAGTTGGAGCAGGTGAACCTCAACGGCTGGGCCGCCGGGTTCACCTCGGTGTCTGTCGCAAATTCGATGACGTTCCTGGCGAACCTGCTTTTCACACCGTTCCCTTCGCAGCTCTCCCTCAGTGTACCGTATTCCCCGTGCGGGTCCAGTATGAGCGTGGTGACCGACTGGTCAAGCATCTCCTCAAGCAGGACGCCAGCAAGATAACTCTTCCCGCCACCTGTCTTGGCCACTATCGATATGTGCTTCTGGACAAGCGCATCTATGTCCATGCGCACAGGCAGATGCCTTCCATGGAGCGTGCCTACGTATGCCCCATCTGCGTCTTCGCGACCCAGTCCGAGAACTGCCGCTATCAGCTCGTCGGTTGCTCTGAACACCTTCGTTCCTGCAAGCACAGGCTGCTTGGGAGAGGCTATTCCTCCCCTCCCGTCGGGAAACCCGATGATTGTGGAGTGGGCAATTTCCTCTTCCCTGTAGTCGACCTTCTCTCCCATCGCCACGCGCTTCGCACCCTCGCTCGTCAGGTTTGTCTCAAGCTCGACCTCATCCACACGCGCAAGCATCCAGCCGTACGCATCATGGTTCAGCTGAACGTAGTCATTCCTTTCGACTGTCGAAGTCACGGCGAACTTGAAATCGTAGCTTCCTACAACTCCGAAAACGACGCCGAGGAGGTCGCCGTCATCGTGCCTGAAATCTGCCAAGTCTGCAGAGTCGTTCATCTAACGTGCATCCCGGGAGAGTAAATGCATCAGGTTACTGTTAATTGTTTTCCCTCCCGAGTCCTCAACTTTCCGGCGACTTCCTGCGGAAGTCTGTTTCGCAGGTTCAGCCAAAACGGAATTTCGTAGGATGGAAATGGAGCGCAGGGTAACGCATATATACTGATTGAAACTATGGTACTTTTACTGAACGGATTACCGGCGAGATTGAGAGCTGGCTAAGAGCCTGCTGTGACACAAGTCTGTTCGTGACCGTTCACATTCGTGGGGAATCGAGAACCCCGGCCAGCCGTGATCTCTCGATTCTGACGTTGTTGTTGAATGTGAGTGTCTCTATGCCAATTCACTAAAATAATAGTGCCCAACCACATCAAGTGGTAGATTCCGGTCGATCCTGCCGGCGGGCACCGCTATTGGAATCCGATTAAGACATGCGAGTCGAGAGGGGTAAGCCCTCGGCACACGGCTCAGTAACACGCGGATAACCTGCCCTCTGGAGGG
>JBJKPR010000018.1:0-24201 GCA_046706185.1 Candidatus Sysuiplasmataceae archaeon
AAGTGCTTCTTCTCACTGTACGCGGCCGCATGGAACTACCTGGAGCCAATTTCGACCGGCATGGCACTCAAGTTCAAACTGGCGATCACACTGCCCATCATGCTGAACTTCATTTTTCGGGTAAGCACTAGCGGCTATTCTGCATGAACCTGGAGCATCGCGCGCTGCGAATATGGTTGATGATGCTAAACCTGTCCCCGCTGCAGCCATTTCTCTGGAGCAGATGCTCCATGATGCTGTCGCCTCCCTGGCTACGGCAAGGTAAGTGTTAACAGCCTCCTACCACACTTCACCGCCGGATATAATTCATCCTCTTCTTTCAGGTCTTATGCGATTCTTCGGATCAAAGTGCTTTCCAGAAGAAACCGGTAAAGGGACCCTGACCGGAAATACAGGGTCCGTTCAACAAGCTACGCATTCAAAGGCATGTTGCCAGTTTCAGTGATATCAGTGAGACGTGAAACTCTTTACGGTATCTTCATCAAGCTTCCCGACAAGAGCAACCACAAGCCTCGCTGCTGCATCTATGTCACTCAGGTTTGCTATTGCAGAGTGCGAATGTATGTGGCGGGTCGGGACACAGATTGCAATCGAAGGACATCCGGATCTGCTTATATGGAATTTACCCGCGTCAGTTCCACCCCTTGCGACCGTTGACAGCTGATAAGGTATGCCTGCCTCTTCAGCTGTATCCATCACGATCCTCTTGAGCGGCTGGTTAGGTATCATGCTCGCGTCAAAGGTGAGAATAGAGGGGCCGCCGCCCATTTTTGAAGGCGCCTCGTTTTGCTTTATGCCTGGCATATCACCTGCAATGTCTGTCTCAAGCACGATTGACACGTCCGGGTCCACGATATGAGAAACCGTCTGTGCCCCCCTCAAACCTACCTCTTCCTGGACGGTTGCAGCCATGTATACAGTGTTTGGGTGCTGGACACCCCCTTCCTTCAGCCTCTTCAATACCTCGATGCCGACGAAGGTTCCAACCCTGTCATCAAACGCCTTACCCACGGCCACGCCACCGTTAAGGATTGTAAGAAATGGAGATAACGGAGCAACCGGATCGCCGACCCTCACACCAAGATCTTTTTCAACTACGTCCCTGTTGCTTGCGCCAACATCGATGAACATCTGGTTCAGCTTCACCACTTTCTCTCTTTCATCAGGGGAAAGAAGATGTGGTGGCTTTGACGCTATGATGCCCGTAACATCACCCTTTGCTGTCCTTATCTTCACCCTCTGCCCGAGAAGAACCTGATCGAACCAGCCGCCGAGGGGGCTGAACGTGAGGAAGCCGCTCTTCTCCTCAATTCCTGTCACGACAAAACCTACCTCGTCGATGTGTCCGGCAAGAAGGACTCTTGGTCTCTCAGACTTACCCTGTTTTCTGAAAATTACCGAACCAAGCTTGTCGCCACTCACTTCGTCCGCGAACTGAGCACCTGTCTCTTTCACAATCGCTGCAGTCTCTGTCTCAAACCCTGATGGGCCGAAGGACTCCGATATGACCTTCAGAAAACCCAACGCATTTCCGTCCAAAGCCATGGTCATGCATTCAGACGCGCTGATAAAAACATGCCGGGAGCAGATAGCGAATCCTCCTTGAAATGTATCAAGCAATTAATACAAGAAACAGATTAGGAAGGAAGGGTTCAAATGGCAGGAAAAGAGGTCGATGGAAAGAATATCCAGTTTGAGGGTGCGCTTGGTCCAATAGATGCATACATTTCCAGGCCCTCGGGCGAAGGCAAACACCCGGGTGTCGTCATCATTCACGAAATCTGGGGGCTCAACAAGCATATCAGGGATGTCGCGGACAGGTTTGCGGGAGAGGGGTACGTCGCGCTTGCCCCTCATTTATTCTCGAGCAAATATGTGTCGCCGCTTCTCACCGAGGAAAATGTCAGGAGTGTCATGGAATTCTTCTCGACTCTGCCACCTGGCAAGCAGAGGGACGAGGAGTATACGAGGCAGCAGCTCGAGAAACTGCCAGAGGAAAAGAGAAGTGTAGTTGGCCAGCTCATGGGTACACTCTTCGACCTCCCTCAGGACAAGCTGACTGAAGAGCTTGTTAAGGGAGTCGATTACCTCGAATCACTTGACGCCACGGACGGGAGCATAGGAAGCGTGGGGTTTTGCTTCGGAGGAGCCATGTCAGGGAGGCTTGCCTGCACAGGCAGAACAGACGCTTCGGTCATATTCTACGGTTCTAACCCTGAGCCGATAGAAAGTGTTGGTGGAATAAAGGGCGCAGTGCTTGGCATTTACGGCGGGATGGACAAGAGAATAAACAGCGGTCTGCCAGAGCTTGTCAAGGCAATGGTAGACCATGAGAAGGACTTCGAAATGCGCATCTATCCGGGTGCCCCGCACGCATTCTTCAACGACACGCACAGGAATAACTACAGAGAGGAAGCGGCGAAGGACGCATGGGACAGGGTCGTCAGGTTTTATGCTGCAAAGCTGAAGAAGTGAGCCCGGACGGAAATGTCGAACGGTGACACGAAGGAAGCCTGAGCGACCGTTTTACCTGGCAATCAAATCGGAAGTGTGAAATCTCTTGGACAGGGACAGGCTTGACCTGTTGTTCCTTGTTGGTTCAAGGGGGACAAGAAGCTTTGCCGGAGGCATCCTTTCAGTCATAATCAGCCTTTACTATAACTCAATCTTCAAATCCATCGCTCTCATCGGTTTTCTGTTCGCTGCGGGTGCGATTGGGGTCCCGCTGCTCTCCTTCGCTACCGGCAGGATTGCGGACAGGTATGGCAGGAAGAGGCTCCTTCTACTCACACTCGTCCTGCTCCCTGCAGCAATTTCGATGCTTCTACTGACAGACAACTACTATGTCCTGCTGCTTTCTGCAGCGCTGGGAGGGTTTGGAATTGCAGGAGGACTAGTTGGAGGCGGAGTCGGGGCATCCGTCGTCCCGATGCAGTCTGCACTGCTGGCGGAGAAGACGAATGTGAACAACAGGACACTGGTATTCTCTCTCTTCACAGTAATGTCCAGCATCACAGGATCCGCGGGAGCTGTGGCGTCAAACCTGGGCAACTTCCATACGCTCTTCTACGTCGCACTTGTGTTCTCGGCAATCTCATTCGTGGTCGCACTCCCGATAAAGGAGAACTTCAAACCTAAAACAGGTAGGAAAAAGACACAGGGAGAGGACAACGGCCTGCCTGCTGATGAGGAACGGAGCAGAAATCAGAAGAACGCCTATAGGGAAAAAGAGAATACGAGCATAATACACAAATTCATAATAACCGGTGCCGTGAATGGTGCCGCACAGGGGCTCATTATTCAATTTCTTCCGCTGATATTGCACAATCAGATTCATATGAGCAAGGGCATCATAGGCGACCTGTTTGCCGTCGGGGGGCTGGCCAGCGCCGCCTTCATGATCGCTGCCCCGTACCTTACTGAGAAACTCGGCTTTGTCAGGTTTATAGTATATTCAAGGTTCATCTCCGCCGTGTTTATGATTTACTTCCCATTCGCGGCAAGCGCGGCACTCGCATCGGTCGCGTATGTAGTGTTCACAATATTCAGGGCCATAGCACTTCCAACGCAGTCTTCGCTGATGATGAACCTTGTTGATGAGGAAACCAGGGCCAACGCATCCGGCAGCAACCAGGCAGCCAGGCTGATTCCCTCAGCAGGTGCATCATCAGCCTCAGGTGCATTGCAGGACGTGATGGGATATCTCGTCCCGTTCGAAATCGCCTTTGTAATGAACATGGTTAACATAATGCTGTACCTGAAATTCTTTGGCAAGATGCCGCAGGCGAACAGGGAGAAGGTCATCGTCCACGAAGTATGAGCCATGAAGCGCGAAAGATTGAAGCAATTTTTTATATCATTTGAAGGTTAAGAAATTGACAGGAGCGGGCACGAGCAGGTCGTCGATGTGGTTTGTGCGACTGCAAATTGCGTGCCAGTGAGAATATCTGACACGGCGACCGACCCTCGCACGATTACGGAAGTGCTCAAGCGAACGACGGCGTGGAAGATGCCCAATAAAGGGGGACATCAGAGGATGAAAATGGAATATCGCGAGGTTTGGGATTCTCTGACTGAACTGACTTACGGAATAAAGAAGGAACTCGAGCTTGTTCTTGCGCCCACCGAAATAAGGTACATAGAGTTCCAGATACTGCATTTCATCAAAATTCACGGACCTTCTACATTGGCGGAGCTCGCGAATGAGCTGACAATCACCAAGTGGGGGGTAACCTTCCTGGTGGACGGCCTGGAGGCAAGGGGGCTTTTGAGAAGAAAGAAAGTAGAGGAGGGGCGCATGGTGGTCTTCATAGCACTCACACCGCTGGGTGGAAGGAAGTTGAACGCTGCGCTGAAACTCCATGACGGCTATGTGTTTGACAAGATGGGAAATCTCTGCCCCGAGCAGCTGAATGGTCTCATGACATTCATGAATGCCCTGAATGGCACGCCGTAACGTGCGCTGAGCAAGCGGGCAAATCAAAACAGATTAATGCAGAGAAGTGGATGTGAATACTATGACAGGTAACGGGTTGCCCGCAACAAAGTCAGTCGTGTACGACTCGCAGGACATTTCGCTCATCGAAGAATCGCCGATGGAGATAACCGATGCCCTCGTCCTTGTGGGGTTTCCGACAATAGGACTCGTGGGCTCGATCGTGGCAAACCACGTCATACGTCAGCTCAAACTCAGGAGGATCGGTTACTTCTCCTCCAAGTACTTCGTTCCCACAGCAGTGATCATAGATGGTGTCCCCAATCCTCCCGTCCGGATATACGCAGGAGAGCACCTGTGCGGACCTGGAAAGAAATGCCAGCAGGTTGTTGTGATCACTTCAGAATTCACGCCTCCGATGGAGCTTGTAGAGCCCCTCGCAGATGCGATAATGCACTGGAGCATGAGAAACAATGTGTCGATGATGGTCACACTCGAGGGGTTCAACGCCGACACTGATGAGGGCAGGAACCCCGAAGTCATAGCAGTGGGAAGCACACTGGAGGCAAGACATATGCTTAAGGAGTTTGATGTGCAGCAAATGTCAGAGGGCATGGTTGGCGGCGTGTCTGGAGTGCTTCTTCACAAGGGGTCTGTTGACAGGATGAACATAATATCCCTGCTGGCTGAGGCACCGGCAAACTATCCCGCTGCAAGATCGGCTGCAAGAACAATAGAGGTTCTTGACAGGATGCTGCCTCTGATAAAGCTGGATCCCACGCCGCTTTATGCAAGGGCAACAGAGATAGAGAATGCCATAAAGGAGGCGCTCAACAAGGCGACGCCGAAGGGAGAGCTCGGCCCTGCCGGAAGCTCCCCTGCTTACGTTTGAGGGGTGGGGCTCAACTGACTGCAGGAAGACGGAGAATCTATCTTGCTGCCTTCGTGATAGCAGTCGTTGCCTCTGTGGCGCTGCTTCAATACAGGGTTCTTTATGCGCCTTCCGCAGGCAATGAGGTGACTGCAACCCTCGTCATAGACTTCGGCAATTTCCACCCTTACGTCATGCCGGGCGATTTGGTGAATTTCAGCTCATCTCAGCGCGGATGGACTTATGCGGCCAGCAGTTCAACTAACACGGAATACATTTTTAACAATGTGACGAGCAGCAATGACACTGTCTGGTCGCTGATGCTTATGTGCTCGAACATAATGAACAGCACGCTAGGTAGCAATCTTTCATTCAGCAAGGTCTATTACCCCGAGTTCGGAGAGTTTCTGATAACAGGAATCGAGGGCGTGAACAGCACAAGCACGCTCTTCTGGCAGTTCAGTGTAAACGGCCAGCCTGCAGCGTACGGAGCACAGCTTCAGAAAATAGATGATGGGGCAGTTGTCGTCTGGTCTCTGCTGCCGCAGTAAATGCAATCGGCCCGGCGCAGCAGTCGTCAGAGTACGGATGAAAACAGTCCTGTGGAAATGCGAAGAGAAGAGTATATAAAAGAGCCCCCAGTACAAGGCATCAAAGTCAGATAAGTCCTGACCGGGGCAAATCTGTATATGAACGAAGAAGAACTGGCTGAGCATAGTGAAGTTTTTTCCGAGTGCATTCAGCTGAAACGTTCCTCACTTTTACGCTGGAACGATCAAGGGGCCCGGTGTGGACTGGCATCCTGGTGATAGTGTGATTGAGAACAGATTGCAGTGGTGTATAGGGGGCGCGCAGGGAAGCGGTGTAGACACTTCGGCGAACATATTCTCCCGGGCATGCGCCGAGGGCGGCCTCTGGGTCGTGGGAAAAAGGGAATATTATTCAAACATAAAAGGAGAGCACAGTTATTTCGTTGTCAGGGTGGACGATGGCAGAGTGGATGCCCTCATCGAGGGCTACGACATACTGGCTACGTTCGACGAGGAGACTGTTGCGAGACACTTTGATGAAGTCAGGAAGGGAGGAGGAATAATCTACGATCCTTCCCTGGCAGCGAAGAAGGTCGAGGAGATACCAACACTTGACAGGAGGATAAAAGAGGAGCTGAGGGAGAGGTTCAGGACATCGGGGACCCTGACGATGCAGACGCTGGTCGATGATGCAAAAAGCAGGGGAGTAAATGTCTTTCCGCTGCCTTACAGCAAGCTGCTCAACACTATCTCGGCAAGGACGGGGGAGAAGAGGCAGGCGATACTGGGCAGGATGGTCAATGTTCTGGCTGTCTCTGCTTCATTTGCACTCATGCACTACGACCTTGAAGAGCTCAAGTCATCCATTGACAGGGTATTCGGCGGCAGGAAGAAGCTTGCTGAGCCGAACAAGATTGCAGCAGAAGTCACATACGAATACATAGGCAGCAACTTCAATAACAGCCTAGGCTACAGGCTTTCAAAGAAAAAGAAGGATGGCAAGAGGCTGCTGCTGAACGGCAACCAGGCGATTGCGCTGGGAAAGCTCGCTGCTGGGCTGAGGTTTCAGACTTACTACCCGATCACACCGGCTGCAGACGAGAGCACCTACCTGGAAAGGTATGAACGCTTCACAATGAAAGACGGTGAAAAAAAGGGGGCGCTCATGGTTGTCCAGACTGAGGATGAGATATCTGCGATCACAATGGCAATCGGAGGGGCACTTTCGGGCGCCCGCTCATCCACCTGCACTTCGGGTCCCGGCTTTTCACTGATGGCGGAAGGAATTGGCTGGGCAGGGATCAACGAAGTGCCTGTCGTCATTACTGACTACCAGAGGGCTGGTCCATCGACAGGGATGCCCACAAGGCATGAGCAGGGTGACCTCAAGTTCGCACTCTATGGCGGCCACGGGGATTTTCCAAAAATAGTGCTTGCGTCCGGAGATGTTGAGGAGTCGTTCTATGATGCGAACCTTGCCTTCAACTACGCTGAGCGGTACCAGCTGCCCGTGGTGCATATAGTGGACAAGGCAATGGCAAACACGACAATCACCCTCCCCTACTTCGACCCCGAAAGGATGAACATAGACAGGGGGCTTTTCCTGGGAGACGGAACACCGTTCGTCCTCAAGGAAGGGGAGGAGTATGAAAGGTTCAAATTCACTGAAAACGGGATTTCACCGCGGGTTCCGATCGGGACCCCCGGCGGAACATTCTGGAACACGGGAGACGAGCACACTGAATTAGGGCACATAACAGAGGATCCGATCCTCAGGGACAGGATGATGGACAAGAGGATGGGCAAGCTGGATCTTGCGCTTAAGGAAATACCGCATGATGAGCAGTACCATTACTACGGCTCACAGAAGCCGGACCTTCTTGTCATCAGCTGGGGATCCACGAAGGGGAGCATTCTCGAAGCCATGAAGAAGCTGGAAGAGCAGAAGAGGAAAGTCGGCTTCCTTCAGATCAGGCTGATAAGACCATTCCCAGCGGAAGAGGTGACGAAGATAATCAACTCGGCAGGAAAGATCGCGGTGATGGAAATGAACTATGTCGGCCAGCTCGCGGACATAACTGCAGAGTATACAGGGAAACTTGCAGACTACAGGATCGTCAAGTTCAACGGGAGACCGATAACTGTTGAAGAGGCATACAGGTCCGTCAGGAACATACTTGAAGGCAAATCTGAAAAAAGGGTGGTGCTAACACATGGCGCTTAAAATGGCAGACATGAGAACTGAAGTGCACAACGACTGGTGTCCAGGATGCGGGGACTTTGGGATACTAAGCGCTGTGCAGATGGCACTTGCAGACATGGACCTCAACAGGGAGGATTCGGTTGTTGTCAGCGGAATAGGCTGCTCTGCAAAGCTTGTCCATTACACGAATGTAACTGGCATTCACACTCTGCACGGGAGGCCCCTTCCGT
The DNA here is from genome assembly GCA_046706185.1 of Candidatus Sysuiplasmataceae archaeon. GTDB lineage: Archaea > Thermoplasmatota > Thermoplasmata > Sysuiplasmatales > Sysuiplasmataceae > JAJZXY01. The sequence goes on from JBJKPR010000018.1 coordinate 8,270, forward strand.
TTGCAACCGGCATCAAGCTCTCAAACCCGCACCTCAATGTTGTTGTTGTGGGCGGCGATGGCGACGGACTGGGCATAGGCGCAGGACACTTCGTCAACGGCGGAAGGAGGAATGTGGACATGCTCTACATTGTCCACGACAACGGCGTCTACGGACTGACAAAGGGACAGGCATCCCCAACGCTCAAGCTTGGCGAGCAGACCAAGAGCCTCGTGTTTCCCAATATCACAAGCAGCATAAATCCGCTCATACTGGCGATGGCAAGCGGCTACACGTTCGTTGCAAGGGGGTACGCTTTCAACGTCCCGCACCTCAAGAAGCTCATAAGGATGGGCATCGAGCACAAGGGAGCCGCTTTCATCGACGTACTTCAGCCCTGTCCGACATACAACGACATCAACAGCAAGGAATGGTACAACGGAGAGGACCTTGCAACCGAGGGAAGGAAGGCAATTCCGAGGGTCTACGGCCTGGAGGCTGACGGGTACGACGGCAGGGTAAACACCCCGTCCGGGAGAGATGCGGAGAGCGTAATGCTCGACGCAATGAAAAGGTCAGTGGAATGGGGGGACAGAATACCGATCGGCGTCTTCTACAGCAATGAGGAGATACCCACATACGAGGAAAGGATGCTTCAGAGAATGCCGGAGTACCTTGAAATGCCGCCCGCAAGGCAGCGCATATCAGATATGAAGAAAAAGCCAATAGCCGAGATCACTCCTTTCATGGACGAACTGAGTGTCTGAAGGTGAGTGATTGACGCCCGAGGATGCAGCCGTTGGCGCCTCCTTGGTAGTGCTGGCGCTTGTGACTCTACTGCTGTCAGCATTGGTCTTGAGGAAATACAGGAAAGGGGCAAACAGCTACCTCTGGTGGGGGGCAGGGCTGTTCATGGGCTTCGTGACAATAATGCAGGAGGCGTTCATCTTCTTCGGCTACTGGTCACAGCCGCTCATCCAGTCGTACATTTTCATGGTTGCACTCCTTGTTGGGTTCCTCTCAATAGGGTCGGTTAACCTTCTGAAGAACGAATGGGTGAGGGCGGCATGGTTTGTCTATATCGTTCTGATGAGCATTGCGACTGCATACTTCAGCTTCACAACATATGTGAGCCAGAATGTTGTGGTGAACGGCGTAATACTCCGGGGGCTTCCCCTGAATGACGTGCTGTCGTCGACGCTTGTCACAGCCCCTGCTGGAACGGCGATTATCGTGCTCGCACTCTATTCAACATACAAGACCAGGAAAGCAGGGACGCTGTTCATAGCAGCCGGCGGAATAGTCCTGTCGGCAGCAGGAGCGTTGTTTGCGCTCGACAGTTTCCCCGTAACGCTTTACTACTCCCAGTTTGTGGGAATACTCCTTCTCTTCATCGGCTTCCTGAATTTCCCTGTCGGGCACACGAAGCAGCTGGTGGCCTCCCCCTCTGACTGAAGCTGACGTTTACTCCCTGGCGGAGCATGTGTCGCAGTAGTACTTCCCTTCCCTGACCTCTACTGGATGCCACCTGCCGTCCTTCGACACGAGCTCCCCGCCGCATGCATCACATCTCTGCCCTTCATGCGGAGGTGTGAACGTCAGGTTCAGGTCATACTTGTGCGACCAGGTGATTCGACCGTCCTCGAGGCTCCTTCCGGCTATCCGGCCGTCCGGATTGTGCACCATGAAACAACGGTACGGCGCACTGGAATAAAAGCATAGCACAGCAGAACCGGAATCGGGGGCTGTGGCGGTAAGGCGTCTGGAAAAAGATGTCGGCTGCAACTTCAAAGCTCGTCTACCGCACGTAGCTGTTCCAGGACCCACTTCCTGATGTCGTCAGGCTTCTCCTCTGTGCCTGTTCTCCTGCCCCTTTCCAGCACCGTGCTGAGCATCGCTTCCTGCCTGACACCGCAATCTGGGCACTTGCCCGCCTTCTGTCCCTCATGCAGCACGTCGAACTTCAGACACCTGGGGCACCTGTAAACCTCCTTGGCGCCCGAGAACTTGCCCCTCTTCGTGTATTTGCTTCCGCCAACCTCGACAATGTCGAGTGCAAAGTCGACCGTCGGAGCGTTGCTTATGGATGTACCTATGCCAAAACCGTCCACGCCTGAAGCTACGAGCGGGGGAATGTCCTCTTCCCTCAGTCCGCCGGAGACGAGTATCTTCACATTGCCAAACCCCCTGGCATCAAGCTCCCACCTGACTTCCGATACGATGGATGGAAATGAGCCCCTTCTCGACCTTGGAGTGTCAAGCCTGACAGCATACAGGTCAGGTATTGTCTCGGCAGCCACTATGGCCTCGTTCTTCTCATCGGAGAATGTGTCGACGAGGGCGATCTTCCTGACCCCTTTCGGAGCGGCCTTTGAATAAGCAGCGAACGCTTTCCTGGAGTCGCCGAACACAAGCACCTCCGCATGAGGCATCGTCCCCTGCGGAATGTGTCCGATCTTCTTTGCGCCTATGAGGGAAGACACTGCATCGCATCCGCCTATGTAGGAGGCCCTGTCGACCATTGGCGCTATGCCGGGGTGGGCTCTCCTGACCCCGAACGAGAGCAGTGTCCTGTCCCCCGCGTACTTCCTGTACCTCGATGACATTGTCGAAATGCCCGATGACTGGCAGAGGAAGCCGAGTGCAGGCGACTCGTATACGGCAAAGTCAGCATACCTCCCCTCTATGTACAGGACCGGGACCGGAACGCCGTTCCTCGACTTTGTCCTGAAGAGTGTCCCTTCCCGGAGTGAACGGACAGTGACTGGCAGCCCCTCAAAGAGACGAACCACCTCCTCCACGCCTGTGAGCACGGCCCACTTCCACTGGCCGGGCAGTTCAGACGATGTGACTTCAGCCCTTACCTCCACCCTGTCAAGGCCGTTGCGCTCAAGTATCTTCTTTGTGAGCAGGAAGTAAGTGTCTGTTGTTTCCCCATCTGCAATCTCCCCCGATGTCGCAACGAAGAACTCCTTCAGAATTTCACCCGGCTGAGTTGAACTATTTTGCTTCCGTAGATACTCTCCATGTACTTTAGCGCTGTTGCCTTCGCCCTGGCATTCAGGCTCTCCACGCAATCGCTGATGACATATGTCTTGTATCCCCTGTAGAGTGCGTCTGCAACATTGTGCTGCACGCATATGTCCGCGCTTATTCCTGCAAAGAAGATTGTGTCGACATCCAGCTCCTTCAGTTTCTGGTCCAGCGTTGTATTCAGGAAGGCCGAATACTGCCTCTTCTCGATAACTATGTCACCGCCCTGAGGTCTGAGATCGTCCACTATCTCGGAAGCTCTTGTTCCCGCCAGAGCATGCCTGCCCCATACCTTGAGCTCCGGATCGGAAGGATGGTGTGAATCACGAACAAAGATGACGGGCACGCCGCTCGCCCTCGCCTTCTCCAGGAGCGTTGCCACCAGCGGTACAATCTGCTGAGCCCTGCCGGAACCGAACTTGCCGCTGACAAACTCGTTTATCATGTCCACGACAAGAACAGCTTTTCCCATGCTGACCCTGATCACTGAACACAGGTCTGCCGTTAAATTTAACGCAGTCTCTACAGGCTCAGCCCATCGGATATGCGTAGGAAAGCCACGAGATTATAACAACGGCAGCGACAATGAGGCCGACCACCAGCCATGGGCTGAGCTTCAGCGCCTTTTCATCCTCAGAATCGAAGTAACGTATCAGGCCTGCGGCCGACTGAAATCCTTCACCCTTCTTCTTGGCCATTGAGCTTGCACTTCGGCGGATTATTCGGGAGAATACTATTTATCCCTTTGGAGTGGACATCTGTCTCGTACAGTCACGGCGCAGCTGGAGAAGAGCGGCATGCCCGCGTTGAATGCCTCATTCTTTCCTTTTCAGCTGGGGGAAGAGCATAACGTCCTTTATTGAGCCGGAGTCTGTAAGCAGCATCACGAGCCTGTCTATGCCCACACCGAGACCGCCTGTTGGCGGCATGCCGTATTCGAGGGCATTGACGTAGTCCTCGTCGAAGGGGTGTGCTTCCTCGTCTCCCCTCGCGCGCCTGGCCACCTGCGCCTCGAAGTTTTCCTTCTGCTCCAGCGGACTGTTGAGTTCGGAAAAAGCATTTGCAACTTCGAACCCGTTGACAAACCCCTCGAACCGCTCGGCAAACATGCCGTCTCCCCTCTTCCTTTTGGCGAGAGGAGATATCTCTACAGGGTATTCCGAAACAAGAACAGGCTGTATGAGCCTCTCCTCCACCTTCTGATCGAATATTTCAGCTATGATCTCCCCTGCCGATGACCTGTCGTTTACCTTTTCAAGCTTCAGCTCCCTTGCGATGGCAAGAAGCTCGTCCCTGTCTGTATGGTCGCGTATGTCTATTTCGCCCACATTCCTTATGGCGTCAAGCATGGATATCCTCTTCCAGGGCGGCCTGAAATCCAGCTTCCGCCCCCCGTATTCAAGCTCATAGGAGCCGAGAAGTGAATGAATGGAGTCGCTCACGAGCGATTCAGTGAGCTGCATCATGTCCGTGTAGTCGGCGTAGGCCTCGTATAGCTCAAGCATTGTGAACTCGGGGTTGTGTGTCGTGTCCATATCCTCGTTTCTGAAATCCTTCCCGATCTCGTACACCTTTTCCATTCCGCCAACTATTAGCCTCTTCAGGTAGAGCTCTGTTGCAATCCTGAGATAGAAGTCCTGGTCAAGGAAGTTGTAATGCGTTATGAACGGTTTTGCCATTGCGCCGCTTGGTATTGATGTGAGAATCGGAGTCTCCACCTCGATGTAACCGCGTTCGTCGAGCCACTTCCTGAAAAGGGTGATGAACCTCGACCTCAGCGTGAAACTGCTCAATACACTGTCGTTTACGATCAGGTCCAGGTACCTCATCCTGTACCTCGACTCCACGTCCTTCAGACCATGGTACTTCTCCGGGAGCGGGCGAAGCGACTTGGCAAGCTGCGTGAAACCAGTGACCTGGACTGTTATTTCCCCCTTCTTCGTCTTGAATACATTTCCCTCCACACCGAGTATGTCACCCGCATCGACCTCGGCGAAACGCCTGTACGAACCCTCCCCCATGACATCCATGCGCCCGTAGAGCTGTATTGTCCCGCTCCTGTCTTTCAGGTTCATGAAACAGGACTTTCCGTGGTCTCTCACAACCATGACCCTTCCGGCCAGCCTGACGGTCTCACTGCTTGGCTCATGACCAATCTCTGAAAACCTGCCCTTGACGGTTGAAGCGTCCGTGTCGCGCCTGTATGAATAGGCGAACGGCTCCTCGCCCCTTCCGATCTGCTCCTGCAGTTTCCTGAACCTGATTTTCATCAGTCTGTCCATCTCTGCCGCGTACTCTTCGTTTCCTTCGGTCATGTTCCGGTTCTCCGGCCAAGCTTGTTGAAGTGAAACTCAATCATAATTTAAGCATTGCCCGGATGCGGGCCGTGCTTTGCACCCTCCGTGGCGTGTTATTCTGCATCAGCAAGGTCTATCAGCACCCTGCCGAATGTCGACTTCTTCTCCATCGCGGCGTAGGCATCCTCTATATGCTCAAGGTCCGTCCTGCGGTCCACAACAGGCTTTATCAGCCCCTTTCTTGAGAGTTCGAGTGCTTCGGCAACGTTCTCCCTTGTCGAGCTCACGCTCCCTATTATCTCCAGTCCCTTCAGTATCACATATCCAAGCGGCAAGTCTATGCTTGACGCCTCGACATTTCCTATCAGCACAAGCCTTCCGCCATAGTTGAGTGATTTGAGCGACTCCCTGAAAGTGGGGCTCCCGACCGTCTCTATGACGATGTCCACGCCCTCGCCATTCGTGATGCTTTTGACATTTCCTGAAAAGCTGCCTGCGGGAACAACGCTGTCAGCGCCGAGCCTGTGAATACCTTCTACCTTCCACTGGCTGCTTGTTTCAGCAATCACCCGGGCTCCCATTGCGCTGGCAACCTGGATGGCGTGGGCTCCAACACCTCCTCCCGCGCCCGTCACAAGCACTGCTTCACCCTCCGACAGTTTTGCCCTGTTTACGAGCGCCTGTATCAGCATGCCGGTGACGCACGCGGCGATAACGGATGATTCATCACTGACGCCCGCAGGCACGCTTACGACGCTAGACTCGCTCAACTTCACGTATGGCGCATATGAGCCGTCCACGTCTTCACCCAGCGTCCTCTTGTTCCTGCACAGGTTCTCCCTGCCCCCGGCGCAGAAGCTGCATCTGCCGCACGGCATGTATATCAGGCCCGAAACTCTGTCGCCCTCCCTAACACTCTTCACCTTTTCGCCGACACCCGCAACGATGCCGGAAACTTCATGTCCCGGGACTATCGGAAGCCTGACCCTGGGGAATTTGCCCCTGAGAGTCAGTATGTCCCTGAAACATATGCCAGTGAACGACTGCCTGATCACGACTTCATCGCCGGAAGCAGCTGGAACCTCCCTTTCCTCGACCTCTGGAAAACGATTGAACTCCTTCAGCACGGCGGCTTTCAAAGGACCCTTCCCCCTGCTTTTTCATACGGCCTCATACAGCAATACATCAGAGCTAGGCCTGTTTTAACATTATCCTGCCAAGCGAATGTAGCTGGCCGCATCGTAGCAATCGTAAAATAGTGTAGGGCAGTTAATACACCGGGGTTTAATGAATGGAAAGTGCTCAGGTGCAGAAGGAACAGTCCTCGCAGGAAACTAAGAGAAAGAACAAACTCGTAATGGTTGTGAGCAAAGGTACAATGGATACTGCATACCCGGCCCTCATACTAGCTACAACAGCCGCATCGCAGGGCATGGAGGTCTACATGTATTTCACGTTTGGCGGAATGAAACTGCTGACCAAGGGGCAGACTGAGAGTGTTAATCCAAGCGTCGACATTGGCATGACTAAGGAACAGATGATCGGCCTCATCAGCAAAGGCGGAATGCCGTCAATTGCACAGATGATGAACATGGCTCTCGAGGCAGGGGTCCGCGTGAACGCGTGCTCTCCCACCATGAACCTGTTCGGAACTACCAAGGAGAACCTTGCCTACCCGGGTCTGGAGGTCTGCGGCGCAGCGACATTCCTTGAGTGGGCGTCGGACCCGGATGCAATTACACTGTTCCTTTGAGACGCAGAACCAGTTCGCGGGGCGGGTCTCAAGTTGAAGGTCGTTTACATAAAGTACTCTGACCCGCGTCCCTTCAAGGAGGATCCTGCCGAGAGGCTCCCAACGCATTTCCACAGGATAGTGTTCAACGTGGCAGGCCTCCTGATAAGGGAGGACGACGAGCTCATCTTCCTTGGGGAACGCGCGGTGGAGGAGGACAATTCGAAGGTTGCGGAAAGATACGGCAGGGACATGTTTCCCGCCTACAGGAACGTTCTGCCCATAAGGAAGAGTGATATTATAGAGAGAAGAGACGTAGAGGTCTGAACGTGAGACATTGGCAGAAAACGTGTTACGCAGGTTCATATTCGGAAAACCTGTCCAGACAGTAATATTTGTAGGCGAGAGGAACAGGGATGCGAGCGCAGTGGCGGAGCTGCTCCTGAACCATTATTCAGGTGTTGGTGAAGGGGAGGGAAAGCCCCCGGTGCATGCATCCTCCGCAGGTATCTGGGCCGAGGAGGGGGAGCAGATAAGCGAAAGGGGCGCACTGTTCCTCTCATCAAAAGGCATCGATTCATCACAATTCAGAAGCAGGAAATTCGATGGCAGCATGTGTGATGAAAACCAGCTTACACTCACATTCGACATGGGCGTCAAGGGGATGCTGCTTTTCAAGAAGCCTGAAGCGGTGATTTACACACTGTCAGAATACTCCCTCATGGGGGCAGACATAACGAAGGCTTACGACATGGATGACAGCACATACAGCCAGGTGATGGAGGAGCTTGATGAAATGATCGTCAGGGTACACAAGAGAGCATCAAGAAACGTGACATTCTGACCGCAGCGTCAATCAATAACAACGTTGCCCCGCGACAGTATCGAGGCCACTTCCGGCCTTATAATCTCATGAGGGATTTCGCCTCCCTCTGCGAGTATCTTCCTTATTCTGGTCTGGCTCGTGTTGACCCTCTCCGATTCTGGATGGGGGCACACTTTGGTGGATGTCATGCCTTTGCATATGGAGCAGTAGAACGTCTCGAAGTACCTGATCGGCCTGACACCAACATCGAACTGGTCGAATATTCTGTGGCCCGCGTACGGGTCGTAGTAGCTGCCAACTCCCGCCTGGTCTCTTCCGACAATGTAATGGGAGCAGCCATAGTTCCTGCGGACTATTGCATAGAAGAGAACTGCTTTCGGACCAGCGTAGCGCATTGAAATTGACAGGGAGCCGAGCAGGACGCTTTCGTTCCTGTAGTACTTTGAAACGAAGGCATCATACGCTTCCATTATCACCTCCGGCTTGTAATCCCCCTTTTTCAGCTTTCCTACAACCGGCTGTATGAAGATGCCGTCGACATCGTCCCTTTCGAGAGTGATGCGCTGGATATACTCGTGTGCAAGATGCGGCGGGTTTCTCGCCTGGTAGGCGGCAACGTTCTTCCACCCCTTCAGCCTGAACCGCTCTCTGCTCTCTTCGGGCGTGAGTTCATACTTGGAGAAGGGACTGTCGAGCCTGCGAAGCAGGTCTATGCTGCCTGCAACGGCTGTCCCGCCCATGTTCTGTATCTCCTCGACGTTTGGATGCTTTGTATCCTTTGTTCCGTATACCTTCTCGGCGAACTGTTCCTTATCCAGCTGATATTTCTCGCTAACATGGAGAAGTGCGAGCGGGCTTCCGGAAAAGTCAAAAAGAAGTGCGGTGTCGCCAGTCCGGAGAGAGCCGACAGTCTCCTCGTTTTTCCTTCCGGACGGCGCAAGGACAACAGGCATGCTCCAGGGCAGACCGTTTTCGAGGGTGGTCCTTGAGACTATGCTCTGAAATTCCGAGCTCGTGGAGAAGCCCTCAAGAGGGCTGTAGGCCCCGATACCTATCTTCTCCGCGTCGTAGCTCTCATCAGGTGTCAGCTGAATTGAGGGCAGCGTTTTCAGTTCGGCGCCCATATCTGACGCAGAGCGCGGACTGACCCTGCTGACCAGCTTTCCACCGTAAGGGTCTGGTATCACTCGCACACCTTCACTGTATAAGATGGTGAACAGGAAGCTTTGTCATCTGCCATTCGCCTGTCTTCGGATTGTACTGGGAGGAACTGAAGACATGCCAGTCTCCGTCATCTAGCTTCGGATGGTCTCCCCTGTAATAGTAGCCGGGCCATCTTGTCTCCTGCCTGAAGAGCGTGTGCCTCACTACTGACTCCGCAGTCCAGACCCTGTGGTTCAGCTCCCACGTTCTCTGGAGCTGGTGAAGGTTTTCCGCACCTATGTGCGCGAGATCCTCCTTAAGCATGCCGATGAGCTCAAGACCGCGGTTGAGCATTGGCTCATTTGTGATGTAGAAAGTGCTGACACCGCCTGCGTACTCGTCCATTATCTTCTCCAGCCTCTGCAATCCGTGGAGCGGGTAGAGGTAGCTTGGAGAGACGCTACCTGCCACGATTTCATTTCTTCCCACTTCATAGTTTTCAAGCGGCCTGAATATGTCCTCCTTCAGCCTCTCCACCTCTGCCTCGTCAATTTGGGGCGGTGCATCAGCGTGGTCCATGACATACCTGACAGCCGACTTGCCTGCCAGCCTTCCTTCCGTGAATGAACCTGAGGAAAACTTGTGAGCAGAACCTCCGATCGTGTCGCCAGCACCGAAGAGCCCTTCGACCGTTGTCATCCTGTTGTATCCCCACTGGTAGTCGGATGGAGCGAAATCCTCCGGGCCGCTTGCCCACGCGCCGGAGCATGTTGCATGAGAGCCCATCACGTACGGCTCAGATGCTATCAGCTCGGACGGTTTCTCTTTCGGGTCGATGTTCTGAGAGGCCCACACAACAGCCTGGTCAATTGTCATGTCAAGGAAGTCCTCCCAGCCGATCTCCTCCTTCTCCTTTGTATCTAGAGATTCCTGGGTGTGCATGTATATCGGCCCCTTGCCCTCCTTCATCTCCTGCAGCATTGCGTGATTTCTCAGGCAGGTGGGCATCGGCTTGATATCGGCGTACTTCCCGACAAGAGACTTGATCTCATCAAACCTAGAGGCCTCGTATTTCTCACCATAAGCGTTAGTTGCATATGTCTTGAGTAGAAGGAACCACGCGCCAACAGGACCATAACCGTCCTTGAACCGGGTAAGGACGATCCTGTTCTCCATCTGTATCATCTTCGCGCCGGCCTGGATGAGAAGGGAATAGGCGGAAGCCGTACTCCATGGCGAATACCAAGTCCTGCCCGCACCCTCGCCCACTGACCTTGGCCTGAATATGTGCGATGCACCGCCCGCGGTCACAATTACCGCCTTTGCCCTGAATACATAGAACGTGCCGTCCCTGACGTCAAAGCCGACGGCTCCGGCGACCCTGTTGGGATGTGTCCTGTCCATCAGCAGGTGCGTGACCATCACCCTGTTGATTACCTCTGTCGCCGACTTTCTTGCCGCCTCGGCAACTATCGGCTTGTAGCTCTCGCCGTGAATCATGATCTGCCACCTTCCCTCCCTCTGATAGTGGCCTGTCTTTGGATCCTTCATTATGGGAAGGCCCCACTCCTCGAACTTGTGTACTGTTGCATCAACGTGTCTCGCTATGTCGAAGAGCAGATCCTCCCTGACAAGACCAAGAAGGTCCCCTCTCGCGTAGCGCACGAAGTCTTCGGGCTTGTTCTCTCCCCACTGCATGCCCATATAGCAGTTTATCGCTGAGAGCCCGTGTGCCACAGCACCGCTGCGTTCGATGTTCGCCTTTTCCACGACCACGATCTTGAGGTTTCTTCCCCAGTATCTTGATTCGTAGGCCGCCCCGCATCCGCCGAAACCACCGCCAACGACAAGTACGTCCGAATCCACAATCTTGGTTTTTCTAGAAGAAAAAAGGCTCATCTGACTCACACCTGTTTCTTCTCTTCCACCGGAAGAGTAGGCAGTTTTTCAATCTTGAGCCCCTCTGGTTCGTGCGCAAGAAGCTGGGAGGATATATCTCCGGCAGGAGGAGCGTCATACTGCGAAGGGGACTTGATAGTACCCCACGGCGTTGTCCGTATCGGAAACGAGAACTCCTTCAGCCTGCCGTCCCTGTACCTTATCTTCCATGAAACGACGCCCTTCTCCGGCTCGCGCAGGACCCTGACGCTGTGGCCAAGCGGGGCGAAGTCTGCATAACCCCTGACGTCTATGGCATTCTGGGGGCACTCCTTCACACATGAGTAGCACTCCCAGCAGAAGTTGGGTTCGATATTCAGTGCTCTCCTGTACACAGGGTCAATGTGCATTATATCCGAAGGACATATATCGACACACTTCCCGCATCCATCACACTTTGTCATGTAAACAAACGTCGGCATTTGTATCACGCTCGAAGGTTGGGGCCCTCGCTCGGGGAGGGGAGGTCTGAGGAGCCGCTTGCCTCTTCTAGCCTTCTCTGAACAGCAACTCCAGGCTTGTAGAACATGTGCGAAAACTTCGACCACGGAATTGTAACAAACAGAACTGTCGTGAAGAAGATGTAGAAGGAAAACAGAACGCCTGTTGCAATTGTGTTCTGAGCCACCTCGACAATCTCCATGAGCAATGCGAATGTAGTGCCCACGACAAGCGAAAACAGGAAGATGTCTGCCCTGATAAGTCTCAAGGGGGAATGACCGTCGTGGGAGACGTTCACCCTGAGAACAAGGAAGAACCAGTATCCTCCGGCAAGAAGGAGAATAGCGCCTATATTCCACAGCACTGGCAGGACCACAGGCGTACCGACATCTGTGGGATAGACGAATATCATTATTACAGTAGTCAGAAGGTAGAGTATGAAACCGTAGTTCATCAGTATGTGGGACACCTTCCTGCTCTGCTCGTGGAACTCGCCTGAAACAGCAATGACAGAAACTGCAGTTTTAGCGGCTATTGCTGCCTTCTCTCCGCCGGTAAGCTCCCTCTTTGCAAACTTCTTTGATCTCTCGCGCTGCCTTGAGAAGAATTTTATCTTGCTGCCGTGAAGCAGGTCATACAATGTTCCGACCGCTACGGACAGGAACATCAAAACAATGTAAATCTGCATCACAAGCGGTGACAAGAAAACAGTGAGGTTCGTGAACGGGTTGACAGACCACATTATTATTTCCAAAGGTGCCTAAAGATATTACCCGTAATTAGTTTTTTCGCACCGAAAGGCCCTTTTCCTCCTGCCAGTCTGAAGCCCACACATCAGAATGTGGAAGGTCGCTGGAGAGACCGTCATCAACAATGCTTGAAAGGCCAACCTGGACAGCGCACAGTTCAACCTGAATTCCTTCCTCATCTGCTGTCACCACTGCGTACTCAGCTCTCGGCACGTTGAGAGCCTTTCCAGTGTCAAGTTTAACGAACGGCAGGCCTATGCTTCCCGGGTTTATGACGGCAGAATATCCGAAGCGTCTGAACATCTGAACATGAGAGTGACCGCCTATGTACAGTTCATATCCTTCAGCTCCCGAAAAGAGCTCTCGCATTCTCTCTTCCCCTGTCGAGGAGGTAATCAGTTCCGTGTTCGACCTGGGGGAACCGTGGTAGCAGAGCATCGACCGGCCGCCGGGGAGGTCGATCGCCACTGTCTGCCTGAAAGACCTGATGAACTCAAAATCTGACGCGGAAAGTTTCGATGCAGTCCACTCGTCCATTTTCTCAAGCATGTGCACCTCTTTTCCGCCCGCCTTGCCCCTAGCCTTGCCGCCAGCGACGAAACGTTCGTCAGTATTTCCCATCACCACCTGGCAGGATAGGGACCTGATCACATCGATGCATTCTGCCGGCCTAGGCCCGGTTGCAGCGATGTCGCCAAGACAGACAATGCCGTCCACATGCTTTCGCGAAATAGCCGCAAGTGCTGCATTAAGAGAAATCAGGTTTCCATGGATATCGGAGATTATTGCTGTCTTCATTTCAGCGCAGTGCAGCTGAAAGCTGCTCCGGATATAACCTTTGCCCGGAGACAGTTCTTGCTGGTGCACAGAACTGCAGTTGCATCATTAAATACTCTGCAGGCACTTACCCCACCGGAAAGCCGTGCTAGCCAGAAAGTGCGTCAGACAGAGCTATTCCCCTTCCCCCCGGATCATGTCTCTGATGACAGATTTCAGGTCAATGGTCAATGACTGCATTCAGGCAGGCATACTCAATGACTGTTCAACCCTGAGAAGGCTTTCAAAACTCACCTACGGTAGCCTGAAGAGATACGCAGCCCCCTCTTACTACAGGCTTTGTGCAATATCAAAGGCTGCCGGCATCCTTGCCGCCAGGAAGAAGTCGATAAGAAGAGGAGTCCCGACAAAAGACCCGTATATGTCGTCTCCCAACCTTGTTTCGTGCTACGGCTTCATCATAACGGAGAGAGGGAAACTGAGGATACCGATAGACAACAGGGTTTTCGAGGAGATAGAGCTGAACGCGCATACGCTCGAGCAGGTGCTTGCCCCGGGCGTGCAGGTCAACTCGTTCAGCCTCGTGGAAGGTTCGCTTTCGCTGTGCATCACGAAGAACGTCGATGATGCCTTGCCGTTCAGTGGAGCCCTCGGAGTGGAGGGAAACTCCACCGGCCCGATAGTTGCCGGGAGCGGCACGAATGTGCAGTACGACCTCAGAAAGGCGGTCAGGATCAGGAGAAGCACGGCCGAAATAATCTCGTCATTCAAGCGGAATGACACCAGGGTAAGGAAGAAGATAGTTGAGAAGTACACGAGGAGGAGAGCGGACAGGACGTCAAACATACTTCATTCCGTCACAAGGGATGTGGTCGATTCGGCAGGGCGTGCTGGAGAGGTAATCGTATTTGCGGAACCGCAGCGCAGAGGGGTGGATGGAAAGGGGTTCATTAACAAGCGGACTAATGCATGGCAGTTCGGTGAAGTCAGAAGACAGATTGAATACAAGGCAAGGTGGAACGGCACAATAGTGCTCCATCTCAGGAGGCAGCAGATAGGAAAGGATTTGCACTGTCCCGCGTGCGGGGAGAGACTCCCAAGAAAAAGGGACAGGAACGGCGGCACTGTCATCTGCGATTCGTGCGGCAGACACCTTGAGACTTCGCTCGTCAGGGCGTGTCAGTTATCTGAAAGTGGCTGGGTGAGGTTCGCACAGTCACTGCCACAGCTGGTGGCGGAAGGCGGGGCAGGTGAAGCGATGGTGGAGGAGAGAGGGCAACTTGTGCCTTTCCTCAAAGTCGATGCCTCGAAGCTTGCCGGTTCAACCTCGGCAGGCAGAACCGAAATAATGCGCATTGAAAAGGGAGCGGGTGTCTTCTGAGTAGACAGCCGGACTGCATGATACAGCAGCAGCATGTCACTTCCTCCAGCTCAAAGACGGCAGTAGCATGCCATGGACGAAATCAAGGTGCACGGTAACTGGTCAGTCGATTGAAAATGACCGCTGTTGATTAGGCACCTGTTGGTTTTGACCGCAAACGTTTTCGTGAGAAAGTGCATACACCCTCTCACATGCGCTCGCTCACAGCCGAAAGATGTCTCGGAAGGATGGAATACCTGCTCTCGCCTGATGAGAAGGATCCACTTCTCACTCAGAAGGGGAGGCAGGAACTCTGGAAACGCATACAGGATATGGCCAGGGAGATTGACAGGCAGGACAGGGAAAACGCAGAGCTGAAGGAGGAACTCGCAAGGACAAGGAAGCAGCTCGACGAATACAGGAAGAGGCACCCCGAGATGGTCGGTGTAAAGAACGGCAAGGCGTACATCGCGTCCATCGACAGGAAGAGCGAGGGAGAGGGCACGGGCAGGAAGCCCGGTGCCCAGCCTGGCCATCCGCCTCACTCCAGACCCGTGCCCGCACACATAGACGATACCGTGGAAGTGACCGTCGACAGCTGCCCCGAATGCGGCTGCACCGAGCTTGGCAAACCATCGTTCCGGACAAGGATTGTGGAGGGCATACGGCGGCCCGAGCCGTATGCCGTCGAATACACAATTCAGCGCAGGTACTGCAGGCAGTGCGGTAAACTCGTCGAGGGCACTGTCCCCGATGCACTCCCCGGCTGCACAATAGACCTTCAGACAATGCTCGTCATCGTGTGGATGCGCATAGCCCGCAGGATGACCGAACAGTCTGTTGCCGAGGCAATGGGCACACTGTTCGGCCTCGGCATCTCCGAGGGTGAGGTTGCAAATGCATGCAGGCTCGTTGCAAATGCGTTCGAGCCCTTCTACCGGACAATGCTCAGGGACATAAGGGATGCTCCATCAAGGCACATGGACGAAACAACATGGCGCATAGACGGAAGGAGCGCATGGATGTGGACCTTCGTGGAGAAGTGGACAACAGTGTTCATTGTCCGCTACTCCAGGGGACACGATGTTCCCCTCGAGGTGCTCGGCAGGCACACTCCGGGTGTGAACATCACGGACCGCTACAGGGCATACGATGCACTTGCTTCGGAGACAGGCGACAGCCAGCAGTACTGCTGGGCCCACATGCTCCTCGATGCCAGGGAGCTGAGCGAATTCTACGGAGATGAGGGTGCCGAGATATACGGCACCCTCTGCTCCCTCTATGCTGAGGCAAAAACATACAGCCACCATGGCAGTGCCGGGGATGAGCGGAGGCTCATCCTTGCACTCGGCGCACTTGACCACGGCTACAGCAATGAGAAGTGCTCATCCTTTGTCAGATCAATTCTCTGCTCCACAGACAAACTGTTCCTGTTTGTCCGAATGGACATAGAAAGCACAAACAACGCCGCCGAGAGGGCAATCAGGCCGATGGTGGTAGCAAGGAAGGTGAGCGGCGGCAGCCGCTCCGATGCCGGTGCAGAGACAACAGGCAGACTCGCAAGCGTCATACAGACACTGAGAAAGAGGAAGATGGACCTGTTCACAGACGGTGCCAGGCTCATCGGGCCATCACCGGGATAACACACCGCCACACA
>JBJKPR010000019.1:0-9979 GCA_046706185.1 Candidatus Sysuiplasmataceae archaeon
CGAGAACACTTCATCGTACTTCGAGTGCATCTGACAGGGTGTATGCACTTTCTGACGAAAACGTTTGCGGTCAAACACAGCAGGCGCCTAATCAACAATGGCTGTTTTCAACAGGCTGACCAGTTACCAGCTTTTCACCCATCGACATAAGTTTAAATGTTATGTAGCGATAGGTGCTACACTTCGATGAACCTTATCAAAATGCTCGGAGAAAATCCGGATGAGTTGCGCAAGGAATATGAGAGCGTCATTGGCGTGCTCAAGCGGTGCGGCCTCTCTGAATATGAGGCACGTGCATACCTGGGCCTCGTGGTACTCGGCTTTGGCACACCCCAGCGTGTCGCTGAGGTCACAAAGATACCGAGGACCTCGGCGTACAAGTCGCTGACCCTCCTGGAGGAGAAGGGGTTTGTAACATCCTCACCCGGAAAACCGAAGATATTCCACCCTGAAGACCCGCTGATGAAAGGAGACGAGATAGCGGAGAACACGAGAGATGCGTTCAGGAAACTTTCGCTCGTAAGCGGCATGCTGAGTGAAAGGGGCGTGCCTCAGCTAATCTACACGATAGTCGGCAGGGAGAAGGTGACAGAGAAGATAGGCGAGATGCTTGAGTCGTCCACAACAAGGTTTCTCATATCAACACCCGCCATAAGGGACATAAGAAAGCTCTTCGGAAAGAAATTCGCAGATGCGAAGAAGAGGGGAGTGGAGATAACGATCATCACCGCCCCCTCCGTAAAGCTGCCGGAGCACACAGTGAGCTACAGGGTTACCGAGCTTCTGGCGACCGATATCACATCGGACGGGAACAAGGCGCTGATTGCCGCACCAGACCTTTCTGCATGCGGCTATACTGACAACGCCTCGCTTGTTGGCCACCTTGAGTCCTTCCTCCAGCTTCTCACCGCGAAGCTCGCTCTAGGCACTCCGGGCGGAGCGGACTAATCCTGCTTCCTGAGGGACCTGACGATGCTGTTCATCTTCTTCTCCCTCTTCGAGCTTGCCCTGAGGTATGCCTCATCCCTTGTACCGTTTGCAACAAGTATTGCAACCTTCCCTATCGAACTCCTCCCCGTCCTTCCCTTCCTCTGTATGTATCTTATCTCACTTGGTATGGGCTCGTAGAACACTACAAGCTCAACGTCAGGTATGTCTATGCCTTCTTCTCCAATGCTGCTCGCAACAAGGACATTGAAGCGGCGGGAGGAGAACAGCCCCACAGTCTCCTTCTGCTGCTTCTGGCTCATTCCCTTCTCTTTTCCCCTGTCTGCTTGGCCTATGAATTTGCCGTGGCTTATTCCCTCCTTCTCGAGCGCTGATGTGATGACTTCAATCGTATCCCTGTACTGAGTGAACACAATAACAAGGCTGTCCTTCCTGGTCTCAAGCTGCCCCTTTACTATTTCCACCAGTTTTTCGACCTTTGGATGGGAGGTCGAGCCGGTGGCCGACAGAAGCTCCCTCACCTTCACGATCCTCCCGTCGTTCAGGAAACTCTTCTCCACCTTGCTCAGCTTCTCCGACGCCGCCATCCTATCCAGGTAGAGGCGGAGCGGTCCAATCCCCTGCGTCTCGAGGAGCTCTGAACAGTGGTATGCGTGAATTGCCACGATGCTGTTGTGCATTGCGCCGAACAGATATCCCCCTCTTCTCCCCCTTGCCATTATTCCTGCCCTGACTGACAGGAGATCCTTTCTGGAGACGAACTCCGCTTTCTTGTATCTCAGGAAGCCCATGCGCTGAAGCTTTGTGATCTTCTCATGCAGCATGGCGTCTATGGGCTGGAGCAGCTCTTTCATCTCACTGTCAAGGTCTACCCTGACAACTGTCTCGTCTACATCCCTCACATAGGAGGTGACGTCGATATCCTCCCTGCTGCGTGTCTCCACCTTCCCTATGTTGAGCGCATGTATTATGTCCTCTATTTTTGCCTTCTTCGAACCGGGAGACGCGGTAAGGCCCAGGATCCTCACACCCCCATCCCTGCACTTCTCCGCCACCTGCACGTAGGAGTAGTTTCCAACTGCCCTGTGCGCTTCATCGAATATGCAGAAGGCAACATCGCCCAGGCTGTACATCCCTGAAGCAATGTCGTTGCCGATCACCTGCGGCGTGGCGAATATGACCTTGCTCGAATACCAAAGCTTCTTCCTATCTTCCGCCGGCGTTGATCCTGTAAAAAGGGCAAGCGACTTGATTATGAAATACTTCCTGAACGTGTCGAGATGCTGCATCACGAGAGGCCGCGTCGGCGCCAGGAAGAGCACCTTCTTTCCTGTGATTTTCATCATCTCCGCCGCACCGAGCAGCGCAACCACCGTCTTGCCCAGCCCGGTCGGCACAACAACAAGCAGATTGCTGGTGGCCGCCTCTCTAGCAAGCTCAACCTGGAAGTCCCTGTATTCAACTGAATTCTTCTCGAGCAGCGGATGTGAGACGAACCCGTCCACATTCTCTATGGTTGCATCCCTGTCAAACTCGACATAATCAAAAAGTGTCGACTGGCCCTCAGCCACGCTCAGACAGAAGGCTCCCCTAATATTTGATTGTCACTGACGGTGGAATCGCCTAGAACAGCGCCGGGGCATATTATCGAACCGGTAATCCTGCAGTTCCTGCCTATGGCTGCGTTTGCAAGGACAGCGCTGTTCTCCACAACGCTCCCCTCGTCGATTGTTGCGCCCCTCTCCACGTATGCGTTGGGACCCAGCCTCACACCACTCAGCTTTGCACCCTTTTCGACTGCAACAGGCCTGCTGAGAGAGCAGCCATCCATCCTTGCACTCTTCTCAATCCCCAGGCTTTCCCTGTCCATCAGAAGCTGCTGGGCCGTAAGGAACATCTCCCTGGAACCGCAGTCAATCCAGTACCCGTCGAACCTGTAGCCGTATAGGCTGCCTGAAGTCAGTCTCGGGAAGACCTCTCTTTCAAGTGAAAAATCCTCGCGGCTCATGTGGTGGAAAATGCCAGGCTCCATTATGTAGGTGCCAGCGTTTATCAGGTTGCTGAACGCCTCCCCCCTTGCTGGCTTCTCCCTGAACTCGGCTATCGCAGATCCGTCCGAAAGCCTCACTGCACCGAACGGGCTGGGGTCTGCAACCTCCCAGAGAGATATTGTCGCAATGGCGCCCTTTTCCTCATGGAAAGTCCGCATCTCCGCAACAGGCAGGCTGTTCACAACGTCCCCGTTCAGGACAACGAAGGTGGAATCAAGCATGTTTCTCAGGTTCCATAGCGCTCCGGCCGTGCCGAGCGGCTTGTGCTCCGTAACGACAACGACTGGGGCGCGCTGGCTGTTTTCCAGGAAGTAATTCTCAATGTCGTGGCCCCTGTAGCCTGCGGCGACAATCACCTCTTCCACTCCTGCGGGGAGCGTGTTGATGATCCTCTGCAGGAGAGGTATGCCTGCGATAGGGACAAGCGGCTTCGGTATGATGTTTGTCAGTGGCCTCAGCCTTGTCCCAAAACCGCCTGCCAGAACAACTGCCTTAACCAAGGGCTCACCGGATTATTCCAGCTCCTCTTCATGGGGAGATGCTGACAACGTTGTTGCCACGTAGAATAACTGAACCTATCTTCCTTGTCTGCTCAACTGTCCGCTCCTCGGTGTCCTCGAGAACCATGTTCATGAACTCGTCGTATCCGACGAGCCTTCCCTCGAGCGTCCTGCTGTCCTTGAGCAACAGTGTAACCCGCTTGTTGAGTGATTTTTCCAGCAATGCAAGGGGCATTACCATAAATACCGTGGATCCAAACATTTGATACGAATTTAATCCTTTCGTTATGCCAACGGTGAATAAAAGGAAATTAAGGTGTTTGTTGAGTTTTTCTGAGCGGTTGCATTCAGCCTTCAGTACTCGTCGCCCATTCCGCCCATGCCGCCTGCCCCTCCCCTGGGAGGAGTGAGATCCTTTGACTTGCTCGCAATGACATCGTCTATCTTCAGTATCATCACGGCAGCATCGGTCGCCGAGTGTATTGCCTGCTTGCCGACGCGAATAGGTTCAATGATCTTTTCCCTCTTCATGTCGCTGACCTTTCCGCTTATCACGTTGACGCCCGCAGACGCCTGGCCGTTCTTGTGCGCCTTCCTTATGTCTATGAGTATGTCTATCGGGTCAAGGCCCGCATTCTCTGCAAGCGTTGTGGGAATGACTTCAAGCGCCTCTGCATACGCTTCGATCGCAATCTGCTCCCTTCCGCCGACTGATGTGGCGTAGTCCCTGAGCTTCATTGCGAGCTCGGTCGCAGTGGCACCTCCGCCGTATGCCATCTTGCCGTCCTCGAGCGCAACAGCGACAACACTTGTTGCATCAACAAGCGAGCGCTCTATCTCGTCGACAACATGCTCTGTGCCACCCCTTATAAGCACCGAGACTGCCTTGGGGTTCTTGCATCCGGTGACGAAGGTCATCTTGTCCTCGAGGATCTTCCTCTCCTCGACAAGCTGTGCGTTGCCAAGGTCCTGTGCCGTCAGGTCGTCGACCCTGCTCACTATGTTTGCGCCCGTCGCCTTTGAGAGCTTCTCCATGTCAGACTTCTTGACACGCTTGACCGCGTAGATCTTGTTCTTGGACAGGTAGTGCGCAGCAAGGTCGTCTATACCCTTCTGGCAGAACACCGCGTTTGCGCCGCTGTTCCTGACCTTGTCCACCATCGCCTTCAGCATGTTCTCCTCTTCCTGCAGGAACTGCTGTATTTTTGTCGGGTCAGTTATCTCGATTTTTGCGTCTATCTCAGTCTTCTTTATCTCGAGGGCCGCGTCGAGCAGCGCGATCTTGGCCTTTTCAACCTGCTTCGGCATTGCTGTGTGTGCCGCCTCCTTGTCAACTATGATGCCAGTGATTGTCTCCGTCTCATCGATGCTTGCCCCGTGTTTCTTGACAAGCTGTATGTCGTCGTCATCGACGTAGAGCTTTCCGTTCCTGTCTTCCGCAACGGATGACACAGCATCAACCGAAACCTTCGCAAGCGTGTCAATTGCGCTGCTTGCGCTCTTGCTGTACATTGCGGTCTTGGCTATGTCAATCAGTGTGTCCTTGTCCTTCAATGAAATGGGCAGCGAAATCTTCTCCAGGATCTCAATAGCCTTTGACTCTGCCATCCTGTAGCCCTTTGTAATCACGGTCGGATGGACATTCTGCTCTATGAGCGACTCTGCCTTCTTCAGGAATTCGCCGGCGAGTATGACGGATGTTGTTGTTCCGTCGCCTGCCTCCTCGTCCTGCGTCTTTGCAACCTCTATGATCATCTTGGCTGCTGGATGCTCGACCTCGAGTTCCTTCAGTATTGTGACGCCGTCGTTTGTTATTGTCACATCGCCGAGGCCGCCGACAAGCATTTTGTCCATGCCGCGCGGTCCGAGTGTCGTCCTGACTGCATCGGCAATGGCCTTCGCGGCTGCAATGTTGTCAAACTGGGCACCCTTTCCCCTCTCTCTCCTCGTTCCCTCTTTCAAAACCAGTATCGGTGTGTTTCCTGCCTGTCCTATCATGTTGTTACCTCTTGCTTCTTGATAACCAGCTCAGTGCCCGTCGGCAAGAACCTGCTGCGGGGCACATCAAATTCTAAGATGGTTAAGTAAGCACTTCTATAAAAGTATTTCTGAAAGTGGTTCTGTTATCTTGGCGGTTGGCAGGGAAGGCTGTTAATTGTCGGTTGGCATGGCTGGGGGTATTTAAGGCAACAGGTCTAAGAGGTTCTTGTCTGCCCTCGTGCTCTTGTTAAGGTACAGCTCCACCGCACGTCGTTCGCCAGCTCGAACAGAGTCCTTCACTAACTGATCCTCCTCCTGTCGGCACGTGTAGTTGTGAGTTCTCCTTCCGCTGTTCCATTGTGCAGATGTTGGAAACGATGGATCGTCAGCTTCCCTCGTGAGAGAGTCTCCAATGCCATCGCAGAACTCACAGTTGTGGGGGAGTTGTCCATTTTCTCCAAGCGACTCCTTCACCTGATCCATCTTCAGGTAGTGTCTTAGCTCTGGATGGTACCATTTGCCATAGATGCCAAAGTCTTCCTCCTCATCTATGTCGTCGTCCCCCTCGTCCTGTTTTTTCTTTTTCCTGAATTTGGGTCTGTCCTGCACGCCCCCAAGGGGATCGCAAGTGAGATCAACACCGTTACCAAAGTATGCAAGCCCTTCATTCCGTGTGTCGAGTACCATAATCGCGATCGTGTCATGGTGTTCTCTCTTGAGTGTGTCCAGCGCCATGAGGAACACCCTCAACCTCCTTCGAGCCATTGGGTCGGCTAACATGTCTTCTGTCCGGAAGAATTTCAGGACAAGAATGGAATGAGGTTGAAGCATATCGGCTATTGCGTCAGCGATTCTCTGGGGTGGCTTGTCACTCTGAAAAGCTGTCGAATCGATTGGGACATACGTCGCTGGGTATGCAACCGTCGTCTCAACAGTTATCCTGTGACACACTGCATTCACTTTCGCGAGTGTGTTCAGCATCGCCTGCTTTCTTCCATCAACGAGAGGCACCGGGGGAAGGATAACACTTGCTCCGAGACTCAAGCAGTGCCTGACATACCAATCCACGTAAACGAGAATGAGCTTCCTAGATTCGAGTTCATGCCATGCGTCGTTGGGCTTTCTGTCCTTGAAGACATCCCTAACCTGCGTCGGGAATTTGCTGAGTGAGAATATAAGGTCAACCCTGTTGACCTTTCGTCCCTTGTTCTCTCTGTTCTTCTTATCCTTCTCTGTGTGGTGCAAGCGGGGATAGCTGTACTCTTCAGAGCTGGGGTCGATGATGATAGCTTTCTCATCCATCATTTCCTTGGCCCTAGTGATGGCAATTTCATTGTTGTCGAGCCTTCTTTGACCTTCGCCGATGAATAATGACTTCGAGAGCTCATGCAGATTCCACAAGTCGAGTACGACACCCTCGGTATGCATTTCACTTGGCGAACGCCCAAAGAACAATTCCAAGTCTTTCCTTGATTGCAGTTTAGGCAACGTTCCAATGGTGTTTAGGATCTTCCCGCCAATTTCGATCTCCTTGATGCAAGTGCTGCCGACCCTCACGATGTGATTTACTACTACGTGCCTCATGACCCTTCCTCATAGCGCATCAGTTCGGATGCGTGCAGCTTTTGCAGTGCCCCCACTATCTCCTTCACGCTGTCCATGTCTATCATAACGCCGCCAACGATCTTCATCATCCCTGTCTTAATGTCCTTTTTCATCTCTTGGAGGTAAACAAACCTGCCGAACGAGTTCTCAACTTTCTGCAATTTATAGGCGGTATCCCTATCCCTCACTATAGTCGACTCTGTTTCTTGAATGTTCTTTCCTATCGGGAAATAGATCACGATTCTTGTCCCATACTCCTTTGTGTAGATTTCCCTCGTTGCTGTCATTTGGTCGAGATATTTTTTGACGGTCCTTTGGATGATGCCTGTCGACTCAGCTATTAGTTGAGCTGTGATACCACCAGGGTGCCTAGATATGCACTCTTTTATCGCCAACTTGACATAGTCGGCCTTTCTCTCTGGACTAAGTTGGCTTATGGACTCAGCGTCAAACAAGAATGTCTGAGCCCGGTTCCCATCGCTCATTTCATCCCCTGCCGGGAGTGGTTACGGCTGCTTTCATAACTATAGTTACCAACATTGGTAACTATAAAAAGGCTATGTTATATTTATACTTTCTTAAACAATTGGGATTTTTGAGGTTTTTCGACACGTTTTGGTATGTCCCAGTAGGGCGACTTACACTTCGGGCAGACCCTAGGATCATCCTCGCCTCTCTTCACCCATTCATGACCACAGCGTTCGCACCTGAATCCATCCAGTTTTATTCTAGCCATGTGACTGGCATGTACTCTATGGTATATCATCTTTACTCTATTACCACTAAGTATACATACACACTATACCTTATAGTAATATACCAAAGAGTAAGTGATAATGATGTTTGGGAGAGAAGAAAGGGGAAAGATGATAGCGAAAAACGGCGAAGTTGTAAGGGTCAGCAGCGAAAAATATGAAGTCAAATCTCAGTCCGGAAATGGCATCTATCTTGTTACTCTTAGTAGCAAGGGATGGTCTTGCGCATGTCCGGATCACAGAACGAGACAGGTGAAGTGCAAGCATATTCACGCCGTCGAATTCTCACTACAATTAAGAAACGAAGTCAGGGAAAGCATGGTGGTCTCTCCAGTGACTGTCGACTCGTGCCCATATTGCGGCAGCCATGAAATTGAGAAATTTGGCGTACGCAGAAACAGGAGTACAACCATTCAGAGATTCAGGTGCAAGTTGTGCAAAAAGACGTTCAGCCTCAATCTCGGTTTCGAAAGAATGAGGAGTGATCCAAAAGCTATAACGACGGCTATGCAGCTCTACTTCTCAGGTGAGTCACTTAGGAACACAAAGCTAGCGCTCAAGATGATGGGAGTCTCAGTGTCGCACGTCACCATCTACAAGTGGATAGGCAAATACGTCAACCTGATGAACGACTATCTTGAACGCATCACTCCTCAGGTTTTGGTCTGCCCCCCTAAACCCTTGGACAGAATTGGCAAATAAGGAAAAGGAGAAAGTACACAAGGAATGGAGTCGGTTAGAGGGTGGTCTGGAGGGAGAGCAATGACAGCGGCTTCAAGAAGGAGATGGCGGCCCGAGGAGAAACTCGCAATCATCAAGGAGGTTCAGGAGAAAGGTGCAGTTGTGGAGACTTGCAGGAAGTACGCAGTTGATCCCACGATGTATTACAAGTGGATGGAGAACTACGACACCTTCGGCATTGAAGGCCTCAGGTCATATGCAAGAAGGATGGAGCCGGGCGTCAGGAAGCTCGTGAAGGAGAACGCCAGGCTCAAGAAGCTCCTCGCAGAGAAGGAGCTTGCAAACGAAATGCTCAGCGAATCTTTAAAAAAACTATGACTGCAGGTGCAACGTACAGTGATTTGCCGATCGAATTCGACACCTCCCTGCAGAAACATGATATCTTTACAGGAGCTGCCTGAGACGACCCGCCGACGTTCACGCACTCTGCCGTTTGCCTCATCACAGCCTGCAGTCGCGCCATCGCACCGAGCCCCGGCTGCATGTTCCGGGAACAAGAAGCATCGTGTATGCCGGCCAATGCCGCCTGGGGCCTATGTGCCTATTGCCGCCCAGTGCTCTTCCAGCTCCTTCAGTGCAGCATCGTAATCAAGTGCTGCACTCCTCATGAGCGACTGCTCCGAGCGCCTTGAATTGAACTCCTTCCATCTCGTGCCGAACTTCTTCCTGTCTGCCGATTCGGCCATGTCGAGGAGGGTGCTCCTCGACACATCGGGCGGTATCATGAAGACGCTCCTGCCATACTGCGCCATGAAGCTGTCCCACGACTTTCTGCCGCTCGTCCTCCTGTACCCCGTCTTGAGCCTCCTTATTGTTATCTCCAGGCCGTTGTCTGTCCTTGGTATCCTGCTGTCTTCGAAACAGTGGAAAAGGCCGTCCCAGTGGCTCTCCAGTGTCTTTGCCATAGCATCAAGCTTCGAGAAGTTGCCGCCTTCCGCGGCCTTCCTCCTGACTGATGAGAGGAAACGCCCCACCCTGCGCCTGAATGCTGTCAGCGCTTCCATCGCCTGCGAGCATCGAGCGCAGCCTGTCCGCATAGGCTGCGAGTGCCGCAACGTCCCTGTACTGCGTTTCCATGCCATGCCATCTGCCTGTTATGGCGGAGAGGCGCTCAATCTCCCTGTCCTTCCTGAAAGCGAGCATCCTGTGCAGCGCGCCGTCGAGTGCTGCCAGGTGCTCGAACACCTTCATTCCGCCGAAGTTCAGTGAGATGGTGCCGGGATATATCAGGAGACTCCTGAGCAGGAGGCATGCGTTCGCCGCCTCCCTTACCTGTGCATCACTCCTTCGCGACAGTGCCCTCTCCACCGGCGCAATTCCCCTTATCCTCTTCCTCACCTCCTTCTTCAGCTGCCTGTCCATGTCGGTGATTGGAAGGCATGCATTCCTGAGCACATGG
>JBJKPR010000020.1:0-22644 GCA_046706185.1 Candidatus Sysuiplasmataceae archaeon
GCCCTTTTATGTGACCGCTCTTCCACATGCGCCATGCCGTTTCATAGGCTATTCCTTCCTGTCTCGCCCAAACAGACAGCTTCATCCGACCATAAACGGATACAAAACTATTTGATCTTTATGATACTTCCGCAAAGGCTCCTGCTGGAAAGGCTTATCAGTTGATTGTGCAGATCATGCAGAAAGATGAAACTGGCAGCGCTCTACTCCGGAGGTAAGGACTCGACGTATTCCATCCTTCTCATGGAGCAGGCCGGCCACGAGGTGCAGTACCTCCTGTCGGTATTCCCTTCCGATCCGGACTCCATGATGTTCCACACTCCAAATATCGAACTTGTGGGTCAGATAGCAGCATCGATGGAAAAGAAGCTTCTGAGCAGAGAGGCAGGGGCCGGTGAAGAGCTCATTTCACTTTATGCGCTCATAGAGGAAGCAAGGAAAGAGGGAGCGGAGGGGATAGTGACTGGTGCCATACAGTCAGATTATCAGTTCACACGCATAGACATGCTCTGCCACGAAGCTGGTCTGAAGTGCTTTTCTCCACTCTGGAGGAAGGACCAGTCGCTGGTGCTGAAGGAGATAGTGGAGTCAGGGATCAAGGCCATTGTAGTTGCGACTGCAGCAGAAGGGCTTGGAAGGCAGCACCTTGGACGTGTGGTTGACAGCGAGTTTGCCGCCGAAATGGAAGCGCTTAACAGGAAGGTCGGGGTGAACCAGTGCGGGGAGGGCGGGGAATACGAGACGTTCACGCTTGACAGCCCGCTTCACAGGGAAGCGCTGAGCGTTGCCGACTTCACAGTTGCCGTCACTGGCATGAATTCAATCATGAGAATAAGAAAACTTGAAAAAAGGAAGAAATTGTAGAAGAAATTCACACATGCGTCTACTTCGATGAGTCTACTTCGCCCTTATTACAGGGAGTGCGGTGGGTATGTTTTCAGCGCCAAGGGCGTTGATGTAGTATCTGTCCGCAATCTGCTTCTTGTACTCCGGTGTGTAGTCTCTCCTGAATTTGTCGAAGCGCAGCTTCTTGCCTGTCTTTGCCTCGTAGTCCTTGGCAGGTATAGAGTACTTCCTCTGCACCTTGTCCCTGTACATTTCCGGTATGACGTTGAAAGCGCAGAATGGAACTACCCTGCCGTCGGGCATTGCATAGTGTATATCACACTTCTCCACTCTGTCCACATCATAGTTGTACGGGTCCATGAAGTGCATGAAGCCGATGAACAGGGACCGCTTGTGGAAGTCCTTCAGCCCATCATAGTTGCCGCTCATCAGTGCCTTCATCAGCATGCGTCTTATGTGAAGCTCTGGCGGAACACGGTCATAGTCGATGAACGAGTTGATCTTCGATATTACCTGAAGCGCCGCCTTTGCCCTTGCGAGCTTCTTGTTCTTCGCATTGTTGATGTCATCCGCCCTCTCCTGGAGGTAGTCGAACAGGCCGTCGACATCTATGAACCTGGTCACCGGAACGAGCTTGTTGTCATTCGTCCTGAACACATATGTTCCTGCACCGCATGCAAAGTGTATGGACAATCTGTACTTGTCCTCCCCGGTGAATGCTTCTATGAAGTTCGTGAGCTTCGTCGTCGACGGGACAGTGAAGAAGTCTTCCTTCCCTATCTCACCGTTTGTCTGCTCTTCAATCTTCTTGATGCATCCGGGTATTGTTACACGCTGCATCTCTCTCTGCTTCTTTGGCATCCTGCCGACAAGCGAGACCGGCTGGAAGTTGACTGCCCTCACCACATCGCTGTTAGTCGCACCGAACCTGAGTATTGCACCGAGCTGGTGGTCGTTGACACCGCCTATGACTGTTGGGACCAGGACAACGCCGAGGTCAGCCTTCCTGCAGTTTTCAAGAGCTAGGGGTGCTTCGTAGTAGTTCTTCCTGTTCACTTCAGGCGTCACACCGTCGAAGCTCATGTACACAACATTTGACCCTGCCTCCCTGACTGCCTTCACGAGCTCAGGCTTCCTGGAGAAGTTGACAGAGTCGGTATTTAGCTGGACGTGTTCATAACCGACATCTCTTGCAATCTTGATTATATCGATAATGTCATCCCTGAGTGTCGGCTCACCGCCAGTTATCTGGACTGCATTGGCACCGATCGGCTTCTCGTTCTTCATCTTGAGAAGCATCTTTCTGATCTGGTCCTGAGTCGGCTCGTAGATAGGTTCGCCTTCCTTTGCGTAGAAGAAACAGTACCAGCAAGCAAGGTCACACCTGTTCGTAACCACGATATTGCCCAGGCCTGTATGCGATTTGTGCTTCACGCACAACCCACAGTGCTTCGGGCAGTCTATCTTGGATGCCTTGAAATCCACCTGCGGATTTAGAAGCTTAATGCCCGGATCCTTGTAGCGTTCTGCGGTTACATACATATCAACGTCTTCCCAGTACTTGTCCTGGACAACACCGTGTTCCCTGCACTCTTTCACCATGTTGACCATGCCGTTGTGCGCGTATACAACAGCAGGGACCTTCATTGTGTCCCACTTCTTGTCAGCAGTACACTCTGGGCAAAGACTCATGGTTACCCGCAGAGGCCTCATTTCATCGGTCAGTAGATGCTTGAGCGCGTTCCAAGCTTCAGCCCTGGAGTTGAACCTGGCATTCGGGCTAAGTTCGAAGTCAGGAATATCGTCTTGCTCAGAGCTCACTACATGTTCCATTATTGTAGTCATTATTCAGCCCTAACCTTCGAATTGGAGTGTGGAATTTAAGCATTTTGTAGTTTTAGATGCTACGTGATAGGCAGAACAAATCTGACCAATGGGGGAAGATCATTCGGGAGTATATGAATAACACGCACGATAGAGAAGGATCTAGAATTGCTCTTCCGGGCGACAAAAATGCAGGATCTCTTGGAGGCAGCTCGGCTGTGAGATAAAAAGACCGGTAGCTGAAAAACGCGGGCCCAGCCCCGAATCCACCCAAAACAGCTCCCGCGGGCGGAATCGGTGCAGCTGTCGCCCTCCGGTCCATGGTGAGAGCAGCAGCACGGGCCCAATACTGCTGCAGCCTGCCCCCCACCCCGAGTGGCAACGATAGGTATAAACTGGAGCATGGATTTCGAACACCCTCAATTGGGGTGATATTATCAAAGCACCGATTAAAGGGGAAAAGGCGCCAGACTTCAGCCTGACTTCTGGAGATGGTACGATTGCAAACCTTGGAACAGTCGTGCAGTCGGGCCCGGCAGTGCTGGTGTTCCTACCTGACATAAGTCACAGTGATGCGTCCGATATAGTGGACAATTTCAGGGATGACTTTAACGAATTCCTGGCACTCAAGGCATCGATCATAGTCGCAGTTCACTCAGACAGCCAGACGGTCCAGAAGTTTCATGATGAACATCAGTTGAACTATCCGATCTTTCCTGACCCATCGGCTGCACTTTTCAGGAAATACGGGGCAATGGAAGGGCTGATCATGAAGAAGCCCAGGAAATATGCCTTCGTGATAGACAGGGACGGCACTGTAACGAAGCCCTTCAGAAGCGTTGATTCCAACAAGTTCAGCAGACAGGCCCTGTATGCACTTAGGGATCAGATGGGACGGTCAGCTTTGCATGACGTCGGAAACAAGAAAGACACCAACCTCAAGTCAAAGTAAAGGTGCTGAAATGCCATTGTATCTTACTGAAAAGGATGTGGAGGAGCTTCTCACAATGGACGAGACCATTGAGCAGGTGAGAACTGGTTTTGAACTTCAGGCGGAGGGTAAAGTAGACGCCATTCCGCGCAGCAGGGTCAGGACGAAGCAGGGGTCGCTTAACATACTGCCTGTGACTGCAGATAGCATAGGCCTTTCAGGGCTCAAGGCATATTACGGGAACAGGATGGATGCAAGTTTCCTTGTGCTGCTCTTTTCTGTTGAGGACACGAAGCCAGTGTGCATCGTCGAAGCTAGCAGGCTTGGCCAGCTCAGGACAGGCGCAGCATCCGGCGTCATGACAGATATGCTTGCAAGGAAAGATTCGTCAGTCCTAGCCTGTGTTGGCACAGGTTACCAGGCCGAAACACAGATCGAGGCTGTGAGTCGCGTCAGGAGCCTGGACAGAGTGATGGTGAGTGGCAGATCGGCAGAAAAGGCCAGAGAATTTGCAGCCATGATCGCAAGGAAATTCGACCTAAATGCAGAGGCGGTTGAGTCTTCTTCCGCGTTCGGTCGGTTTGACATTCTCATTACCGCGACGACCTCCAGGGAACCTGTCATAGCTGACGCGCATGTCCCGCAGGACTGCCACATAAACGCAATTGGCGCCAATAAGATTGAGGCTGCCGAACTGGAGACCACCACTGTTTGCTCTGCCAAGACAGTAGTGGTGGATTCGCTAAAACAGGCTTTGGTCGAATCAGGGGACATAGTAAGGGCACTCGAACCAGGCAAGTTCAGGCAGGATTACGTGAACGAAGCATGGCAGGTGCTGGCCGGTTCACTGAAGCATAACCCCGATGCCACAACTGACAGGACTATATTCAAGTCTCTCGGTATAGGGCTAGAGGATCTTGTTACTGCCAGATATGTGTACGAAAAGGCGAAGAAGAAGGGCGCAGGGACAGTCATTTGAGTTCAGACGCATTACTTTATGCCGCCCAGTCAGGGCACTTTCCGGCGGTAGCCGCGCAGAGCGCAGTGTGAGAGCGTTTGCGACCAGCCAGTAATAAAGTTAAAAACATGGTCACTCCTGCTTAGGAGCGCGTACCAGACAACGCATCGAAAAGGGCACAAGTACCGGCGGTAAACCAGATGGAGACGCGCATACAATACATGTTCGGAGATCCGATTCTTGTCATAAACAATGCTTACTCGCAGGCAGACGGGCAGGGGACGTTGTTCATCCTTCCTGATGCTGTTGCACTTTCCCAGGTGAGGGAGCTGGTGCTAGAGAAGAACGGTGCTGTCGACTCTTCCTTGTTCATGACCTTCGAAGAGCTGTCGTCAAGGATCGTAGAGGAGGAAAAGGGGCTCAGACCGGTGGTTCTTCCACATTACCTGGTCAGGCTAATATCTGAGGACATAGTGGAAGGGCTTGCTGGCAGTCCTGTCAAATTCAAGCTGGACACCGCTTTCTCGGACACACTGCTTGGTGAATTCGAATCAATATGGCCGAGTATCCTCTGTTCAGGAAGGGCAGCGAGAGAACTGCTAGAGGGCGTGCAGGAGCTGAGCAGTTCAGAGGTGCTCAGAACTGCTGTGCTTGGTGAGTACGCGCAGTCTTACGAAAGCAGAATGAAGTCACTTTCTGAGTGTGGATTCTACGATAGACATCTCCTGTCGTTCGAGGCATCCAGCCATGCATCCTGCCTGAAGAATCGTGGCATACGGAGAATATTCGTTGCAGGCATGGTGTTTGCCGACAGTGTTCTTCTGAAACTCATACGCTCGATAGCCTCCGTCATCGACGTTACAATCATCTTCGATCCTTCAGATCTTGGCAGGCATTCGGTAGAGTCCATGATCCGCTCGCTCTCTGCGGAAAGGATAGCGCAGGATGAGCCGGTCCCGTCAGGCGGCAGATATCTCATATTCGGTGCCCCCGACAGGCGAAGGGAAATCAGAGAGGTAGCACGGAGAATTATCGAAGAAATGGAAGATCATGGGGTAAGGCAGTCTGAAGTTGCTGTTGTGGCGAGATCCATCGCCGAGTATGAGGATGAAATTGCCGAAATCTTCCCTGAATACAGTCTCAGGGTGGATGGGGGAGGAAGGAAGAGATACGGAACACTGAGGCTCTGTTCATTCCTGTTGCTCGCTCTTGACCTTGCAGACGGGGAGCTAACGAAAAAGAAGGTGATGAAACTCATGGGACACGACTTCTTCCCTGTCTCAATAGAAAGTCTGAGGAAGATAGAAGTTTCTATTGCACACCTTCCGGAAGAGCTTCCGCTGGAGGAGGGAATACGTGAGCTCGCTTCCATACAGCTGCAAGGAGGGACTGTTCTGTCAGAGTGGCTTGATGACATAAGGAAAGTGTCAACTGGCGGAAAGACCCTGGAGGAGTGGACCGGTTTTGCACTCAGGTTATTGGAAATGGCTCACCCTGTCCTGCTTTCAGATGAAGAATATAATGCAGGTTCGAAGCTTGTGGAGGGCATTGGCCGGTTCTCATCACTCTCGTACGCTGCCGAGGCAGTCTTCGGTGGCAGGAAGGTCAGCCTTCATCAGTTCGTTGAGATGGTAAGAGAATTTGCATCCTCCGGCTCGTATGAAGACGGCACTGAGTCCGCAGACAGCATTCTTGTCACAGATGCCGGCCTGATATACTTCAGGAAGTTCAAACACATTTTCATGGTGGGAATGAGCGAGGAAGTCTTTCCAGAAGTAATCGGGGAAGGCATGTTTCTTGGGCCGCGCGTTATTGATGCCATTTCACGCAGCACTTCCCAGCTCAGGAGTTCCTCTGACACGAGAAACTCAATCGAGGGACACACCTTCGACCTGGCCCTCTCCTCCTCTGGCCAAATCACATTCTCATATGTCTACAGCAATGAGGAAGGGAGAAGACTGCTCCCATCCGGGTTTGTGCTGCAGAAGATCGAAAAAGTGACTGGGAAGGAGGACCTGATCAGCAGAATTGAGAAAGAGAGCCTGAGTTTTTCCTCATTCTATCCGGATATGGGCACTGTCTGGACTGCTTCCGAAACTGACAGGCTCAGGGCAGGCGTCATCTCAGAAGGGGCAGTGCCTGAGGGGCTGCTGGAATCAGCGCCCGGACAGTTTGTAAGAGAATTCGACAGCGTGCTTGAAAGGAAGCAGCTCGCTGATTCCGACCCCCTGGAATGGACTTTCAGAGATGGCGATATTGGGAATCTTGTGAAAGGAAGAACTCTTTCAGCCACTGACTTGACGGAGTATTCCAAGTGTCCTTTCAGGTATGTGGCCACCAGAATCCTCTCGGCAAACCAGATCCTTCCACCGCTGAACCCGATGGACAGAGGATCGCAGATGCACGAAATACTGAGGAGGTTCTACTCGAGCCATAGCCTTGCCTTCATCAGAAGTGCGGAGAGGGAGGAGATGAGGAGGGAGATGGAGAAGTGTGCCGACGATTACTTCTCTGAGCTATACGGAGGCATGGAAAGGATGAGGTTGATTTTCAACATTCACGTGGCAGAGGTGAAGGAGTCACTTGCTGCCTTCATGGAACGGGAGATTATTTCCGAGGGCCGGATGAAGGGAGAGATTGCAGGTTTGGAGGAGAGGTTCGGATATAACGGTCAGAAGGAGTTCAGGATAGGGCCACACAGGTTCCGCGGGGTAATAGACAGGGTCGAAACAACGGGCAGCGAGGGCGGCGGCCTCGTGGTCTACGACTACAAGTCGGGGAACCCGGAGAGCCTCACGAAAAGATACTTCAGGGCGGGTGAAAAGCTGCTTGACTTTGGAATACCGCTCTACTCCCTCTATCTGACCGATGTTGAGGGAAAGAGGCTAGCCGGCGCCTTCTACTACATGCTGCTGAAGTCTGATGGTGTGCCTGACAGGGCCGGGATTGTCAACAGAAACGAGATAGGTGCGCTTTTCCCCATTCCTGAAAGGAGAAGGAGTTATTTCTCAGTCAAAGACGAGGACTCTTTCATGGCAGAGCTCACTCGCTACAGGGAGGAGATCGTCTCTGTTGCGGACAGAATTCGCGCATGCGATTTCGCTGTCCAGCCTAAGGAGGGAGAGTGCACCTACTGCAACTATTTTTCCGTGTGCAGATACGGAGGGCAGAGGGCATGAAGGGGGAACGGGGGGCGCCCGAGCTCACACTAGAACAGGAGGCGGTTGTTTCATCGATAGTTGCAGGGAAGAATGTTGTCGCAAGGGCTGGAGCTGGCAGCGGAAAGACGTTGACACTCGTGGAGGCATACGCGTCCCTTGTGAGTGGCATGAAGGATGCTGCAAACCCGTTCGAGCGCATACTGGCAATCACATTCACCAACGAAGCGGCCTATAACCTGAAGAAATCCCTTTTCAGAAGGTGCGACAATGATGTACGGGCGCTGCTGACTGACAGCATTTCGACAATACATTCGTTCTGCAACGCGATTCTGGCATCGCATCTCGTGGAACTGTCGATCAATCCTGCATACGAAATAGCGGATGAGAACAGTATCATGGAAGAGGCCCATGAGTCAATAGATGGCATCGTCTCAGACCATTTTGGGACTGACAGCGAGCTTCGTGAAGTCATATCCGCATATGGCTATGACGGAAACGGTGGGAGCTGTTTCAGGCAGGCCCTGTTAAGGATATATGCTTCGGCGAGGGTGAGAGGCATGACTGCCCGGGAGCTTGAGACTTCTCTTGCAGATGGCAGAAAGAAGCTCTCGGATTTTTCTGCCTCGGCTGCTCATGGAGGTGACGCCGGGATCAGCAGCGCAGGGGAGGCTCTGGACTTTGCATCCAGAGTCGCTCATGTCCTGGGAAGATACCTCGTCCTGTTCTGGAATGAATTCGAGAAAAGGAAGAGGACGAAAGGAACCCTTTCCTTCGACGATGTCCTGTACTACACCTACATTCTCCTGAAGGAGCATCCGGACATAAGGGAGCATTACAGGGAGAAGTACTCCTACATCATGGTGGATGAGTTTCAGGACACAGACAGGCTGCAGTACGAAATTATCTCGATGATATCAGCAGGGGAGAGGTGCGCGTTTGTCGGAGACCTCAGGCAGTCAATCTACGAGTGGAGAAATGCCGATCCTTCCATCATGGAGGCGGTCGAGAGGGAGATACTCAGGCTCGGCACAGGCGGAGTGCTTCAGCTGAGCGACAATTACAGGAGCACTCCTGAGCTGATATCGTTTTTCAACACAATCTTCCCGGCTGTCTTCGGGGACGACGCAGGCGGATACACCCCCATGAGACATGCAAACAAAGCGATGTACGACGGCACTGATCCTGCTGTTCGCATTATTCTCCCCGGAGGGGCAGACATATCTGAAAGGAGGGCAAACGAGGCATCGCTTATTTGCGACGAGGTGAAGAGGCTTGTTTCATCCGGTACTGCTGTCTATGACAAGGAGAAGAAGAACTACAGAAGCATCTGCCTCAGGGACATAGCGATACTCTTCAGGTCCAGATCACCGATCTGGACATACGAGAGGAAGCTCAGGGAGCACGGCATTCCTTACATACACGTGCAAAGCGAGTCGTTCTTCGAGAAGAGGGAAGTGATGGACATGCTGAATTACATGAGCCATCTGGCTCAACCATCAGACAACTTTTACACCTTTTCAGCGCTGAGGTCGCCGATATTCGGATGCAGCGATGACCTTCTGCTCAGACTTTCTGTCAACAGGTTTGACTTGGCCATGACACTGGCTGAAACAGGGGGAGAGGACAGGAGAAAACTCCAGCTGTTCGTTTCTCTTGACGAGCAGAGTGCCAGGGGGAGGAACGGCTTCACTCACCGTCTTCTCTCGGATGTAATCGCCAGGACAAGGCTGGACCTTGTCTATCTGTCTTCAAAAGAGGGAAAGCAGGCGTATGCGAACATACTCAAGCTGCTGGACATGGTCAGGGGCATGGAGAAGGATCAGCCCGCAGGGCTGCTGGAGATTGTGCGAAGGCTACGAAGGCGGGCAGAGGAGGGCAGGGGGGAGCCCGAATATCCCATGAACGACGAGAAGAGCAATGCAGTCAGGATCATGACTGTCCATGCCAGCAAGGGGCTCGAGTTCCCTGTCGTGTTCGTCGCAGACAGCTCCAGAGGCGGCCAGGCTGAAAGGAGAGAGACGTTCTACGATGAAGAACTCGGAATCGTGCCCGGAGTGCCGAGGCGCTCCACCGGGCCCGTCAGGGAGTGCATCGAGCGCATGAACAGAAATGCGTCTGCCAGGAGAAGCGCACAGGCGGAAAAGGAGGACAGAAGGATATTCTACGTCTCCCTCACCAGGGCACAGCAGTTCCTATACATATCAAGTTTCAGGACGGAGAGAAAGAACGACAGAAGCTGGAACTGTCTCTTGTCACCGCTTCTGCCGCAGTACGACGGACGGGAAATCAACCTTCTGCCTTCTGGTTTAAGGCTGAAATTCATAAGAGAAGCGGCGTCTGCACCAGCACCGATTGCAGCTGCAGTGGATGGGAGACAGGAGATAAAGTTCAGGATGCACTCTGAGCGGGCGCCTGAACCGGCACTGAGGGTGAACGTCACCGACATGGCCGATTTCATGGTATGTCCTTACAGAAAGAAACTGTCCTCGACAGTAACCTCGCCTGCGCAGGCAGGTGAGGCGCCTGATGCCAAAGAGAGGGGCGGAGCAGTCCACGAGGTGCTTGAATCATACGATTACAGGAGGAATGCCGCACCGTCTAATGCAGGACTGATATTCGGGAAGACATCAGACGCAATCGAGACTGCCATCAGGTTCACGACATCTTCCTACGGGCGGGAGGCAGCGGCGGCGGAGAATGCGGGAACGCTCAGACGGGAGTCGATGTTCATGCTCCGCCACGGAGTGCACACAATCAAGGGCAAAGTTGACCTCTGGGCAGGAGCGGGGGAGGAAGCGCTTGTGGTGGACTACAAAACAGGAGATACAGCCCCCCACAGGCAGGAGTACAAGAATCAGCTTATGCTGTATGCAATGGCGCTGAGACGTCTCAGACCTTTCCGCAGGTTCAGGCTTGTGTGCTTTTCGCTCGATGCTCCGGAACGGACATGGGAAATCGCGGCGGGGGAGGAGGCACTGAATTCGTTCGAGCAGGAGCTTGATGCGGCACTGACTGAAATGGCGGAAGGGAGGATACGGCCAATGCCCTCAGAGGTCAGCTGCTCGGGCTGCTCACGGTCCCGCGCATGCGAGTTCGCCTTCAGCGGCGTTCGTGGAACATTCCTGCGCTGAAACAGATTACCACAACTAATAAGGCTTAGTTGTTGGATAGTAAAGGAGCGTGTTGGAGACCCATGAAAATGAGCGGGCTTCAGGTAACAGCTGCATTTACCTGCATGACATAAGAAAGGCATACGGCAGCACACTGGCACTTGACGGCCTGAGCATTGACATACCGGTTGGTGAAAAATACGCGCTCATCGGTCCCAACGGTGCTGGGAAGAGCACGACGCTGAAGCTCCTTGTTGGACTGCTGAAGCCTGACTCTGGCAGCATAAGCGTTATGGGGCACGACCCCACATCTATAGAGGCGAAGAGGCTTCTGGGATACCTGCCAGAGGATGCATCGCCCTACGCAACACTTAGCGTCAGGGAAAACCTGGAGTACGTGGGGGCGCTTCGTGGAGTGGACAGCCTGCACGAAAGAATTGCGTACCTGCTGGACCAGCTCTCACTTTCGGAGTACGAAAGGTCGAAGGTCGGGAAGCTGTCACGTGGAAACAGGCAGAAGCTGGCGGTTGCACTTGCAATAATACACCAGCCAAAGGTCATACTGCTGGACGAACCGCTGAACTACCTGGACATACCTACCCAGGAGAAGGTTGTCCGCATGCTTGAACAGCTGAACGCGACAGTTCTTGTGTCCACGCACATAATGTCCATAGCCGAAAGGCTGACAGACGGTGCGATCGTTATTGCCAGGGGGCGCATGGTCTGGAGTGGAAGCATGGGAGAACTGCAGTCGCAGGCACAGCCCAACGAGTCTATTGAGAATGTTGTTGTGAGGCTGATGACGGGTGTTGGGTAAGCTCGTCAGGTTCCTGATAGTGACAAGGTTCTCCAAGCCTCTTGTCGCATTCATCTTCGTCTTCCTTGGGTATTCCATAGTGATGGGCACGGTGTACAGCAGCGTCGAGTCTCCCAACTCCTTCTTCAACTACTACCTCGTCGGCATCCTCATCTTCCTTACTGTGTTCATGGTCTTCCTCGGCGGTGTCGCTCTGATGAAGTCCGACCTCGACTACCTCTTCACCCTCCCTCTCAACAGGAAGGAGCTTGTCATCAGCCTGTACCTCATGCAGTTCATGGCGACTGGGATTTCCTTCCTGTTTGCAGTCGGCTATGTCCTTCCCTACGTTTCGGGCGGGCTGATGGAGAAGGGGCTGATGGCAGTGAACATAGCGCTGCTGGCCCTGCTGGTGACCTCGCTGAGCATCATATCGTTCAAGCTTGAAACAAGGCAGAAGGCACTTCTTGCTGGCTGCCTCGGACTTTGGGCGGTGCTGCCCATTCTCGGTTTCAACTACTCTTTCACGTCCATATTCATGGGAAACATGACAGCCGGGACGGCCATAGTCGTTGCACTCAACATACCGTTCAACATCTTTGCCATAAGGCAACTTTCTGACATAGAGATAGGGTTTCTCAAGACTACAGCTAGAAGGTCTGGCGGTGAGTTCAGGAAGCCTGAAAGGTTCGAGGGAAAGACGCCGGTGGAGGCGATATACGCACACCACATGTCGGAACTCAGCCTGACAGGCAGGTTCGGCATCGGCGGAAGCGTGAGCGTCCGAATATCCAGGATAAGGCTCTACTACCTGCTTCTTCCGGCACCCTTTCTGGCCTTCATCTACCTGTTCCTCGCTCTGAGAGAGGGAAACAGCGGTCCTGTGAACCTTACGATGCTCCTTGGCTCGATCTACATAGGCATCTTCGCGTCAATACTCTTCGCCCAGGAGGTGCTCTCCCATGAAAGGGCGTGGCTTGCATTCGTCTCCATGCCGATCAGGCTTTACTGGAGAAGCCTGTCCATTTCGAAGATAATGCAGATGTACGTTATCATGGCACCATTCATTGCTTCGGACGTGGTGCTCATGTTCTACCACTACTCCGGCGCCCTGAACGCGCTTATTTTCATGGGCATAACTGTCCCGTTGTCTCCTGTGGTGACAATATACTTCAGCTCAAGGCTGTCAGTCAACCAGATCGTGGACACCGAAATAATGACAGGACAGCAGAACCTGAAACAGATGCTGTCTCTTGGGCCCATACTGATACTCTCGGTGATGGCAATAATCTCTGTGGTTTCACTGATCGGTGCCCTGATCGTAGTGGCTATCGCGGCATCGAGCGTTGCATACCTGGTCGGGAGCAGCCGCGTCTCCGAAAACATGGTTTTCAAATTGACCGAAAAAGGGTTTGTCTGACGGCAAGCAGTGCGCTCGCGGCCTACATTACCTTGACAGGTAACGCCAGGACAGGAATATACCAACGGCAGAGAAGATCGCTGCGAATGCCGCCAGGAAGATGAAGTCGAACCCGAGTGAAGCAAACCCGGCGGAGCCGAGAAGCAGCTGCCTTCCCGCATCGGTGGCGTAACTGACCGGGTTTACCTCCACCACATACTGGAGCCAGCTCGGCATGAGCTTCGAAGGGAAAAGAGCATTGCTTGCAAAGAGCAGGGGAAGGTTGAGAAGGTTCATGACCGCCATCTGTGTCTGCCAGTCGGTTGACCTCAGCGCTATCATGAGAAAGAGGGCTGAAAGCCCCATAGCCATCAGGAAGAGCGCAGCGAATGTTCCCGCGAGTCCTGCAGCACTGATGCTGCCTGTATTCATGCCCAGTATGACAGCCACGACAAGCACTATTGCGGCCTGGGCAAGTGATCGTACGACGCTTGAGAAGACCTTTGCCATAACGATGTTACCGCGGGCCACAGGCGTGCTGAGCAGTTTGTCCAGAAACCCGAACCTCCTGTCCCAGACTATGGACATGCCTGAGAACATTGCTGTGAATAGCACTATGAACGATGTCATGCCAACAGCCAGGAAGGAAAAATAGTCAGTGGTGCCGAACGTACTGAGCATGATCTGGTTCGACAGCTGGTCCAGGACCGATTTGGGTATGTTCAGACCAGGAATGTTGAAACTTGAGCCAGTAAAGAGGGCTCCAAAGTCCATTGCCTTCCCAAACAGACCAAGCCATATGATAGGCTGTATGATCGACATGAAAAGGAGCATCGGGACCTTGTACCACTTCTTCAGCTCCCTGTTGGTCAGGCCCCATAGACCGTGCATCACTCCCTTGTTGAGCCTGACTTCTCCCTCACCCTCTTCCCTCAGGCGACGCACGCGAACAGTCCGGCTGATATTTTCGGCCATTCATATCACGACCTTGCCCGGCTCATTGTCCTGCGCTGCGACCTTATGTCCATCGGCCCACCCTCCTCATCCCTTAGCTTCCTCCCAGTGTATTCGAGGTAGACTTCGTCAAGCGTTGGCTTCGTAAGGGATATTCTCATAACATGGTACCCTGCTGACCTGACTGCATCAATTATCGCCGGGGCCGCTTCCTCCCCTATCGCTGCCTTGATCCTGTAGTGGTCTGCTTCCCTCACGACAGATGTCACCCTGTCAGTGCCCGCAATGATGGATGTCAGGTCAACGTCCTTTTCCATCACCCCCAGCTCTATTGCATCTCCACCCACGCTCGCCTTGAGTTCTGCAGTCGTTCCTATCTTGATTATCCGGCCGTGGTCTATGATGCTGACCCTGTCGCAGAGGCCGTCCGCCTCTTCAAGATAATGGGTGGTCATGAAAAGAGTCATGTGAAACTCCTCCTTCAGCAGCCGGATGTACTCCCAAACAGCGGCACGCGTCTGAACGTCCAGACCAAGCGTCGGCTCGTCCAGAAACAGCATCTTCGGATGATTGATCAGCCCGCACGCCAGTTCAAGACGCCGGCGCATTCCTCCGGAATATGTGGAAACTCTTCTGTTTGCGGCATCCTGCAGATTCACAAGACGGAGAAGGTCGGCAGCCCTCTTCCTGGCGATCTCGCCCGGAATGCCGTAGAGGTCGGCGAATAGAAGCACGTTTTCCAGACCCGTCATGTCCTCATCGGCAGTGTACTCCTGGGGAACGACCCCGACGGACCACCTGACCTCATCCGGATTTCTCCTTAGATCGTGGCCGCAGATGATCGCATCACCGGAGGTGGGCTTCAGGAGAGTTGTAAGCATTTTGAT
Organism: Candidatus Sysuiplasmataceae archaeon; assembly: GCA_046706185.1. Lineage (GTDB taxonomy): Archaea > Thermoplasmatota > Thermoplasmata > Sysuiplasmatales > Sysuiplasmataceae > JAJZXY01. Next base: position 14,867 of record JBJKPR010000020.1, read on the forward strand.
CGTTGTGCTTTTTCCAGCCCCGTTTGGACCCAGGAAACCGAATATCTCCCCCTCATATACCTCGAAAGATACAGAATCCACTGCCTTCAGCTTGTTTTCAAATACCTTTGTCAGCCCATCCACTTTCATTATGACACTTCTTCCATTGTGCAGCTGCAACTCGGCCTGCTTACCGCTTTCCATCATACCGTTCACACCCTTGTGCCCTGGGCATCCTTCACCGCACTTGAACCGCTGCCTGAGACATCAACAGACTTCCGCCTCGCCTCCAGCCTTCCTATAACTCGCCTGAGTTCGCCAATCGACTGGTTTAGCAGGTACTCAGACTCGCCCTCGGGGAGCGTTAACTGTCTCCCGTCGAGGACGGACTCTATGGCGGACAGGTTCATCTTCAGCCTTCTGAGGAGCATGTCTGAAGCGTTCTCCGACCCAACGATGCTGAGCCACACTCTTCCGAAGTCCACACCGTACCTCTGCCCCGACGCCGCTTCCCTCCGGATGCCCTCGAGAAAGGAGCGGCCCTTTCCCGTTATGGAATAGAGTGTCCTGCCACCTTCTTTTCTTGAAACAGCGAGCCTGTCCTTCACCAGCTTGTGGAGTGCCGGATATATCGCCCCGGCACCCGGCTTCCACTGTCGATCGCTCAGCTCATAGAGCTCTTCGGCGACCCTGTTACCGTAGACTGGCTTGACAGACATCATGTTCAGGGCGCATATGCCTATCAGCCCCTTTCTCCACTGATACTGGAAGCCGGCCTGCCTCATGCTTTGTGACTACGGCTCAACCCATATATAGCGATATCGATATCGATATTGATGCGGCTCCTGCCCGCCTGAATTAACAGTCTGACCATCCTTGATAATCAGAACACGATCGCTTAATAAGAGGCAGCTAGATTCTGACAGTGAAACTGGTAGTGGAAGATTTGCATGCAGGCAGGGTGGCTGGTTCTGCGGCGGGCGTTGTAATACTCCTTGCTGCATTCCTTATTCCGTTCGGTGCAATTCCGGGCTATATCCCACACGGGTCCACGCTCTACAGCGCTTTTTCAAACGCCACAGTTGGTCTTCCCCAGGTGCAGCGGGAACAGAGCACCGCTGCAATTGAATCTACTCTCATCACCATAGTCGCCGGAGTTCTTCTCATAGTTGCCGGCATACTGGGTGCATTTCCAATGGGATCCGGCGTCCTCGGCATCTCCGGAATGACAGTGATCACAATTGGGCCTTACCTGACTGGCAATTTGTCTCTGTCCAGCCTCCTATCGCAGAACATGGGTTACTACATACTTTGGACTGCATCCATATCCGCTCTTGCCCTTTCCTTTGAGGTCAGAAAGGCGGCAAACGTGACGGACACGCCTGCCATGGAAGAAGGCGACGCCGAAAACGCTTAGTTCCTGCGATGCGTACATCGCTAATGGACTGGTGATTTCTTGGCCGGTGGTGTGTCATACAGGGCAGCAAGGATTGCATTCCGGCTCGGTTTGGCAGGGGTAGCATACGCCTGGGCGATCATAGCGATCGCAGCCTGGCTGAATCCTTGGTTCGCGTTCACCAGGAATGCATTCAGCGACCTTGGTGGTCCAGCTTCGCAAGCGCCCTGGGTTTTCAACTACGGAATGATCGCGGCTGGCGCAGTCATCTGCATATACTCATGGGCGCTTTCCGTCATCTCTATCAACAGGACCGAGACGGCAGGGAGTGCCTTTTTTCTCATATCAGGTATCTTTCTGATCCTCATAGGCTACTTTCATGAAGGGACCTACCCGCACCTGTTCGTTTCCTATTGGTTCTTCATTCAGTCACTGCTGGCCATTCTCGCCTGGGGGGCAGGCCTGATGATGGAGAGAAAAACAGGATATGGCCTGTTTATTCTCCTGGTGGGCGTTATTTTTCCTGCTGTCGCTCTTTCTGTCCGATGGCCATCAACTGCGGTTATCGAGGCAATCGGGATAGCCGCGATAGATGTCTGGACTGTGGCGATGGCATTTGCAGAGGGATTTGGAGGCGTAAGGGAGCAGAGTGCTACAATTGCGTGAACTGCGGAACGAGAAGCTGCGTTGCAATCTCGCCGAGCAGGGATTTCGCGGATTGGGATGTGGGTATCAAATTTCAAACTTGTCAAATAAGCCAGATTATACCTTCTGACATCCTTTCTCGTGATCGTATGATTAGCGTGCTCTACATCGACGAGGAGGCGACGCCTCTTGAACCAATCAAGCTGCTGCTCGAGATGACGACTGACATGAAGGTGGACGTTGCTCAGTCGTTGATGGATGGTATGAAACGTCTAGTTGGCGGTGGAGTCGATGTAGTCGTCATTGGCTGCAGGAAAGGAGACGTGGATTGCGTCAAGACCCTGCGCAGGCTTAGGTCTGAAGGAAACTGCATCCCTCTGGTGATTCTGTGCGACGCATTCAACGAAATGGTGAGGGATGAGGTCGTGAAACTGAAGGACAGCGCATTTCTCTCCAGGGAGAACAACCCGACGAAGGAGTTACTCCTCCTCACCGAAACAATAAACAGGCTGGCGACAAGGAAGCCAAACTGATTCCCTGGAAAATGGTGATCGTAGGGAGAGGGGTAAAGCACCGGCCGGAAGCATATTGAAGTAAGTTTTACAATACAGGTCAGATAACGGTGTAATATGAGGCTTGCAGACCTGCCGGACTCGGACACGTTCGAAATCATCAACCTGATACTCGAGAAGGTCGAGAAAGGTGAAAGGGTGATATCGCTTGCAGTGGGGGAACCGATGTACAGGACACCAGACCGGATAATCGAAGCTGCATGCAGGAGCATGAAGGATGGCGAGACGCATTACACATCTGCGGCTGGAATTCCTTCTGTCAGGATGGCAATTTCAAACAAGGTCGGGAGAAAGAATGGAATAGAGTGCAGTCCTGACAACTGCGCCTTCATGACTACGAAAATGTCAATCTACGCAGCGTTAATGGCGGCCAACAGGGAAGGGAGAAGGGAGGTGCTACTGCCGAACCCGGGCTTCTTCTACAGGGAGCCTGCACTCCTCGCGGGCCTGGATGTCCATTACTACGGAACGACAGACGGCTTCACACCAGACGTTGAGGGGCTGATTGCAGAAGTGAGCAAGAGGACCGCCGCTGTAATGGTCAACGATCCTTGTAACCCGACAGGAAGAGTGTTTTCACGTAATGAGCTGAGGAGCATATACGAAGCATGCGCCGATAGCGGCTCGCTGCTGATCAGCGATGAGGCATACGAAGACCTCATCTATGAAAAGGAGCACGTCTCTGCGGGAAGCTTCGAGGCCGAACCGGAGAGTGTCGTATCTCTTTTCAGCCTCTCGAAGAGTTACTCGATGACTGGATGGCGGGGCGGGTATGTGGTTGCCCGGGCAGAAATACTGAAACAGATGGTAAGGTTGGTTGAGCATATCTACACCTGCTCCCCCCCTTTCATACAGAAGGCAGCCGAATTCGCACTCGACAACTGCGACGAGGAGGTCAGGCTGTTCAGGGAACAATTCAGGGCAAAGAGAGATTTCATTCTGGGCAGGCTGAGGAACACGGAGGGCCTACACATCAACGACATAGATGGCGCGTTCTACGCGTTCCCTTCATACGATGCAGAGATTACATCTTCAGAATGTGCCAAGAAGCTGCTTGAACTCTACGGCATTGCAGTCCTGCCGGGGGCGGCGTTCGGAAGCGAAGGTGAAGGACACCTGAGGATCTCATTTTCCGGTAATATCGCGGACATAGGGCACGGAATTGATGGGGTTGAGAGCTTCCTTTCTTCACTCGGATAGGCATGCAGGGAAACAGACCGGGAGCCCTGCGGCTGTTCTCGAGCTGGAAACGCAGTAACGGTAAAATACAGGAGAAATTAGTGCAGGCAGGGAAGCATGGAATCGTACAAGGTGACTGGCATTGCGGTAATGGCTGTGACCTGGGTGGAACTCCTGATAGCCTCCCTGGTGGTTTTCCTAGATCCTTCCAACAACGATTTCCCGTACAACATCGTCGTGTTCACGTGGCCCGGTGTCCTCGAACAGATACACAGGTTCTGGGCGCTTGTGCTTGTCGTTGTGTTCCTTCTCAACCTGCTTTTCGTATTCAGGAAGGGTGATGATGCAAGGCATCTGAGGCTCCTTTCAGTAGTATCGACAGTGCTGCTTCTGGTTCAGAGCATTCTCGGCGGCGTCACGATATACAGTGCGGACCATCCACTGAACGTCGTACTGCACGAGGGAAACGCCGGCGTGCTCATGCTTGTTACTGCCCTTCTGGCGGCGTATGCACTCTTTGGGTCCCGCCCGGGCCAGTCCCGAGCCATGCACGTACCGCAGTGAACCCGACAGCCGCGATTATCAGTGCGCTGACGCTGAAATGGATTATAATGATGTAGCTGTTAAGCTGGCTGCCGGCAGTGACCGGAATGAAGATGCCTATTATGGCCTGGATCACAATCAGACCAAGCGTCATGTGTGAGAGAATGAGGGCCCTGGAACCGCGAAGCGGCAGGGAGAGCGGAATCCACAATACAATGAGGATGACAGCAAATAATCTGTGGACAGTGGGGAGAATGCCGGGCCAGGATGCTGTAAACGACAGAAGCTGAAAGCCGGTGTCAGAGGGGTCGCTGAAGGTGACAAGCCCACCGAGAGTGTACTCGACGAGTACCAGAATGCTGAGTGCTGTGACTGCCTTCTGTTCGCTGTTCACAATGCCTGATTTGCTTCTAGTTTAAAAACAGTTCCAAATAACGACCAGTCGCGTAATGCCATGCATTCGTTTAGTCGGGCTAGAGCCGACTGCACCGCCAATCAGCCCTTGACGCCCACGAGCAGGCCCCTGTTCCTGAAAAGCGAGTGTGCGATAAACTCAGCAGAAAGCCCCTCCTCTTTCATCAACCGCTCATACTTCCGCCTGTCGAAGTAAGGCAGCTCATCCTCTTCAACGAAGTGTCTTATCCCCTTTCCCCGCTCAGCAACAAGGTACTCCATGCGGAGTTTCGAGACTCTTGCATCACCGTTGCTGTAGGAGACCCTGGCAATCTTGACATCATCCGAGTCAAACGTCTCCAGATGCATGTGGCCCTTCTTCCATCTTGATTTCGTTATCCACGGCTGTATTACTACAATGCCACCGGGCTTCAGATGCCGTGCAAAGTTCTTCAGCGCCTTCTTCAGGTTCTCATCAGTCCTGGTGTATGCGATTGCGCTGAAAAGACAGAGTATGACGTCGAACCTGCTCTTGAGGGAGAAATCGATCATATTCCCCTGAACAAAGGTGGCATCCCTGACATTCTTCCTGGCGACTTTCAGCATTTCCCGAGACAAATCCAGGCCGGTGCATCTGAAGCTGTCTGTCATCATTCTTATGTGCTTCCCTGTCCCGCAGCCTACGTCGAGCAGTTCATTTCCGTCAGAAAGTTTCCTTTGAGAGATCAGGTTCTTGATGAAATCAGCCTCTGCAGAGTAGTCTTTCCATTCATATACCATGTCATAATACGGAGCCAGCTCAGCGTAAATGTGGTTTGATCGTTTTCCAGCCATGTCACTGTCTGCATAATCAGGTCATTATAATATTGTGACCGTTGCCGTTCAGGTCGCATAAAGGACCCTTTGACAGCCTGAAACTTCAGGGAAACTCAATAAGAACCTTCACCACATCTTCGAGTTTCTTGTCCATTACCTCAAATGCCCTCTCCATCTGATCAAAGCTGAAGGTGTGTGTCGTGAGTTTTGTGGGATCGATCCTTTTCATCTCAAGCAGCCTCAGCAACCTCTCCATTCTGAGTCTCCCTCCGGGGCAGAGACCGGTAACTATGGTCTTCTCAGCCATCCCCACTCCCCAGTCCATTCGAGGAATGTGAACAAACTCCCCCTCCTCGTGGTATCCGATGCAGGATATGAATCCCCCGGGCTTTGTTACCTTAATGCAGTTCTGGAATGCAACGTCTGACCCTATGGCCTCGATTGATGAGTCGACTCCTTCCCCTTCCGTCAACTCCAGTATCTTCCTCACGGGGTTTTCCTTTGAGAAATCCACCACGAGGTCTGCACCGTAAGACTGTGCAAGCTGCATTCTTTTCGGGACAATCTCAACGCCAATAACCAGCCCTGCTCCAAGAATCCTGGCAGCAGCGGTTGCCATAAGACCGACAGGCCCCTCCCCGAAAACAGCTACTGTGCCGCCGACAGGGATATGGGCATTCTCGGCACCCATAAAGCCCGTCGACATCATGTCAGCGCAGTAGACTGCGGCCTCGTCCGATACATCGTCTGGTATCAACGCCATGTTCGCATCTGCCTGGTTGACGTGAAAATACTCTGCGAAGACACCGTCCTTTGTATTTGAGAATTTCCAGCCGCCGAGAGGTGCTCCAGATTGTGAAGGGTGGCCAGACTGGGAGGCAGGGTCTGACCAGTCAGGAGTTATTGCCCCCACTACCACCCTGTCTCCAGGCTTGAAGTGTCTCACGTTTGCGCCGACTTCGCTCACTACGCCAACAGCCTCGTGTCCAAGGGTAATGTTGACTCTCTGCCCAAGAGAACCACGGACAGTGTGCGAGTCGGAGGTGCATATCATCGCCGCTGTCGTCTTGACAAGCGCGTCATCTGGGCCGACCGATGGGATTATCTTTTCAGTCATACCCACTTCTCCGACAGTCCGCATGACGAATGCTTTCATCAGCCTGTGCTTTGAAGAAGTGCTGCCTATACTCTTGCTCAGTACCTGTATGCTACCCGCTCCCAAGGCAAGGTAATCTGGCAGTTCTAATTATACCGGACACCGAATATATGAGACACCCGCTTTATGAATGAAGTCTGCCAATCGGATCGTACCTCAAAGGAGTATCATGCTGCAAGAACTTGAAAGACACCAGCGTGCGACATCATCCATGGGTGGGTCATGTTGCCCTGCTGAGCGGTCGAAACGGGAAAGCTTCGAAATGCGAAGAGTAGATATGTCTGGCTCCGTTACAGTAAACGGTGCAGGATAGGCAGGATTATTCTTCCAGCGAGATAATGTACTCGATAGTGTGGTCCATAGCGCCTGGAAAGACAGATGAGTTCAAGCGTCTTGTCGAGGAGGCCATTGCCGTCGCCAGGGACAAATCGGGTGTAAGGACCTACGAATGGTATTTCAGCGAGGACGGGAGCAGATGCGGGCTCATAGAAGTGTACCCGGACGGCTCTGCGCTCGTCCCCCATCTCACTGCAGTGGGCAACGTTCTGAACAGGATGCTGGGAATATCGAAAATAACGAGGTTTGACGTCTTCGGTAACCTGGATGACGGGGCCAGGAGCCACATAGACAGGCTTGGAGCGAGGCTATATTCACCCTTCGATGGTTTCAGGAAGGGGTAAAGGTGCCGGTCAGCCCGCATATCAGCCTGAACACGATCTTGCAATATAACGTTCGAGATTTCCGCACCACTTGTGTGGAGGATAGCCATGCATCAGACTGGCAAGACAACGCGCGGAATAGCACGCAGGACCAAGCCGACAACCCAGTGTTTCATTCTCGTTGAGGGCGTCCTGCCAAATTACTTGACAAACATTTCCCAAGACAGCAGGGCATGGACCGGGCGGGATTTGCTTGAAGTATTGAGGGAATACTAAACATTCTCAGAAGACACTCTGGAATTCCTTCCATTCTGATGCGCAAACCATAAATACTATGGCATTTTATAGTGTGGTATAGTGGCTGCAAATGCCTACGACAATACAGGTCAGCGAGAAGCTGCAGAAGGAATTGGCCAGGCGTAAGATGTATGACAAGGAAA